>NZ_WWHU01000001.1:2505734-3132168 GCF_009862785.1 Gordonia sp. SID5947 | reverse complement strand
CGCGGCTGCACGGCGTTTCGGTGACGGTTGGCGGTTGCCCGGCTGCACCATCGCGGTGACCGTCGAACCGTGCACGATGTGCGCCGGGGCGATCACACTGTCCCGGGTGGGCGCGCTCATATTCGGGGCGTGGGAGCCCAAGACGGGTGCGGTGGGATCGCTCTGGGATGTGGTCCGCGATCCACGGCTCTCTCATCGTCCGCAGGTGGTCGGCGGCATCCTCGAACCGGACTGCCAGGCGTTGATGATCGACTTCTTCACGGTGCGCCGCGCGGACTGACCCCGGGTCTGCGGGTCGCAAGAATCAGGGTGGAACTCAGGGTCCGTCTGCGCCCATGCTCTGGCAGATTGGGGACATGGGCGCGGTGCCCGCCGCGTTCGCCCGAATCCACGAGGAGACTGACATGTCCGAACCCAGCGACAAGGTCACCGAGGCACTCGAGACCGTCAAGGAAAAGATCAACGAGTTCGCCGAGAGCGACACGGTGCAGGACGCTGTCAGCACGGCCAAGGACAAATTCAACGAGTTCGCGGAGAACGAGAAGGTGCAGGATGCCCTCTCCACGGCGAAAGACAAGCTCGATGAGCTGAAGGCCAAGATCAGCGGGAGCTGAATCACGCGCCTCGGATGATTGTGACGAATCCTTCCCGCGCACCCGCCGCCAGTCTGCGCACGTCGCGACGTGCGCGAATGCGCAGCGAGCTCGCATCTGTCGTCGTCCACGCGCTGACCAGTGATGCTGGCCGGTATCGACCATCCGTGGCACGGTGGGAGGTGCTCGTGAACCCGGCGACAACACGGTCCCGGGCAGATCAGAGGAGGCAGTTCATGGGAGTTGCAGACGACGCCAAGAACAAGGCCGAAGAGTTGAAGGGGCGCGGTAAAGAAGCTGCCGGCGACCTCACCGACAACAAGGATCTCAAGGACGAGGGCCGCGGCGACCAGGGCGTCGCACAAGGCAAGCAGAAGGTCACCGAAGCTGCCGACAAGGTCAAGGGCAAGGTCGATGGCCTCAAGGACAAGCTGACCGGCAACGACTAGTTGCTCGGCTCCCTTCGGTCGCCGGCCCCCTGAGGAACGCGACGTTCCCCGTTCCTTGAGGAGCGCGACGTTCCCCGTTCCCTGAGGAGCGCGACGTCCCCCGTTCCCTGAGGAGCGAAGCGTCTCGAAGGGCCCTCTGACCGGTCAATTTAGGCCTGAGCGCGTCCTGCGGTACAGTCTTCCGCGGTGGCGTGTCCGAGCGGCCGAAGGTGCAGCACTCGAAATGCTGTGTGCGGTAACCCCGTACCGAGGGTTCAAATCCCTCCGCCACCGCAGAGAATGACCCCCTACCTGTACGGGTAGGGGGTCATTCTGCGTCTTGGGTCTCTGGGTCTCTGGGGACCGGCACCCGCCGCGCGGGGAAGCCACCACCCCGCCCGCCGCGTATCTCCGACACGTCTGCGACGCGTGTTGCCGACCGTTCTGCGCCGGATCCGTCCGGACCGGAGAGTCGGAATATGCCGATCTAGCTGGGAAAATGGACGTCGGCGCCAGCGCGGGGTTGGTCAAATGGGCGAGTCTGATGTCGCACCGAAAACGGCGCGATCAAGGTAACCCGAACGAAAGGACCAACTGACATGTTGTCCGGATTCACCCAGTTCTTCAACGACCTCACCTTCTTCGGAGGCGACCTCCTGCACGTGGTTCTCACCCTCGGCGCCTGAGCCATCGGGTAACAACCGATCAGTTGGCACTGCCGCATGGCGAGTCGTTGGGGGACTCGCCATGCGGCAGCTCCGTATCGGACGCGCGTCGGCGGTGCCGGCCGGGACGCGATCGCGGCTAGTCGCAGGCATCGGTGAGCGCGGAGTCCCACGCCTGCTCGTCGGTGTCGAGCTTTGTGCCATATGTCGCCGTGCACACGCGGTCCGCGGTGGCATCCTCGTCGGTGGTCCACCAGCGCAGCGCTCCGTTCTCGCCGCCCGCGGTCAAGACCCCTCGTGGGTTGAACGCGACCCGCCAGCGCACCGTCCCGGTGGGGGACAGCGAGTTGCCGATGGCGGTCGGCGCCCCCGCGCCATCGACGGACCACAATCGGACCGTCTGGTCGTCACTGCCGGACGCCAACAGGTTCGACGTCGAATCGAAGCTCACCGATCGGATGGTGCTCTCGTGACCCTTCACGCGAGAGACTTCCCGCACCGCGTCGCCGTCGAGCTGCAGCACATGGATCATCAGGTCGTCCCCGGCGGCCGCGAGGAGCGTGCCGTCGGCGTTGATCGACAAGGTGTTGACCGGGCCGCCCTGCTCGTCGACGATCCTCGACGCCGGACGCCCGCCGTCGAGGTCCCACATGTGTACGTGTCGGTCGGTGGAGGCCGCGAAGAGCCGGGAACCGTCGGGGGCGAACGCCACCGCGTTGATCCAGCCTGCCGGTCCGGTCAACGGGTCGCCCCGCGGAACCGGTGCATTCGGCACGGTGAGATCCCACAGCTGGACACTCGTGTCGTCGGAGGCGGTGGCCAGGGTCGACGAGTCGGGGGAGAACGCGATCGCGTGGGCGTATCTCGCCCGCGGATTGGGGAGTCTGGTCAGGTACCGGGGTGCGGCGGGAGTGCTGGTATCGATCAGGGTGACCGCACCGGAGTCGAGCGTGGTCACCGCGAGGGTTCTGCCGTCGGGGGCCAGGGCGACGTTCTCGATGCGGACGCTCCCGCCGAGCGGGGCGACCGGTCCGATGAGCGTCGGGGTCGAACTCGAGGTGTCCCACAGAAGGACCTGCCCGTCCCATGAGCCGGTGGCCATCAGGTCGCCGGCCGAGTCGAACGCCGGTGCCTGAACTCGTCGCGTGTGGCCTGCGACGGCCGCCGGTGCCAGCGTCCACGTCCGCACGTTGCCGTCCTGACCGCCGGTGATCACGTGCGTGTCGTCGGCGAACGAGACGGTGGTGAGTCCTCCGCCGCTGCCACTCATGGGCTGTCCCAGCATGATCGGGCTCCGTGGATCGTCCAGACTCCACAGCTTCGCGATGCCGTCCCAGGCCGCGGTCGCGAGCATCGACCCATCCGGGGAGAACGCCAGCGACCACACCGCCGCGGAGTGTGCGGCCACCGGCGGACTCAGCGGGACGACGTCGCCGGGGTTGCGTATCGACCACAGTCGGAAGGTCTGGTCGTCGCTTGCCGTGGCCAACGTCGACCCGTCGGGGCTGAAGGCGACCGAGTGGATCGTCAACGTCTGCCCGGTCAGCGGTGCTCCGACGGCATGGGCGGTTGCCGGGTCCGAGGTGTCCCAGGTCCGCGCGGTGCGATCGTCACTACCGCTCACCAGCGTGTTTCCGTCGGGACTGAACTCGACGGTGCGCACGGGTCCCTCGTGACCGGACAACACGCGAGTCTGGTCGGTCTCCAGGTCGTGGAGGCGCACCGTACGGTCGTCGCCCGCGGTCGCGATCCAGCGTCCGTCGCCGCGAACCGCGACGTCGTAGGCGGTGCCCACATGGCCGACGTCGATCGGACTCAGGCGCTTCGGATGGGCGGGTTCGGAGACATCCCAGACACGGACCCGACCGGTGGCGTCGGTGGCATACAGCCGTGTCCCGTCGGGCGAGAACGTGACGCATGTGACCCACGACGGCGTCGTGAGTGGCGGAGCGACGGCCACCAGTCCACGGTTCGGGCTACGTCGCCACAACCGGACGGTGTTGTCGTACCCGCCGGACGCGACGAGTCCGGACGCGGACCGCGCTGTCGAGTAGACCGCTCCGCGGTGCGCGTCGACGGTCGACGCCAGCGGCGAGGACTGCGACGCCAGCAGCAGGCCGCGTGCTCTGGTGTCGTCCGGGCGCACGGTGTCGGCGGCGAGCGCGAGTTGTGCCGATTCGGTGGGGTTGCTGGACTGCTCGCGTAGTCCGGTTGCGATCAGGGTGTCGAATTGGGCGTCGGCCCTTTCTTGTTCGGCCTTGTGCGCCTGCCGCAGTGATATGAGTGCCAATACCGAGGTCACCACCACCCCGATCACCAGGAAGACCGCCAGTGCGCGTCGGGCATGGGTCTGGTTGCGCCGGACGAGCTGCGCGGCGTCGATGAACTCGATCGCACGCGGGCGCAGCGACGACGGTGCTCGCGTGCGCAGATCGCTCGCAATCGTCAGCCGGCTGCCCTGGTACAGCAGCGACCGCTCGTGATCTGCCGCTGCCCACTCGTCGGCGTCACGCTCGATCCGATGTCGGGTGAGCGCGTCCTCGCGATCCTCGGCAATCCACTCGGAAAGCCGCGGCCACGCGCCGATGACGGCATCGTGTGCGAGGGAGGTTCCGTGCGCATCGAGCGTGATGATCCGTGCCTCGGCGAGCGCATCGAGCACCGTGTCGGCCGATTCGTCGCTGTCGCAATGTCGGTACAGCTCGTCGCGGTCGACGTGTCGCGCGACCGCAGACCCGTCGGGTACCGGCGTCACGAGTTGCAGCAGAATCGTGCGGGCGGTGTCCTGCTCCTGCGCGCTGAACGAACTCCATTGCTGTTCGGCGCTGCCGGCGATGGCTCCGCGTACGCCACCCGCCCGCTCGTAGGCCCGCACGCTCAGCACATTTCCGTCGCGGAAGTGCCACGTGCTCCGAAGCGCGTGCGCCAGTAGCGGAAACGTCCCTGCCGGTACCGACTCGGATTCGCCGCTGCCCCTCGCGCCGAGGTCGGTCAGGACGAGTTCGACGAGGCCGTCCCCGATCGTCATACCGGAAGTCCTCGCCGGCTCGACGATCGCGGCGGTCAGCTCGGCTGTGGTGGGCGGCCCGAGCAGCATCTGGTTGTTCTCGAGCGCTGTCGCGAGCGTCGGATGCTGGGCCGCCTGGGCGTAGAAATCGGCGCGCAGCGCCCCGACCACACCGGCGCAGGTGGCCGTTCCGACGGTGCCGTGCGACGCCAACCGCTGGAGTACGTCGATGTAGTGCGAGGCATACTGCTCGTCGAACGGAGCGACGAAGAGTTCTTCGAGCTGGTCGATGACCAGGACGAACGGCTTGTCCTCGGCAGCGCGGTCCTGGGCCCACGATTCGAGGTCCTCGGCCGCGACGTTCGGCGGCGTGACCAGCAGGACGTCGTACTCGTCGCGGATCGCTGCGGCGAAACCTGCTTGTAGCAGCGAGGATTTACCCGAGCCGGACGCGCCGACCAGCATGATCAGGTGGCCGCTCCCGACATTGCGTGTGAAGCGGTCGACCAGCATCTCGACCTGGCTCTCCCGGCCCGCGAAGAATTCACTGTCGCTGATCGTCAGCGCGGCCAGCCCCGGGTATGGACATGTCGCCGCCGCCGTCGGTTGCGACACCGAACGGCCGCGTTGCGCGGTTTCCCAGCGTGCCCGCCAGTCGGTCGCCGAGTACAACCCGGTCAGGGTGGGTTCGGGATGGTTGCGCCTGGCTTCCGCGATCAGCACACTCAGCACTGCCGAGAGCCCGTCGAACTTGGCGGGGACACTGCGCCCGAGGCGCCAGTCGGAAATGCGTTGTGCCGTCACCTCGCGACCACGTGGGTTGCGCGCGCGCAACTCCCGGGTCGCTCGGCTGCTGACCGCCTTGAGCGGCGGTGAACCGGCGTCGGCGTAGAGGGCATCGAGACGCTGAGCGAGGCTGGCTCGCGGGTCGGTCTCCACCGCTTCTACTCTCTCACGACATGAACTGGGCGGCGTTCTCCGCGAGCTCCAACAGTGGCTGCGGGAAGATCCCCGCCACGATGGTCACGACGGTGCAAACGGCGATCGACGACGTCGTCAGCACACTCGGCTTCACGACGTGGGGTGCGTCGACCGGCACGTCGGCGAAGAACATCGCGACGATGATCCGGATGTAGAAGTACGCGGCGATGGCGCTGCTGATGACGCCGATCACCACCAGCACCCCGCCTCCGGCGCCGGCGGATGCGGCGAAGACATCGAATTTGGCGATGAACCCGCTCGTCAACGGGATGCCCGCAAAAGCGAGCAAGAACATCGAGAACATCGCGCCGACAAGGGGATACCGTCGTCCGAGCCCGGCCCACTGGGCGATCTCGGTGGCCTCACGACCCGACAGATGCGGTCCGGAGACCCGGTCGGGCTCACGCACCACGGCCACCGTGGCGAAGGCCCCGAACGTCGAGAACGCATAGGCGGCCAGGTAGAACATGGTCGCGGCGAGCCCGGCAGCGTCGAAGGCGATGAGTCCCAACAGAATGAACCCGGCATGCGTGATCGACGAGTAGGCGAGCATTCGTTTGACGTCGGTCTGTGTCACCGCCATCACTGCGCCTGCCAGCATGGTGGCGATCGCGACTGCCCAGAGCGCAGGCTCCCAATCGTTCTTCAGGTCCGGGAAACCCACATAGAACACCCGCAGCAGGGCCCCGAACGCGGCGATCTTGGTGGCCGCCGCCATGAACGCCGTGACCGCGGTGGGGGCGCCCTGGTACACATCCGGGATCCACGAATGGAACGGCACCGCGCCGATCTTGAACATCAGGCCGACCGACAGCAGGCCCAGTGCGATCAGCGGGAGCGTCGTGTCGGTCCCCGGTGCACCCACGGACCTTCCGATCTCCGCGAGTTGCAGCGAGCCGGTCGCACCATAGGCGAAGGCGGCACCGAAGAGGAAGAAGGCCGACGAGAACGCTCCGAGGAGGAAGTACTTGAGCGACGCCTCCTGGGAGATCAGTCGCCGGCGACGTGCGAGACCGCACAGCAGATACAGAGGGAGGGAGAAGACCTCCAGCGCGATGAACATCGTGAGCAGGTCGCCGCACGCCGGGAAGAGCAGCATGCCGCCGACGGCGAGCAGGGTCAGGGGGAAGACCTCGGTGGTGATGGCACCCGCCCGGGTCGCCTCGAATTCGGCGTCGGTGTTGGGGACCGAGGCGCCCGACGGGGTGAACATATCGGTGTCGACCGAGTCAAGGGTGGCCCGCGCGGCGGCGCCGGGACCGTCGCTGACCCGTAGCGTGATCGCCGGCGCGGCGACCACCCGTTCGAGTCGTCGCTCGGCCATGAACGCGATCGCCAGGATCGAGATGAGCAACAGGAGGCCCTGCAGGAACAGGGTCGGACGGTCGATGACGACCGCACCCGACATCGCGACCTGGCCGTTGCCGCCGTCGCGTGTCTCGGCGACCGTGACGAGTACCAACGCCACGAACGCGGCCACCAGACCGCCGAGAGCGAGTGTCAGCTGCGTCGGGTAGCGAAACCGGCGGGGCGCGAACGCCTCCACCAGCACGCCGACGACGGCCACCCCGAAGACGATCAGCATCGGCGACAGCAGACCGTATTCCACGCCGGGGGTTTCGAAGGCCGGCGGGTCCACGGCGGCGAGATACTCGGAGGTCACTTCGGCACCCCTTCTGTCGGTACCCGATCCGTCGGCACCGCGACCGTGGGGCGCGGGTCCGGCTCGTGAATGGTGGTCATCGTGTGCGAGACCGCCGGATCGATGAGCTCGAGCAACGGTTTCGGATACACCCGAAGACCAGTAGCAGCGCGATCAACGGCGTCACCACCACCAGCTCCCGCCCGTGCAGATCACGCATCGACCGTGTCGCCGCGCCCGGCCCCTCCAACTGCTTCGCCGGGCCACCCATCATCCTCTGATAGAGCCACAACACGTAGATCGCGGACAGCACCAGCGCACTGGTCGCGATGATCGCGGCCACCGGGTATCGGGTGAATGTGCCGATGAGGACGAGGAACTCACTGATGAACGGCGAGAGCCCCGGCAGGGACAAGGTGGCGAGGCCTGCGACGAGGAACGTACCGGCCAGCATCGGGGCGATCTTCTGTACGCCCCCGTAGTCGGCGATGAGCCGGCTGCCGCGGCGTGACACCAGGAACCCGGCGATCAGGAACAGTGCGGCCGTGGAGATCCCGTGATTGACCATGTAGAGCGTCGAGCCGGTCTGTCCCTGCGTCGTGAGGGCGAAGATGCCCAGGATGATGAAGCCGAAATGCGAGATGGACGTATAGGCGATCAGCCTCATCACATCGGTCTGCCCGATCGCGAGAATCGCGCCGTAGACGATGCCGATCACCGCGAGCGCCGCGATGAGCGGCGCGAAATACCGTGCCGCGTCGGGGAACAGTTGCAGGCAGTAGCGCAGCATCGCAAAGGTGCCGACCTTGTCGACCACGGCCATCATCAGTACGGCACTGGCCGGGGTGGCCGCGACCGCGGCATCGGGAAGCCATGAATGGAACGGCCACAGCGGCGCTTTCACTGCGAACGCGAACATGAAACCGAGGAAGAGCAGCTTCAGCAGGCCGCCGCCGGCGTCGAGTTGTCCCGATGACACGGCATCGACGACGGCTCGCAGGTCGAAGGTGCCACCACCGTCGACGCCGAGACCCGACCGCGCGGTCACCACGTACAGACCGATCACCGCGGCCAGCATGATCAGGCCGCCGAACAGGTTGTACAGCAGGAACTTCACCGCTGCCCGGGACCGGCCGGTGCCGTTCGCCCCGGTGCCGAAGCCGCCGATGAGGAAGTACATCGGGATCAGCATCGCCTCGAAGAAGATGTAGAACAACAAGATGTCGAGGGCGACGAAGCTCATCAGCACCATGGCCTCGACCGCGAGCGTCAGCGCTACGTAGGTGTGTGGGCCCTTCTGGCGCCGACCCCCCGAATGATCCAGCGAGCCGGCATGATCCGCGTCGTTCCAACCGGCCAGGATCAGCAGCGGCAACAGCACCGCGGTGAGGAGTACCAGCACCAGACCGATGCCGTCGAGTCCGAGGGCGTATCGGGTTCCGAACGCCGGTATCCAACTGTGGTCCTCGACGAATTGGTAGCGCGCGCCGTCCGGCTCGAAGCCGATCGCGATTCCCAGCGCGACGGCGAAGACCGCGATCGAGACCACCAGCCCGAGCCATTTCGCGATGTCCGGCCGCGTGTTCGGGATCGCCAGCACCGCAACGGAACCGACCGCCGGGAGCAGCCACAGGATGCTCAGCCACGGCACGCTCACAGGACGTTCACCACCATCACCATCGCGACGATCAGGACGGCGCCGGCAAACATCGACAAGGCGTAGGACCGGACATACCCGTTCTGCCAGCCGCGTATTCGTTGCGACAGTGCGCCGATCGCACGACCGAGGCCTGTGGTGAGACCGTCCACACCGTCGTTCTCGACGAGCACGAGCCCGCGCGTCACTTCCTGGCCGGGTCGCATCAGCAGGTTCTCGTTGACCGCATCACCGTACAGATCGCGCCGTGCCGCCACGGTGAGCGCGGACACGTCCTCGGGTGCGACCTCCGGAACGGGACGAGTGGCGTACTGGCGCCAGGCGAGTCCGACCCCGAGCGCGACCACGGCGAGGATCGTCACCGTGACCACCCAGGTCGGTACCGCCAGCTCGTGGTGTTCCTCGCCGACCACCGGTTCGAGCCAGTGGACCAGCGAATCACCCCATGCCAGTAGCGCACCGGAGATCACCGAGCCGATCGCGATCAGGATCATCGGTACGGTCATGGTGCCGGGTGACTCGTGCGGATGCAGGTCCTGGCGCCAGCGTCGCTCACCGAAGAACGTCAACAGCATCACCCGCGTCATGTAGAAGGCGGTGATGCCGGCGCCCAGCAGCGCCGCACCGCCGAGCAGCCAACCGTCGGCGCCACCGGATGCGAACGCCGCCTCGATGATCGGGTCCTTCGAGAAGAATCCGGCAAACGGGGGCACGCCGATGATCGCGAGGTATCCGAGGCCGAAGGTCACGAACGTGATCGGCATGACGGTACGCAGACCGCCGAAGCGTCGCATGTCGGTCTCGTCGTTCATCCCGTGCATCACCGATCCGGCGCCGAGGAACAGTCCCGCCTTGAAGAACCCGTGGGTCAGCAGATGCATGATCGCGAACGCGTAACCGGCCGGGCCGAGTCCGGTGGCGAGGATCATGTAGCCGATTTGACTCATCGTCGACGCCGCCAGCGCCTTCTTGATGTCGTCCTTGGCGCAACCGATCACGGCGCCGAACAACAGGGTGACCGCACCGACCACGGTGACCCCGACCTGTGCTGCCGGGGCGAGGTCGAAGATCGGACCGGACCGTGCGATGAGGTACACGCCGGCGGTCACCATGGTGGCGGCATGGATGAGCGCCGACACCGGTGTCGGGCCCTCCATCGCGTCACCGAGCCACGATTGCAGCGGCACCTGCGCGGACTTTCCGCAGGCCGCCAGCAACAGCACGAAACCCAGTGCGGTGAGTACGTTCTGCCCGGCCTGGCCGGCGCCGGCGAACACGGTCTCGAAGGAGACCGCACCGAAGGTGGCGAACATGATCATCAACGCCACGGCAAGCCCGATGTCGCCGACCCGGTTGACCACGAACGCCTTCTTCGCGGCGGTGGCGGCCGTCGGCTTGTACTGCCAGAAGCCGATCAGCAGGTACGACGCCAGGCCAACGCCCTCCCATCCGAGGTAGAGCCCGAGGTAGTTGTCGGCCAACACCAGGATCAGCATGGCGGCCAGGAACAGATTGAGATAGGCGAAGAATCGCCGCCGGTCGGGGTCGTCGGCCATGTACCCGATCGAGTAGATGTGGATGAGCGATCCGACGCCCGTGATGAGCAGGACGAAGCACATCGACAACTGATCGAGCTGCAATCCGAAGTCCACGTGTAACTCACCGACCGGGACCCAGGAGAACAGTATTCGGTGGACCGCACGGTCATCGGTGGGCCGGCCGAGCATCCCGAAGAACATGACGAGACCGAGAACGAACGACGCGAGCGCCAGGCCCGTGCCCAGCAGATGTCCCCACCGGTCGGTGCGCCGGCCCGACAGCAGCAGGACCACCGCACCCAACAGGGGTAGTGCCGGCACCAGCCAGAGCAGATCCGCAGTCGCCTCAGTGCTCACCGTGCCTCCTTACCGCTTCAGCAGATCTGTGCCGTCGACCGAGGCCGACCGCCGCGACCGGAAGATGGTCATGATGATCGCCAGACCCACCACCACCTCGGCCGCTGCGACGACCATGGTGAAGAACGCGATGACCTGACCGTCCAACGACCCGTGCATCCGGGCGAAGGTGACGAATGCCAGGTTTGCCGCGTTGAGCATCAACTCGATACACATGAAGACCACGATCGCGTTGCGGCGCAGCAGTACCCCGGCGGCACCGATGCTGAACAGCAGTGCCGAGAGATACAGGTAGTTCTCGGGATTCATCGCCCCGCCTTCCCCGGCGTGCGGTGGATGCCGTGCCGCTCCGGCGGAGGCGGCGTGGGGGCCGGTCGCGGACGCAGTGTCGGGTTCACCGAAAGCTCCGACGGCGTGCCGTCGGGCAGCAGCGCGGGCACGTCGACCGCGTTGTGACGGGCGTACACCCCCGGACTCGGCATCGGCGTCATGTCCACGCCCTGGCGGAAGCGCTCCTCCGACAACTCGCGCTGACTCCGCCTCGGCCCGAAGCGTTCCCGGTGCGCCAGAACCATCGCACCGAGGGTCGCGGCGATCAGCAGCGCACCGGTGAGCTCGAAAGCCCACAGATAGCGGACGAAGATGAGCCGTGCGAGCGCCTCGATGTTGCCGTCGGAGGCGGTCGCGGGAATATTCGGCCCGGCCGTCGACGGCGCCCCCGCGAACACGGCCAACGACGCATTCGCGGTCGCCGCTATCAGCAGGACACCGAACCCGATTCCCAGGACGACTGCCGCGACACGCTGCCCGCGAAGGGTTTCCACCAACGAATCCGAGGAGTCGACGCCGATCAGCATCAGCACGAACAGGAACAGCATCATCACCGCGCCGGTGTAGACCACCACCTGGACGACTCCGAGGAACAGCGCACCCTGGGCAACGTAGAACACGGCGAGCACGATCATGGTGGTCGCCAGGAAGATGGCCGAGTACACGGCTTTGGTGGCGAACACGACCCCCAGTGCGCCGGCGACCGCGACCACGCCGAGCACCCAGAACTGTACGGCCTCACCCGTCGACGTCTGAACGATCTCGGCGGTCACTGTCGCTGTCACGAATCTTCCTTCGCGATGAGCTGACCGTCTTTCGACACCTCGCCCCGGTAGTAGTTCTCCTCGGTGGAACCGGGTGCCATGTCGTGGGGCGCCGGGGTTGCCCCGGGCTCCAATGGTGCAAGCAGGCGGTCCTTTTCGTAGATGAGGTCGGCCCGGTTGTCGTCGGCCATCTCGTAGTCGTTGGTCATGGTGAGGGCGCGGGTCGGACACGCCTCGATGCACAGGCCGCAACCGATGCAACGTAGGTAGTTGATCTGGTAGACGCGACCGTAGCGCTCCCCGGGCGAATAACGTTCGGTATCGGTGTTGTCGGCGCCTTCGACGTAGATGGCATCGGCGGGGCAGGCCCACGCGCACAGCTCGCAGCCGATGCACTTCTCCAGCCCGTCGGGATGCCGGTTGAGCTGATGCCGACCGTGATATCGAGGCGCCGTGGGCGTTTTCTCCTCGGGATACTGCTCGGTGATCGTCGGGGCGAACATCGACGAAAAGGTCACCCCGAGACCGCTGATCGGTTTGAGGAACTCAGGCATCGGTCGTCTCCTTCGCGGGGTCGGACGGAGGTTTCTGGACAGGCGCACTCGGAAGAACCTGTCCGGGCATCGGCGGGACCGGGAATCCGCCGGCCATCGGGTCGAAGGCTTCCTCCGCCGCTCGGGTAGCCCCTTGGCCCGCCGGTCGAGTAGCGGCGACGGAGGAGTCGCGTAGCGAGACCCGGGGCAGCCGCATCAGCCGCCAGATGGCGTAGCCGATCAGGGCGGTCACCACGAGGCCGGCGCCGGCCGACACCAGGGATCGGGCCAGATCATCGTCGTCGGACGTGCCGATCGCGGCTCGGATGACGGCCACCACCATCACCCACGTGAGCGAGATCGGGATCAGCACCTTCCAGCCGAGGTTCATGAACTGGTCGTAGCGCAGTCGCGGCAGGCTGGTCCGCAGCCAGATGAAGACGAACAGAAAGACCCAGACCTTGACGGTGAACCAGAGGATCGGCCACCAGCCGGAGTTGGCCCAGTCGAACATGCTGATCGGCCACGGCGCCTGCCAGCCGCCGAGGAACAGCGTGGTGGCCAACGCCGAGACGGTGACCATGTTGATGTACTCGGCCAGCATGAACATCGCGAACTTGAGCGACGAATACTCGGTGTGGAATCCACCGACGAGCTCGCCCTCGGCCTCGGGCAGGTCGAACGGCGCGCGATTGGTCTCGCCGACCATCGAGATCGCGTAGATCACGAACGACGGCAACAGCAGCAGGACGTACCAATGGTGTTCTTGCGCAGCCACGATGCCCGACGTCGACATCGTGGTCGCGTCGAGGAACACCGCGGCGAATGTCAGGCCCATCGCGATCTCGTAGGAGATCACCTGGGCCGTCGAACGCAGACCGCCGAGAAGCGGATACGTCGAGCCCGACGACCATCCGGCCAGCACGATGCCGTACACACCGACCGAGGTGATCGCGAGGACGTAGAGCACGCCCACCGGAAGATCGGTGAGCTGCAGGGGGGTCTGATGTCCGAACACCGACACCATCGGACCGAACGGGATGACTGCGAATGCCATGATCGCAGGAACCACCGCGATGATCGGCGCGAGCAGGTAGATCGGTTTGTCGACGCCCGACGGGATGATGCCTTCTTTGAGCGCGAGTTTCACGCCGTCGGCGAGACTCTGCAGCAGCCCGCGCGGCCCGACCCGGTTGGGCCCGATCCGGGTCTGCATCCGCGCCATGATCTTTCGCTCGATCAGGATGGCCGCGAGAGGGTTCGCGACGAGGAAGGCGAAGACGCCCACCGCCTTGAGCAGGATGAGCCACCAGGGATCATGGCCGAAGTCGGCGAGGGTGGGGAAGTTCATCCTGCCTCCCGAGTGGTGGCCGGAGCTATGACGATCACATCGCCCGCGCGCGCCCGTAGGTGCGGGTACACGCCCTTGCCCGGTGCGTTCATCGGTATCCAGACCACACCGTCGGCCATCTCCACGATCTCCAGGGGCAGCGTGATGGCGCCGCGATCGGTGCCCACCTCGACATCGTTCCCGGCGGTGGCACCGATACCGGCGGCCGTGGCCGGCGACATACGGGCGACCGGAGTACGCGCCGTGCCCGCGAGATGTGGTTCGCCGTCCTGCATTCGGCCGGCGTCGAGCAGCATCCGCCACGTGGCGAGCACCGCCCGACGGGTCTCGGTCCCACCCTGCCGGGGGATGGACCTCGACTCGACCGCGGGCATCGTGGGCCGCGTCCCCCGCCATGCCCCGATACGTTCGAGATCGCCTCGGATGGCGGTCGGGTCCTCGCACCGCAACGCCACCCCATCTGCGTGGCCAACGCATCGAGTACGCGGTGGTCCGAGAGTGTCCCGACCTCGGGGAGTGCCGTCATGAACGGCCGGGCACGTCCCTCCCAGTCGACGAACATGCCGGGCTTCTCCGCGGCCGCTGCCACCGGGAACACCACGTCCGCGTGCTCGGTGACCGCGCTGCGCCGCATCTCCAGGCTCACCACGAAGTCCGCCTCGGCCAGCGCCGCGGCGGCCGACGCGGGGTCCGGTAGGTCGTCGATCTCCACCCCGGCGACCACCAGAGCGGAGATCTCCTGACGCAGTGTCGCTTCCAGGATCGCCGCAGTGTCGCGACCGGGGACGCTGGGCAGATCGGCGACCTGCCACGCCAACGCGATCTCGGTTCGTGCGGACAGGTCCGCGACGGGACGACCACCCGGCAGCAGGTTGGGAGCCGCACCGACCTCGAGCGCACCGCGTTCCCCGGCGCGCCGGGGAATCCAGGCCAGCCGTGCGCCGGTGCGCTCGGCGAGCCGGACGGCGGCGGTGAGGCCGCCGGGAACGGACGCCAGCCGCTCGCCGACCACGATGACGGACCCCTCGGCGGAAACAGCGTCGGCGACGGCATCCGAATCGAGCACGGCCGGTTCATCTCCCGGCACGGTCGGTACGAGTGTACCGTTCAGCTTCGCGACCCCGGCGCTGCGAACGGCGGCGACCGCAGTGACCTGCTGGCCAGCGGTACGCACTGCCCGGCGCAGCCGTAAGAAGACGATCGGTGATTCCTCTTCGGGTTCGAACGCCACGAGCAGCACGGCCGGGGCGGCACCGAGCTCACGGTAGGTCACGTCGTCGGGCCGGGCCGCGATGTGGGTCGCGAGGAAGTCGGCTTCCTCGGCGCTGTGGTCGCGAGCGCGGAAGTCGATGTCGTTGGTGTCGAGGACAGTACGGGCGAAACGCGAGTACGCGTACGCGTCCTCCGCGGTCAGCCGGCCGCCGGTCAGCACCGCGGTCCGACCGCGGGCCGCGGCGAGCCCCTCGGCGGCGTGCCGCAGGGCGTGCGCCCACGAGACCTCGGCGAGTGTGCCGTCGGGCCTGCGGATCATCGGTCCGGTCAGCCGATCGTCGGCGGTGGCGTAGGCAAACGCCCACCGTCCCTTGTCGCAGTTCCATTCCTGATTGACGTCGGGGTCGTCTCCGGCCAGGCGCCGCAACACCTTTCCGCGACGATGATCGGTCCGTTGTGCGCAACCGCTGGCGCAGTGCTCGCAGACGCTGGGCGACGACACCAGGTCGAACGGGCGGGCCCGAAAGCGATAGGCGGTACTTGTCAGCGCGCCCACCGGGCAGATCTGCACCGTGTTGCCGGAGAAGTACGACTCGAACGGGTCGTCCTGGTAGATGGTGACCTGTTGCAGCGCTCCGCGATCGCCGAAGCCGATGAGCGGATCGCCTGCGACCTGCTCGGAGAATCGAGTGCAGCGCGCGCAGAGCACACATCTCTCCCGATCGAGCAGCACCTCCGACGACAACGGGACCGGCTTGGTGAAGGTTCGCTTCGCCCCGGTGAAGCGTGAGTCGTCGCGCCCCGACGACATCGCCTGGTTCTGTAGCGGGCATTCACCGCCCTTGTCGCAGACCGGGCAGTCGAGGGGATGGTTGATGAGCAGGAGTTCCATCACCCCGCGCTGGGCCTTCTCGGCTACCTCGGAGCTGCGCTGGGTGTGTACCACCATGCCGTCGGTGACCACCGTGGTGCACGAGGCGAGGGGCTTGCGTTGTCCCTCGACCTCCACGAGGCATTGGCGACAGGCGCCGACCGGATCCAGGAGCGGATGGTCGCAGAACCGCGGTATCTGCGTCCCGATCATCTCGGCGGCCCGGATCACGAGGGTGCCCGGTGGCACCGCGATCCCGACGCCGTCGATGGTCACCGACACGAGACCGGGCTTCTGCCCGGTGGTGGAGTCGTCTACCGCGGTCATCGCGCATCTCCTCCCGCAGTGGCCGATTCGGCGAACAGCGTCGACCGGTGATGATCGAACGAGCACCCGTCCTCCACATGGGCCAGATACTCGTCACGGAAATACTTGAGCGACGACACGATCGGGCTTCCGGCGCCGTCGCCCAACGCGCAGAAGGATTTCCCGACGATGGTGTTGGTGACGTCGGACAGGGTGTCGAGATCCTCCGGACGTCCGTCACCCGCCTCGAGGCGCCGTAACAACTGAACGAGCCAATATGTGCCCTCCCGGCAGGGTGTGCACTTTCCGCAGGATTCGTGAGCGTAGAACTCGGTCCACCGCAGCACGGCGCGCACCACACACGTCGTCTCGTCGAAGATCTGCAGTGCCTTGGTGCCGAGCATCGAACCGGCCTCGCCGACACCCTCGTAGTCGAGCGGCACATCGAGGTGTTCATCGGTGAGGATCGGAGTCGACGACCCGCCTGGTGTCCAGAACTTCAGTCGATGTCCCGACCGCACACCGCCGGCCCGATCCAGCAGTTCCCGCAACGTGATTCCCAGGGGTGCCTCGTACTGACCGGGGCGGGCGACATGGCCGGAGAGGGAGTACAGCGTGAAACCGGGCGACTTCTCGGTCCCCATCGCCCGGAACCAGTCGACACCGTTGCGGATGATCGGCGGCACACTGGCAATGGATTCGACGTTGTTGACCACCGTCGGACTCGCGTACAGACCGGCGACCGCCGGGAACGGCGGACGCAGGCGCGGCTGTCCGCGGCGGCCCTCCAGCGAGTCGAGCAGCGCCGTCTCCTCGCCGCAGATGTAAGCCCCGGCGCCGGCATGAACCACCAGGTCGAGATCGAATCCGGATCCGAGGATGTCGTGGCCGAGATAGCCTGCCGCCCCGGCCTCGTCGACGGCAGCGCGCATCCGGCGCAGCACCGATGCCACCTCGCCGCGCAGATAGATGAAGGCGTGCGACGCCCGGATCGCGTAGGCGGCGATGATCGCACCCTCGATCAACGAGTGTGGCGAGGACAGCATCAAGGGCATGTCCTTGCAGGTGCCCGGTTCGGACTCGTCGGCGTTGACCACCAGGTAGTGCGGAGGCGCCGCGGGATCGGCCGGCTGGTCGGGATCCTGCTGAGGAATGAACGACCATTTCATCCCGACCGGAAAACCCGCGCCGCCGCGGCCGCGCAGCCCGGACGCCTTGACCAGAGCGATGATGTCGTCGGGCGGGGTGGCGAGCGCCACCCTCAATGCGGCATAACCGTTGTGCGACTCGTAGTTCCGCAGTGTCCAGGAATCCGGCTCCGACCAGAACCGAGTGAGTACCGGTGGTCGGGCGGGCTCGGCGCCGTTCACGAGCTCATCGTGCGGCGACGTGCCGGTCATGTCCGCTCCTCCCTCTCGGGAAGCCCGGCGAGCAGCCGGGCGGTCTGCCGGAAGGAGCACACGGTGCCGGTACCACGGGCCGGCGTGAGAGGGACGCCCGCGCGCAGATCCTCGACCAGTTCCACACTGCTGGTTGGGGTCTGGTTGTCGAAGAACTCCCAGTTCACCATCACGACCGGCGCGAAATCGCATGCGGCGTTGCACTCGACGTGTTCGAGTGTGATCCGTCCGTCGGCCGACGTCTCGCCCGGAGAGATGCCGAGGTGGTCGGCGACGGCGGCCAGGATCTCGTCGCCGCCCATCACCGCGCACAGCGTGTTGGTGCAGACCCCGACGAGGTACTCGCCGGTCGGGGAGCGGCGGTACATCGAATAGAACGTGGCGACCGCGGACACTTCGGCCGTGGTCAGGTCCAGCTGGTCGGCGCAGAACCTGACGCCGGCCCGGGTGATTTGGCCGTCCTCGGATTGCACCAGATGGAGAAGGGGGAGCAGCGCCGACCGGGACCGCGGATAGCGGGCGATGATGTCGGCGGCGTCGGCGGCGAGTCGACGGCCGACATCGTCGGGATAACCGGCGGGACCGTCGAAACGGATCGTCGGGTGTGGCGCCGGTATCTCTGGCGGGACGCCGTCTGCAGGCGGCGCGGTCAAATCCACGAACACCGGATCGGTCATCGGTCAACCCCTCCCATCACCGGGTCGATGCTGGCGACGGCGGTGATCACGTCGGCGACCATGCCGCCTTCGCACATCGCCGCCACCGCTTGCAGATTGGTGAACGACGGGTCCCGGTAGTGCACCCGGTACGGTCGTGTGCCGCCGTCGCTGACCATGTGGACACCGAGTTCCCCGCGGGGGGACTCCACGGCGACGTAGCACTGTCCGGCAGGGACCCGCATGCCTTCGGTCACCAGCTTGAAGTGGTGGATCAGCGCCTCCATCGAGGTACCCATGATCTTCGCGATGTGCTCCGGCGAGTTGCCCAGACCGTCGGGTCCGAGGGCGAGGTCGGCGGGCCAGGCGAGCTTACGGTCGGCCACCATCACCGGACCCGGACGCAGGCGGTCGAGGCACTGTCGCACGATCCGTACCGACTCCTGCATCTCCTTGACCCGGATCAGGTAGCGCCCGTAGGAGTCGCAGGTGTTCTCGGTGATGACGTCGAACTCGTAATGCTCGTATCCGCAATAGGGTTGGGACTTGCGCAGGTCGTGCGGAAGGCCGGTCGACCGCAGCACCGGACCGGTGATCCCGAGCGCCATGCAGCCGGTGAGATCGAGGTAGCCGACCCCCTGGGTGCGGGCCTTCCAGATGTAGTTCTCGTTGAGCAGGTCCTCGAGTTCACCGAGGCGTGACGGCAGGACGTCGAGCAGTGCGGCGACCTTGTCCGTCGCATCGTCGGGGAGGTCCTGCGACACACCGCCGGGCCGGATGTAGGCATGGTTCATCCGCAGCCCGGTGATGTGCTCGAAGACGTCGAGAATCATCTCCCGTTCGCGGAAACCGAGGAACATCGCCGTCACCGCACCGAGTTCCATACCGCCGGTGGCCAGCGCGACGAGATGCGATGAGATGCGGTTGAGTTCCATCAGCATCACGCGGATCACACTGGCGCGCTCGGGGATGTCGTCGGTGATCCCGAGCAGACGCTCGACACCGAGGCAGTAGGCAGTCTCGTTGAAGAACGGGGAGAGGTAATCCATCCGGGTGACAAAGGTGACGCCCTGCGTCCAGGTCCGGTACTCCAGGTTCTTCTCGATCCCGGTGTGCAGGTAGCCGATTCCGCAGCGAGCCTCGGTGACGGTCTCGCCCTCGATCTCCAGGATCAGCCGCAGCACACCGTGTGTGGACGGGTGCTGGGGACCCATGTTGACGACGATGCGTTCGTCACCCGGTTGTGCCGCAGCCCGTTCCCGCACGGCGGTGACGATCTCGTCCCAGTCCTGGCCGGAGACGGTATACGTCTGGGTGGGGTGCACATCCGCGGGATGGTGGGTGGGAGTATTTCCGTGGCCGGTGGTGGTCATCAGCTGTAGGACCTCCGTTGATCGGGCGGTGCGATCCGGGTTCCCTTGTACTCCACCGGGACACCGCCGAGTGGGTAGTCCTTTCGCTGCGGGTGACCCTGCCAGTCGTCGGGCATCTGGATGCGGGTCAGCGACCGGTGGCCGTCGAAGACGATGCCGAAGAAGTCGTAGGTCTCGCGTTCGTGCCAATCGTCGGTCGGGTAGATGTCGGTGAGGCTCGGTATGTGCGGGTCGTCGTCGGCGACGGACACCTCGAGTCGGAGTCGCCGGTTGTGGGTGATGGAGGCCAGTGGATAGACCGCGTGGAGTTCACGGCCATGGTCGTCCGGGTAGTGAACCCCGTTGACGCCCAAGCACAATTCGAAGCGCAGCGTGTCCCTGTTCCGTACCGTCAGGGCGACGGCCCGGAGGTGATCGCGATGGACGTGCAGGGTCATCTCGTCGCGGAAGATCACCACCTTCTCGACGGCCTGCTGGTAGTCGGTCCCGGGTAGCTCCGCCAATCCGGCCTCGAGCTCGTCGGCAACCTCGTCGAAATAGCCGCCGTAGGGGCGGACGGAACTGCCCGGGAGCGTGACGGCTTGCACCAGTCCGCCGTAGCCCGAGGTGTCACCACTGCCGTGTACGCCGAACAGTCCGCGCCGCACACCGATCTGCTCGGGACCGGTCTGTTCGGCTCTGGTCATCTCGCCTGCGGTGCCGACGGTCTCCGGGCCGGCGGTTCCCGGCGCGGGTTCTGATCGGCCCGCTCCCTCCGGTCCCGGCGCCGGTTCTGATTGGCCCGCTCCCTCCGGTCCCGGCGCCGGTTCTGATTGGCCCGCTCCCTCCGGTCCCGGCGCCGGTTCTGATTGGCCCGCTCCCTCCGGTCCCGGCGCCGGTTCTGATTGGCCCGCTCCCTCCGGTCCCGGCGCCGTCATCGGAGCAGCCCCTTCATCTCGATCGTCGGTTTCGATTGCAGCGCCGCCTGTTCGGCCGCCCAGATCGCCTGTTCACGATTGACACCGAGCGGCATCTGGGCGATCTGCTCGTGCAGCTTCAGGATCGCGTTGAGAAGCATCTCGGGTCGGGGCGGACAACCGGGCAGGTAGATGTCGACCGGGACCACATGGTCGACGCCCTGCACGATCGCGTAATTGTTGAACATGCCGCCCGACGACGCGCAAACACCCATGGCCAGTACCCATTTGGGCTCGGCCATCTGGTCGTAGATCTGACGCAACACGGGCGCCATCTTCTGGCTGACACGGCCGGCCACGATCATCAGGTCGGCCTGGCGGGGTGAGGCACGGAACGCCTCCATCCCGAATCGCGCGAGGTCGTAGCGACCGGAGGTGGTCGCCATCATCTCGATGGCGCAGCATGCCAGCCCGAAGGTGGCCGGCCACAACGAACCCTTGCGCATGAACCCGGCCAGATCTTCGACTGTGCTCAGCAGGAAGCCGCTGGGCAGTTTCTCCTCGAGTCCCATGTCGCGAACCTCCTTGCGTGTGCCGGCAGTCGCGGCGCGAACCCCGGCGGGCGTGCGTCGCGACCATGGTCATTCCCAGGTCAGTCCCCCGCGTCGCCACTCGTAGGCGTAGGCCACCGACACATTGACGATGAACAGCGCCATGGCGGCGAGTCCGAACCATCCGAGAGCGTCGAAGGCGACCGCCCACGGGTAGAGGAAGACGATCTCGATGTCGAAGATGATGAAGAGCATTGCCGTCAGGTAGTACTTGACCGGAATGCGCTGGACCACGCGATCGGTGATGCGTGGCGTGGTGGTGACCGAGGCCCCGCCGGGGGCCAGACTGTGCGATTCCGTGAGCGGTTCGATGCCACACTCATACGGTTCCAATTTGGCGCGGTTGTACCGCTTCGGACCGACCAGGATCGCGATGCCGACCGAGAACACCGCGAATCCCACAGCAATTGCCCCGAGAACCATGATCGGGACGTAGGCATTCATAGGGTGGCGGCTCCCCACATTCGCGGCCTGATGTGAGCTGTGCCACAAGCCTACTAGCGGGGGAGGGCCGGTTGTCGAGCTTTCTACAGTTCGGCGTTTCGGAGGAGTTCGACAACCGTGGTCGACAACGTGATCGGGTCGACCGGCAGCGTTGCCGTGGCGTCGGCCCGTGACCAGTCCGCCAGCCAGCGATCGTCGGCCCGCCCGAGCAGGACCAGCGTCGGCGGGCACGGATCGATCTCGTCTTTCATCTGTTTCGCCAGGCCCATCCCGCCGGCGGGGGTCGCCTCACCGTCGAGGATCGCCACGTCGATCACGCCGGCGTCGAGTTGCGCGAACACCATGGGGGCGGTGGCCACCTCGACGAAACTCAGCTCGGGCAGGGCCGGGTCGGGACTGCGGCCCAGTGCGCGGATCACCGCCGCGCGCGTGTCCGAATGATCCGAATAGACCAACACGCGCAGCGCCGAGATGCCATCGCGGTCGGGGTCGGTCACGTCGAGCACATTACCGTCAGACTTCCGCGGATCGTGCGCAGAATCGCGCCGACCGGGCGCACAATCTCGCCGACCGGGCCTTCGAACTCGCCGACCGTGCGCGGAAACTCGCCGACCGTGGGCCTCAGTGCTCGGTCGAGAAACCGACCCGCCGGCGATGGTTGTCGAGCGCCAAGGTGACGAGCCGATCGATGAGGTCGGGATAGCTCAGTCCCGACGCCTCCCACAGCTTGGGATACATCGATGCGGGGGTGAACCCGGGAATCGTGTTGACCTCGTTCAACAGCCAGCCGCGTCCGTCGGCCTCGTAGAAGAAGTCCACGCGTGCCATGCCCGCGCAGCGCAACGCGGTGAACGACTTGGCCGCGAGCTCGCGGACCTCTCCGACGACCTCGGCGGGCAGATCCGCCGGGATGACAAGGGTGGCGGCGCCGGTGATGTACTTGTCTTCGTAGTCGTAGAACTCGCTGCCGGGCAGGATCTCACCGGGGACCGACGCCTCCGGCGCGGCATTCCCCAGGACGGCAACCTCCACCTCGCGGGCGGTGACGTTCTCCTCGATGATCACCACGTCGTCGTAGCGCAGCGCGAGGTCGATGGACTTGTCCAGCTCAGATGCGTCGTGAGCCTTGCTGATGCCCACCGACGACCCGAGGTTGGCCGGTTTGACGAAGACGGGAAGGCCGAGTTCGTCGACGGCGCGGGCGACGATGGTGTTCGGGTCGTCGATGCCGTCACGGAATTCGATCCACCGGCACTGCGGGATACCCGCCTGCTCGGCGACGATCTTGGCCATGGCCTTGTCCATGCACAACGCCGACGACAGCACCCCGGCGCCCACATACGGCAGCTTGAAGAGTTCGAGCACCCCCTGGATGGTGCCGTCTTCGCCGTGCGGTCCGTGCAGGAGCGGCAACACCACGGTGATGGTCGACGCATCGGCATCACCGCGGATGGCGGCCAGCGGCTCGACCTCGGTTCCCGCGGTCTCCAGACGATCGGGCAGCTCGCCACCCTCGGCGAGCGTCGCGATCGCCTTGTCGTTGCGCAGCCACACCCCGTTCTTGGCGATGCCGATCGGCACCAGCTCGTATTTGCTGCGATCGGCGGCTGCGAGCACATGTGCGGCCGTGACGCATGAGACGTCGTGTTCCGCGGATACGCCGCCGAAGAGGACGACCAGACGCAGCAGGGGTGAAGCCATGGCAGACACGATACGGCCACCGCAACAGCCGATCGGACGCGGTGCTTGTAGCGTTGCGGTGTGCATTTCAGGGCGAGTGAGGTCGCTGCGGCCGTCGGTGGACGGCTCGTCGGCGACGACGTGCAGATCGAGGGTGCCGGCATCGACTCCCGGAGCATGCGCCCGGGTCAGTTGTTCGTGCCGATCGTCGCGACACGCGACGGCCATGAGTTCGCGCGCGCCGCGGCCGACGGAGGTGCGTCCGCATACCTGACGTCGGAGGGGACCCTCCCCGGTATCACTCTGCCCGCGATCACCGTCACCGACACCGCCGCGGCGCTCGCCGACCTCGGCGGGGCCGCCCGCGATCGACTGCCGGACAGGGTCGTCGGTGTGACCGGCTCGGTGGGCAAGACATCGACGAAGGATCTACTCGCGGGTGTCCTTGCGACGACGTTTCGCACCACGGCCAGCGAGAAGTCGTTCAACAACGAGCTCGGCCTGCCCCTCACGCTCGCCGGGGCCCCCGACGACACCGAGGCCGTGGTGGTCGAGATGGGCGCGCGCGGCGTCGGGCACATCGACTTGCTGTGCGGTATCGCCCGCCCGACCGTCGGCATCGTCACTCGCGTCGAGGGCGTGCATCTGGAACTGTTCGGCGACATCGAGTCCGTCGCGCGCGCCAAGGGGGAACTCGTGGAGTCGCTACCGGTCGACGGCCTCGCGGTGCTCAACGCCGACGACGACCGGGTCGCGGCGATGGCCGACCGCACCGACGCCGGCGTGCTGACCTTCGGACTGAGCCCCTCGGCGGACGTGCATGCGTCCGGAATCGCGCTCGACGACCAGTTGCGTGCCTCGTTCCGACTGCACACCCCGTGGGGGGAGACCGACATCCGGCTCGCCGCGCGCGGTGAACATCAGGTACCCAACGCCCTCGCCGCCGCCACCGCGGCCGGGTGGCTCGGCGTCCCCGTCGAGGAGATCCCGGCCGGTCTGCTCGGGGCGGCGTTGTCGGGTCTGCGGATGGAACTCGTCACCACCTCGGCCGGTGTCACGATCCTCAACGATGCCTACAACGCCAACCCGACCTCGATGTCGGCGGCTCTGCGGTCGCTGGCGGCACTCGACGCGCGACGCCGGATCGCCGTGCTCGGCACGATGGCCGAACTCGGCTCCGATTCCGCCGAGCAGCACGCCGCCATCGCCAAGCAGGCGGATGACCTCGGGATCGAGGTGATCGCCGTCGACGAGCCGCACTACGGCACCGTCGCCCGGCACGTGGTGGACGTCGACGGCGCGCTCGCCGAACTCTCCGATCTGGCCGACGGTGACGCGGTGCTGGTGAAGGGCAGTCGAGTCGCCGCCCTCGAACGGGTGGCCGAGGGGCTGCAGCGCTGAACTGTCACGCGGACGAAGGTCACCGCGGCGTTCCCGTGTTGCCGTGGGAGAGTGCGTCTTCGACCATCCGCACGAGCGTGTCGACGGTCCTGGCCTCGTCGAAGCCGTGCTCGTGCCGGAACTGCGACCACGTCCGGACGTCGAGGAGTACGCAGAGTTGGTCGATGACCCCGTTGCGGTCGTCGCGGACCGCGGGAAAGCATCGGGTGACCCATTCGCGGTGTGCCACCCGACCTGATTCGGCGACCGTGGTCATCGTCGGATAGCGATCGGCGGTGGCGAGTACCCGGAGCAAACCGATGCCGGTCTGCTCGTAGTCGTCGACCGCCGTCTCCACCACCGATCGCACCTCGCCCTTGCGTGCCCGGTCTCGGCGCGCGCTGATCCGCGGACCGACCCGCTCGCCGATCCCGGTGATGTAGAGATCCTCCTTGGAACCGAAATGGTTGACGATCGTCTGCTGTGACACACCCGCGAGCCGCGCGACGTCGGCCAGCGTGACGTCGTCGAACCACTGATCCTCGAAGGCATCCTCGGCGGCGTCGAGGATCGCCTCACGCGTGCGGGCGGCCGCCGCGGCGCGTGCGCCCATCCGGTAGGGACGTTTCTCGGACTGCTCCGAATTTTCATTGGATCTTGACACAATTCAATTGTGTCATATCCTAGCTAAATACGCACGCCTCGAACGGAGCCCACGATGAGCACGATCCTCGCCTACACCTCACCCGCATCCGGGCACGCGTTCCCGCTGATGCCAGGCCTGCTGGAACTGGTCCGTCGCGGCCACCGGGTGCATTTGAGGACCGCGGCCTCCGCGGTGCCGCGATGTCGGGCGGCCGGAATCGACGCCTCACCCGTCGATCCGCGCATCGAGGGGGTCGAGGTGACCGACTACCTCGCCGACACCGACCGGGATCGACTCGTGGCCGGCTTCCAGGATGTCCTGCGTCGCGCGCCCATCGACGCCGCCGACCTCGACGACGCCATCGCGACGTATCGGCCCGACGTGCTCCTCGTCGATGCCAATGCGCATGGCGCGCTGGCGCACGCCGAAGCCAGTGGATTGCCGTGGGCGTTGGCGATGCCGTCCCTGCTGCCCTTGCCCGAACGCGGCATACCTCCGTACGGAATGGCTTTGCGGCCGGCACGAGGGCCGTTGGGCCACATCCGGGATCGGGTCCTCTGGCCGATCGTGGAGCGTGCCTTCGGAAAGGCGATCCTCCCGCGGCTCAACGAGGTCCGTCGAGCCGCCGGTCTCGCGGAGTTCCGGTCCACACTCGACCAGTGGGACGCCTGCGATCTGGTGCTGTGCCTCACCGGGAGCCCGCTCGAATACCCGCGACACGCGTTGCCGTCGCACGTCGCGATGGTCGGTTTCCAGCCGTGGGATCCCCCGGGCGAGGTGCCGGCATTCCTCGACGAACCAGGGCATCCGTGGGTGCTCGTCACCTGTTCGACGGACTATCAGGGCGATGAGCAGCTTGCCCGGGTGGCGGCCGAGGCATTGCGTGATCGTCCGTACCGGGTACTGCTCACCATTGCCGACGCCTACGACCGGGCCGGTGTCGACAACGCCGGGAACGTGTTCGTTCGTCGCTTCGTGCCGCACGATGCCGTGCTGGCGCGTGCCGCCGCGGTGGTCACGCACGGCGGCATGGGCATCGTCGGCAAGGCAACCCGCGCCGGCGTGCCGATCGTCGCGGTGCCGTTCGGGCGGGACCAACCCGAGATCGCGCGACGCATCACCGAGGCCGGGACCGGCGTCAGCCTCCCGCCGAAGCGTCTCACCGCCGAGCGTCTGCGTGCGGCGGTCGACGAGGCGGTGTCGCTGGCCGAACACACCCGGGCCGTCGCGGACGAACTCGGCCGCACCGACCCGGCGGGCGACTTCGCCGATGCCGTGGCCGAGCGGCTGCTGCCGCGTCCGCGATGCCGGGCGTGAAGCACGAGGTCTACGACGCCTGCCGCGCGTTGGCCACGATCACGTCGTGGACGTATTTCGCCAGGCCGGGCGCGACGCCGTCGTAGTGTTCGGTGAACCGAGGGTCGGCGACATACATCCCCGCCAGATTCACGTGCATCTCGTACCCACAGTCATAGAACCGGTTGATCGACTCCCGGTGCTCTTCGGCCAGCACGTTCGCCTCCGCCGATCCGGGAACCACATCGGCCCGCATCGCGTCGGCGAAACGCCGCTCCAGGGCCTCGGTCTCCGCTTTCACGGCACGCCAGTCGTCTTTGGAGAAGCGCGCGACCCGCTCCCGACTCTGTTGCCACGCGTCGGAATCGCCCCAGCGTTCCTCCGCCTCGGCGGCATACTCGTCGCCGGGCCAGTCCCGCCCGAAGATCTCCGCCTGTTCCTCGGCGGTGAGCTGGATTCCGTTGTTCTTCGCGTCCATCATGTCCTCCACAGCTGCGACCATCCGGCGCAAGCGATCGATCCGTCCGATCAGCAGCGCGTGCTGATCGCGCAGATGCGCCGACGCATCCGCCGCCGGGTCGTCGAGCAGGGTCGCTATCTGCTCCAGCGGAAAACCCAGTTCACGGTAGGTCAGAACCCGATGCAGTCGTTCGACGTCGACGTCGTCGTACACCCGATAGCCCGCCGCGGTACGACCCGACGGCACCACCAACCCGATCTGGTCATAGTGGTGCAGCGTGCGGACACTGACGCCGGTCAGACGCGCGACCGCACCGACCGTCCGAGAGGTCTCTCCGTCACTCACACCGGACACTGTCGGGCCTCACGTCGCGTCAGGGTCAAGTCCGCTATGGCGCCAGCCCGAATTCCTGGTCGCCCTTGGTGCACGAAGCCAGGATTCCCGCAGTCTCCGACGGCCCGCACTGCCAGCCGGACACCTGCTGCGGCTGCCCGGTCGCGATCTTGGGGCTGTATTCGGTGGCCACCTGCTTCGCGGTGTCGCAGGTCAGATCGCCCTGCAGGACCACGATCCGCAGCGAGCCGTCGGGGCCTTTGGTGACCCCGCACTGGGTGTGCCCGGCGTGATCGTCGGCGACCGAAGTGGTCGGCGAAACCGGCTTCGGACCGCCCACCACTGATGCATTCGGGTTCTCCGAGATGGTGGTCGCCGTGGTCTCCGACGACGACGATGTGGCCTCCTGTTCGCCGCCGCATGCGGCGAGCGCGATGCCGGTGAATCCGACCAGGACAGCGAGTGAGATGCGACGGCTGCTGCTCGACATGTGATCACCGTACCGGGTGCGGGTTGCCCTCCGAATGCCTGCTGGGTTTGGGTTACACCCGCCCACCTGCAAGGATGCATCGGGTGAGTTCCAGCGACACTGCTCTGCCCCCGACCATTCCTTCACCGTCGGCACGTCGCTGCCCGGCACGATGGGCCGCACCGGCGTCATCGAGACGCCGCACGGCCGCATCCAAACCCCGGCGTTCGTCCCGGTGGGTACCAAGGCGACGGTCAAGACGGTGCTGCCCGAATCGGTGGAGGCGCTCGGCGCGCAGGCGGTACTCGCCAATGCCTACCACCTCTACCTGCAGCCGGGGCCGGAGATCATCGACGAGGCCGGTGGGCTCGGTGCTTTCATGAACTGGCGTGGCCCCACCTACACCGACAGCGGGGGCTTCCAGGTGATGTCGCTCGGTGTCGGGTTCAAGAAGGTCATCTCGATGGACGTCGCCGGCGAGCAGGACGACGACGCGACCGCGCCGGGCAAGGAGCGGCTGTCCGCCGTCGACGACGACGGGGTCACCTTCAAATCTCACCTCGACGGCTCGGCACACCGGTTCACCCCCGAGGTGTCGATGCAGATCCAGCATCAGCTCGGTGCCGACATCATCTTCGCCTTCGACGAGCTCACGACCCTGATGAACACCCGGGCATACCAGGAGAATTCGCTGGAACGCACCCGGCTCTGGGCGATCCGCTGCCTGGCCGAACACAACCGGCTGTCCCGGGAACGGGTGCACCGCCCCAGCAGTCGCTCTGGGGTGTCATCCAGGGCGCCCAATACGAGGACCTGCGGCGCAAGGCGGCGCGCGACCTCGTCACGATGAGCAAGATGGACCAGGCCGACGGCGGCCGGGGTTTCGGCGGGTACGGGATCGGCGGCGCGTTGACCAAAGACGACCTCGGCACCATCGTCGGCTGGGTCAACGAGGAGCTGCCCGAGGATTCGGCCAAGCACCTGCTGGGCATCAGTGAACCCGACGACATCTTCACCGCGATCGAGAACGGTGCGGACACCTTCGACTGTGTCTCGCCGACGCGGGTCGCCCGCAACGGTGCGATCTACTCGCTCGACGGGCGCTACAACATCACCAATGCCAAATACCGCAGGGACTTTCGACCGCTCGATCCCGAGATCGAGAACTACACCTCGCAATACAGCCGGGCCTATCTCCATCATCTGTTCAAGGCGAAGGAGGGGCTCGCGGCCACCCTCGCGACCCTGCACAACGTGTCGTTCATCGTGGCGATGGTCGATCGGGCGCGCCAGGCCATCGAGGACGGAAACTACCTCGAGTACCGCGACGAGTTCCTCCGGCGGTACTACGCGGGTGCGCGAGGGAACTGAGCGGACGTCGCAATCGTTCCGTTTGCGTACATCCACCCGGCGCGGCACCCTGAAAGGGTCCGCCGAGCCCCAACCCGAGAGAGACGATGCGACGCGCAAAGCGCCGAAAACGCCGACGACGATCTGGCCACTCCCGCTTCACCTTGCCTGACGACCACCCCGTCGGGGCCGCCTGGAGGTCGTCGTGCTGACGATTCTCGGCATCGCCGCCGGCATTCTGGTCGTCCTCCTCATCACCGCCCTGACCGGCTATTTCGTCGCTCAGGAATTCGCCTTCATGGCGGTCGACCGCTCGCGTCTGAGAGCTCGTGCCGAAGCCGGTGACGCTGCCGCGGCGCGCGCATTGTCGGTCACCCGCCGCACCTCGTTCATGTTGTCCGGCGCCCAACTCGGCATCACCGTGACCGGCCTGCTGGTCGGCTACGTCGCAGAACCGCTGATCGGCAGTGGCGTCGGCGAGTTGCTCGGCGACGTGGGCATTCCGGTTGCCGTCGGTGTCGCGATCGGCACGGTGGTCGCCATCCTCTTCTCCACCGTCGTCCAGATGGTGATGGGCGAGTTGTTCCCGAAGAACCTCGCCATTGCTCGTCCGGAACCGGTCGCGCGTCGCCTGGCCGGGTCCACCACCGCGTATCTCACGGTCTTCGGCTGGTTGATCGCGTTGTTCGACAAATCGTCGAATCTCTTGTTGAAGCTCCTGCGGATCGAGCCGGTACACGACGTCGAGCACTCGGCAACGCCTCGCGACCTCGAACACATCGTCGCGGAATCGAGAGAGGCCGGTGAATTGCCCGCCGACCTCTCCACCCTGCTCGATCGGATTCTCGACTTCCCCACGCGCACAGCCGGGCACGCGATGATCCCGCGGACCCGAGTCGACAGCGTTCGGGCCGACGAGTCCGCCTCGAGTGTGCTCGCCAGGATGAGCACCGGCCACACCCGCTACCCCGTGGTCGACGACGATGCCGAGGTCATCGGGGTGATCCGTCTGCACGACCTGCTCGACTGGCAGGTCGCCGCGGCGGCCCCGGATGCCCTCGAGGCTCTACCGGACGCAACCGCAGCGACCCTCTGCCGTCCGGCGGTGATCGTCCCGACATCACTTCCGCTGCCGGAGGTGCTGACCCGGATTCACGACGCCTCCGACGAGATGGCCGTGGTGATCGACGAATACGGCGGATTCGACGGCGTGGTGACCGTCGAGGACATCGCCGAGGAACTCGTCGGCGAGATCGACGACGAGCACGATCCGGAACGGCCCGACGTCATCGAGCGCACCGACGACGGATGGCGCATCCGTGGTGACGCGCACCTCGACGAGGTGTCCCGCGAGATCGGTCACGACCTGCCCGACGGCGAACACGAGACCGTGGCCGGACTGGTCATCGGCCGCTTCGGCGGCCTGCCCGAGGTCGGAGATGCGGTGTCGCTGGAATTGGCTGCCGATCACGCGGTGCCAGAGCATGATTCGATGTCGCCCACCGTGAGATTCCACGTCCTCGCCATCGAGCGACACGTTCCGTCGTCGGTGCTGCTCACCGTCCACGACGTCACGAGCGCCGACGAGGGAGGTATCCGATGAGCAGCCCGTGGGTCGTGGGGATCGCGACCATCGCGTTGATCGCGGCGAGCGCCTTCTTCGTCGCCGTCGAGTTCGCCCTGATCGCCGCACGGCGGCACCGTCTGGAAGATGCCGCCCCCAACAGCCGCTCCGCACGGGCAGCACTGCGTAGCGCATCGGAACTGTCGGTCCTGCTGGCTGGTTCTCAGCTCGGCATCACCGTCTGCACGCTGGCCCTCGGCGCCATCACCAAACCCGCTGTGCACCACTGGCTCACACCGGCATTCGAGATTTGGGGGCTGCCTGCGTGGTCCGCCGACATCGCAGGCTTCGTCCTGGCATTGGTGATCGTCACGTTCCTGCACCTCGTTGTCGGTGAGATGGCCCCGAAGTCGTGGGCCATCGCGCACCCGGAACGTTCGGCCACGTTGCTGGCGATCCCGATGCGGGCGTTCATGTGGCTGACCCGTCCGGTCATCGTCCGGCTCAATCGCCTCGCCAATTGGTGCCTGCTGCGTGTCGGCGTCGAACCCGTGGATCAGCTGGGCGCAGGCCAGGATTCGGAGGCGCTGCGGCACCTTGTCGAGCACTCGGCGACCGTCGGCACCCTCGACGGGCGCTATCACGCCCATCTGACCAGTGCGCTCGAACTGCAGTCGTTGACCGTCGCAGATGTGACCGGACATGGTGACGTCACCGGCGTCCCGCGTGACGCCTCGCCCGCTTACATCCGCAAGGTGTCGCGCGAGAGCGGACACCGTCGACTCCTGGTGCGGACCGACGATCTGGCGGGGAACAGGGATTCCGGCGATGTCCCGATCGACGGCGTGGTGCACGTTCGCGACAGTCTGGCGGCACCGTCCGAGGCGATTGCCGCGGACCTCATGCGGCCGGTTCTGTCGCTGGCGTCGACCATGCCTGTGTACGAGGCGCTGGCCACGATGCGGGAGACCCGACAGCACATCGCCACCGTCGTCGACGATGGCCAGGTGATCGGCCTGCTCACGCTCGACGACGTGCTGGAGCGACTGCTGGCCACCACATCCGGGTGATCCCGCGGCCCACACTGTTGAGTTGTCAAGGGTCGTGCGTGGCCCGGCGGTGGTCGGTCACGCGGTGAAGGTGCGTCGCGAAATGTGCTGCGCTGTGGTCTGTTTCGCCGCTGCGGTCTGGCGTCAGGCGGCGGTCTCGTCGAGGTGCATGGTGCGGCGGTTGTGGGCGGGTAGTGGTGTTCGGTGTGGGTCGATGGTGGTGGGTGGGATGAGCCAGGGGTGGCGGTCGATTCCGATCACGATGTCCCAGCCGTGGGCGTGGACGTGGGCGTGGCAGGAGGGGCAGAGTAGGCAGCCGTTGTCGAGGTCGGTGGGGCCAGCGTCGTGCCAGTGGATCATGTGGTGGATGTGGCTCCAGGCGGCGGGCCCGCCGCATTTGATGCAGCATCGGTCGCGGGTGGTGATGGCTGTGCGTTGGTGGGTGGTGAACAGGCGTTGTTCGTAGCCCATGTCCAGGGGTGCCTGGTTTCCGTCGATGATGATTTCGGTGATGCCGGCGTCGCAGGCCAGCATCTTGGCTGTCGCCTGTGATGTCGGGCCCAACCAGGTCAGTGATGCGAGGTCGGGGGTGTCGACGGGGATGGTCAGGGTGAGGTGGGTTTTTGGTGGTGTCACCCGCCTCGAATCTGCGGTGGCGGCGGCGTCGAGGATTTGTTCGAGTGCGTCGGCGCGTTGCTGGCCACGGGTGCGGGTGTCGGGGAGCCGTCTGGTTCGGGTCGTGGTTGCGTCAATGAGTCGATGGCGGCGATCAGCTTTTCGCCGATGATCATGTCGAGGTCGCCGGTGATCGCTGCGCGCCCATCGGTGGTCGCGACGATGGTGAATTCGTTGAGCCGGCGATCTTCCCCCGCGGGTAGTCCCCCGGTTTCGGTGGCGATCTGGTTGCCGATCGCCCGTGCCGTCTGCTCGAGCTCCTTTGGTGTCGCACCCGAGAGCGTCTGGGCGATCAGTGCCCGTTCGTGCTCGAGGCGTTCCTGCTCACACAGTCCGTCGGCGGCGCGCCGGGCGATGTGTGCCAGCCCTTGCACCATTGCATCGACGTGTTCGCCGGAGAACACACCGTCACCGGCATAGTCGGGTAGCCGTTGCAGCGACGCCAGTGCGGCGCCGATGCGTAACCAGCGGGCGGCCACACCGGGTGCGGCACCCATCTCCATCAACAGGTTCCGGGTCTTTGCTCCGGACTGTGTCGCCACGCCCAGCCGGTCGAGTGCTTCGGCGTGTATCGTCAGCAGGTGATCGACCAGGTTGCGCAGTTCCATCAACGCCTTGGTGGCGTCGAACACCTGCCGTCCCGACGCCGCATCGGCGACGGTGACCTCACGCGCACAAGCAATGATCGAGCTGATCTCCCCCATGACAACCAGAGTACTCGAACATACGTTCGAGTCAAGCAATTCTGCAGTGCTGCAGTATATTTCGATGAATCGCCACTACGCAAACCTTCCGACTCTACCGGAGCCGTCCGACAATCTCGGTGTCGTCCGAGTCGTGTGAGACCGCCCTCGGCTGGGAAAGAACCCGCCGGGTCACTTCCACTCGTCAGGCGTCAGAATCCACGGCTCACGCGGCAGGGCGTCGGACCGAAAGCGTTCGGTCAGGCCGGCGAGATCGACCATCTCGCCGGGACCGGCGAGCCGCAGCGATCGCGCGATATGTGTCAGCACCCGCGCCGCCGTCACTCCGTGCTCGGACAGGTCGGTGAGGGTCACCGCGCCGTCTCTCTTGCTCAATCGGATGTGCTTGGCGTTGAGCACCATCGGCACGTGGGCGTAGGTCGGCGGGGAGTACCCGAGCAGCGATGCGAGGTAGGCCTGCCGGGGTGCCGACGACAGGAGGTCGTCACCCCGGACCACCTGGTCGATGCCTTGCGCTGCGTCGTCGACCACCACCGCGAGGTTGTACGCGGGCGTACCGTCATTGCGCTGGATCACGAAGTCGTCGACGACCCCGGTGTGGTCGCCGTGCAGGATGTCGCGCACGGTGAAGTGCGCGATCTCGGCGCGGAGGCGGATCGCCGGTGGCCGGCCGGTGGCGTGGCGTTCGGCTCGCTCGGCGTCGGTGAGGTCGCGGCATGTGCCCGGGTACGCACCCTGCGGCGCGTGCGGTGCCGAAGGTGCCTCGAGGATCTCTCGTCGCGTGCAGAAACACTCGAAGGTGCGTCCGTCATCGCGCAAATGCTCTATCACCGTCTGATAGTTCGTCAGGCGGTCTGTCTGGTACGCGACCTCCGGCTCCCAGTCGAGGCCGATCGCGGCGAGATCGTCCAGCTGCTGTCTGTCGGCGCCGACGACGGTGCGGTCCAGGTCCTCCATCCGGATCAGGAACGATCGGCCGGTGGTTCGGGCGAACAACCAGGCCAGCACGGCGGTTCGGAGGTTTCCGACGTGCAACTCACCGGACGGTGACGGTGCGAACCGTCCCGCCGGTGGCAGGCTTTGTCCCGGGTCCATTGCGCACGACACTACAAGTGACGGACGATGTAGCCGTGGACCTCCCGGTTATGCCGCCGATCGCACCGATGCTCGCCAAAGCCGTCACCGCGGTTCCCGACCAGCCCGGTGGTGATGCGGTGTGGTCGTACGAACCCAAGTGGGATGGCTTTCGGGCCTTGATCTTTCGGGACGGCGACGAAGTCGCCATCGGGTCGCGCGGCGGCAAGGACCTGGCCCGCTACTTCCCGGAGCTGGTCGCGGCCGCCAAGGCGGAGCTCCCGGAGAAAGCGGTGGTGGACGGCGAGATCGGGGTCCCCGCCCTGATCGGTGACACCCACCGCCTGGACTGGGACTCGCTGGCCCAGCGCATTCATCCCGCCGCATCCCGGGTCACCATGCTGGCCGAGAAGACGCCTGCGATCTTCATCGGCTTCGATGCGCTGGCGCTGGGCGAGGCGAGCGTCGTCGACGAACCGTTCCCGGTGCGGAGGGAGGCATTGCTGCAGGCAATCGACCCGGCCGGTCGGGGAGACCGGCGCCTGCGGGTCAGCCGGGTGACCGATGATGCCGCGCTCGCCACGGACTGGTTCACCGCATTCGAGGGTGCCGGACTCGACGGCGTGGTGGGTAAGAGACTGGACGGACGTTATGTCGAGGGCAAGCGCGAGATGGTGAAGGTCAAGCACAAGCGCACCGCCGACTGCGTGGTTTTCGGCTACCGGGTGCACAAGAGCGGTACCGGGCTCGGATCGATGCTGCTCGGGCTCTACGCCGGCGGTGAGCTGCGCATGGTCGGCGGCGCCGGTGCGTTCTCCGATGCCAAACGGATCGAGTTGCAGCAGATGTTCGAACCGATGCGCACCGATCCGGACAAACCCAGTCCCGGCGAGCCCACGCGATGGCGGTCGGAGAAGTCGGGAGAGTGGATTCCGATCCGTCCCGAACTCGTCGTCGAGGTCGCCTATGACCAGATGGAGAACCACCGGTTCCGTCATACGGTCAAGTTCCTGCGGTGGCGCCCCGACCGCGAGCCGTCGAGCTGCACCTACGACCAGCTCGAGGTCCCACTGACCTACGACCTGCACGATGTTCTGGAAGGAGCATCTTGACATGCCATCTCGGTCGCCCGCAGAGGAACTCGATGTCGACGGCGTCGCCGTCCGGATGAGCAATCCGGACAAGATCTATTTCCCGGAGCTGGGCGAGAACGGCGGCCGTAAAAGGGATCTCGTCGGGTACTACCGGGAGATCGCCCTGCAGGGCGCGATCATGACGGCCGTGCGCAACCGGCCGACCTTTCTGCAGCGCTTTCCCGACGGGGTCGAGGGCGAGGAGATCTATCAGAAGCACATCGCCAAGAAGCGACCCGACCACGTCGAGTCGACTCGCATCGTCTTCCCTTCGGGCAGAACGGGAGACGCGATCAAACCGACGATCCCCGCCGACATCGTCTGGGGTGCCAACCTGGGCACTTTCACGTTCCACAGCTGGCCCACGATCGACCCCGACAACGACCATCCGGACCAGTTGCGGATCGACCTCGATCCTCAGCCGGGTACCGACTTCGACGATGTCCGTCGCGTCGCCATCGAGGTCCTCGCACCGTTGTTGGACGAGTTGGGCTACAAGGGATTTCCGAAGACCTCCGGTGGGCGCGGCATCCACGTGTACGTGCCGGTCGAACCGAGGTGGGACTTCATCGCCGGCCGCCGGGCGGTGATCGCGATCGCACGCGAGATGGAACGCCGCGATCCCGAGAGCGTGACACCGTCGTGGTGGAAAGAGGAACGCGGCGAACGGATCTTCATCGACTACAACCAGAACGCCCGTGACCGCACGATGGCGTCGCCCTACTCCGCACGACGGAGTCCCAACGCACGGGTGTCGACGCCGGTCACCTGGGCGGAGCTGGCCGATGTGAACCCCGACGACTGCACCATCGCCACCGTGCCCGATCTCGTCGCACGACGGGGAGATCCGATGGCCGACATCGCCGATCACCGCCGCGGACTGGAACCACTGCTGGAGATGGTGCAGCGCGACGACGCCAACGGACTCGGCGACATGCCGTATCCGCCCAGCTATCCCAAGATGCCGGGAGAGCCACCTCGCGTGCAGCCCAGCAAGAAGGTCGCCGCGCACTGGGACGAGAAGGGCAATCGGGTCGAGGACTGAGCGTCACGAAGGGCCGGAAGTCGCCGGCGTGCAGGAACTCTGGAGAACCGGTTGCTGTCGGCGGGATCGCGGTTGCTGTCGGCGGTCGTGGGGGCCTGTCGGGTGAGGAGTTCGGCGAGGTGGACGGCCTCACACCCGCAGCGCGATCACCAAACCCAGATACACCGCGTACGCCACCACGAATGCCGCCCCCTCGATCCTGCTGACCCGGCGCCCGGTGAGGAACACCGGCACGCAGATCAGCGCTACCGCTGCCATCATCGGGAGGTCCACGCGGATCAGTTCGTCGGTCACCCCCAGCGGCTGCACCAGCGAGGTGGCGCCGAGGATGAAGGTGATGTTGTAGACCGACGAACCGAGCAGGTTGCCGATCGCGAGGTCGCGGTTGCCGCGGATCGTCGAGGTGATCGTGGTGACGAGCTCGGGTGCCGACGTCCCGATCGCGACGACGGTCAGGCCGATCAGGGCCTCGCTGACCCCGAGATCGGCGGCGACGTCGACCGCACCGGTCACCAGCCACTCGGCGCCGATGACGACGATCGCGATCCCGCCGACGAGCTGCAGAGCAGACCACCACCAGCGTTCGGTTCCGGCGGGCGCCGGGGTGCGTTCGGGTACCGCTGCGTCAACGGACCCGTCCGGGCCGTGTCCGCTACGCAACTCGGTGCGGACAACCGTGATCGTGTACGCCACGGCGAGCAGGAACAGGATCATCCCGTCCAGGCGCGACAACGTGCCGTTGGCCGCCAGCGCCCAGAGCAGCAGCGCGCTGATCACCATGACGGGCAGGTCGATCCGGATCGTCTGACGGCCCAATGCCAATGGCACCATCGCCGCCGACAATCCGAGCACCAGCAGGATGTTGACGATGTTCGTCCCGGCGATGTTGCCAACCGCCAGCGGACCCGCGTCGTGCACGGCGGCGTCGATCCCGACGGCGAGTTCCGGCAGACTCGTGCCGATCGACACGATGGTCACCCCGACCAGCAGCGGCGAGATGCCCAGGCGCGTCGCGATCGCCGACCCACCACGCACCAATCCTTCGGCGCCGATGATCAGCGCGGCGAGCCCGATGACGACGAGGACGTAGTCGTTCACCGGGCCCAGTGTGCTCCATGTCGGAGGAATTCACGCTCGATCGGCCGGCGCACGCCTCTCTGCACGCTCCTTGATACCGAGCAACATCTTGCGTTCCATGATCAACGAGCCCGGCTCCATGGGGATCATCCCGATCCGGTCCCGGAGTCGGGGCAGACGAAACCTGTTGCGGCTGACAAGACGTGTGGTGTCACCGCCGCCGGCGACCAGTGTGAACGCCCACACCCAGTTACCGTCGGCCGATCGCGTTGCGAACGAGTGCCCCGGTTCGGCGATCTCCACGCGCATCCGGTTGGGTCCCAGTGCGATCTCATCGCCGATGGCGGGGTGCTGGAATTCCTCGAGGATGTGGTCGGCGCTGTGCATGTGCAGGCCGAGTAGATTCTCGATCCAGTCGTAGGTGTAGGCGCCACCACGGGGAGCCGGACCCATCTGGGCGAGCCACGGGTAGATCTGGTCGGGTCGAGCGTGGATCGTGATCGCGCGCGTGGACGTGCCGTCGGCGTCGGGCAGCAGGTCGTCACCGGGCAGCATCGCTGCCACCTCGTCGGCGGTTGCTCCCCAGGTCAGGATCGGCTGCCGAAGGTAGCGCCGGTATCCCACCGCCGTGGCGCCGACGGCCGATGCCGCGGCCAGCAGAACGGTTGCGATGCGCATGCCTCCAGCATGCGCCGGCCCCGAGCGCCCGTCGTGGGCCGAACGTCACTGATGTCCGTCGCCGATCATCCCGATCCCGTGACGCGCACGGCGTGAGGCTGGAACCATGGGAGACAGTCCGAGCGCAATGTCAGATCGCGTCGCAGTGGCCGGGCCCGAGGCGGGCTCCGCCGACGGTTCGACGACAGCCCATCTGCTCGGACACGAGCTGTCGGGAGACGTCGCTGCGCACGATCTGCGGCGAGGAGTGCGTGATGCCCGACAACGTCGCCCGCAAGCTCATCGGCTCACATCTCGAGCGTGGCGAGATGACGGCCGGCGAAGAGATCGCGATCCGGATCGATCAGACGCTGACGCAGGACGCCACCGGCACCCTGGTGATGCAGGAACTCGAGGCGCTGCACCTCGACCGCGCCCAGACGGAGGTCAGCGTGCAGTACGTCGACCACAACCTGTTGCAGACCGACGAGAAGAACGCCGAGGATCACGAATATCTCCGCACCGCGTGTGAACGATTCGGGCTCTGGTTCTCCAAGCCCGGAAACGGTGTGTCCCACCCGACGCACATGCAGCGTTTCGGCGCGCCGGGCAAGACGATGGTCGGATCCGACTCGCACACCCCGGCCGCCGGATCGCTCGGGATGCTGGCGATCGGGGTCGGTGGGCTCGAGGTGGCGCTGGCGATCGCCGGACACCCGCTCAACATCCGGATGCCGGAGATCTGGGGGATCCGGCTGGAAGGTGCACTACCGGAATGGTGTTCGGCCAAGGACGTGATCCTGGAGATGCTCCGCCGTCACGACGTGAAGGGTGGGGTGAACCGGATCATCGAGTACCACGGTCCGGGGCTGGAGAGCCTGACCGCGATGGACCGCCACGTCATCGCCAACATGGGCGCCGAACTCGGCGCCACCACAACGGTCTTCCCCAGCGACCACGAGGTGCGAGAGTTCCTGCGCGCCGAGGGCCGTGAGGACGACTGGACCGAACTGGTGGCCGACGAGGGAGCCGAATACGACCTCACCGAAACCATCGATCTGGCCACCATCGAGCCGTTGATCGCCAAGCCGTCGTCGCCCGGCAACGTGGTGCCGGTCCGAGACGTCGCGGGAGAGGAGATCTCCCAGGTGGTGATCGGTTCGAGCGCGAACCCCGGGCTGCGCGATTTCGCCATTGCCGCGGCCATGATCGACGGACGACAGACCGCCCCCGAGGTGAGCTTCGACGTGAACCCGACCTCACGCGAGATCCTCACCGACCTCACCGAGATGGGTTCGACGACACAGCTCGTGATCGGCGGGGCGCGGATTCACCAGGCCGGATGCATGGGGTGCATCGGCATGGGACAGGCACCGGCGACCGGCCGGAACTCGTTGCGCACCATGCCACGCAACTTTCCCGGACGGTCGGGTACCCGCGAGGACGCGGTGTGGCTGTGTTCACCGGAGACCGCGGCGGCCTCGGCGCTCACGGGACAGATCACCGATCCTCGGGACTGGGCCGCAGATGTCGGCATGTCCTACCCACAGCTCGAATTCCCGCGCGAACATTCGATCAACACCGCCATGCTGGTGGCGCCGATCGATCCGGAGGCAGCGGTGAAGGTGGAACCGGTCAAGGGGCCCAACATCTCCAGCCTGCCCGAACTCGACGAATTGCCCGACGTCATCGAGGCGCCGGTGCTGCTGACGGTCGGCGACAACATCTCCACCGACGAGATCTCCCCGGCCGGTGCACGGGCGCTGCCGTTCCGATCCAACATTCCGAAGCTGGCCGAGTTCAGCTTCACCCAGGTCGACGAGACGTACCCGGAGCGAGCTGCCGCGGCCGAATCCGGCCACATCATCGTGGGAGGTGAGAACTACGGGCAGGGATCGTCGCGGGAGCACGCCGCGATCGCACCCCGACATCTCGGTCTGAAGATGGTCATCGCGAAATCCTTTGCCCGCATCCATTGGCAGAATCTCGCGAACTTCGGCGTGCTGGCGGTCGAGTTCGACGATCCGGCCGACCACGACGCGATCGATCAGGACGATGTGCTGAAGGTGTCCGGCCTCCGCGACGGACTGGGATCGACGGACGAGCTGACGATCGAGAATGTCACGCAGGGGACGACGTTCCTGGCGAGGCACCGGCTGTCGCCGCGGCAGGTGGCCGATGTCCTCGCGGGCGGACTCATTCCGCGGCTGGCGGCCGAAGAGGAGTCCGACGTCCAGGAGGCCAAGGAGACCGTACTGCAGGACAGCGGCGAGATCAGCTGACCTGCCGATCAGGGAATCAGAGCGACCTTTCCGCCCGGGTGGCCACCGCTGACGAACTCGAGAGCGGCACGCGCATCGGCGAGCGGGAAGGTGCGCGCCACCGGGACGACGAGGTCGCCCGCGGAGGCGAGTCGTATGAGGCTCGAGCGCACGGCGTCGCGGAACTCGAGGCTTTCGGGCTGACCCCCGCCCAGTGCGACGAAACCATCGTCGGCAGCACGCTGATGCGACACGATCGTCACGATGCGGGAGCGATCCGTCACCAGGTCGAGGGAGGTGTCGATGGCCTCGTCGGTGCCGGCGGCATCAAGCGCCGCAGCGATCTCGCGGGACCCGGCGGCGCGGACACGGTCGGCCAGCCCGGGGCCGTATTCGACAGGGACACCACCGAATTCGCGGACCCTCTCGAAGCTGTCCGCGCGCGCGGTGCCGATCACCGTGATGCCGCGCAGCCTGGCGAGTTGCAACACGGCGACGCCGACCGCGCCGGATGCGGCATGCAGGATGATGGTCTCATCGCGCTCGACGCGCGCCGCGCGGAGCATGTCGGCGGCCGTGCAGCCGGCCAGCAGCAGATTGGCGGCAGACGGCTCGTCGAGAGATGCCGGCTTGGCGAACACCTTCGACGCCGGCACCGTGAGCGCGGTGGCGTAGCCACCCTGGACCCGAAAGGCCAACACCGCGTCCCCCACCGCGCCGTCACCGGACGCGATCTCGGTGTCGGGGCCGATCGCGAGGATCTGACCGGACACTTCGTAACCGATGGCGAGTGGTAGCTGCGACGGGTCGGTACCGCGTTGCGCGTGCTTGAGATCAGCGGGGTTGACCCCTGCCGCCCGCACGCCGATGGTCACCTCGCCGGGTCCAGGCGGTGTGAGCTCATCGTCGATGAAGGCGAAGTCGTCGAGACCACCGAACCCGGTCGCCACCCAGCGTTGTACCCGCATGTTTCCAGGCTAACGCCGACGGCGGACGAAAAATCGTCCCCGTGGGCGGACGGCCCGGGAATCCCGCGGGCCCCGCTCACGGGGACGATCTCGGTGTTCAGTTGTGCAGCGAGTCAGATGCTCACGCGCCGGCGATGAACGCCTCGAGCTGCTGACGCGCGATGTCGTCGGCGAGCTGCTCCGGCGGGCTCTTCATGAGGTAGGCCGAGGCCGGGAGGATCGGGCCGCCGATGCCGCGGTCCTTGGCGATCTTCGCCGCGCGCACGGCGTCGATGATGATGCCGGCCGAGTTGGGGGAGTCCCAGACCTCGAGCTTGTACTCCAGGTTGAGCGGCACGTCGCCGAAGGCGCGGCCTTCGAGGCGCACGTAGGCCCACTTGCGGTCGTCGAGCCACTCGACGTGGTCGGACGGGCCGATGTGGACGTTCTTGTCCTCGACCTTGCCCGCGAGCGAGCCGGTCAGGTTGGACGTGACGGCCTGGGTCTTGGAGACCTTCTTGGACTCCAGGCGCTCACGCTCGAGCATGTTCTTGAAGTCCATGTTGCCGCCGACATTGAGCTGGTAGGTGCGGTCGAGCGCGACGCCGCGGTCCTCGAACAGCTTGGCCATCACGCGGTGGGTGATGGTGGCGCCGACCTGGCTCTTGATGTCGTCGCCGACGATCGGCACGCCCGCGTCGGTGAACTTCTGTGCCCACTCGGGGTCCGAGGCGATGAACACCGGCAGCGCGTTGACGAACGCGACCTTGGCGTCGATGGCGCACTGGGCGTAGAACTTGTCGGCCTGGTCGGAGCCGACCGGCAGGTAGGACACGAGGACGTCGACCTCGGCGTCCTTGAGCGCCTGCACCACGTCGGCGCCGTCGCCGTCGGCCTCGGTGATGGTCTCGCGGTAGTACTTGCCGAGCCCGTCGAGGGTGTGGCCGCGCTGGACGGTCACACCGGTCGGCGCCACGTCGGCGATCTTGATGGTGTTGTTCTCGCTCGCGAAGATGGCGTCGGAGAGGTCGAAGCCGACCTTCTTGGCATCGACGTCGAACGCGGCGACGAACTCGACGTCGCGGACGTGGTACGGCCCGAGCTTCACGTGCATCAGGCCGGGCACCGTCGCGTTCTCGTCGGCATCCTTGTAGTACTGCACGCCCTGGACCAAGGATGAAGCGCAGTTTCCTACGCCCACAATGGCCACGCGCACCTTATTTGGCTCACCCATGGTCGGGTTCTCCTTCTAATCGGGGCGTCGCAGATCGCTGCGCCACCGGTGTTTTCTGGTGTTCGGTTTCTTCTTGCCCCACGTCACGGCTCTGCTCTGAGTCCGCAACATGGAAGTCACTGTCGACGGTGTCCGTCAGGGGATCCCGCCGGGTGTCGGCGTCGGTCTCGTTCTCGGATGCCTCGGCCGCGATCAGCTCGTTCAGCCACCGCACCTCGCGCTCACTGGACTCGAGACTGAGTTGGTGGAGTTGACGGGTGTAGCGGTCGACGGCGCGATTGGACCTACCGACGATCTCGCGGAGACCTTCGCGGCGCTCCTCGACCTGGCGTCGACGGCCTTCCAGGATTCGCATTCTCGCGACCGCCGGTGTCCGGCTGAAGAACGCGAGGTGCACCCCGAACCCGTCGTCGGTGTAGTTCTGCGGCCCCGTGTCGGCGACCAGTTCACTGAAGCGTTCCCGTCCGACATCGGTGAGCTGATAGACGCGCCGTCCGCGGCGCACCTTCACGCCGGCCGGCGCCGTTGCCTCGTCGATGATGCCGTCGGCCTGCATGCGGCGCAGCGTCGGATAGAGCGACCCGTAGGAGAACGCGCGAAACGCACCGAGCAGCCCGGTCAATCGTTTTCGCAGCTCATAGCCGTGCATCGGGGATTCGAGTAGTAAGCCGAGAATCGCGAGCTCCAACATCGGCGCTCACTCCTTCCCGTTCGACACGTCGCTCTGATGTGATTGTCAATGTATCGCAGCGATATAACTCGCGTCTACAGCGGGTGCACCGTGTGGGCGATCAGTTCGACACGCTCCGGCGGGATGACCGTCACACCGACAGCTGCCGTATCGACCACGTACCCTTGAACACGTGCAACGCCAGATCGTCGACTACGCCCTGCAGAGGAGGTCACGGCTGTCCGACGTCCATTCCGGACGGACCGCCATGGCCGACGTCTGCGACGCGAGTCCGTATCTGCTGCGTGCGGCCAAATTCCATGGACGGGCATCCGATCTGCTGTGCCCGATCTGCCGGAAAGAGCAGGTCACCCTGGTTTCATGGGTGTTCGGCGAGAAGCTCGGGCAGGTGTCGGGTTCGGCCCGCACCAATGACGAGATCGCCGGCCTGGCCGCCACCGCCGAAGAGTTCTCGGTGCACGTCGTGGAGGTATGTCGCACGTGCAGTTGGAACCATCTCGTGCAGTCGTACGTTACGGGTTTGCCGCCACGTTCCACGCGTACGCGACGGGTGGCGAAGTAACTGCCGGGTGCCCGCCCCGCCGCGGATCACCCATCGACCCCGGACGTCCGATTTTTGCTTGGACACGTCTGCGTGGGTCACAGTGGGATAACGAAGAACGACGGAGAAGGTCTGTGAGAAGCGCTGAATTGATCGGTCGCGACGAGAGGAAGGTGGGTCGATGAGTAGCACACGCGGAACGTCGTCCGCCCCACGCGGCGGCGGTCGGACGCCGCGCGCGCAGGCCGACGACCCGGTGCGCCGACGGCACAAGCGGCTCGCCTGGGGCTTCGGGATCATCGGCGCGGTCGTCCCGGCCATCGCCCTGGTCGGCATCCTGGCGTTCATGCTGACGTACTTCGGTGCGTCGGTTCCCGCGCCCGGCGACATCAAGCAGAACCAGGTCGCGACGATCACCTATACCAACGGCAAGACCCTTGCCCGGGTGGTCCCTCCCGAAGGCAACCGCAGCGACGTCAACATCAGCGAGATCCCCAAGTCCCTGCAGGATGCGGTCATCGCCGCAGAGGATCGCGAGTTCCGCAGCAACTCGGGCTTCTCCGTCCGCGGTCTCTCGCGCGCCGCGATCGGTCAGGTGACCGGTAACGGCGGCGAGGCGGGCGGTGGCTCCACGATCACCCAGCAGTACGTGAAGAACGCTCTCGTCGGTGACGAGCACAGCTACGAGCGCAAGTTCAAGGAACTCGCGCTCGCGACCAAGATGTCGAATGAGTGGTCCAAGGACGACATCATGGCCGCGTACCTCAACACGATCTATTTCGGTCGCGGGGCCTACGGTGTGTCGGCAGCTGCGCAGGCCTACTTCCGCAAGGACGTCAAGAATCTGAAGCCGGAGGAGTCCGCGGTGCTCGCCGCGGCCATCCGCTCCCCGTCGTACTACGACCCCGAGGTCAATCCGGAAGCCGCCGAGGCCCGCTGGAACTACGTGCTCGACGGCATGGTCGCGATCGGCGCGGTCACCCCGAGCGAGCGCGCAGCGATGAAGTACCCGAAGGTGCCCAACGCCCGCGCCCAGAGCGATGACACTCCCGGCGCGAACGGGCTCATCAAGCAGCAGGTGCTCGCAGAACTCGGTCGGCTCAACATCTCCGAGCAGCAGGTCCGCACCGAGGGTCTGAAGATCACCACCACGATCGATCCGCAGGCGCAGAAGTCCGCGGTCGAGGCGGCGAACGACCAGCTCAAGGGTGAGCCTTCGGACCTGCGGACCTCGGTCGTGTCCGTCGATCCGCGCACCGGCGGGGTCCGGGGCTACTTCGGCGGCAACGACGCCAACGGGTGGGACTATGCCCAGGCAGGCCTGCAGACCGGGTCGTCGTTCAAGGTCTTCGCGCTGGTCGCGGCGCTCGAACAGGGCATCCCGCTCTCGAAGGTCTACAGCTCGTCTCCCTACGAATCGCCCGGCGGACTGACGGTGGAGAACTCCGACGGCGAGAGCTGCGGATCGTGCAACCTGGCCACCGCGATGAAGATGTCACTCAACACCGTGTACTACCGGCTGATGATGGATCTCGACGGCCAGGCGAAGGCCGTGGCCGCCGCCGCGCACAAGGCCGGCGTCGCGCAGAGCTTCGGCAACATCAAGCAGACCCTTCAGGGCAAGGACGGCGACATCGAGGGTGGCGTCGTGCTCGGTCAGTATCCGTCGCGGGTACTCGACATGGCGTCCTCGTATGCGACGCTCGCCGCGTCTGGCGTCAAGCACGAGCCCTACTTTGTGCAGAAGGTGGAGACCTCCGACGGCGAGGTCTTGTACGACCACCAGGCCAGCCAGGGCGAGCGGGTCTTCCCGGCCAAGGTCGCCGACAACGTGACCTCGGCTCTCGAACCGATCGCCTCGTACTCGAACGGGCATGGCCTCAGCGACCCGAGCCTGGGTTCACGGCCGTCGGCAGCCAAGACCGGTACCGCCCAGCTCGGCGACACCGGCCAGAACAAGGACGCATGGATGGTGGGGTACACCCCGCAGCTGTCCACCGCGGTCTGGGTCGGTACCGACAACGGCAGTGCCCTCAAGAACTACAGCGGCTCGTCGATCTACGGCAGCATGCTCCCGTCCGACATCTGGCAGGCCACGATGAACGGTGCGCTGGACGGCAAGCCGATCCAACAGTTCCCCGAGCCCGAGGCCGTCGGTGGCCAGGCGGGCGTGCCCTATGAGCCGCCGCCGGTGACCTACGACGACTCTCCGAGCACACGGTCACCGCGGGGCGACGACGAAGGCCCCACGCAACGATTCCCCGGTGGGGGTGGCGGCAGCATCACCCTCGCCCCGGGCGTGACGATCCCGTTGCCGGGCAACGCGGCACCAGGTGGCGGCGGGGGCCAGGGTAACGGCAACTCGGGTGGCGGCAACTCCGGTGGCGGCAACTCGGGTGGCGGCGGCTTCGACGGTGGTGGCACCGGCGGCGGTGACGACACCGGTGGCGGCGATACCGGCGGCGACGTTCCGGAGCCCCCTCCGGTCGGCTGAGCCGACGGTCGCCGTGACGGAGGAGAACTCGACAGGTCCGCAGTCGCCGGACGCGAATCAGATGCTCGTCGAGCATGATCCGGGTGCCGCCGAATCATGGGACGCTGCGGCCCCGCTCGCGGCAGACCTGCGCATCGACACCGATCGCGTCCTGCCGAGCCGCACCGACGTGGTGGCCCGGGAGGCCGCCGAGGTGGTCGGGGGTCCGGTCGGCAGACATGCGGCGATCGGACGCAGCAGGCTGTGGACGCCGATCCGGGTCCTGTTTCTGCTCGCCCTCTGCGCCATGGCGTTGGGCTGGTTCGGCAAGGCGGCCTGCCTCCAGCAGGCTCCGGCCGACGGGAATTCCGCGGCGGGAACACAATTGCGCCTGGACTGGGACAACCAGCGGCAGTACACCAACCTCTGCTACTCGGATGTGATCGGGCTCTTCGGAGCGGAGAAGCTCGATGACGGGGCGCTGCCGTACCGGACCTACTGGTTCGAGAAGGGCGCCGACGGGCAGCAGGTCAAGCGATACATGGAGTACCCGGTCGTCACGGGTATGTACATGTACGGGGTGGCCTGGATTGCGCACCAATGGGATTCGGCACATCAGAAGTGGGGCGTGCCGGGCGCGCTGGAGGTGGTGCTGTTCTTCGATCTCGCCGCGTTAGGGCTTGCGCTGTTCTGGCTGGTGACCATCTGGGCCACCGCACTCACCGCCCGGACCCGGGTGTGGGCCACCTGGATGGCGGCGCTGTCGCCACTGGTGATCGTCCACATCTTCACCAATTTCGATGCCATCGCGATGGCGATGGTGGCGCTTGCCATCCTCTTCTGGGCACGCCGCAAACCTTGGCTGGCAGGTGTTTTCATCGGCCTCGGGACGGCGGCAAAACTCTATCCGGTGTTGCTCCTGGTGGTATTGCTGATCCTCTGTCTGCGCGCCGGCCGCATACGGGAGTTCGCCGCAGCGGCCGCAGCGGCCGCGCTCACCTGGGTGGCGGTGAACCTCCCGATTCTGATCCTGTATCCACAGGGTTGGTGGGAGTTCTTCCGTTACAACAGCGATCGTGCAGCCGAACAGGACAGCCTCTATCGCATCGTCAGCGACGCGGCCGGGTTCAGTTGGAACGTCGACGTGCTCAATCTGTTGTCACTGGGCCTGGTGGTGCTGGTCGTCGCCGCGCTCGGTGTGGTGGGATTGCGCGCACCCCGACGGCCGAGGCTGGCGCAGATGGCGTTCCTGATGGTCGCCGGCTTCCTCCTGGTCAACAAGGTGTGGAGCCCGCAGTACTCGCTGTGGCTGGTTCCGCTTGCGGTGTTGGCCATCCCGCACACGCGACTGCTGTTCGCCTGGATGATCGTCGATGCGCTGGTGTGGATTCCGCGGATGGCGCTGTACCTGGATCCGGATCGTCGATGGCTACCCGAACAGTGGTTCACCGCGGCCATCGTGCTGCGCGCCCTGATGGTGCTCGCGCTGTGTGCCGTGGTGCTGTGGCAGATCTGGCATCCGGAGGACGACCTCGTACGCCGACGCGCGGGAGACGGATTCCGCGCCCGGCCCGCGGGCGTGCTCGACGACCCGGCCGGCGGAGTCCTCGACGGCGCGCCCGACCGGCTCACGATGCCGTCGCGACCACGCGCAACCCAACCGCCCACCGAACCCGTCCACGCGCCGACAGCAACCTGATTCCCGCCGACGGCAACCTGATTCCTGCCGACGGCAACCGGGATTGTGTCGACGGCAACCGCCGTGTCGTGCCGCACCATCTGGTCGCGCTCGTCCGCCTACGATCTGTTCATGGTGAGCAGCAACTCCAGGCGGGCGCGGGCCGGTCGCAAGCGGCAGCGTCGGATGCGCACCGCCGACAACGACCTCAGCCCCGCGCAGTGGCTCGAGATCAAAGAGGTTTGGGGTGGGTGTGCCTACTGCGGACGGTCCGGCGTCCCGCTGCAACGAGATTGCGTGCAGCCACTCTCGGTGGGTGGCCGGTACACCGTTGGCAACATCGTGCCGGCCTGCCGTTCGTGCAATGCCAGCAAGTGCAACGCCGAGGTCACCGGGTGGATGCGACGGAAAGGCCTCGACGAAGAAGCATTTCTCCGCCGTCTGCGCGACGTGATGACGCCGACGCCCGATCTCGCAGACGTCGATTCGCCGGATCATCCGGATCCCGTCGAACCCGAGGCGCCTCGCGGCTGACGCGGACGTCATCGATCGTCGGCGGAGATCCGTTCCCAGAGGGTCTGTTTGGCGGCGGGCCAGTCATCGTCGACGAGTGCGTACTGTGCCGTCGTCCGCCATCCGTCGCCGAATCGTCGGTGCTTGCGCATGAGTCCCTCGAAGGTGGCGCCCAGTTTGGCGATCGCCGCCCGTGATCGGGCATTGCTCTCGTGGGTGTGCCAGACCAGCCGTACCGCCCCGCATTCCTCGAATGCGTGACGCATCAACAGGAACTTCGCGGTCGGATTGACCACGGTGCCCTGGACGGCCTCCGCGTAGAACGTGTATCCGATTGCGGCGCTGAGGTTGTCGGCGTCGATGTCGTAGAAGCTGGTCGACCCGATCAGTTGTCCGTCATCGTTGTCGACAACCGCATAGGCCACGCGGCGTGACGGGTCGGCAAGCGCGGACTCGATCCACGACAGGGCGGCGTCGATGTCCGTCGGTACCGTCGTCCATCGGTAGGAGTCCGGGTTGCATACCACCCGGGCCAAGTCGGTGGCATCGTCGAAGGTGAACGGCCGCAGGCTCACCCGGCCGATAGACAACCTGCCGGTGCCCAGCCAATCGCTCATGATCGGGCGAGCACCTTCTCGGGTTCCGGCGAACGCGGGCGACGGCCGAAGGAGGCCAACGGTTCTCGGAGCGGAGCGCGGGCGAACGCGACGATCAGGTAGGCGAGCGCCACCGCGTGCACCCAGACGCCCACGTTGACCCCGGTGATCACCCACCATTTCATCGGCGAGCCCGACGTGTAGATACCGAAGAGCCGGAAGATCGTCAGGTCCAGGATGAGGTCGGCGACGAGGTAGGCCGCGATGACGGGCCAGCGGATCTTCAGCAGGACGAAAAACGGCAGAATCCACAATGTGTACTGCGGCGAGTGCACCTTGTGGAAGAGCATGAACCCCGCCAGCATCGACGCCGAGACCCCGATCCACGGGTACAGCCCGTCGCGCCGGTAGACCCGCCAGCCCAGGTAGACAGACGTGGCGAAAGCCGCGACGATCAGGATCGGGGAGAGCAACCCCACGAGTGAGTTGTAGGTGTCGTTCTGGCCGCCGGTGAGATGCCGGAGTCCCCAGTACCAGATCGAATTGGTGTCGACGTCGGACTTCCGTTTGCCCTGGAAGGAAAGAGCTGCCTTCCATCCGTCGAATCCCAGCACCATGAAGGGCAACTGGATTGCGACGACCGTGATGGTCGCCGCGGCGGCCACCCAGACGGCGCCGATCCAGTCGAGTGTTCTGCGCGTCGGGGATTCGCCGAACGGGCCGGGCCCCGTGCCGTACGTGAGGACGTAGATGGCCAGCGGCAGGACGAAGAAGCCGGGATAGAGCTTCAGGCAGAAGCCGATGCCGAGCAGGATCGCGGCCAGCACCGCTGCGGTACGTACGGACAGTCGGCGCCGGTCGGTGCGTGGGCTGATCGTCGAACCCCACGCCATCACCGCCACCGCACCGACGGCGGCCGCCACCACGGGCAGTTCCCAGTTGTGGAAGGCGTAGAGCACCAGCGGCGGAGTCGCCGCCCAGAGCAGGACCCACCACCGGGTCATCAGCGCCAGCATCACCGTGATCGCGAGGCCGAACGGGATGAGCAACCACACCGAATGCTGGAAGAACTCGGTGTCGGTGTGGGCGCCGATGGCGCCCAGCCACATGAACATCCCCGAGAGCACCGGGTACTCCACCACGCCGCCGAACAGATGTCCGTCCGGGGTGATGCCACCGTGGACATACGGGAACACGTGATTGTTGATGTCGCGGCCGACCCAGAGGTACATCAGGTCCGAGTAGCAGGGGATGGCCGCATTCGGGTCGCCGACCGGCCAGTGTGAGCTCCGGCCCTCGGCGAGGAACGGTGGCCCACCGCACGCGATCTTGGCCTGGTAGCTCCACAGCATGCACAGACAGGTGGTGAGCAGCGAGGTCAGCAGGACCACGGCCATCTGGCCTCGGCCGGCCACGGTTGTGGAGATACGCGACGCCCGCGATGGCGCTCGGCGGACGTCGGACATGCGCTACAGACTAAGTGGTCCGCGCCCCCGACCCGCACTCTCCCCAACCTCCGCCCGAACCCGCCCCTCTCCGCACCCGCGGGTGTGGGAGGCGATTTCGCTGGTCAGGGGTATGTCGTGTATCTTGGAGCGGTTGCCGACGCAGGCGACCCTCCTGCCACGGACAGTCCGTGGCCGAACTAGCCCATAGGAGGTGATGTGGTCTTATGCGTCACTACGAATTGATGGTCATCCTCGATCCGAATCTGGACGAGCGCACCGTTGCACCCTCACTGGATACCTTCCTCAACGTTGTCCGTAACGACGGCGGCAAGGTGGACAATGTCGACATCTGGGGCAAGCGCCGTCTCGCCTACGAGATCCTGAAGCACAACGAGGGCATCTATGCCGTCATCGATCTCAACGCCGAGCCGAAGACGGTCACCGAGCTCGACCGTCAGCTGAAGCTCAACGAGTCGGTCCTGCGCACCAAGGTCCTGCGGAAGTAATCCACAGTTCCTCGATCGACACGTAAGCAGTCGGTACCGGGCTCTAGGGTTGAACCCATAACGTTGAACCATTGCCCGGTGCACGTCGATCAACGAGTGCCCAACCACGACCCAAGGGGAGACACATGGCAGGCGACACGGTCATCACCGTTGTAGGCAACCTGACGGCGGATCCGGAACTCCGGTTCACACCGTCGGGCGCCGCGGTGGCCAACTTCACGGTGGCCTCCACGCCGCGCACCTTCGATCGTCAGACGAATGAGTGGAAGGACGGCGAAGCGCTGTTCCTCCGCTGCAACATCTGGCGCGATGCCGCGGAGAACGTGACCGAGAGCTTGTCCAAGGGAACCCGGGTCGTCGTGCAGGGTCGCCTCAAGCAGCGATCCTTCGAAACCCGTGAGGGTGAGAAGCGCACAGTTGTGGAACTCGAGGTCGATGAGATCGGCCCCTCACTCAAGTACGCCACCGCGAAGGTCAACAAGGCCTCGCGTGGCGGCGGCGGTGGCGGGTTCTCCTCCGGCGGCGGCGGAAGCCGCGGCGGCGGAGGAGGCCAGCAGGTCGCCGACGATCCGTGGGGCAGCGCGCCCGCGAGCGGATCGTTCGGCGGGGGCGACGACGAACCACCTTTCTAGAAACACACTGGAGTACCAATGGCAAAGGCAAAAAGCAGCCGGAAGCCGCGCGTCGAAAAGGTCACCAAGACCAAGGCGTGCAACTTCTGCAAGGACAAGAAGGCTGTCATCGACTACAAGGACACCGCTTTGCTGCGGCGCTACCTGTCCGACCGCGGCAAGATCCGTTCGCGTCGCGTCACCGGCAACTGCGTTCAGCACCAGCGCGATGTCGCTGTGGCCGTGAAGAACTCGCGTGAGGTGGCCTTGCTGCCCTTCACCTCGACCGGTCGCTGAGCGGAAAGGGAGCTGACATGAAACTCATCCTTACCGCCGCCGTGGAGAACCTCGGCGAAGCAGGCGACACCGTTGAGGTCAAGGACGGCTACGGCCGCAACTACCTGTTGCCCCGCGGCCTGGCCATCAAGGCCACCCGCGGTGCGCAGAAGCAGGTCGACGGCATCCGCCGTTCCCAGGAGGCCCGTGAGGTCCGCGGTCTCGAGCACGCCAACGAGCTCAAGCAGGCCCTCGAGGGCCTGACCGAGGTCTCGCTCGGCGTCAAGACCCACGACTCGGGCAAGCTCTTCGGTTCGGTGACCGCCGCCGACGTTGCGGGCGCGATCCGCTCGGCAGGTGGGCCGGTCGTCGACAAGCGTTCGGTCGAGTTGCCGCAGGGCCACATCAAGGCCACCGGTAGCTACCCGGTCGTCGTGCGGCTGCACCCCGACGTCGAGGCCACCGTGGAGTTGGCCGTCGTCGCGGGCTGAGCGCACCGACGTAGTACCTGGCACGAGGCCGGGCGGACATGGTCCGCCCGGCCTCGTCGTTTTCGGTGCAGCATCCGGTGAGTACTCCGATCCGACCACGTGCTGCCGACTCCGCTGACTGGGGTAGTGAACTACGCGTTCCCCCTGTCATCCCGGCCCGTAATTTCGGTGCTACGAGTTCACCAGATCCGGGGGCCGGATCGACCGCACGAGGAGCGCAACGTCCAGGACTCGTGAACAGATCCACACGTTCACACCAGGAGGCGTTTCCCATGGTCGTCACAGTCGTCATCGTCGGCACCGCCATCTTTGTGCTGGCGTTCTTCTTTCAGCCCTCGTTGCACTACGACGGCGACCAGGCGCGGCAACTCAGCGCGGCGCGCGACCGCGCTCAGCGGGAGGCGCTGCGAAAGGAGTTGAGTTCGGCCTCCGTCGAGATGGCGCCGGACGCGACCGATGTCCCCCGTACGCCGGCGTCCCGGCCTGCGCGCGCATGGGTTCTGGAGTTCGCCACGCAGATGAGATCGATTCTCTGACGGCTCGGCGCTCGAACTGCCCGTGGTGCAGCACGTCTCGCGGCGTGGGTCAGCGTGGTGGAGCAGGTGTCGCCGGCAGCTGATTCCAGTACCGCAGTCTCGGCGGTAGATACGTCGGCGCCGGGTTGTTGCTGTGGGCGGTGTCGCCGCTGGGGAAGAAGAACTTGTGCCAGCCGGAGGTGAGGATCAGTGCCCGGGCGCCGGTCCGGCACGCGACGGTGTCGGGGCGGGGAGCGGTGCAGGTGACCCCGGCGAGCGTGACCCGTTTGCCGACCGGCAAGGTCGGTGCGCGAAATCCGGACGGAGCGCCGAAGCGGTAGTTCGACCAACCGGGCACCCACCACGGGCCTTGTTGATCGCCGGAGATCGCCGCGCCGCGGACGTCCCGCGGAGCGGTGGCCGGGGTGCCCTGACAACCGACGTAACGGTACGTCGGACCGATCCGGCAGAGCCATCGGCCGGCGCGGAGGAATCCGCCTCCGTTGTCGGCGTAGGCCAGCGCGCGGTAGGAGGCCGGGTCAACCGGTTGGTATCGCGAGAGATCGAATTCGACCGGCATCGTCGGTCCGGATGCGGGTGCGGCCGACGCGGTGACGGGCATGGCCGTCACCGCCACCACGAGCGCGGCTCCGGCCACCACGAGTCGACGCCACCGGAATACGAGTTGTCGTGTCGCCAGGTTCCGCCCCATGCCCAACATTGGAACACGCCGCACGTCGGGTGGCACGAGAACCCGGGAGAATGTGGGACGGTTGACCACACCGAGAGATGCGGGCCCCTCTGAACAGGTGTAACCCAGCTCACATCGAATGTTTACCGAGTTGTTGGTTGCAGATGGTCCGACCTTGACCTGCAACACGCCGAATGACGCATCCAGCGTGACACGCCGAACCGAATTTCTGGACTTGCTGTGGAAAACTTTGAGGGCTTTGACCTGCGGTTACTTGATTGCTCACAGAACAAATCCCCACGCTGTACACAGGGGGTGCACAAGCCACTCGCCAGCGTCCACAGACGGTCCACAGTTTGCTGACAATGTTGTGCACAGCCCCGTTTGAACCGGACGCGAAGGTCGCTCTAGTGTGCTCCGACAGTGCCTCCGCGATCGCTGTGGGCGTGCCGACGGAAATTTGTCGGTGGGCCTCGATATCACGGAACCAGCACTACCGACGTCGACGGCGGATGCCGTGGACGCCACACAGAGTCGGACCCACTCGAAGTCGAGTGGTGCAAGCACTGCGAGAGGTTTGACACGCGTGGCAGTTGTCGATGACCGCGGGCACGATCCGGGACACCTGGAGTCGGTAGCCGGCGGGCGAGCGGGCCGGGGGACGATGGTGTGCCCTCCGAGGATTTCGGCCGCCAGCCACCTCAGGATCTGGCTGCGGAGCAGTCGGTGCTCGGGGGCATGCTGCTGTCGAAGGACGCGATCGCCGACGTCGTGGAGAAACTCAGGTCCGCCGACTTCTATCGGCCTGCGCACCAAGCCGTCTACGAGGCGGTGCTCGAGCTGTACGGCAAGGGCGAACCCGCGGACGCGGTGACCGTCGCCAACGAGCTGGAGCGGGCCGGTGAACTTCGCCGGGTCGGTGGGGCACCATATCTGCACACGCTGATCTCCACGGTGCCGACAGCGGCCAATGCGGGGTACTACGCGGAGATCGTCGCGGAGAAGGCGATTCTGCGCCGGCTCGTCGAAGCCGGAACTCGCATCGTCCAGTTCGGTTACGCCGGCGCGGACGGTCAAGACGTCGCCGAGGTCGTCGACCGCGCGCAGGCCGAGGTCTACGAGGTCACCGAGCGTCGCACCGCCGAGGACTACGTGCCGTTGGAAGAACTGCTCCAGCCGACCATGGACGAGATCGACTCGATCGCCTCGCGGGGCGGTATCTCGCTCGGTGTGCCGACCGGCTTCGTGGACCTCGACAAGATCACCAACGGCCTGCATCCCGGGCAGATGATCATCGTCGCCGCGCGCCCAGGCGTCGGCAAGGCGCTGGCGCTCGACACCCCGCTGCCCACACCGACCGGCTGGACCACGATGGGCAAGGTCGGGGTCGGTGATCTGCTCCTCGACGCTCAGGGCACGCCCACCAAGGTTGTCGCCGCGACCGAGGTGATGACCGAACGTCCCTGCTACGAGGTCGAATTCAACGACGGGACCATTCTCGTCGCAGACCAACAGCACCAGTGGGTGGCCGACATCGACGGCAAACGGCAGACCGTCACCACCGAGGCGTTGCGCGCTCACGTCGGCTGCGCGGTGGTCCGCAACACCCGGCCGTTGGAATTGCCGCGGAAACGTTTCGCGTACGGGCCGTACACGGTCGCGGCGCTCGCCGGCATGGCTTTCAACGACCCGGAGATCGCCATGCGGATCGATGCGGAGGGTCCCGTCGACGTGATGACGTTGATGGCCGACCTCGGCGGCCGCATCCCATTCGAATATCTTCGGGGGTCGATCGCGCAGCGTCGAGCACTGCTCGCGGGGTTGCTCGACGCTCGCGCCACGGTCGACGACGACGGCTGGATCACCGTGCCCGCCGCCACGCGGCACATGACCGCCGTCGTCGCCGACCTGGTGGCAGGCCTGGGTTACAACTACAAGCGCTCGGTCACGGGCTGGCTGCGTGTCGATGCCGACGACGACGTCTTCACCGTCCACCACAAGGCCATCCGCCACAAGGAACTCCGGCGTCGGGCCGGGGTGCGGCGACTGATCGCGGTGCGGCCGGTGGACAGCGTGCCAGTGCGTTGCGTGCAGGTCGACAACGACGAGCACATGTACCTCGCGGGCGAAGCGATGGTACCGACCCACAACTCGACGCTGGCGATGGACTTCCTGCGCTCGTGTTCCATCACCAATCACCTGACCAGCGCGATGTTCTCGCTGGAGATGAGCAAGACCGAGATCGTCATGCGCCTGCTGTCGGCGGAGGCGAAGGTCAAGCTCGGTGACATGCGCGGCGGCACGATGACCGACGACGACTGGACGCGGCTCGCGCGACGAATGGGTGAGATCTCCGAGGCGCCGCTGTTCATCGACGACTCGCCGAACCTGACGATGATGGAGATCCGCGCCAAAGCGCGACGGCTCAAGCAGCGCCAGGATCTGAAACTCGTTGTGGTGGACTACATGCAGCTGATGACCTCGGGTAAGAAGGTCGAGTCCCGCCAGCAGGAGGTCTCCGAGTTCTCTCGTCAATTGAAGCTGCTCGCAAAGGAACTCGAGGTTCCTGTGGTCGCGATCAGTCAGCTGAACCGTGGTCCGGAGCAGCGTACGGACAAGAAGCCACAGGTCTCTGACCTGCGCGAATCGGGATCGCTGGAACAGGACGCCGACATGGTCATCCTCCTGCATCGTCCCGATGCGTTCGAGCGAGACGACCCGCGCGCCGGTGAAGCCGACATCATCCTCGGCAAGCACCGAAACGGCCCGACGGCGACGATCACCGTTGCGCACCAACTGCATCTGAGCAAGTTCGTGGATATGGCGCGGGGATAGTTCCAGCTGTAGGTTCTCATTCCACTTTGCATTTTCTCACCGGAGTTTGCACTACATTGCATCCGTTCCTGGGGTTTCTCTCCTAGTTTGCATCTCTGCAGGTTGCACGACGTCGTCGGCAAAGGTCGGCACCTGCCTCTGCGCTTGCAGAGTAGGCCCACGATTTTTGATCAGCGCCGCGGGGATGTTTGGCCGAGTCAGCTGTAGGTTCCGACGGAGACTGTCATATCCAGGGTTCGTGGCAAGTGTTTCGGCAATTTTTCGGACATTTAGGACATTCTGACAACTTCGACTATGCGGGTCGGGTCCAGATTTTCCAGCGACCGTGGCAATTCTGATGAAGGGACTGCTGCACGGATGGGTGACAGTTACGGTGTCATGCCGCAGTTGCGGCATCAATGATGATGGCTTCGTATTCGATGGGCGTCAACCGGCCGAGACGGGCCTGTCGGCGACGGCGGTGATAGGTCCGTTCGATCCACGTGATGATCGCGATCCGGAGTTGTTCGCGGGTGTCCCAACGTCGGCGGTCGAGCACATTGCGTTGCAGCAGAGCGAAGAAGCTCTCCATCGCCGCATTGTCACCGCAGGCTCCAACTTTGCCCATCGAGCCGACCAAACCGTGCATGTTCAAGGCGTGGACGAACTTTCGCGACCGGAACTGCGATCCTCGATCGCTGTGGACGATGCAGTCGGCCACGTCGCCGCGGCGGGCAACAGCACTGTTGAGTGCTGCCACCGCCAGTCGGGACTTCATCCGCGAATCGATGCTGTAACCGACGATTCGCCCTGAGTACACGTCTTTGATCGCACACAGGTAGAGCTTTCCTTCAGTGGTGTGGTGCTCGGTGATATCGGTGAGCCACAACTGGTTTGGAGTATCTGCGGTGAAGTTTCGTAGGACCAGATCGTCGTGAACTGGTGGACCGGATCGCCGGCCGTTGCGGCCTCGCTTCTTTCCGAAAACTGACCACCAATGGTTGTCGCGGCAGATCCGCCAGGCGGTCCGCTCACACATCGATACCTCGACCAGGGCGGCTTCGCCGACCAGGAACCGATAGCCGAACTCCGGGTCCTCGCCATGGGCATCGAACAGCGCATTCGCCCGATACGCCCAGGTCAACTCGGCATCGGTGACCGGGCAGACCAGCCACCGGTAATAGGGCTGACGAGAGAGCTTAAGGACCCGACACGACACCGCCACGGGCACCCCGTTGGCGGCGAGCTCTTTCACGAGCGGGTAGAGCCTTTTCCCGGCAGGTTCGCCTGCGACAGGTAGGCCGCGGCCCGGCGCAGGACTTCGTTCTCCTGCTCTAGCAACCGGATCCGCTTATTGGCCTCACGCAATACGGCAGATTCTGTCGAGGTGACACCCGGTCGATGCCCCGCGTCGATATCAGCGCGTCGCATCCACCTGGTCAAGGTCATCGGATGCACACCGAAATCCTTGGCGACCTGCTCGATCGTCACTCCATCGCCGCGATCGCGGGCCACCCGTACAACGTCATCACGAAACTCTTGAGGGTAAGGCTTGGGCACAGCTACATCCTTCCCGACCGCCCGCAGGCAAGCCAGATCAGATGTCACCTATGTGTGCAGCAGTCCCGCGTGATACTGAATTCGATAAGTTCAAGCTTGAACAGTATAGAGATCTTTATGCAAGGTACCTAGCCGCCGCGAACTCACTTGCCAGCAAGAGCGCAGCTATATCCGTAGCATTCACGTCGATTAATGATCCGGAGAATCCCTTTGAATACGCCGATCAGCTCTCCGAACTGCTTACCACTCGGGATGACTACTCCGCCGTTGCTGCAGAAGTCGATCTAGTGGGTTCACCGGAGGTCGTCGGGGTTGTATCGAAAATCGATTACGTTGCCCGTTCCGTTACAACGACCGCAGCGAATGCGAGCAAACCCTGGTATGCGACTCCTCGGAACGCCGAGGAGGTTCGGAGCTTCGAACTGCAGTTCAACCTCAAGTACAGCGAGCTTGAACCTTTGATCCAAGAATTTGTCTCCAGAGCTCGGCCAGATATACTGGCCAACGAATGATACAGGCTGGGATTCGCGCACCTGGAAGACCGCTTGAACGACGGTCTCGTGGATTACGTTTGATTGAACGGACTACTTGGCCTCGCGGTGTTCTTGGTCTCTGATACCTTCGTGGCAGCTTCCTTCGATTCCTTCACGATCTTCTCGCCTCAGCCTTCGCCTCCGTGGCTATGAACTCGGCCTGCTTGAGGCGGTCTCGTTAGATCTTCTCGGCCTCAGCCTTCGCATCCGCCAGGGTCTTCTTCGGCTCGTCGACGATCGCCTTTGCCTTGTCCTCGGCGAGTGCCGTGCTCGTGTCCGTCTATTCTCTGGGAGCCTTCGGGTCGCGAGCTGCGCCAGCTTCGATCAGCTGGGCAACCGTCTGGTCGTCACCTTCAACGTCGCGCCCGTTTGGTACGACACGTTGTTGTGCACCACTGCGTGTCCTAGTTCCACTTTCGCCATCGAGATGTCTCCTACGGTTCTGTGGCCGTTTCACTTTCGCCATCGAGATGTCTCCTACGGTTCTGTGACCGTCACGTAGGTGTTAGTTGCTGTTGCGTTCGCCGCGAGCGTGACCGCGAGGGTCGTGCCGCTGATCGCGACGTTGTCGACGAACTGGTCTCGATTCCCTGCCGGGTTGTCACTTGCCACGGTGAAGGGACCGCTGTGAGCTGATTTTTGCCATCGGGATGGGACCACCTGGATTGCCAGTTATGGGACCACCGGCGCGTTGCGCTGGTGGTCTCTTGTTTTGTCCGTTGACTCGGCCGTGACGAGCAGTCATGGAAGGGGCGGCGGCATGGGCTATCGGGAGGTTGCTGTGGAAGAGATCAGAGAAGTCCTGCGGTTGTGGCTGGGTCTGGCGGTGGGGTTACCGTCGCCGGGGCTGCGCACGATCGCCGCGCATGCGGGGGTGGACCGCAAAACGGTGCGCCGCTACGTCGTGGCCGCGCACGCGGCTGGGGTGACGCGCGAGTCAGGGTCGGCGGGGTTGAGCGATTGCCAGGTCCCCGATAACCGGTCCAGTCAGTTCTAGAGCTAGTTGCTAGTTGCTTGTTGCGGTGGATCAGTCGATCTCGCAGCCCACGGGGTGGTGCTGGTGGGTGCATTGGGCAGCGTACTCGGCGGGGGATTGGTAGCCCAGCGCTGAGTGGCGGTGTCGGTGGTTGTGGTCGTCTTTGGAGTCTTTGATGACCACGCGGGCTTCGAGCAGGGTGGGCCAGCAGTTGCGGTTCAAGCATTCGTCGCGCAGCCGGTTGTTGAACGATTCGATGAACCCGTTGTTCCACGGTGTGCCGGGCGGAATGTAGGAGATCCCTACCGACCCTGCAGAGAACACCCGCAGGGCGTCTGAGATGAACTCAGGGCAGCCGTTATCCATGCGCAACACGAGCGGCGGGCCGCCCCAGATCGCGAAGGTCTTTTCCAACTCCTCGATCAGCCGGTTGGCGGTGATCGAGCGGTCGACGATGTTGAGCAACGACAGGCGGGTGTGCTCGTCGACCATTGGCGCGATCTTGATCTTGTGCCCATCGAGGGTGGAGTCGAACTGAAAGTCCAATGCCCACCACACCTTCGGTGCGTCCGCGACAACGATCGGCACCGACGATTGGCCGGCCCCTTGTGGCGCAGCGCTCGGCGCACCTGCAGGCCTTCGTCCTTCCACAACCGGTGCACCTTCTTCTTTCGCGGCATCGCCTTCATCGAAGCGCAGCCATGCCCAGGCCCGACGGAACCCATGCCTGGGGTTCTGGCGGGCGTAGGTGCGTAACTGTTCGCGTAGTCCGGCGTCGGGGTCCGCGGGTGTCTGCGCTTGGGGTAGTTGGCGGTAGGCTGAGCGGGCGAGCCCAACGACCTTGCACGCCTTGCGTTCTGACATGTTCGTCACGTCTTTGAGCATGTCGCTGGCGGCGCGTTTGCCGGTCGGGCTCAGAATTTTCCCTTGGCGATCTCCCGCAGCGCGTCCTTCTCCAACTCCGCGTCGGCGAGCAGCCGTTTGAGTCGGCCGTTCTGCTCGCGCAGCTCCTTGAGCTCCTTCGCGGCGTCGGTGTCCATGCCGCCGTACTGGCGGCGCCAGTTGTACAGGGTGGCCGCCGACACCTCCAGCTCAGCGGCGATCTCCTCGCCGGTCTTGCCCTGCGCCGCCAACTCGTCAGCCCGGCGCAGCTTGCGCACGATGTCCTCAGCCGAGTGGCGCTTGCGTCCTGCCATGGTCTCATCGTCCCTTCTCTGCCTTCACCAGGGCAATCAGGACTCCAAAATTTGGCCACAGCGGCTATTTCGACCTGACCAGCGTCCGCACGGGCCTGAAGGTCCGGTTCGGTTCGGACACCACGCCGTCGGGCGCCCGGCGGGTACATCAGGACGGCGTGGCATTGACGCTGTTCTCGTGAGCGAGCGGAGGAGACGACCGCCATAAGCCCAATTCTCGATCCGCTCCGCAGACGGTGGCACCGGGTATACCCTGATTCATGATTCGCTGCACCGGAACCTACCGACATCGTCGGACACACGACCTCGGAGTTGCAGTATGACGACCGCAGACAACATCCCGTGGCAGACGGTGCCGAGCGACCTCGGCGACGTACCGTTCTACGTTATCCAGTTCGACAAGGACGGCGTGTGCACGTCTCCTGCCGCGCTCGATCATCTTGTCGAGACGAGTAAGTCGAAGACCGACGTCTTCGTGTTCTCCCATGGCTGGAACAACGATTGGGAGTCGGCGACGGATCGGTACGACCGTTTCGTGAATGAGTTTGTCGCCGTGCGGCGCCAGCACTGGAACCCACCGACCCGCGAGTTTGCGCCGGTCCTCGCGGGGGTGTTCTGGCCGTCGACGGCACTGGTGGCACCGTGGGAGCGTGGGCCCGACATCGCGGCCGACGGACTGGCCGACTCGGATGTCGGTGCGCTCGCCGACGTCCTCGACCCCGCCGACGCGGCCCGGCTCCAGGCGATCGTCGCCGATCCCACCCTGGCCGGCGTCGACGACCTGGCGACGCTACTCGCGCCGGTGGTCGCGGCCGGCATCGACGAGGTCGGCGCCGGCGGTGCCGCGGTGACGAAAGAAGACCTGCGCGCCGTGTGGGAGGAGATCGAGTCTACGACGGGGCTGGACCAGCCGCCGGACGGCTTCATCGACGAAGGTGCGGCTGCCGGACCGCCCGAGGCTGCGTTCAGGTTCAACCCCATTCAACTGATCCGCGACGGTATCCGGGCGACCACCGTGTTGTTGATGAAGGACCGCGCGGGCCGCGTCGGTGGCACGGGTGTGGCGCAGATGCTGCAGCGTCTGGCCGATGCGTCCGCTGAGCCCCGGATCTCGTTGGCCGGACATTCCTATGGGGCGAAGGTGATGCTCTCGGCGCTCTGCAATGGACCCGCGCCTAGCCGCCTGATCGATTCGGTGCTGCTGCTTCAGCCCGCGCTGTCGTGCTACGCGTTCACCGCCAACCTCGACGGCCGGCCCGGCGGCTACCGCCCGGCACTGGACCGGGTGCGGCTGCCGATCATCACGACCCGCTCACGGCACGACGATCCGCTGCGCAAGTTCTTCCACCTCGCCGTGCGTCGCAAGTCGGACCTCGCCGAGGCGGTCATCGCCGCCGAACAGCCGCCGTCGAAGTTCGCCGCACTCGGCGGATACGGGCCGCAGGGTGTGGACGCCGAGTCGATTGTGATGCCGGATGTCGGTGAGACGTACCCGTTTTCCACCACGAAGCGGATCATCGCGGTCGAGGGTACCCCGTTCATCGCCAGTCACGGCGGGGTCGAGACACCCCAGACGGCCTGGGCGCTGCTCAGCCAGGTGCGGGGCTGACCATGGCGATCGCGATCCGATCGGAACTGGAGTTACCGACCCTGCGGATCTTGCTCGACCCGCAGCGCCGGAATTTCAGCGAGGCGGTGTTCCAGGTCGTGGTCGGCCGTGCCACGCCACAGGAGGTCGCACGCTGCCAGCTCGAGGACCTCGGCATGCCGAACACGCTCACCGGCAGGAATCCGGTGGAAGGCAAACAGTTGACGATTCCCGAGGACGTCGTCACCGCGATTCAGGAAGCGGTGTCGGGGCTCAAGTCGCCGCTACCGCCGCACCGTGCCTTGTGGCTGGAGTTCCCAAGCCCGCGTGGGTTTCTCTACGTCATGCCGTGGGAACGACTGCTGGAACCGTTGGATCGGCCGCTATTCCGTCTGCCCAATCACCTTGTCCGGCCTCAGGTTCCGGGCGACACCCTTGAGGTGGCGCTGTGTAGCAGTGCGCCGATGGCAAAATCGGCCTTCGTGCCGCCGTATCACCTCGCGATGCTCGCCGAGCACTATCAGAGCATTCCGCAGCGGGCCGTGACGGTGCATGTGTTCACCGACGAGCGCTGGTTTCCCGAAATGCGCGACACGTTCGCCGACAACCCGTCGGTGGTGGTGTACGACCCGGACGCCGCACGCCGCTACGACCTTCCCGAGCGCGATCCGCAGGTGGCGACGGTGGGCGGTGTCTCTAGTCCGTGGCTGCAGTGGATGCGTGATGTAACCGGCGACAAGCCAATCGATTTCGTCCATTTTGTAACCCACGGCTATCTGTCCGGCGATCTGGGGGCGATCGCCCTTGCGAGCTCACCCGTCGTCAAAACCGACCAACACTGGTCGCGCTTCATCGGCTCCGTCGAACTCGACATGTTCATGTCTCAGGTCGGGGCGTGGGGGCTCGGTCTGACCAGCCCGCCACACAACTTCTCCGAAGCCGGCCTGCGGGCCCTCGCCGATTCCATCGCATTGATTCGATCCGGAGTGGCCATCACGCACATCAGCGATCGCGATCCGGACGGTGCACAATTGGGCGCGGTGTTGCAGGCGGTCTTCGCGCCGGACGTCGACCTCACACCCGTGCCCGGAGTCACCTGCTGGACTCATCCCCTGTTCACCGAGGTCCCCGACACGTCGTACGAGGCCGCAGGCATCGACGACAGCAGCTCGATGTTCGCCACCGATACGATGAAAACCGCTCTGGCGGAAGCTGACACCGCGTCATGGGTGGCATCGGCGTCGCGAGTGCTGGAGACCCAACAGATGCGCTGGCTTCCCGACTCGGCCGATGAGGCCCCCGACCTGGCTGCCGTGACCGCGCTACAGAATGTCGCAGCCCTGGTGGAGCGCCACGTGAACCAGGCCTATCCGCAGCAGTTCGAGGGCGGCGCGTCATGAGCGGAATCGTGCTGCGCCTCAGTGATGTGACGGGCCCCGATGGGGTTTCGTTCGTCGGGGTTTCGCTGGCCGACGGCAAGGTGCGACCATTCCAGTGCCCTGCCGATGACCCCCTGTTCCGAGCTTTGAATGGCGCAGTACTCGACGATGGCGCGGTGAAGTCAGCGGGACAGCGGCTGTTTCAGGCGCTCGGGGCACACCCTGACGTCGGGCGGCATCTCCAGACCGCGCTGCATACAGTTGTGGGACAGCGCTATCCGGTGTTCATTTCATTGACGGAGCCGGTCGGGCCTGAGGCCCTCCCGTGGGAGGCGCTGTGCTCTCCCGCCGGCGAGTTCTTCGGGCTTGATGAGCGGTTCGCATTGGCGCGCACCGTCCCACAGGTGGACCCCGTGGGCACCGTCCTGGACCTCAAGCCCCCGATTCGCATTGCTGCGGTGCTGTCCTGCTTGGACATCTCCGCCGAGGGGGAACTGAATGCGTTGCGAGCGGCGATCAATCAAGTCGGTGCCGAGCATGTGCGCCTCATGGTTGTGGCCAGCGAGCGTGAGCTGGTCGAGGAGCTGCTCGCTGAAATGGAGGCGAACACTGCCCCGGAACTGGCGAAGGTCGAACTGATCCCTTCCGATCTCGGCGAACTGCAGGATCTGGTCGCCAACTTCAAGCCGCATCTGCTGCATTTCTTCTGCCATGGCTCGCGACAGGGCAGTCCGCATATCTCGCTTGCCCTCAAGAGCGATTGGGAGGCGGAGCCGCCACGGATCAGCAGCCTCGGCGTCGAGGCGGCCGACTTCCGGAAGTTCAAGAAGGACACCGCTGACACGCCGTGGCTGCTGGTGCTGAACTGTTGCGAAGGCGCCGCAGTAGGCGCCGCGGCCGAGGATCACTCGTTGGCCTTCTCGGTCGCGATGGCCGGTATCGCCCCGGCAGTTGTGGGTATGCGAGAACCGGTGACCAGCGACACCGCGAACCTGTTGACGAAGGCGCTCTATGGCAAGTTGTTGTCCTCGCTGAACGCGCAACTCGCCTCTGCTTCCGAATCGGTCACTTCGCTGGATTGGCCGCAGCTTGTGGCTGCCGCCCGCGACAAGATCGCCCGGTCCCGCCCGGGAGTTGTGCTGAGCGAAGCGGCGGCCTCGACAAAGGAGTGGACCCTGCCGGTCGCCTACGTCCGGCCGCAGGAGTTCAGCTTCAAGGTGGTGCCTCGACGCGTGGCCGACGATGATGCCACCCGCGCCGCGCGCATCGAAATCCAGATGCTGCTCACGCTGCTCGCCAATCTCGCACCCGGTCAGGCCGCCGACCTGCGGGCCGAAGCGAAGGATCGCATCATCGAACTCGGCTCCGAATTCGGCATCAGCATCGAGACTCCCGTGGAAGATCTGTGATGGATCCATCGATCGAGATCACCGACACCATCACAATCGATGCCTACACCGGTGACGCACCGGTGAGTGGACGGTTCACCGCGGATTACCGTGCGTGGGCTCTGGCCAAGCCGATGTACGGCAGACCGACGATGCGCCCCGCAGAGCCCAATCTGGCCGACTGGTGCGACACGCGGGTGGGTTGGGGGCTGATCCTTCCCGAGAGGCCGGGGCTCACCGCTGAACAGTTGGCGGGCGCCGGCGACGCACCGGAGCCGATCCGGGAACTCGTCGCGGCCCGCAACGCCAAGGTGTTGCGCTATCGCGCCGGCGCGCAGTTCGGGGAGTGGGCGCTGCGCGACTATGCCGGTGGCGGCGACCGGCTCAACGCGGACTCTCCGGTCGGCACCGGGCCGCAGGATGTGCCGAAGTATCTGCTCATCTACGCCACACCGGCCGAAGTGCCGTGGCATATCCAGTACGCGTTGAACCCCGTTCGTTTCGTCGGCCGACTCGACCTCACCGGTGATGCGTTGGCGAATTACGTTGCCGCGTTATTGAACGACTGGAACGACGCGACGTGTTCCTACGCCAGCCCGGTGGTGTGGGCGGTCGACCACGGCGCGGGCGACATCACCACGCTGATGCGTGACACGGTGGCCGCGCCGATCTTCGAGGCCTTCGCCGCGGACAACGAGATGCCGTCGGCGACCTTCATCGACGGCAGCCCCGGGCAGGCCACGGCTGCCGAGTTGCAGTCCGCACTGGCGACGAAGAGGCCGGCGCTCGTGGTGACCAGCAGCCACGGGAGGACGGGACCGCTCGATGACCTCGACGCGATGCGCGAGAACTTGGGCATTCCGGTCGATCAGGACCACCAGGTGATCTCGCCCACAGCACTTCTGAAAGTCTGGCAGCCGGACGGTGCGATCTGGTTCGCGCAGGCGTGCTGCTCGGCGGGAAGCGACAGTCCGACCTCATACGCCCGCTTGTTCGAGCCCGGGACGCTGCTGGAACAGACCCTCACCGGGATCGCGAAGGTCGGTGCGATGACCGCGCCGCTGGCGCGTGCGTTGCTCGGCGCGCCAAAGCCTTTGCGCGCCTTTATCGGTCACGTCGAGCCGACCTTCAACTGGACGCTGAGTTTCCCGCTCAACCGGGAGGTGCTCACCGACGACCTCAAATCATCGATCTATGGCGGGTTGGGTCTGGGCAAGCCGGTCGGGCTTGCCATGAGTGGCTACTACCCCGCCATCGCCACGAAGCTGCAGCAGTATCTGCGGGCCAAAGAGGACTACGACGCACAGGTCGGCCCGGCCGAGAAGAAGCCACTCGACATGCTGGTCTACAGTCGGGTCACCGCGCACGACCGGGCGAGCACGGTCATCCTGGGTGATCCCACGGCGGCACTTTCGTTGCCGGGGAACTGAGTGCAACCAACTCCCAACGCACTTCCGTCGCGCCGACCCTACAACCCCAACCGCTTCGCGACATCCTGCCCACCGACCTTCCGCACGAACTCCGGGTCCCCGCAGGTGACCAGTTGGTCGCGGGCCCGCGACAGCCCTACATAGAGCCGTTCGGTGGAACGATCGCGCGGCCGAGACTCGTTGAGCGCCAGCACCACGACCCGACGCTCGAGTCTGATCCCGAAGGTGCTCGATTGCCTCTTTGACGTGATCCTCGAAAGTCAGCCCAGGTGAAATGTTGCTTGTACCGTCACGTGACGAAAGGCGGTTGGCGGGCCGGGCTCTTGCCGGCCGCACACGCCCTTGCTCGTACATTGACCCGAGGCGTCCCGAATAGGGCGGCCTGCACCCGCGTAGGAAAATGCAAACTGAGTGAGAATTCTGGGCCACTGGGCGATGCAAAGTAGCTGAGAATCGCCAGGACGTACTGCAAAGTAGAATGAGAACCTACACCAGCAGCGTTCCGCGGAACGTCACGCGGCGGCGAGATCGCCGTCGGATTGCTGTGCTTTCCACGCCCACGCGGCGTACAGGACCTCGGTCGCGTAGCCGGCGTCGAGGTGACGCCCGGGACTGATCGGCAGCACTGCGTCGTCGTCGATCGTCGTATCGGGTTGCCAACCGGCGGGTTTGCCGACTTCCGGTGCGCGCTCGATGGTTGACCCGTCAGATCTGTGGAAGCTGAACTGTTGGCCACCAAGGGCTTTGATCGCGAACTCGCCTCGGTGCAGCGCGCGATGATGGGCGGAACACAACAGGATCAGGTTGTCGGGATCGGTGGGACCGTTTTGCGACCAGAACTGTACGTGGTGGGCGTGCAGGTGGCGGGTGCGGCCGCAGCCGGGATGCCGGCAGCAGCGGTCCCGCTCGAACAGGACGCGCATCAGTTTCCTGGTCGGCATGCGGCGTTTGCGACCGTAGTTGAGCACCACTCCGCGTGTGCCTCTGCGTTTCTTGGCGTGCTTCACTTTTCGCACCGCTCCGCCACAGGCGGCTTCGTCGACGTCCGCGTCCTCGAGCGCGGGCCCGTCATCGAGGTGGGGGTCGGCATCGTCGTGGGTGTGGACCACGAGTTCGGCACCGGGTACGAATTCCGGTACGCCGATCACCGTCTGCATGGTGTCGCCCATCGCGACGACGGCCGGGGCGATGTCGGACGGGACGTTGCGCCAGAGATCTGCCGATCCTGGATGGCCAGGCGGTTTCTCGGCGACGTCGGAGGCGTCCTCGCCAGGAGCGGGCTCGGTGGGCAGGTCGGGGTCGCCGGCGGTGCGAGTCCGTTCGTACTCGGCACGGACAACGCCGGCGAGGAATCGGGCACCGTCGAGCGGCGAGAGCCGAAGCTTCACCGATAGTGAGCCGTCAAGGTTCCAGCTCCACGAGCTGCTGGAATCGATGGTCCCGCGCTCGGATTCGTCTCGGTGGCGATCGACGTTGCGGATGGACCGCACGAGACGTTCGACCTGAGAGGCAGTGGCAGACAGGGCAACGCCGAGGAGCTCCTCTTCGCGCTCTGGCGTGGCGACCCGGGTCAGGGCGCGCACCTTCGAATAAGACAGCCGCCCCTCGCCGAAGGCCTGCCGCAGGAGCGGAAGCTCAGGCAACGCATGTGCGACGCGGAGGTGATCTTGCGCGGTTCGGATCGACAGGCCGGTCCGCCAGCTCAGCCAGTGTGCGCACGACATGATGCCCTCGCCGCCCCAGCCGCTTCGGCGGTCGAACTCGGCGAGCAGTTCGAGGAACCGTGCCGTCAACGCCGCCATCTGACTGGCGTATCCCACAAGGCGGGCCCCGATCTCGTCGGTGGTCAGGTCATCCGGGGCCACGTGGTCGAAGATCGTGGCCGACTTGCTTGTTGGTGACGCCTCGTTCGCAGACGACGGCACTGTGGCAACCGACATCATGACCCCCTGACAGATGTGAACCGGTTACCGCCCAATGTATCGACGGCCTCTGACATGGTTGAACGTTCCGCGGAACGCTCACGGACTGTTTGCGGGGTCTCCTGGATCGATGGTGCGCGAAGACGTCGCCATGATCGCCGGGATCAGGGGCGCGTGCTATCTACTCCTCGAGCAGGGCTGCGACCGGCGGCTCCACCGTCCATGCCTCGTGCCCCACGTGCCCTACGGTGTCTTTCACCGGGGACCGCTATCTCGACCTGCTTGCCGGCACATCCGCTCGCCACCGCCACGGCACCGCGCCTGTACCAAGTCGGGTCGGGAATGAGTCAGGAGAGGTGACACAGCGATGAGTTCACAGGTGGAATCAGGCAACTGGTCCGACGGGTTCCGCACGCGGGCTGTCCAACGGACCGAGGGGAGCGACCCGCCCTGGTCGGATGGGAGTCGGCTCGATCCGGCGATCGTCCGGAGTCTGCAGAAATTCCAGGTAGGGGAAAGCGGCGACGGTGCTCATCTGATCGCCAACGCCGCCGCCACAGGGGACCGCGACTACGAGGCCGCCGCGCGCCTCTTCGTCGCGGAGGAACAGAATCACGCACGGATGCTACGCATCCTTGCCGATGAGCACCACCACGTCCCGTTCCAGATCCGGCGTCTGCGGCTCGGGTTCCGCGACACCCCGGCAGCGGCCCGGATCGCGATCAAACAGATCTGGCGGGCCATGGCGGCGGCCGTGATCGTCGTCGTCGCGCTCGACCACGGTCGGGCCATGCGTGTGTGCGGGGTGTCGCGCCGAGAGTTCGTGACCGCCACCATGCGGATCTTCGACGACTCTGCGACGTCGGTGTTCTCTCGGGCCGACACATCAGATCGACATTGATCTGATCCATCCTGTTGTATCCGCGCCGACCCGTTCGTGGAGTCGGCGCGGTCTTACCCGGGTAGATTCGGTTGCGCCGCGAGAGCATCTGAACCGTTGCGACGCCGGAGAGCGGAGTAGCTCAGTCGTCGGCACGCTGGTCCATCCGCCCGGATCGTTGGTGAGTGGCGATGGGCGAGCCCTGGTGCTGCATCCATGCGATGACATCGAGGACGCGGAGCTCGCTGATCGTGTCAGGCAGTTCGGCTCGTTTCCGCGCGGCGACGATTCGGCGTCGCAGGTCGGGGTCGGTGCGCAATGCGGAGTGGATCGGGACCAGGTGCGGTCCGCCTCGGGTGCCCAGGACCTCGGAGACCACGGTGTCCCAGATGGGGTAGAGCCGGGGTCGTTTGCGTGCGATGAGTTTGGTCGCGATGGTGAGTCCGATACCTGCAACCTCGCGGAGCTGGTTCTCGAGGTGCCAGGCCGGCCACTTGTTGTCGATGGGTCCGGGTTCATCGGCGAGGTCTCGGTCAGGGCCGATAGCGCCGAGGAGATCGGCGAACTGGTCGCGCTGATCCCGCAATAGGGTGCGCGCTGCGACCGGGCCCGCGTCGACGGACAGTAGTCGGATGGCGACGACGTCATCAGCGGTGAAGATGTTGACGTCAGCGGCGCGTGTTCCGAGGGAGTCCCAGTCGTCGAACGAAGCTCCGGTGAAAGCCGTTCCGGGATACGGGTTGCCGAAGTAGGCGCGCAAATCGCTTGCGGCGTCGTCGTAGTCGTCGGTGGTCAGTGCGCGCGGAATTGTGATAGCCATCGATTCCCACCCTCCCAGAATTGGCAGGAGTGGCAGGCCGACCCGCTCAAACCAACTGTTGAGCAGGAGCCACCGAGGCTGCCGGTGCGGCTCTCGCCCGACCCGGAGTCGGATCGGCGAGGTGGAGGCGCAAGCCTTGCGGGTGGATGTCGTAGTGGACTGTCACGATCCCATCGTGAGTTCATCAGACCAGTCCTTTCACTCGATCAACCCCGCCGCTATCGCCCGGAGGTACTGGAACACGACCGAAGCCGACATCTGGGCTGCTATCGCAGGGAGGGTCATCGGTGTCGAGGACGACGGTATGGTTCGAATCACCGGACGTGTCTGGGAGCGTCCCGAGGATCGTCCACCGCTGCATCCGGCGATTCTTGCCGAGCGAGGACAACGGGACGCCCGTGATCATCTCGTCATTCGCACCATCACACAGGCAGCTGAACTCACCGGCCTGCCCGAAAGCACTTTCATCGCAGCATGGTTTACGGGAGCCCTCCGTGATGACAACGGTGACCGTGTCGACCTGCTGGTGAACACTGACCGCGAACCCCTGTGGCGCCTGAGCGACATCGACCGCGTGACGGCAATGGCGCAGGACGGCCGACTCGATCAACACCTCGAAGACTGGGTAGATGCAGGCGGTCAGATCACTTTCGGCTGATCTCGCATCGGGCGAATGGAACACTGATCGCTGGGGTGTCGTGGCGGTGGGTGAGGTGATCGGCGATCGGCGGTGGGGCAAGTTCGGCGGGCAACAGAACCCGCGACCCCGCCGGCGGTGATGTGTATCGCGGTTCCCAGCTCCCTGACGCGGTCGACCTGCTCGAGGGGGATACGGCGGAACTGGCCCAGGAAAAGAGCGATGACGTCGCGTTCGTAGTGCACCGACATCGGTGTCCCCGGCGGTAGCATCCGCCGCCACTGGGCCGACACGATCAGCATCGTCGCCCCTGCGGCGAACCACCCTGCCAGCGCCACCGCGGCCGCCACCGCCACTACCAGACCGGCCACCGACGTGGTCCCGAATGCGACCGCGACCGCCACCACGGCGAACACCAGCACGACCGCAACCGCGACCCGACACCGAGCGGTCGCCCGCACGGTGGCCCACCCCATCCTGCGGTGTTACCTGTGGTGTGCTGGGGGTGATCTCCTCGGACTCCAACCACGGGACCGCGCTCAACGCCAGTGCATCTCCCGGCGGGAACATTCTGCTCTGGTCGCTGCATCCAACGTGTGGCCGCGATCGACGCGGGCCGACCACAGCCATGAGGAGATGCCGTGTACCCGAATCCGATGCCCGCCCCCAACCGCGCTGCCGCACCGACGCCGAGTTATCCGTCGGCTCCGCCGGTCCCGCCCACCAACGCCGGGTGGGTGGTGGCTGCGGTCATCTTCTTCTGGCCGGTGGCGTTTGCCGCAGCGAATCACTCGTCGCGGGTCTTCGGCCTGTGGTCGACCGGCGACTACGTCGCCGCCCGTGAGGCGTCTGAGCGCGCCAAGACGCTCGGCAAGATCGCGCTGGCCGTATGGGCGGTGCTGTTGGTCACCATGGTCGTGTTCTACGGCGCGGCCATTGCGATCGCCATATCGGAGAGCTCGCCGGCCTCCTGACGAGAGCTGTTCGCGGCGCGCCGGGGCTGGTCTCGGAACTTCTCCGGAAGGCCGCTGCGCGTCTGTGCTCCCTGGCACGCAACCGCGCTCTCGTCGCTGGAAACGAGCGCACGGCGTGGGCATCGTCTGCCACCCTGATTCCCATCACCTTCATCGGACCCGCCTGTCGTACCCGGCCCGCCCCGTTCGTGGAGTAGGTAGAGGCAGCCGACCGGCAGCCACTGACGAAGGGAATTCGAGATGGCCCACTACATGCTTTCCGTGATCGGCGCCCCCAGCGTCTACGACATCCCGGCCGAGGATGCGCAACCACAGATGGAGGCGACCAGCAAATTCAACGACGACCTGAAGGCCGAGGGTGTGTGGGTCTTCGCCGGGGGGGCTCGGACGCCCCGACGAGGCCACCACGGTCGATGGCACCGGCTCGGACGTGATCGTCACCGACGGGCCGTTCGCCGAGACCAAGGAAGTACTCGGCGGTTTCTGGGTCGTCGAGGCCGCCGATCTCGACGCCGCGCTGAAACTCGCCGGCCGCGCGTCGAAGGCCTGCGAAGCCAAGATCGAGATCCGGACATTCGATCAGGCATGACCGATACTCGCGCACAGATCGATCAGATCTATCGCGAGGAGTACGGCCGCGTGGTGGCCTCACTCGTACGGCGTTTCGGTGATCTCGACATCGCCGAGGACGCAGCGAGTGAGGCCCTGCTGGCCGCCGTCGAGCGGTGGACCGCCGAGGGGATCCCACCCAATCCGGGAGGTTGGCTGACCACCACCGCGGGCAATCGCGCCATCGACCGGATCCGACGTGAGTCCCTGCGCGACGCAAAACATCAGGCAGCCATGATCATCGACGACCCCAACCCGCACGAGGCCACCGGGCCGGTCGACGACGACCGCCTGCGCCTCATCTTCACCTGCTGTCACCCGGCTCTGGCCCCCCAGGCGCGTGTCGCGCTGACCCTGCGACTGCTGGGCGGGCTCACGGTCGGTGAGATCGCCCGGGCCTTCCTGGTCGCGGAAACGACCATGGCGCAGCGCATCACGCGTGCCAAGTCCAAGATCAAGTCGACCCGCATCCCATTTCGGGTGCCCGACGAGAGTGACGTCACCGACCGGGTCGGCGGCGTCCTCGCCGTCATCTACCTCATCTTCAACGAGGGTTATCTCCCCGGTGCGGGTGACGACCCGACGCGTACCGACCTCACGGCGGAGGCCATCCGGCTGGGCCGGATGATGCGGCAGCTGCTGCCCGACGACGGCGAGGTCGCCGGACTGCTGGCCCTCATGCTGCTGGCCGACTCGCGACGTGCCGCCCGGGTCAGCAACGGGGAACTGGTTCCCCTCGACCAGCAGGACCGCGGCGGCTGGGACCACCAGCGCATCGCGCAGGGACATGACCTCGTCCGGGAATGCCTCGCCCGGGTGGCCCGGCAACACTCACATCCCGGCCAGTATCAGCTCATGGCCGCCATCCACGCGGTGCACACCGATGCCCGCGACGCGCGTGACACCGACTGGGGTCAGGTGGTCGCGCTCTACGACCAGCTGTACGCCGTCGCGCCGACCCCGGTGGTCGCGCTCAACCGTGCGGTGGCCGTCGCCGAGGTCGACGGCCCCGACGTCGCATTGGCGATCGTCGGCGCTCTCGCCCTCGACCGGTACCACGCGTGGCATGCCGCGCGCGCCGACCTGCTGCGGCGACTGGGGCGCAGCGCCGAGGCGCGCCAGGCATACGCCGCCGCCATCGCTGCGACCGCGAACCCGGCCGAGCGGGCGTATCTCACCAGACGTCGTGATCAGCTGGGTTCCTGATCCAGGTGTCCTTGCCACCCCCGCCGCGCGACGAATTTGACTATGAGGCTCCCGGCCGGCGCCACTCGGGTCAGGGCTGCGGGGGCTATCTGGGCGTCCACACCGGTTCCTCGATCGGGCCGCAGATGGACGAAGACCCGCAGGTCCACGTGATGCGGATAGAAGGCATCGCCGTCGAATGTCGGATGAGTGGAGAGGGTGACCACGTCCTGGGCGATGAACCGCTCCGGCTGGGCCATCAGTTCGTCGCGTCGTGCGGCGAGTTCGGAATCGGTGCACTCGGGACCGATGGTGATCCCGGCGCCGCCGAATCCGTCGATCGGCTTCACGACCAGGCGGTCGAGGTTGTCGACCACGTGATCGCGCTGTCGCCGGTCGGCGCACACCCAAGTAGGGACTTGCGCCATCGCGGGTTCCTCGCCGAGGTAGTAGCGGATCATGTCCGGTACGTACGCGTAGATCGCCTTGTCGTCGCCCACGCCGTTCCCGAGCGCGTTCACCAGCGCCAGTCGGCCGTGCGCGAGCGCCCCCAGGATTCCCGGGCGTAGCGGCCGATCGTCGTGTCCCGTCGACGAGAGCAGCATGTCCTCGTCCATCCGCACATATGCGGTGTTCACCGGCCGCCGGTTGTGCCCGTAGTGCACGAAGATCCGTCCGCTGCACGGTCCACGCGGGGATGCCGTGGAGAGATGCTCGGGCGTCGCCAGATGCAGGCCGGTCTCCTCGGCGAGAAGCGTGTGATCGAACCACGCCGAGTCCCGCGGACCGGAACTGATGATGATGTCGATACCGTCGTCGTGCGTGTCCGGAGGCGCGGCGGCCGTGATGGTCTCGGCGAGCATCCGAGGGACGTCGTCGGTCGGCAGGATGTCTGCGGGCATGGGTATCTCGGGAAGTGCCTGCATCATGAGCCGGCGATTGGACAGCGCGAAGGCGACTCCGGACGGGACGCGCAGATTGTCCTCGAGAACGAGATACTCCCCGGGCGCAGGCGAGACGATGTCGATGCCACAGATGTGGGCGCGGACTGTCTGCCACGTCGGCACCCGGCCGGTGTGACGATAGCCGGGTGCCCGGTCGAGGGCGTCGCCCGGGACCACCCCGTCTTCGACGATCCGTTGCTCGCCGTAGACGTCGACGACGAACGCGTTGAGGGCCCGGGCCCGCTGTGTCGCACCGTCGGTGATGCTCGTCCAGTCTTCTGGCCCGATACACCGGGGGAGCACGTCGAGCGCGAAGACCTGTGCGTGCGACTCACCGGCCGTCCGGAACATTGCGCCGTCGATGCTCTGCTCGTGTTCGATGTCGTATTGACGTTTGCGGAGTTCGACCGCTCCGAGAGCTGTCGCGGCGTCGAAGATCTCCCGGTAGCCGGACCGAAGCGTGCCGTCGGGGGAGACGGCCTCGTCGTGGGCCGGGGCGGGGTCCGAATCCTCGGGACGGTCGGCGTCCGCGAAGTAGCCGTGCAGGAGCTGGGCCGGGGTGTCGTCCGGAATGCGCACCGGGGCGACCCGGCCCGCGGTCTCGGCGACGAGGCGTTGGACCACGGCACTCAACCGGCCGCGTCGCCGAAGCGTCCGGCGTTGGCGCGCCGCCGAGCTGCCGACCTGCACAGCGATGTCTGCCAGTTCGGTGACCGTGTGCCAGTCTCCGGTGCACTCGAGTTGGGGACGCACGAGCCGGATGAGGTCACCGATCACTTCGGCGGCAGGTTTCGGCATGCCGGCAGCGACGTCGATGAGGTCTGCCTCCAAACCGTCGCGAGCGGCCTGCCAGATCGCCGCGCGGTACAACGTCGACTGCGTCTCGGGTGTCGGCTCGTCCAGCCGGTCCGCCCCCCGCAGCACCAGGGCCCGGAACAACCCGGCGATCAGGGCGATGGTGGCGACGTCGGGACAACTGTCGCAGAGACGCAGTTCGAGGGTGTCGTAATGTGCGGACGGCCGTACGTCGAAGTACACCATGCCGGGATCGGTGATGACATCACTGGCGATGAGTTGCTCGACGAGCCGGTCGTACTCGGCAGCGCTTGTCACAGACGGGAATTGCCCGGCCGTCGGCCATCGTTGCCAGACCAGTGTGCGGGCGCTGGCATAGCCGGTGTCGGAACCGTCGGCGGCAAACGGTGAACTCGCCGACAACGCCAACAGCGTCGGCAGGTGTGGCGCCACCCGAGCCGCGATGGCGACGGCCTCGTCGCGGTCGCGTACCGACACGTGCACCTGGGTGCCGCAGATGAGCTGCTCACGCGCCAGCAACTGGAAGTCGGCGAGCATGCGACGGTACCGCGGCGTCTCGGTCACCTGTAGCTCGATGGGCGCGGCGAGCGGTACCGAGCCCGCGGCGACGATCCCGATCCCGAGGGTTGCCGCGCTCTCCACCAACCTGGCCCGATGTCGTCGCAGATCGGACCGCAATCCGTCGAGAGACCCGTAGACGCCGCTGTTGGACTCGATGACGCACCGTTGGAGTTCGGCGACGAACGGGCCGTCGTCGGGCAGGACCTCCAGCAATTCGGGCGCCCGCGAGGTCAACTTCGACGTCGTCAGATCGACGAGGTGGAACTCTTCCTCTACACCTACGGTGCGAACGTCAGGCATCACACGCGTATCTCCTCTCCCAGCGAGACGTGATCGCAACCGTTCCTGGGCGATACGCACGGTGAGAATGCCCGAGCCGCACGCGTTCAAACATCTGGACGCGGGCGCGATCTGTGGCGCTGCGAGGTTTGGACCGGTCCTCGACCGGCAACTCGGTGCACATGAGCAGATCGAGTTCTGCTGCCGTTGCCGGAGCCGTGTCGGCGGTCGCGGCGGTGGTTGCGCGCGACCTCGTCCAGAAGAAGCACGCCCTGCTGCGCAACTATCCGCTCCTCGGTCACGCGCGATACTGGCTGGAGTCCATCGGTCCCGAGTTGCGGCAATACATCGTCGCCGCCAACGACGAGGAGCGGCCGTTCACCCGCGACCAGCGGCGGTGGGTGTACGCCTCGGCGAAGAAGGAGAACAACTACTTCGGGTTCGGGACCGACAACGATCTCGAGTACACGGCTGGGTACGCGGTGATCAAACACCGGACGTTCGCCCGCGCGGTTCCCCGATCGACACCCGACGCCGGACACGAGGCCGTGGTCCCGTGCGCCAAGATCATCGGTGCGGCGCACGATCGGAAGAAGACGTTCCGACCCGGATCGGTCGTCAACATCTCGGCGATGAGTTTCGGCTCGCTGTCCGGCAACGCGATCGAGGCGCTGAACCGCGGTGCTGCGCTGGCCGGCTGTCTACAGAACAGCGGGGAAGGCGGTATTTCGCGCTACCACCGCCACGGCGGTGAACTGATCTTCCAGATCGGTACGGCGTACTTCGGCTGTCGCGACGACGAGGGACGTTTCGACCTCTCCAGGCTTCGTGACGTGGTGGACGGTGCACCGGTCAGGGCGTTGGAGATCAAACTCAGTCAGGGAGCCAAGCCGAGTCTCGGTGGGCTGCTGCCGGCCCCCAAGGTGTCCGCGGAGATCGCCGAGGCGAGGGGCATCCCGCCCGACCGCGACTGCGTCAGCCCATCGCGGCATGCGGAGTTCTCCGACACGGACAGCCTGCTGGACTGGATCGAACTCCTCGCCGCGGAGACCGGGCTACCGGTGGGCATCAAGGCCGCCGTCGGCGACCTCGAGTTCTGGACCGAACTCACCGACCTGATGCGCAGCACCGGCCGCGGCCCGGACTTCGTGACGATCGACGGCGGCGAAGGCGGAACGGGCGCAGCGCCGTTGATCTTCACCGACAGTGTCTCGTTGCCGTTCCAGCTCGGTTTCGCCAAGGTGTACCGCATCTTCGCCGAGCGAGGCCTGGCCGAACAGGTCACCTTCATCGGCGGGGGCAAGCTCGGTCTGCCCGACAATGCGATCGTCGCGTTCGCGCTCGGCATCGACATGGTGAACGTGGCCCGGGAGGCGATGCTGGCGATCGGGTGCATCCAGGCGCAGAAATGCCACACCGACACCTGCCCGACCGGCGTCGCGACCCAGAATGCCTGGCTGGCGCGTGGATTGGTACCTGAGGTCAAGGCGGAACGCGCGGCGAACTACATCACGACGCTCCGGCGCGACCTCCTCAAGGTCGCACAGGCCTGCGGTGTCGAGCATCCGGGACTGATCGGCACCGAGTCGGTCGACATCCTCACCGGACGTACCGTTTCCACGCCGCTGCACGAGGTCTACGACTATGTCCCGGGGATGGGACTTCCGTCCGAGTCCGATCGTGAACAGATCATCCGTCTGATGGAGACCGGCGGAACCCAAGGCGGGTCTGCGCCGCCCTCCGCGTCGAGTGCCGGGTGAACGGCCCGGGAACCAGATAACAATGGTGCGCAGTTGGTGGTGAGACTACGATGGCAGAGCCCGGGCGGGCAGTCCCGGCTCCGCGTCGACATGGGAGTTTCACGTCATGAACCGCAGACCTCACGTGGTACTCAGCGGAATCATCTCGCTCATACTGTCGCTGGTCGTCACCACCGGGGCGCTCGTGGCCGGTACTGCTGCCGCGCAGGCCGACACCTTGCACGGCGTCCGATACGCACATGCGACCGCCGCGCGACCGTATGTCGAGACCCCGGTCTCCCCGAGGAATCGTGTCGCGTCGGTGTGGTCGCGCTCGATGCACACACAGGTGCCGGTGCTGGTGCAGACGCCGGCGAACGGGAACGCCGGTGCGCCGGTGATGTATCTCCTCAGCGGCTCGACAGGTGGTGAGCAAGGCGACGATTGGACACACGCGACGGACGCGAACGCCTTCTACGCGCGCAAGAACGTGTGGGCCGTGACGCCCATCGGTGGTGCGGCAAGCTTTTACGCGGACTGGCGGCGGGTGGATCCGGCGGCGAACTTCCGCTTCGGGGTGCGCACCAACAGGCCGCTGCGGTGGGAGACCTTCCTGACCTCCGAGCTCCCGGCCGCGTTCGAGAACGCGCACGGACGATCCGGTCCCTCGCGTGCGCGCGGCATCGCGGGGATCTCGATGTCGGGGACCGCGGTGGTGCGACTGGCCGAGAATCATCCCGGCCTGTACCGCGCCGTCGGCGCCTACTCCGGATGTGCGGACACCGTTTCCGTGCCCGGTCAGGTCATCGCCCGTGTCGTCGCCGCGTTTCCGGGTGGCGCCGACGCCAGCAACATGTACGGCCCGCCGGGAGATCCGGAGTGGGCTGCTCAGGACCCGGTCCTCAATGCGCACAAGCTGGCCCGGCGAACCCCCGCGTTGTGGATCAGTGCCGCCACCGGTCTGCCGGGTGCGCACGACAACCTCGCCGACTGGCGGATAGCGGGTGACGGAACCAAGCTCGCACGACAGGTCGTCGAGGGTGGTCTCGACGAGGCCGCGTCGCGGTACTGCACTGCGACTCTCGCGCAACGTCTGGCTCAGCTGCGCATTCCGGCCACGGTGCGATTTCCGGCGGTCGGCAACCACTCCTGGGGCTATTGGCAAGACCAGATGCACGAATCCTGGCCGATGTTCGCCCGCGCGCTCGGCGCATGAGGGACGGCGCCACGGACTAGCGGTGAAAAGCTGTGCGCCAGAGCCTCAGAGAGCGGAGACGATGTCGATCACGGATCGGGTGAGTTTCTCGATGGTCTCGTGGTCGAACAACGCTGCGGCATACAGCACGTCCACCTGACCGTCGTCGGTCTGCTCGTGGGGCGCGACAACGCTGATGTGTAGATCGCATTTCGCGTGGTCGACCGGAAGTGCGGACACGGTGACATAGTCGGCGAACGCCTCGACAGACGTTCCGACCGGATCATCTGCGGTCAGCATCACCTGGAACAGTGGGTGGGCGTTGCCGTCGCGCGCGCCGAGCTCCGCAGCGAGTTCGGGGAACGGGAGATGGGCGTGAGCGAATGCGCGATTCTCGGCCGTTCGAATGGCTCGGACGGTCTCGTCGGCGGACGCACCGATGTGGCACGCCACCGGGACCGTGCTGACGAACATGCCGACGGTGCGCTCGAAACGAGCGTTGTCGCGTCCGGAAAGCACTGCGCCGATATGGATCGTCCGATGGCCGGTGACGTTCGCGAGGTGCAGCGCGAGTGCCGTGCGGACGATGGTGAGGGGTGAGGTGTGGTGGCGGCGTGCTGCCGCGGTGATCTGGTCCCACGCTGCACGTGGCAGCGAACCACGGTGCCGTCCCGCGCGGGGGTCCCACGATGCGCGACGGGGCCGATCGGTATGCCCGTCCAGAACACGCAGTCCGTCGATTTCCTTGTGCCAGAAACGAAGATCGGCCTCACGCGCCGACTCGCAGGCGTTGTTCGCCTCCCGGCAGTACTCGACATACGGCGCAGACGCCTCCGCGTCCGACGCGTCGGTGATCAGTGATTCGGCGATGAGTCGCAAAGAGTGACCATCGACGGCGACGTGGTGAAAGGCGACCGCGACGTCGGTATGCCCACGGCGGTGCGCGACACCGATCCGCAGCGGATAACCGGTTGCGAGATCGAATGGCCGATGCAGGTATTCGGACGCCCACCGCGGGTCGGTGCCCCCGGGTATCTCGTCGACGGCCCAGCGCGCAGGATTGTTGATCGGCTCGACCGTGAACTCGGTATTGCCAAATGTCGCGCGCAGTATGTCGTGGCGATCGATCAAGGCGCGCAATCGATCACGGACCACCGTGGTCGGGATCTCGGCGTCGACGCTCAGGACGAACGGAATCAGATTGGCGATGCCGTGATCGGGGAGGGAAAACGCTCGCTGGGCCGGCGCCATCCGAACCCGGGTCGGTGCGGCCTCACTGACCGCGACACGACCGTCGAGCTGTCCCTCCGCCTTCGGTGACGGCGGAGCCGGAGCGTCGAGTCGTTGTGCGAGTGCGCGGGGTGTGAGTGCTTCGAACACGTCGCGGACGTGGAGCTGCCGGCCGGTTCGGGCGTTGAGGACTGCGATGATCTCGGTGGCGATCAGGGAATCGCCGCCGAGATCGAAGAAGTCGGCGGTGACACTGATCGGGTCGAGTGTGTCGAGGCCGCGCCGAAATGCTTCTGTCACCAGACTTTCCGTCGACGTGGCAGGCGCGACGAAGGGGAGCGTGGTGGCGTTGCCCGGTGCGGGGAGCCGCGAGTGATCGAGCTTGTTGTGGATCGTCATCGGAAGGGCGTCGACGACGGTGATGGTGGCGGGCATGAGGGGTGACGCGATGAGGGCGGCCAACGAGGTGCGGAGTGCCGGGACATCGACGTCACCGTGCTCGGCGACGACATAGCTGTGCAGACGGGTGTGATCGTCATCCACGTGGGCGACGGTGGTCGCAGCTGTGACGAGGCCGGTCGAGAGAAGCGCCGAGTCGAGCTCGCCGAGTTCCACACGCACACCGTGAACTTGGACCTGACGATCGGCGCGCCCGAGGAAGACCAGATCCCCGTGGTCGCTCAGTCGCACGCGGTCGCCGGTGCGATACAACCGTCGACCGGGCGGCCCGAACGGGTCGGCGACGAAATGGGTGGCCGTCTGCATCGGACGATGGAGGTAACCCATCGCGAGACTTGGTCCGGCAATGTAGATCTCACCCTCGCCGCCGACGGGGACCGGTAGCAGACGTTGATCGAGCACCCACGCCGTCACTCCGCTCATCGCGGTACCCAGCGGGATGTGGTGGTCCCGGTGGCGTTCGGGTTCGATCCGCTCGGTGAGCAGTACGCTACAGGTCGTCTCGGTCGGGCCGTACGCACATCGTGTCGTGGCGTGACGGGCCCAGCGGTTGATCAGCGGTGCTGGGCAGTGTTCGCCTCCGACGACGATGTGGGACAGCCACGGCAAGGCGCGTGGACTGAGGGTTGCGAGCAACGACGGGGTGATGAACAGGTGTGTGGCCCTGCTCGCCGTGAGACACTCGGCGAGTTCGCGGCCGCTCCGGATGTCGGAGGGGACGACGGCCAGCGAGGCCCCGCGATGCGCCGCTGCCACCATCTCGACGATCGAGGTGTCGAACCCGGGCGAGGTCATGTGGCCGACGACGTCTGACGCCGTCAACTCATAGCTGTCGTCGACGGTGGTGAGCAGATCGGCGATGCCGCGGTGGGTGACGATCACTCCTTTCGGTCGGCCGGTCGTCCCGGAGGTGTACAGGACGTATGCTGGCATGTCGACCGAGAGTTTCTCCGCGGGTGGGAACCCGACCTCGGCTGTGAGTTCGAGTGCGCGCATGTCCAGAAGCTGCTGTGACGCCGGGTGTTCGGGCGGCACCGCGTAATAGACGACAACTCGTGGACGAGCATCCTCGAGCATGATGCGCTGGCGGCGGTGCGGCAACGCGGGGTCGATCGGGACCACGCCCGCGCCCGCCCACATGCTCGCCCAGAACGCGAGCACACTGTGCCGGCTGCGCGTCATCGAGACGGCGACCAGGTCGCCGGGGCGGACCCCGAGATCTCCGAGATGGCGCCCGAGCGACGCTGCCTTCTGCACCAACTCCCGATACGTCAGGACGCCCGCGGCGTCGCGCACGGCGACGTCGTCGTTGTCGCGGTTGCGGACGAGCAGTTGCGACAGCGTCGTCGGCTCGACCGCAGATGGGCTGCTGCTCCCAGGAGACGCGCAGGGCACCGGGCGTCGTGTGAGCCGACGGTGCGACGGTGCGTTCAGCAGGTAGGTGAGACTGTCCAGAAGCTCTGTCAGGAGCCGCTCCGTCCCCGGCCGGGTGTGGGTGGCGGCGTTGGTCTCGAGTTCCACGCGGTGACGTCCCGGCGCGGTGGGATAGACGTTGACGTTGACATCGGCCACCGGTCCGGTCGAGACCACCCGGTATCGGGCGTGGATGTCGGGGTGGAGATCGGCGGGTGGGACGGGGGCCAGATTGACGACCGGACCGTGGTGGGTGAGTGGCGAGTACATGCCGCGGCCGTCGCGCCACATCTGCTCATACCGGTACCGCTGGTGCCTCAGCGCGCCCACCGATCCAAACGCCACCGCGTGCACGAGGTCGTCGACCGTGTCCGACGGACGGATGGGCACGCTGACCGGCAACAGATTGGAGAGCGCACCACCGGCGCTGCGCAATGAAGGCGACGTCCGCGCGGAAGTGGCAATCGTCAACGGCACCACCGAAACGTCGCGTAGCCGAGCCGTACACCATGCGACCGCCGCGACGAGCACTGCGCTGAACGGGTATTCGGTTTGGCCGTCCGCGGCCTCGTCCGGTGTCATCATGTCGTCGTCGAGGTCCACGCCCACCAGATGGCGGTGGGCCGACAAAGAGCCCCTGCCGGTACCGAGCACGACTGATGCCGGGAACCCGTCGAGCACCGAACGCCAGTACTCCCGATCACGGTCGTGGCGGGCAGAGTGGTCGTAGCGATCTTCCGCGACGATCGGAGCTTTCCACCGTGCGACTGTGCCGTCGAACCAGTCGTCGTCGCGAGTACCCAGCCCCTGGTAGCGAACTGCGGTGTCACTCAGGAGTGTCATGGCTCCGTAACCGTCGAGAGCGATGTGGTGAGCACGCGAGTACAGGAGCCAGCGATACTGCTCGAGCCGGATCAGCGCGCAGAACACCAGTGGCTGCGAGGGATTCAGCGGCCACGGACACGACGCGTCGGCAGACATCCAGTCGTCGGCATCGCCGAACGGATCGTCGCGATCACGGAAGTCCATCTCACACACCGGGTGCGGGACGAGTTCGGCGTCGAGCACCATCATCGGATCGCCGTCGGGGCCCACGTGGACACGCGCGATACCCAGACCATGGAGCGTCTGGGCTTCCCGAGCTGCGTTGCACAGCATGGCCGTATCGACATCGCCCGAGAGGTCGACGTACTGCGCGATGGTCAACGGTACCGTGTCGCCGACCGCTTGCTGAGCGAACCAGATGGCACGCTGGGCGGCGGTGAGCGGCAGCCATTGGGTCGCGCCGGGCCGGTGGACTTCTTCTGGATGGCCGGGAAGCGTCAGGGTCGCCCTCCTCGTCTCAGCCCCGACCTGTGAACGCGGCTGGTCTGATTCAGCCTTATCCAGTCTGCGCGCCCGCTGGATCACGTGTCCAGGACCTGGCGTGCCTTCGCTCTCAGCGTCCTTTCAACTGGCCTCCGATACGGTCGCGCAATGGACACGATCAACGGTCTGCCGCTTCACCCGCTGATCGTCCACGGCGTGGTCGTCTTTGTGCCACTGACGTCGCTGTTGGCGATCGTGGGCGTGCTGTGGCCTGCGGCTCAGCGCCGCCTTGGTGTTGTGACGCCGGTGGTGGCGCTGGCGACGCTGATCGCGGTGCCGTTGGCGACGTCGGCGGGAGAAGCTCTCGAACAGCACGTACCGCACACCAGTGCAGTCGAACGTCACACACAGCTCGGTGAGCAGATGATCTACTGGGCCGGAGCGGTGTTCGCGCTGACCGCGGTGTGGTGGATCCTCCACGAGCCGAGGACGATGGGATATCTGACACGGTGGTGGCAGCCGTCGAGCTCCGCGCAACGCGCGATGAACGTGGTCGTCGGGTTCGTCCTGGTGTGTGTTGCGGTGGGGGCAGCGGTCATGGTGTATCGCATCGGCGAGTCCGGCTCACGAGCGGTGTGGGGCTGAACATCTGAGGCACACAACACGCCGCCGCGCGAGCGGGGACCGTCAGCGAAGCATCGCGACCGCGGCGGCGGTCAGTGCGCCCTCGAGGTGGGGCAGGTCGGCGGCCGCACCGGCGCGGACCTCGCGACCGACGAGTTCGGTGATGCCGCCCACCAGTGCGACGTAGTGCTCGTTCGGCCGGGACAGTCCGCTTCCGTGCTCGCGGTCGAGATCGCGCATCAGCGCGGCGAATCCGTCGAGATATCGGTCGCGTGCCTCGATACCCGCCGGGCCGGCCGCGGCCAGTTCCAGCACCCACGCGCGAGTGTGGTCGGGTTCCCGCGCGCACGTTTCCAGATATGACCGGCTGATGGTACGCACCACTGCCTCCAGTGACGCGTCGGACACCTCGGCCATGGCATCGGTGATGCGGGAGGTCACGAGTTCCCGGCCCGATTCGATCGCGGCCAGAAAGCAATCGAGTTTGCCGTCGAACTCCCGGTACATGACGCTGCGCGACACGCGGGCTCGTTGGACGATGTCGGCGATCGTGGTCGCCTGATAACCCTTCTCGGCAACCGCTGAGACCACCGCACGTAACAGCCGGCTGCGCTGCGCGGCGATCGCGTCGACTGGATCGAGACTTGTCCGACCACGTGGCAGCCCGGGTTCGGACTTCGGGAAGGAACCCGACAGTGTGCTCACCTCCTGGACCTTACCTGCATCGGATACAACCTTGATCCGCAATAGTACGTATGCGTACTATTGCGCCGTACCAGTTGCCGATCCCAGGAGTTCCGATGACAACGACGACACCGACACCGGTGACACGGCAGGTCACGACGCTGGACTCGCTGCCGCGCCCGAAGATCTCGGTGGCCGCTTGGGCCAGACTCTTCGCGGCACCGGAAGCCTCTCGGCGGCAGTTGGCCGAACTCGGTGACCGCTTCGTGCTGGATGTTCCCCTGATGCCGACGATGTTCTGGACATCGTCGCCCGACGACGTGCGAGCCGTCTTCGGCGACAAGACCCGGGCGTTGTCGTTCGGCACGGCGCTGCGGCGATTGGCGCCGCACGAACTGATCTTCGGCGAGCGGATCATGTCCTGGTGGGCGAGTGAGGATCACACGGCGGTGCGTCGAAAGGTGGCCCCGGCGTTCATGGGCAAGGCGCTGCGTGGATACGAGCCGGTGATGGAAGATGTTGCCCGCCAGATGATGCGCGATCTGCCGACAGACAGGCCGATCCGGTTCCACGCCCACGCGCGGACGCTCGCCCGCGAAGTGATCATGTCGGTCGTCTTCGGCGTCACCGACGGGGAGCGGCGCTCACGACTCGCACATCACATGACCGAGTTGGATCGTCTGGTGGGGTCGCGCGGCCTCGCCGTGCGCTACGCCGCATCCATGGCGATGCGTGGGCGATGGCTGCCCTTCCCCGCGCTGGACCGAGTCCTGAGCGGGCTGGACGAGGTGACCTATGAGGAGATGGCCGTCCGTCGCGCCAGCTCCGACGACCTCGACCGCCGCGACTGCCTGGCGGTCTTCCTCGAGCTCGCCCGGGCAGACGACCAAGGCCTGATGGACGACGAGATGATCGCGGGGTTCCAGCGGCTGTTGCTGGTCGCCGGCAACGACACCACCGCGGCAACCCTGTCCTGGGTCATCGAGCGTCTTGCCCGGCACCCGGTCGTGCTGCAGCGGTTGCAGCAGACGCTGGCCGACGGCGACGACACCTACCTCGATGCAGTCATCACCGAGACCCTCCGATTGCGGCCCACGGTGCCGTTCACCGTGCGTGCGGTGAACCATGACGTCGTCCTCGACGACGTCTTCCTGCCGCGCGGGTCGATGGTGTTCCTGTACATCAACGGTATTCATCGCCGTGCCGATCTCTACGACGCACCGGACGAGTTCCGGCCGGAACGGTTCGTCGGTGTCACTCCGGACCCGTCCCACTGGCTGCCGTTCGGTGGCGGGATCAATCGTTGCCTCGGTGGTCAGATGGCGATGTTCGAAGCCCGGGTCCTGCTGCGCACCATCCTCCGCGAGTTCACGCCGGTTGCCGAGGCGACGGCGGACGAGGATCAGGTGGCGAGCACCATCATGTTGTTGCCGGAGCGGCGGGCCACTGTCACGCTGCGTCGTCGTACGGCTCCCGCAGCGGGGTGAGCCGCATCGCCGCATGGGCATGCCGATCAGATCAACAGCACCCAGACGAAGCGCATCGCGATGACCGTGAAGCCGAGCAGCGCGGTGGCGATGAGCCACCTCCGTGCCAGACGATCTCGGGCCGATGCGTCCCGGTCGGGCTGGGCGTGAAGGTAGACATAGGCTGCCGCGACGGCACACCCCGAAGCAGCGACACCTACGGCGATGACGACGATCAGCATCACCAGGTTCGTCGGACTGCTGAGTTCTCCCATGGGCGTGCTCTCACGGTACGACGACGGCGGTTGGCCGGTCGCGGTTCTGTGCCCACGGCACGGCGTACGTTGGGACCATGGCAGACGCAACCGTCACCACCGTCGAATCCGGGCCCCACCAGGTGTCGCGCCGGGTACGGGTGAATGCCTCGGCAGCTCACATCTTCGGTCTCGTGGCGAACCCGCACCGGCATCCCGAACTGGACGGTTCGGGGACCGTGCGCGAGACGCCGGTGACCGGTCCGGACACGCTCGGTCCCGGTGCGAGGTTCAGCGTGGGGATGAAGCAGTTCGGCGTCCCGTACACGATCACCTCCACCGTGACCGCCTTCGAAGACAACAAGGTCGTGGAGTGGCAGCACCCGATGGGACACCGATGGCGGCGGGAGCTGAACGAGACGTCGCCGACCGAGACCGAGGTGACCGAGACCTTCGACTACTCGACGATCAAGGTTCCCAGGATCATCGAGATCCTCGGTTACGACAAGAAGAACGGCGCCGGCATCGAGAGCACGCTCCGTGCTCTGGCCGCACGGTTCGCCTGAGCGTCACAGCCGCCCCAGCAGCTCCGCCTTCTTGGCCGAGAACTCCTCGTCGGACAGGATTCCGCGTTCGTGTAGACCCGCCAGGGACTCGATCGCCGCGATGATCGCCGCGGCGTCCTCCGACAGCGCTGTGTCGGGTGCGGCCGCCGGAGGTGCGGACGCCTGCCGGCTTCTGAGTTCTTGCAGCTTCTCGACGTCGAAGGTACCGAGCTGGCTGGTGAAGGTCACCGATCCGTAGGTGTTGCCGCCCTGTTGCTGTTGGACGCCACCGATGTGGTGTTCGCCGGTATCGTAAACTCTTGTGACACCGTTGATCTGGATCGCAAGCCGTCGGACCTGAGGAAAGATCGCATAGCGTGTGTCGTTCTGTCCTCCCGACCGGCTCGGGACACCGAGGTCGTCGGGCCACCAGTCCCCGAAGGTGGCGTCGCCATGGGAAGCGACCTCGAACACCGTGATGGTGGACGGTAATCGGGCCAGTTCGCCGCACAGCGCGTCGACCCGGGCCTTCGCCGTGTGGTCGGACATGTTGCCGACCATCGTCATGCCGCCGTGTATCCATTGACCAGGACCGCCGAGTTCCGGGATGGAGAACTGGGCCATCGTCCCGCCGCCATTGCTGACCGCGAGCAGCATGGCCAACACCGCCTCGCGGGACAGTCCGTGCCGATGCGCGATGTCGGTGATGGCGTTCTCGGCTTCCGGGGTGAGCGTTGCGTCCATGGTGGATCTTTCGTCGTCCGGTGTCGGTTTCGAGCGTACCGAGGTGGCAGGCCGCTCTGACGAACTACGCAACCTCACCCGAGCTCCAACTCCACCCGCATCTGACCGAAGTGAAGGGTCGCAGGCTCTCCGATGGATTCCTGGTATCGCTCGACGACCTCGTGTGCGAACGCGGAGGCGGAGTCGTCCGGAAGGCGGCTCGTCCAATCGGAGGCGCCGACTCCGAACCAACTGGCGAAGGCGTCGATGGATTCGAATTGCCAACGCAAGTCGCTGATCTCGATGCCGGAGACGGTCATGCCCGCGGTCGTCGCCGACTCGCGGAACTGATCTGGTGTGGCATGCAGATAGGGCGCCGGGAAGTCTTCGAAGTGCGGCTGCCAATGTGGCGTGGCGGCCACGCCCATCGCCACATCCTCGATGCTGCGGCGTTCGGTGGCGCAGACGATCTGGACCACTGCGCGGCCTCCGGTGTCGAGACTGCGAGCGATCCGGGCCAGCGCCGCGGGATGGTCGTGGACCCAGTGCAGCATGTTGAACGAGACGACGATGTCGAAGTCGCGGTCGAACGGGAGGGCCAGGACGTCGTCGACGTGGAACTGAACTCCCAGCTCGTCGGCGGGGTCACGGGCGCGGGCATTGTCGATCATCCGTCGTGACGCGTCCACGCCCACGACCGATCCCGCCGGCAGTCGGCCGGCCAGCTGCATGGTTATGAATCCGTCACCGCAGCCGACATCGAGGAGCCGTTCGTCTCCGGCGAGTTCGAGTCCGTGGATCGAGGCCTCGGCGACCATGCGCTGAAGCGCGCTGACATCCCCGTATCGATCGCCGTCCCAGTCGACCATGGTGCCGCCTTCTCACCGACTTCACGTCCCATCCACTGTGCCTCAGACGCGGGGAGCAAACAATTGATCCGCGGTCTGCACCACTGACCCCTCCGATGGCGATATGCCACACTGTCGGTGTCCGCCCGGGTAGGAGGTCATCGTGGATCTCACCGCCGCGCATCTGCGGTACTTCATCGCAGTCGCCGACGAGCTTCATTTCACGCGCGCCGCCGAGCGTCTGCACATTTCTCCACCCTCCCTGAGTCAGCAGATCCAGCAGCTCGAACGTCGGGTGGGCGTACCCCTGTTCGAGAGGACTTCCCGGCACGTCGCGCTCACCGCCCGCGGCGCCGAGCTGCTGCCCCTGGCCCGCGCCGCAGTGGCCGCGATGGACGATGTCGTCGGGTGGATCGACAACGGGCGTGCGCCGGCCGGCATCTTCCGGATCGGGATCGCGGCGGTCAACGAACTCGGGAGCGCGGTGCTCGCGGCGGTCGTCGAACGCTATCCCGACGTCGAATGGCAGGTTCGCAGCCTCGGGCTGATCGAGCCGCTCGCCGCAGTGGAGAACGGTGAGGTCGACGTCGCCCTGGTGTTCAGTCCAGAGGTTCCCCGGATTGACGGAATCATGCTGACGCCGCTGTGGTCGGAGGATCGGGTCCTGGTGGTCCATGAAGGGCACCGGTTCGCCGACCGCGAGTCGCTGAGGCTCGCCGAGACCGACGACGAGACCTTCATCGGTATCCGCGACCACAGTGGGACCCAAGAATGGTTCGTCGATCCCCGCTCGGGCGGGAAGCGGCCGAAGATCCTCCCGCTGGCAGCACATTTCGACGAGGTCCTGCAGCTCTGCGCCGCAGGCGTCGGGGTGAACATCTGCGGGTCCGGCGCCGCCGACACGTACGCCCGCCCCGGCCTCCGCTACATACCCATCGTGGATCTTCCCCGCGTGACGACCTTCTTGTGCTACAAGGCTTCCCGGACCGACGTGCTACTCAAGGCATTCGAGCGGATCGCCGTCGAGGTGGTCGCACGTCGCGGGCAGGCGGCGTCTCGCGCATCCGAGTGACGTCACGGCCCACGATCATGAGGCTGAGCCGAACGATCGTGTGCCATTTCCATGTGGACTCTGATCATGCTCAGCTCACAGACTGGACGGCGTGAGTCCCACATCTGCGTCGGTCCGACGCCGCGACGTGATCTATGCCCAGCGTGCTTCCGGTGATCTGCACCTCGACCTGGTCATGCCGGCACAGTCCGATGCCGTGCCGGTCATCGTCTTCGTTCATGGTGGCGGGTGGTTCACCGGTGACCGGCGGCTGTGTCCTGACCTTCGTGAACACTTCTGCGCGCGTGGTTTCGCGATGGCCAGCGTCGACTATCGGTTGACCGGCGACGCGTTGTTCCCGGCCCAGCTCCACGACGTGCGGGCCGCCATCCGCCATCTTCGAGCGAATGCCGCGGAGCTCGGGCTCGACCCGACGCGTATCGGCATCTGGGGCGCATCGGCCGGCGGGCACCTGGCCGCGTTGGTCGGTCTGCTGTCCGCCGTCGCGCAACTGCCGGGGGAAGAATCCGCGGATGGCGATGCGGGCGTACAGGCCGTCGCGGAATCGTATGGTCCGGCGACCCTGGTCGAGGGTGACGTCGATCCGGGAGTTCCGTTACCCGGGGTCGAGTCGGCGGCCGAGACGCCCGAAGGACGACTCATCGGTGGTGATCCGGCGGAACTACCCGTTGCCGCGCGCGACGCCAGTCCGCTGTACTCCGTCACCTCGGACGCGCCACCATTCCAGATCTCGCACGGCACAGGTGATCTGATGGTCGGACATCGACACAGCGAACTCTTGTACGATGCCCTGGCCCGTGCAGGTGTCGAGGTCGACCTGTACCTGGTCGACGGCTATCGGCATGGATTCCTCAATCCCCCCAACAGGTCCGACGTCCCGATGCCACCCGCGATGGACAACGGGCGACTCTCGTCCGAAGGTCCCGCGCCGGCGCGTCATCTGTCGGCGCGCGGTACGGAACGTACCGAGGCCCGGACACGGTTCGGGTTCGACGACATCGGTGACTTCTTCGCCCGGCACCTCGCCATCAGCCACGATCTGACCACCACCACCATCTCAGGAGACAACCGGTGACCTTCCCCGTAGACCTCAGCGCCGTCCATCAACTCGCCCCGGTGGTCGATGCCCTTCCCGGAGAAGCGGTTCCCTATCACCTCGCAAGTGGCGAGGGGCTGCGCTACGAGGTCGACAATCAACTCTGGACGGTGATCGCCCGCGCTGCCGACACCGGCGGATTGTTCGATGCCGCTTTTGTTCTCGGACCGCGTGGCGCGGGCGCAGGGTTCCACAGCCTGCCCGACCACCAGCGCTCGTATTACGTGTTCGACGGGTGTGCGCAGTTCTGGCTGCCGGGCGAGAGCCGCATCCTGACGCCGGGCGACTCCGTCCACGTGCCGCCCGGAACCCCCGTCGCCTACCGGATGCTCGGCCACATGACCAAACTCCTCTTCTGGTCCGCACCCGGCGGAGCCCTTGACGCACTTGCCCACTCGGGTGGCGAGGTGTCGGCCCGCATCTACTCTGCGGACGGAACGGCAGGTGTGCGGCAGTCGCCGGAGCAACTGTTCGCACCGTCGGCGGCGTCGCTGCACGACCTGCCACTGGTATCAGCGAGTGAAACCTGGGACGAGGTCTTGCCCGACGCCGCCGAAGGCTATTTCCTGCGGGCTCACACCGGGGATCGTCGCGCCTGGCCCGACTCCATCAATGCCTACGGTGCCCGCGGCCGAACAACCGGTGGCCGGTACTTCTCGGTGTTGACCCTGGGTGGCAAGCTTCCCTACATCCCCCAGCACTTCCATCGGCAGCACACCGAGAACTTCTTCGTTCTTTCCGGTCGCGTCTGGTTGTACGCCAACGGCATCGAGACGCTGCTGACTGCCGGGGACTATCTGCACGCGCCGGCCGGAACCATTCACAGCTTTGCCTTCGACGCGCACAACACCAAGATGCTCGGGATGCTCACCTCGGATGTCTTCGAGAAGTTCTTCGACGTGACCGGTGTGGACACCGACGACGTGGTGCACACCGAAGGGCTGATCAACCCCGGCGACATGATGGCGAAGTTGGGTGCGGCGGCGGCCGATCTCGACCTCGAATTCGTCGGACCGCCACCGGAACGGACGCGCGCGACCGATCTGTGAACGGTTCTCGGCACGACGATGAGGACAGGTCGTCGAGGACCGCCGACCGGAGCTGAGTCGCGCGTACCCGAGGCGTCAGATCGAGGTCGGGCATCGGTGGTCGCGAAGATGGCGATCAACATCCGCTCGCAGGTCAGACCGACCTCGCTCCCGCGTGATCATCGCGCAGCGCTTGCCGCCGAATCTTTCCTGTCTGGGTCTTCGGCAGCTCTGCGACGATGCTCACGGTTCTGGGCCTCTTATAGGGAGCGAGTCGGTCTCGGGCGAAAGCGACGAGCTCGTCGGGAGTCATCATCTGGCCGGCTTTCAGGGACACGTATGCGGCGACAGATTCTCCCTGATAGTCGTCAGGGAGACCGATGACGGCCACTTCTAGTACCGCCGGATGTTCGTAGAGGACATCTTCGACTTCGCGGGGCCAAACCTTGTAGCCAGAGACGTTGATCTGGTCTTTGATCCGATCAACGAGGTATACCCAGCCGTTGTGATCGATTATGGCGCTGTCGCCGGTATGGAGCCGACCAGCGGGCAAGGTGGCCTCTGATGCGTCCCTGTTGCGCCAATATCCCGGAATGACCTGTGGTCCCTGCAAAACCAGTTCACCTTGTTCCCTGCCGGGAGGGGCGGTCTTCGGTGTCGACAACCTGAACCCGCACGCCTGGGAGGGGAATGCCGATGGAAAGGGTGCCGCTCATGGCATCGACAGGCGCGGTCGAGCCGGCAGGTACGGCGATCACCCCTGAGGTCGTCTCTGTCATCCCGTACGCGTTGTGGATGTAGTGCCCGAATCGTTCGTCGAAACGGGCCACAGTGCTGGGTGGAACCGGCGCGCCACCACTGAAAAGTGTTTTGATGGTGGCGAAATGATCGGCAGTGGCGGCTTCCGAATTGAGCATCGCATTGAACGCAGTGATCGAACCGATGGTGTACGTCACCGAGTGCTCGCGCATCGCATCGAGTGCTACTTCGACCTGGAAGCGTCCCGTGAAGACCAGCGTCGTCTGCGCGGTCAATGCCAGCGACCCGATGATCACCGCACCGGTGATGTGGAACAGCGGCGCGAGCGCGAAAACGACATCACCTGGTCTGATGCCGGCGAATGCACCAAAACTGGTGGTCACCGCAAGGACATTGGCGTGAGTGTTCATAGCACCTTTGGGCGGGCCGCTCGTGCCGGAGGTGTAGGCGAGGAAAGCCAAGTCGTCGCCACTCAGCGGGACCTGCGGCGACGGGCTTCCGATCCGTTGGCCGATCAATGTCATCAGATCACCGTTGCCGGGACACAGGTTCTCCCCAGCTGGGCCGAATACCCGTGGGTCATCACGCTTTTGCAAATCCGACTCGGCAGTACCGAACACCCATCGAACCGAGGTGCCGGAAGCGCTCTCGCGGACGCGCTCGATGTCGCGGTCGGTGGTTATCACCCCGACCGGCTGGGCATCTGCGAGCATGGTGCTGAGCTCGCGGCCCCGGTACATCGGATTGAGCAACAATGCCACGGCGCCGAGTTTCCAGAGCGCGATGAGGATCAATGCGTACTGGGGAATGTTCTGTAGATGGATGCCGACCCGATCGCCTTGCCGCACGTGGTGTTCGGCGAGCACGGCAGCCAGTGCCTCGGCGAGCTCGTTGGTCTCTCTGACGCTGAGGACCGCATCGAAGTAGGCCAGCGCCCGGGCCTCGGGTTCGTTCTTCACGCGCCAGTCCCAGGCCTCGGCCAGGGTGGCGAAACGGGGGTTCACGTCGTGGGGCAATCCCGTCGGGTAGAGAGCGGGCCACCGTGGCTTCTGGGTATGAGGATCACTCGCGCGTACTTCGTCGACTGCAGTTGTGATGTGCTTGTTCATCGGCTCTCTCCAAACGGCCTGGTGGTTGTCCCGGTGATCACCTGCGGTCAAGCGCTACGTCGGCAGAGCGGCCCTACCGGTCTCGCGAATCGTCAGGACCGTGAGGAGTCCAATGACGCAGACTCCGATGACCCAGTACGCCGGCGACATTGCACTTCCAGTTGACTCGACCAACTGGGCGGCGACGTATGGTGCGGTTCCTCCTGCTGCGATGGTGCCGATGTTGAACCCCAGTGACACACCGGTATACCGGACAGTGCGAGGAAACAGTTCGGTGAACAATGGAAACGCCGGCACCTGTACGACACCGTTGAGCACCATGTACACGAAGTACACCGAACCGACAACGACGATGCTCGTGGTCGCTCCCAACACCATGAACGCCGGTATCGCCACAAAGAGATAGGCGATGTATCCCCCGGCCAGGACGGGTTTGCGTCCAAATCTGTCGGTCAACATGCCGCTGAGCGGGAATGTGGCGCATGCCAGAGCAATGCTGACAGCAGATGTCCAATAGACCGAGTCCTTGGAGAATCCCAGATCATTGATGAGGTAGACGCTGAAGTACGTCAACCCGATATAGCCGGCGCCGTTCATCGCGATCGCAACGCCGATGACTTGAAGAACGGAGATGGGGTTCTTCTTGATGACGTCGAGGAGGGGGCTCTTTGTGACTTCTTCTTTGTCGGCCATCTCTTCGAACTCGGGAGTGTCCTCCAACTTCAACCGCACACGGAGGCAGATCAGTGCAAGGGGTAGTGCCAGTAGGAACGGAATGCGCCATCCCCACACGTCCATCTGTTCGTCGGTTGTCACCAGAGCGACCAGTCCGACGACCGACGCGGCGACTGCGAATCCCAAAGTCGACCCGATCGGCGTGAACGAACCGAAGAAGCCACGGCGATTCGGTGGTGCGGATTCTGCGATGTAGGTGGCGGCCCCGCCGACCTCGCCGCCCGCTGAAAAACCCTGTGCAAGTCGCACGATCACCAGAAGAAACGGCGCGAGCACGCCGACTGAGGAATGAGTCGGGAGCAGGCCGAGAATGCCGCACGCCACGCCCATGCACACCACGGTGATCACCAGCGCCGACCTGCGTCCGCGCCGGTCGCCGAGGCGTCCGAAGAAGATTCCGCCCAGTGGCCGTGCCACGTACGCGACACCGAAGACTGCGAGTGTGGCAAGTATTGAAGCCCCGGAACTCTCCGAGGGGAAGAACAGTGGAGCGATGGTGACGGCGAGAAATCCGTATACCGCGAAATCGTAGTACTCGATGAGCGTGCCCACGCCGCCCGCGATAGCAGCACGTCTGGCCATGGTCGTCGATCTCTGGAGTGACGTCGCAGACGTCGGGACGGCATCACTTTCGACACGGATAGGGTGCTCTACGTTGGTCATCGTGTTTGTCCTTGATACGTGCGGGAGTGCTCGGCGAGGAGGAGTTCATACGAACCGCCGGCCTCGATGACCTGGACGGTTCGAGGGCTCGGGGGCGTGCCGATCAGTTCGGTACGGTCGGATGTGCGCAAGGTTGCGGTGCGCCAATCAAGCGTCACCGTTTCGTCAACCGACACTGCTGCCGATACGCCGGGGATCGTGATGAGTGGCATCCCGTTGAACGTTTCACCGCGCCAGAAGCCCGGGGAGAACGACTCTGCGACGATTGCCGCGATACCTACATTTCGAAGCGCGACCATCGGTGGGTAGTGGGGATGTCCGTACCCGAAGTTGCGGCCACCGATGATGATGTCGCCCTGCCGAACTCGGTCGACGAAACTGGGATCGTACGCTTTCATGCACACCGACCGAAGATGGTCGGGGTCGTACGACTTTATGTTGGAGACGCCGACAACGAGATCGATGTCGAAGTCGTCACCGAAGATCCAGGCGACCTTTCCCGCGATGAGGTCGGGGGGCGGTGGATAGGCGCTCATTGAACTGACTCCTGTATCGACCCATGCAGAGCGCTCGCTGCCACGGTGTACGGCGAGCCCATGTAGATGTTGGCAGCAGAGCTCCCCATACGTCCGGATATGTTCAACACGCCGGTCGAGATGCAGTTCTCACCGGGCTGCAGTGGTTTCTGATAGCCAAAGCAGAAGTCGCAACTGGAAACGGCGATCTTTGCACCTGAGGCGCGGAGAACATCGAGAATCCCTTCCTTCTCGGCCTGCTCGTAGACTCTGTGCGACGTCGGAACGACGTTCAGCTCGACCCCCGGGGCCACCGTTCGACCGTCGAGAATCATTGCTGCGGCGCGTAAGTCCTCGATGCGACCGCTTGCGCACGAGCCGATGAATGCCTTTGTGATCGGCGTGCCCGCAAGTTCCTTTGCCGACTTGGTGTTCGCGACGCGCGCTGAGCCCGGCTCCACAACTCGCGGCGTCAGACGTGCGAGGTCGATCGTGTGCCGTGCCGCATATGTGGCATCGGCGTCGGGGTAGATCGGATCGAATTCTTCTCGCGCCACGTTTCGTGCGTATGCCAATGAAGTATCGTCGGGTTCGAATATCGCGGACACGGCCCCGGTGAACATGGCCATGCCGCACAAACCTTGGCGGTGGTCAATCTTCATCGATCGTGCCCCGGGCCCGCCGAATTCCATTACCTGATGGGCACATCCGTCTGCACCGACCAGCTCGATGATGGAATGAACGAGATCGCGGCTATCCACGCCCGGCGGAAACTCGCCGACCAGATCGAATCGCGTCGTTGCCGGAATATCGACGAACACCTGTCCTGTGACCCAGGCCTCGATGAGATCACGCCGGATTCCCCATCCGAGTGCACCAAAGGCTCCGATACCACTGATGTGCCCATCGAAGTGCACGAGGAAGTGGCCCGGAATCGCCAGTCCGAGTTCCGCTGTCAATTGGTGACCGATTCCTCGGCCCTCGTGCAACTCGATCCCGTAGAACTCGCACCAGTCGCGGGTGACCTTGTGAACCTCGGCCTCCTTGTCGTTGTTCTTCGTCAACATGTGATCGATGAACACGATGTAGCGATCTGGGTCGGACAATTCTTCGATTCCGAAGTCGTTGCGCATCTGTTGGAACATGACGTCGGTGTACCCAGGGAAGTCGTAGGCGATCATCCGGGCAGGACGAACCGCGTGGTTCTCGCCGGCGCTGACGAGGCCGTGAGCGGTGGTTCGTCCGAGGATCTTCTCTGCCATTGTGTGTCCCACAGCAGTCACCGTCCGATCTCAGTGGGAAGGTACTTGCGCTGCATGGCTTCCACTTGGGGAAAACCGATCAGGTCGACAAATTCATGGTGTGCGAGAGCATCCCGGCTCACGTCGGCGGGTGCTTCACCGGCCGCGAGGCGCCGGAGGGCCTCTCGCACCGCGCCGGCGGCCGCCATCAGTACCTGAGTCGGCAGCAGCGCCAGACGTACGCCGATCTGATCGAGTACCTCGGGCGTGAACTCGCGCTCGGTCCATGTCGATGCGGTGAGTGTGGCCATCAAGGGAACACCGACCTCGCGGTGGCAGCGGTCCCATTCGTCGACGGTCTCGAAGGTCTTGGTGACCGGCATGATCATGTCTGCCCCGGCGTCCACGTACGCCTGCGCTCGCCGAATGGCCTCGTTTCCGCGGGCGTCCGTCCGGGCGATGAGCAGGACATGATCCGGAACTGAATCGCGGACCGCACGAATCTTTCCGGTCGCTTCGGTGACGCTGATGAGATCAACCGGGTCCCCCACGCAGATCGGGCACGATTTCGGGGACACCTGATCTTCCATGAACATCCCCTGGACACCTGCGTCTACAAACTTGGTGGCTGTGCGCGCGGCGTTGACCGCGTTTCCGTACCCGGTGTCGATGTCCGCGACCAGTGGCAATTGTGATGCTTCTCGAATCGTGCGTACGGCGTGCAGGTTCTCCGACATCGTGTAGAGCTCCGCGTCGGGGAGCCCCAACGCAGCGGATATCGCGAATCCGGACGCACACAGGGCGCTGAACCCCGCCTGGTCGGCAAGGCGTGCGGTCAGCCCATCCCATACTCCAGGCGCATAGACGATGCCGTGTGAGGTGAGGTCCTTCAGGGTGGGGGTGGTCAACGTGATCGTCTCCGTTTCGTAATGCGGAATGCATTTCGCATCTCGATATGGACGCTAAGGTGGCTTGAGTCACATGTCAACCCTTTCGGGTTCGACTCTGTCCGTATGATGTCGACACCGATCCGCGCCCAACGGAAGTGAGAACCTTCAGTGGCCTCTCCAATCGAACCCGAATCCTCAACAGGTCGAGAGGTAGTGGGAGCCGTCCTCAAGGCGTGCGTGCTCCTTGAGCATTTCGGCGCAGATCGACCGGTGTGGACCCTGAATGAGCTGACCGAGGCCAGTGGCATGAACAAGACAACCGTGCACCGTCTGATGGCCACGTTGATTCACGCCGGATGGGTTGATCGGACCGGCGACGGTGCGTATCGAGTGGCGATGCCGGTGTTCGAAGTCGGCTCTGCAGCGCTCATAAAACTGGATATCCGTTCGGCGGCAAGGCCGTTCATGGTTCAACTTGCGGAAAGATTTGGGGACACCGCATACCTGATGGTCCCTGCAGATCAGGGGGCTGTGTGTATCGATCGTGTCGAAGGCAGCAACCCGCTCATCGTTGCCGGGATCAACATCGGCTCGGTGATGCCCTACCACGCGGCCGCGGGTCCGATCGTCATGCTTGCCAACTCGGAAGAACTTCGTGCGCAATGGGTTCGCGCCGGCCTCACCTCGTTCACCGAGCGAACTCTCACTGACGTCGAAGGCCTCACCTCGCACCTCGCGAGTGTCCGAGAGGCGGGCTACTCGGTGAGCGATTCTGACTATCTGGCCGGCGTAGCTGCTGTGGCCGCGCCGATCTTCGGGCGCGCGGGAGTGGTGGTGGCGTCGATCAGCGTCGGCGGCCGCGTCGAGGCGTTCAGGGGGCGGCGCTCGACGAAAAGGTGGATGGCGTGCTCGATGCCGCTGCTCGCATCACCAGAATTATGCAGGCGCTACCGCAGCGCGGCTGACGAGACCGTCGGCCGGGGCGACGTTAACCCCCAATCGGTAACGAATTCGCCTCGAATCGGCCTGTTGTCTTGACAGGATTTGTGAGTCGGGTCACGCGGGTGTGAAACGTTGAAATACCAGCGCACAGGTGGTTTTGGCACTGTGTGACATGACGTCGAAGGGCGCATGAGGACACTCGGCGGTGTCCGTCTTTGGGCTTTTCTCAGGTTTGTATATCAATCTGTTATCTGCCACGACAACAGACCTCGAGTCTGTGCAGCACGAGAAAGTCGAGTAGCTATGCGGATCAACCCCGCATGCGCAACCCGCGGTCTCGCTACGGCAATCGGGGCCAAGACCGCCGCCGTCGCCGTCTGAGCGAAGCTCGGGCCGGACCCAGACAACGGGTAGGTCGGTTGCGTCATGCGTCCGGGACGGCAGCGTCCCGCAGTCAGTACAAGTCCATTCACAGCGGTACGCGAGTAGCCGGTGCGCCCAGCGCGTCGGAGGCTGTCCGCTGTCGGCCGACAGACCGGCCGCACAACGCATCAGGAATCCAATCTCATGTTCGTCATCACCAAATCGCTGAAGCATGCCCGCAGCATGTCCCGCAAACGCTTCGCCCACGCCGTCGGCGCCGCGACCCTCGCGGTCACCGCCGTCGCCACCGTCGGATCGATCAGCAACGCCGAGCCCGCTCAGGCCGAGCAGCGGCACAGCGCGGCTGCGCCTGCCACCGAGAAGGTCAAGCCGGTCGCCGACACCGTCGCTGCGGCGAAGCCCGAGGCCGCTCCGGCGCCCGCTCCGGCTCCCGCTCCCAAGCCGGCCGTCGCGCCAGCTCCGGCGCCTGCACCCGCGCCGGTGTACGCGAACAACCTCGACGGTTGGATTCGTCAGTCGCTCGACATCCTGGCCAAGAACAACATCCCGGCCAGCTACGACGGCATCATGCGCAACATCATGCGTGAGTCCACAGGCAACCCGCAGGCCATCAACCTGTACGACTCGAACGCCGCGGCCGGCATCCCGTCCAAGGGGCTGCTGCAGGTGATCGATCCGACGTTCGCCGCCTACCACGTGGAGGGGACCAAGTTCGACGTCTGGGACCCGGTCGCCAACATCGTCGCCGCCTGCAACTACGCGGCACAGACCTACGGTTCGATGGACAACGTCAACTCCGCATACTGACCCACCCCCTTCCCCTCCTCGGGTACCCTACCCCGCAGCCGCGACGGTTCCCGTCATCCGCGACGGCATTTCGGGGGCGCGGATGACGGAAACCGTCGCGGCTGCGGGGAGGGGTTGGTGTGTGGGGAGGGAGTGTGGGGGGTTACGGGGTGCGCAGGATGACCAACTCCTGCGTCGCACGCGTCATCGCGACGTAGCGGTCCACCGCCCCCTCGATACCGCTGCCGAACCGCTCCGGATCAACGATCACGACGAGGTCGAACTCGAGGCCCTTCGCATGCTCGGGTGTCAACGATCGCACCCGAGGCCGCTCTACGAATCCGGAACCGCCTATGACACAGGCGGTTCCCTCGTCGTTTGCGCTCAACCACCGGTCGAGGATCGCGTCGAGATCCGATATGGCCCCGTCGACGACGGGGATGCCACTGCTACGGATGGATGTGGGGACATTCGCGTCCGGAAGTGCCGACCGGATGACCGGCTCGGCCATCGCCATGACCTCCGCCGGTGTCCGGTAGTTCACCGACAGCGACGCCAGGGTGACTTCTCGGATCCCGATGCGCTCGAGGCGTTCTGACCAGCTCTCGGTGAACCCGTGTCGTGCCTGGGCGCGGTCGCCGACCACCGTGAAACTCCGAGAAGGGCAGCGGGACAGCAGCATCTGCCATTGCGCATCGCTCAGCTCCTGGGCCTCGTCGACGATGATGTGGGCAAACGGTCCGGCAAGGGCGTCCACGTCCGCTGCCGGCGAAACCGACTCGTCGACAAGGCTGTTGCGCATGTCCGCGCCGCGCAACATCGGCATCACGCCCTCCCCGTCGTCGTGGGCATGTGCATCCAGAAGATCTGTCACCACCTGGTCCATCCGCTCCCGCTCGGCGGCCAGTACAGACGCACGCCGTCGACGACGAATCGAGGCCGATGCGTCGCCGAGTCGTCGTCGCGCCGCGTCGAGCATCGGCAGATCCGAGACCGTCCAGGCCTGTGGATTCCCCCGCTGGAGTTTCCTCACTTCGCCGGGACTCAGGTGGGGAGCACACATCCGCAGGTACGCGGGCACCGACCACAGGTCTCCGACGAGGTCGGTCGCGTCGAGCATCGGCCAGGCGCGGTTGAAGGCTGCGGTCAATTCGTCGTTCTGCGCCAATGACTTACGTAGTCGCGTCATCGTGACGTCGCTACCTTCGTGCTTGTCGTGGATGATCGACACCAACGACTCCCACACCTCGTCACGGCCTTCGTTGTGCGGTGTCCCCGGTTCGGGCGCCCCGAAGGCCTCCGTCCAGTCGGCAGCGGTGATCCAGACTTCGGACCACGGCGTCTCGACCAACAGCGGATCGGTCGGCGCCTCCTCGTAGAACCGGACGGCGGGTTCGATCGCCGCGACCATGTCCGCCGAGGACTTGAGCCGCGCCACCTCCCGGTCTGCATCGTCGGCCGCCACCGCGCCCTCGGGGAGCAGATCTCGCAGGGTGCAGGTCTGCACGCTCTCCTCGCCGAGAGCGGGCAGCACGTCCGCCACATAGGCGAGGTAGGGCTCGTGAGGTCCGACCACCAGCACCCCTCCTCGGTTGCCGGCGAAACGTGGGTCCGCGTACAGGAGATACGCCGCCCGGTGCAGCGCGACGACGGTCTTCCCGGTGCCCGGGCCGCCGTCGACCACCAACGCTCCACGCGAACTCGCACGGATGATGGCGTCCTGGTCGGCAGCGATCGTGCCCAGGACGTCGCGCATCCGCGGTGACCGACTCGCACCGAGGCTCGCGATGAATGCCGAGTCGTCGTCGAGGGTCACGTGACCGTCGAGTCCTTCGGCGGTGAAGACCTCGTCCCAGTAGTCGGTGATGCGGCCATGCGACCACCGGTACCGTCGTCGACTCGCCACGCCCATCGGGTCGGCGTGCGTCGCCGCGAAGAACGGTGCGGCGGCCGGTGTGCGCCAGTCGATCAGGAGTTGCCTGCCGGCCGGATCGGTCAGGCCGATCCGGCCGATGTACTGGGGGTCGTCGCCACCGACGACGACGCGGCCGAGACACAGATCCAGGCTGTAGCGGCGCAACGTCCGCAACCGTTTGCCGAGTTCGTGCACTTCGAGGTCGCGATCGAGTGCCTGACGGCCGTGGCCCCCCGGCGCCTTGCGGAGAACGTCGAGGCGGGCGGTCAGCCCTGCGATCGACTGCTCGAGGCTGCGGGCCATCGCGGCGAAGTGCCGTTCGTCGTCGGCGATGAGGGTCGGGTCGGCTTTGGCGGGGTGACGGTTGAGGTCGAATGCACTGGTGGCGCTGGGCGTCATGAGTGGCGGCTCCAAGGGTCGGTGGGGCTGCCGGGTGGGGAGCGCCTGTCGATTGATTCGATTGCGCGCGTGCACATTTCGATCTGGTCGACGGTGGCGGCTCATCCCGCGACGGCGGTGGTTGCCTCCCCGACGGCCGGGGAGGCAACCATTGTGCCCGGTGCCCCGGCCCTTGCGGCAAGCCCGGGGCCACGCTATAAGTTGGAAGGGGCGGAGATAGTTCTCCCCGCCCCTTCCGGTCTCCACACGCCCTACCGTTCGTATACGGGTGGCGCGCCCAGGTCAGATGACCGTCCCCACATCCTTGGCGACGATGTTGTCGAGGGCGCGCTCGGCGAGCGCTGCGATGGTCATCGATGGGTTGCAGGCAGCGGCGGTGCCGGGCAGCAGCGCGCCGTCGAGCACATAGAGGCCGCGCTGTCCGTGTACCCGACCGTCGAGATCGCACACCGACCCCATGCACGCCCCCCGAGGCTGTGCCAGGTGCTGTTGACGACGGCGTTTGTGTCGATGAGTCGCCCGGTCGGCCCGGCGATGCGTTGGGCCGTGGGTTCGATGCTCTTGAGGTGGATCGCGGAATCACCGTTCTTCGGCCATCGCAGGAATGCGTCGCCACGCCCTGTGTCGAAGGCGAAATGTCCGCGGTCGCGGCTCACGCCGTAGCCGACCATCATGGTGCTGTGTGCATCGACAGGCATCGGTGGAATCGATGCCTGGATGACAGTGTGTGCCGTGCTCGCGTTCTGCCAGTTCAGGGACCCGTAGACGACCGGCCCGCCCTGCTCGGTGCCGAACGCGTCCGTGGGGCTGTTCCAGACGTAGATACGGTCGGCGTTTGTTCCCCAACCGCGTCCGACGGCGTCGGGGAGATCGGGGATACCGCCGTTCGCGGCGGCCCGCACGAGCAGCCTCGTGGTGTGCACGCTGCCCGCCGCCATGATCAGGGTCGGGGTGGTGAGGATTTTTCGCTCGAGGACCTTGCCGGTCAGGTCCGTGCGGTCGACGTGCACCTGCCAGTGGCCGTTGGCCGCGCGCGCGACGTCGGTGACCTCGTGCATCGTCGCGATGGTCAGCAGCCCGGTGGCCTCCGCCGCCTTGATGTAGGTGACGTCCACGCTGTGCTTGCCACCGTTGTTGACACCCATGGCGCCCGCGCCGTTGGTATAGGAGGGCTTCATCTTGCCGTGGATCTCGGCGAGCGCGTAGTTCCAGTCGATCGGCATCGGGATCTTGGAAACGGGAAGGCCTGCCCGGCGCGCGTTCCGGGCGAACACACGCGCCGCGAGGTAGTTCTTGCTGCGGATCAGGGCATCGGGGGCCGTCTCGATCTGCAGCATCCGGGCCACCCGCGGGTAGTGCACACGATTCAACGTCTGCCAGTCGAGTTGTTCGGGCAGGAACTCGTTGAACACGTGCTCGGCCGGTTGCAGGGTCATGCCCTGATAGACCAGGGATCCACCGCCGAGTCCTGCCGGGGCGAGTGCGGTCATGTTGTCGCCGACGACCGCATCGACGAGACCCAGATACGGTTCGAACTCGAACTTGGTGCCGAGGATCTGGCCGGTCGACTTGTGCCACAGGAACCGCTTGTCCGGGGCGGTTGCCAGCGGAAAGGTGTTGGAGTTGGGGCCCGTTCGCCATCGCTTTCCGCGCTCGAGCATCAGCACCGGGACTCCGGCCTCGGTGAGTCGGAGGGCGGTGACGCCACCACCGAAGCCCGACCCCACGACGATCGCCCGATGATTTTCGCGGGTCAACCGAACGCCGCGGCCCGCCCCGGGCGCCGCCGTGGCCGTGGCGGGCAACAGGCTCGCGGCCCCGGCCACGGCCGCGCCGGTGAGAAACGAACGTCTGGTCACAGTCATCGGTGAAACTCCTTGAATCGCGCCAGGATTGACGGTATGCGGGCAGATCGATCGGACCGTCCCAGCTGGTGGCGGCGGCCGATGGGGCAACGCCGTGAACGTGACAAGTGCATTCGGCTCCCCCGTGGCGATCCCGGCCGTCGACGAAATGCGTTCAGCATCAGGACCGCTTGTGCCCCGCGCGGATTCGTCTCGACCGATCGTCTGTTGATCGCGCCCGCCGCGGTGATGTCCTCCCCCTCCGCGGTCGGCAACCAGCGACGACCAACCGGAAATATGATCAGTCATGTGACTGAGATAAGAAAGGCTTCCCGGCGATAGTGTGACCCGCTTCACATCTCCCGTACGGTGGGGAAGCCTGTGATCAGCGGCTTGTCGTCGGCGCGAGCCAGAGGCCGACGGCCCCGTCCACCAGGAGATCGCAGTGATCGGACCATTGGTCGGCGATGGTCGAGGCTTCGGCATCCTCGATCGACCGCTCGATGTCGGCCAAAGAGTGGATGATCATGTTCTGCGACATGCTCACGCGCGCGTCCATCACGCGCTTGGGTATCGAGGGGAGAGCGCGGTAGAACCCGGTCATCACCTCGGTGAGCGGATGCGACACCGCGACTGACTCGTACAGGAGGTAGCCCGTCTGCGGATCGGCCGCCATGTGCGCGCAGAACCGCGCGTAGTGCGACGGCGCCCCCAGGCTGACGAGGTGTTCGATCTCGGGTCGGATCAGGCACTCGATCCAGTCGCGCACTCCGGGGTCGTCCCCGAGTTCCGCGAGGCGCTCGGCCCGGATCACGTCGATCCGGGCATTGTGGGTTTCGAGGATCGATCGGATCAGCCCGGTCTTGTCGCCGAAGTGGTGGCCGACCGCGTAGTTGTTGCCCTGGCCGGCCGCTTTGCTGATCTGCCTGCTCGACACCCCTGCGATCCCGTGCAGTGCGAAGAGCTGCTCGGCAGCCGCGAGCAGTCGCTCGCGGGTACGTGCCGTCTGATCACTGCGCGATGCCACCACGAACATGATGATGCCTCATGTTCGCGGTGGCTCAGTCGGCAGCGGCCAGACTGTCGGCGATCAGGTGCATGGCCGCCGTGGTCGACAGAGCGCGCACCGACGCACGGTCACCGGGGAACCGTCGGGTGACGGTCACGGTGGGGCGGCCCGCGATCGCGACGCCGAAACACACCATGCCCACCGGCTTGAGTTCCGTCCCGCCCCGGGGCCGGCGACACCGGTCGTCGACACCGCGGTGTCGACGTCGAGCCGGCGCAGGACGCCCTCGGCCATCGACGAGGCGACCTGTTCGCTGACGGCCCCGTGCTCGTCGATCAGTGCAGCCGGGACATCGAGAAGTCCGGTCTTGGCCTCGTTGGCGTACGACACCACGCCGCCGACGACGTATCCCGACGATCCCGCCCGATCGGTGAGCCGTGCCGCGACCATCCCGCCCGTACAGGATTCCGCCGTCGCGATCCGTCGGCCGGTCAGCGCGGTGGCCACCTGGTCGTCGATGGTCGTGCCGTCGAGCGAGAAGATCTGACGCGCGTGAACGGTCGTGATCAACTCCGCGAGATCGGTGTAGGCGGCGCCGTGTTCGGCGGGGAACCGTGTGACCATCTCGACCTCACCGTGCCGTAGGCAGGTGGTGATCTCGAGACCGTCGAAGCCGGTGATCTGATCGTGCGCGTTCCGTAGGGACGCGGCGAGCTCGGCTTCGGAGAGGCCATAGGCGCGGATCGTCTCCTGGCGCACCTCCGTCCGCCCCGACAATGCCGTGGTCACCGCGGCCGTCTGCATGGCAACGGGCCACATCGCCTGGAGTTCTCGCGGCGGGCCGGGGAGGATCAGGATCGCCGGTCGGTCGGCAGTGCCGGGAATCGCGACGCCGGGGGCCGTGCCGGTCGGCGGGATAGATTCTGCGCCTTCGGGTACCAATGCCTGCTTCTGGATGCCGGCGCGGGTCGGTCCGGACGCCGGTTCGCCTGCCGGTAGACGCTGCCAGCGCCGGATGATGTCTGCAATGTGAGCCTCGAGTCCGGCGTCGAGGTGCAAGTCGAGTCCGCAGAACTGTGCGACCGTTGCGACGGTGAGGTCGTCGGCGGTCGGTCCGAGGCCGCCGGTCGTGACGATGAGATCGACCTGTTGATCCGCCAGGAAGCCCAACTGCGCGACCAGGTCGTCGGGACGATCGCCGCACACCGTGATGTGTGCGACGTCGATGCCCATCGCGAGCAGTCGTGTCGACACCCACGGGCCGTTCTCGTCGGTCACGCGACCCGTCAGGACCTCGGTCCCCGTCACCAGTATTCCTGCGCGAACACTCACGTGACCGAGCCTAGGGCACAGCTGTCCCGGTTCACCGTTCTCGCGGCGGCGCCGCTCGTGTCAGCAGCCGATCCTCTGCACATAGTCGATGATGCTGTCGACGGTCGCCAGCATCCGGATGTCCCGATGCGGGATCCCGATGTCGAAGACCTCCTCGATCTGCACCGTCAGGTCGATGGCCGAGATCGAATCGAGGCCGTACTCGGACAGTGGTGTGGCGGCGTCGAGTGCGGTCGGTGGCACCCCCAGCACATCGGCGACCGCTTGGCGGACCAGGATCGGCACGAGTTCATTCGTCGTCAGTTCCGCTTCCATGCTGCCTCCCCAGAGCACGTCGGAATGTGAGTCACTTGACTTGCGAACGCGACGATACTAGGCGTGTGCGGTAGATCACAACCGGGTGGCGACCCGTGGGAATCAGCCGAGGCCGCGCGCCGCGATCGACTCCAGCACGTCGAGGTGTGCACGGTACGGCTCAGTCGTCCTCGGCCAATGCACGATCACGTCGGTGAACCCGAGTTCGCTTGCGCGACCGACCATGTCGTCGAAGAGGGCGATGCTCTCCAACGAGTTCCGCGGGGATGAGTCGATGCTGAGATACCGGTCGACGACGCGGCCATCGCGCCGATCCGCCGCGGTTTCGTCGAGAATCCGGCAGTTGCGCGCGACGCCGGCGAACCAGTCGTCGAGGTCGTCGGCGCGGGCGCCGGTCGTCACCCACCCATCTCCGTGCCGCGCCGCGAACCGAACCGAACGGGGGCCGTTGCCCGCGAGGATCAACGGGATCCGATCTCGGACGGGGCCTCCGACGAGGCGCATGTCCCGGACCGTGAAGTAATCGCCCTGCGCACTCACGTGATCGTCGATCAACATGCGGTCGAGAAGCAGGGCGAACTCCTGCAACCTGTCGACGCGTTGGCGAACCGTGACATCGGGCTGTCCGAGTATCCCGTCGTCGGGCGACCCGCCGGCGCCGAGTCCGACCAGCAGCCGACCGTCGGCGATGTCGGCGACCGTTTGCACCTCACGTGCCAGGGTGGCGGGATGGCGAAAGTTCGGCGAGATCACGAAGGCGCCGAGGCCGATTCGGGACGTGACACCAGCGGCGGCGGTCAACGTCGGGAGACAGGAGAACCACGACGAATCGGGCAGGCCGCCCCAGACGAGATGGTCGTAGGTCCACGCATGGTGGAAACCCATCTCTTCGGCGCGCTGCCACAACGGGCGGGTGTGGCGCCATTGCTGCTCGGGCAGGATGCAGATGCCGAATCGCATGTTCGGACTCTAGTGCCCCCTTCGCGTGCTCACTAGCGTTGAGACGTGTGGCAACGCCTCTCGTAAAGGGATACCGGTGAAACGAGGCAGAGATGAGACGTTGGTCCTCCCTTGCGGTGGCGGTGCTGGCGTGTGTCACCGCTGTCGTCCTCGGCCGGCAGTCGGATGCTCACGCGGCGCCGTTCCGGACGGTTGCGGTCGAGCCGGATCTCGCTGCCTGTCACGGCGAACCGGCCGCCGCGAACAATGCCGCGTGCGCAGCGGCACTGACCAGGCTGTGGCTGGGCCATCGAGGACGGTCGTCGGTGGTCCGGGAGACGGTGATGGTCCAGAATCCGGGCGCCGGGGTGTCGTGGAACTCGGAGAACAGTGACATCTGTGTCTACGCCGAACTCGGGACGCTGCTCAACCTCGGGCTGCATCATTGCGACAAGACCACATTTTTCAATCCCCAGACCGATGCCGCTCTCATCTCGACGCGCAACCGGGCGGTGACCACTTTCGTCCACGAGTCGAGTCATGGAGTTCAGGAAAGCATCGGTCTGAAACCGGTGTCCACCACCGTTTTCGGCCCTGCCGACGACATACGCCGCCTGGAGTTGGCAAGTGATTGCTGGTCTGGTGCCGGGTGGACCTGGCTGATCGCGCAGGGGCATCTGACACAGTCGGATCTCGGCCAGGCGACGGCGTTCATGTATTCCCTGCCCGATCGGGCGACGCACGGCAGCGGGGCCGAACGGGGACAGGCTTTCGAGCGTGGCGTCGCCGAGGGGGTCGCGGCCTGCGATGAGATACTGGGCAGGTCCGCCTACACCTAGACGTATCTGCGTCACCGATGCGCGACCACGGGGAGAGATCCATGACCACCGCCTACGACTTCACCGCCGACAACATCGATGGCAGCCCAGTTCCTCTGTCCGATTTCGCCGGCCTGCCACTCCTCGTCGTGAACACGGCCTCCAAATGCGGTTTCACACCGCAGTACGAAGGGCTCGAGGCATTGCACCGTGAGTATGCCGGCCAGGGGTTGCGGGTGCTCGGCTTCCCGTGCGACCAGTTCGCACATCAGGAGCCGGGGAATGCGGAGGAGATCAAGAACTTCTGCTCGCTGACCTATGACGTGACGTTCCCGATGTTCGCGAAGGTCGACGTCAACGGCCCCGACGCACACCCGCTCTATGCGTGGCTGCGTTCGGAGAAGCGGGGCCTGCTCGGAGGCCGGATCAACTGGAACTTCACCAAGTTCCTGATCGGCCGTGACGGCAGGGTCGTCGATCGATTCGCCCCGACCACCAAGCCTGCCGGGCTGACCGGGGCGATCGCCAAGGTGCTCTGACGCTACCCCTTGCATGCAAGCTTGCATGCAAGGGGTAGCGTACCCGCATGACCACCAGCACCGGGCCCGTGGCTGCCGAACGGGCCTATGCCCACACCAAGGCGCTGATCATCAGCGGAGAGCTGCCGGGCGGCGCGCTGGTGAGCGAGGGTGCGATCGGTGCCGAACTCGGGATCAGTCGAACTCCCGTCCATGAGGCGTTCCTTCTGCTCAGCGCCGAGCAATTGATCGAGCTCGTCTCGCGGAAGGGTGCGATCGTGCGGCCGATGTCGCACCGCGAGGCCGCCGATGTACTGGCGATGCGCAAGGGGATCGAGGCGGCGTCGGCGTCCCAGGTGTTCGCTGCCGGCGGCCCGGGAGAACGGTGTGCGGGTCTGTTGGCGGACAACCTGAATCGGCAGCGCGAGTATGTCGATGCCGGGGACGTCTCCGGATTCGTCGCTGCCGACGACGACTTCCATGCGCTGATGGTGGAGGCATCCGGAAATCCGGTCGCGCAGCACTTCTACGAGGAACTGCGGAGTCGTCAGCAGCGCCTGCGCAACCTGTTGCTCCGGGTGGATCCGGCCAATCTGATGTCGTCCTACCGTGATCACCGGGAGCTCGCGGACTGCTTTCTCGCGGGTGACGCGACACGATTCGCCGACTCACTCGACGCCCATCTCAATCGGTACCAGGGCGCGATATGAGTCTGGGAACTCAATCACGTTCTCCCGCGGTCGACGCCGAAGCAGGCCGCCGGGTACCACCGTGGGTGCTCGTCTTCGGGGCGGTGTTCGTCTGTTCCTGGGCGGGCAACCAGTTCAGCCCGATGTTGCTGTTGTACAAGGAGGCCGAACACTATTCGGCCGGAACGGTCACGAGTTTCCTGGGCGTCTATGTGGCCGGGCTGGCGCCGGCGCTGATCATCGCGGGCGCTGTTTCCGACCATGTTGGCCGGCGGGTTCCGATGTTCTGGGCCGTGTGTTTCGGTCTGACGGGCAGTGTGCTCCTCGCGCTCGGCGAACTCGGTTCCGTCCCTATCTATCTCGGCCGCCTGGTCTCCGGTGCGACAGTCGGCACGGCGATGGCCGTCGGGACCACCTGGCTCAAGGAGCTGTCCGGAAAGCCATACGACTCCGGCGCCGATACCGGCGCCGGAGCACGTCGTGCATCGCTGGCCTTCACCCTCGGCTCCGCGCTGGGCGCACTCGTGGCCGGCAGCATCGCGCAGTGGGGGCCGTGGCCCGAGGTGGTGCCCTACGTGATCCACGTCGCGGTCACGCTGCCGTTCCTCTGGCTGGTCCGACGCCCGCCCGAGACGTGCTTTCCCGGTGCGGATCGCCCGCCCCTGCGGACTCGCATGACGGTCCCGTCGGCGCGGCACCGGCGGTTCCTTCGTGTGGTGGTGGTCTGCGGCCCATGGCTTTTCGTGGCTTGCGGGCTCTCGTACGGTTATCTGCCGGTCCTGCTCGGGGATGCGGCGGGTGGCCTCGGACTCGCGTACGCGACGACGCTCAGCGTCATCGCACTCGTTTCCGGTGCGGTCATCCAGCCCGTCGCCAAGCGGATCGACTCGTCCTCCAGTGCGCGCGGGATCGTGGTGTCGCTCGCGACGCTCACCGTCGGCATGCTGGTGATGATGACGGCGGTGGCGACCGGTCAGCTGGTCATCGGTGCCGCTGCGAGTGTGGTGTTCGGCGCAGGTTTCGGAATCGGCCTCGTATCAGGTCTTCTCGAGGTCCAGCGCATCGCTCCGGCAGCCGATCTCGCGAAGCTCACCGGGGTCTTCTATGCCGTCGCCTATCTGGGGTTCGCCGTCCCGACGGTCCTCGCCGCGTTGACCCCGCCGTTCACCACCATCGAGTTGCTCACCGCGCTCGTGGTGCTCCTGATCATCTCGACGCTGGTGGTGCTGGTCAGCTATCGGAAGCATCTGCCGGCATCCGGCTCGTGACCGTGAACAGCGGGACGATGCAGGTACGGACGATTTCGGCGATGTCGTCGTCGGAAACCCGTCCGTAGACGAGGGTGTCGTGGCGCAGGACGGTCAGCGGCATGGACAAGACCCGGGGTGGGAGAGGCGAGTCGCCGAGCTCTCCGCGCGCGCGGGCCTGTGCGAGAATCGGGCTGAGCACATCGCTGATGCGGTCGGAGAACAGTGACTGCCCCAGCCGGAGTCGTCGGGCCGGAAGTCGGCCAGGAGTCCGGCCACCATTTCCCGACGCCGGTCGAGGATGTCCCGCCCACCCCTGAGCGCGAGTTCGAGATCGCCGGTCAGGCTACCGGTGTCGACCGTGAAGGTCAGATCGATCTGCTCGTCGGCCGCCATCGCGGCGAGCACCATCTGGGCCTTGGTGGCCCAACGTCGGTACAGGACGGCTTTTCCGGTGCCGGCGGCCGCCGCGATGCCTTCGTAGGTGATGCTCGTGTACCCATGACGATCCACCTGCTCGCGGACCGCGTCGAGGATCGCTCGCTCGAGTTCGGGGCCACGCCGTCGGTGAGTCGACATATCCACCTCCAGAGGAAACGTTGCGTTTCTTATCCCCGGACTCTACACTTCGGTTATTAGGAAACGAAGCGTCTCTTAGGGGTGAATGTCATGGCATTGCCGACGTCGAATGGGGCAGGGCAGATGTCCCCGCGAAAGATGATCGGACTGATCGTGGGCATCGCGGTGCTGCTGACCCTCATGGTCATCGCGTTCGCGCTGCCGGCCGCGCGGTCGACGCCTCACGACGTCCCGGTCGGCGTGGTCGCGGCGCCGGCGCAGGCCGCCCATTTCGCGGAATCCGCAGATGGTTTCGCGGTCACGTCGTATCCCGACCAGTCGTCGGCGACCGACGCGATCCTCGATCGAGAGATCTACGGCGCGGTTGTCTTCGGCGCGAACGGGCCGGAGACCGTGGTGGTGTCGAGTGCCGCCAGTACCGCGGTCGCCACTGTGCTCGGGACGGTGGGCAGGCAGATGGGTGTCACCACTCAGCCCATCGACGTGCAGGGATTCCCCGCCGACGACCCGAAGGGCGCGGGTCTCGCGGCAGGGGCTCTCCCGCTCGCGTTGGGCGGCTGGATCGGTGCCATGGTGATCATGCTGCTCATCCCCGGCAACCGCGCTCGTCTGGTGGCCGCCGCAGGTGTTTCGGTCGCCGGCGGGCTGGCGTTGGTGGCCACCCTTCAGTTCGTCATCGGGACATTTGACGGAAACTACTGGGTGACCAGCCTGGCGGCCCTGTTGGGCATCGCGGCCACGTGTTTCATGGTTCTCGGTCTCCGTGAACTTCTCGGCGGAATCGGTCTCGGCATCGCCGCAGTGCTCTTGATCTTCTTGGGGAATCCGTTGTCGGGGTTGTCCAGCGCGCCCGAACTGCTTCCCGCGCCCTGGGGGACGCTCGGCCAGCTGCTGCCACCCGGCGCGACCGGGATGCTGCTGCGCGACGTCGTCTTCTTCGAGGGACATGGGATCGCGCGATCGATCATCGTGCTGTGCGCCTGGCTGACGCTCGGACTCGTGCTCTACGGGGCCGGCGTTGTGCGAGCGCGGCGCACCCGGCAGAACGAGTCCGGTGGCGAGGGCGCGCCGGCCGACGGGACCGTGCCCGCCGGAGCGGCGAGCTGAGCACCGGCGGATCTCACCGGAACCGCCGGCCGCTCATGAGACGAGTTCGGCAAGTGGCACTTCCGGATTCGCGAGCCTGTCGGTGTCGACCGCGGTCCCGGCGGTGATGAGCTTCTTGATCTCCTCGAGCTGATCCCAGATGTTGACCTGCATCCCCGCGAGGACACGCGCGTCTCCGTCGAGCCAGAACACGACGAACGCCCGCGCCGGGACGTCGCCGCGGAACACCACCTGTTGGTAGCCCGTCGACAGTCCGGCGTACTCCATCCCGAGGTCGAACTGGTCGGTGAAGAAGTAGGGGAGATTCGAGTACTTCTCGTCGCCACCGAGCATGTTGGCGACGGCCACCGCCGGCTGGTTGAGCGCGTTGGCCCAGTGCTCGGTGCGGACCCGGGTGTGCAGGAGCGGATGCTCGGCATTCGCGATGTCGCCGACCGCGAAGACGTCGGGATCACTGCTCCGCAGACCGGCGTCGACCACCACGCCGCCGCCCGCGGTCGCGAGCCCGGCGTCTTCGGCGAGTTCGATGTTCGGCGATGCGCCCGCCGCGATCAGCACCACCTCGGCGTCGATGGTGTCGCCGTCGGCAAGCCGGAGGCCCCGCGCGGCACCGCCGTCGGTGACGACCTCCGCCACCTCCACGCCGGTCCGGAGGTCGACCCCGTGCTCGCGATGCAGATCTGCGAACACCTCGGCGACCCGCGAACCCAGGATGGTCAGCAATGGTTGAGACGCGTACTCGGCGACGGTCACCTCCGCGCCGCGCTGTCGTGCGCTCGCCGCGACCTCCAGGCCGATCCAACCACCCCCGACGATCGCGACCCGCGTCGTGTCGGTGATCGCATCGCTCAGACGCTGGGCGTCGTCGATGGTCCGCAGGTAGTGGACACCGTCCGCGTCGGCACCCGGGAGGTCGAGGCGGCGTGATCGAGAACCGGTGGCCAGCAACAGTTTGTCGTAACCGATGCCGCTTCCGTTGGGAAGTCCCACGATCTTGTCCCCGACGTCGATCTTCTCGATGACGGTGCCTGGGCGGAAGTCGATCCTGTTGTCGCGGTACCAATCTCCGTCGTGAACGGTGAAGTCGTCCAAGAATTTCCGACCTGCCAGGAACTCCTTGGACAGCGGCGGTCGCTCGTAGGGCAGACGCTCTTCCGCGCCGAACAGGATCACGTCTCCGTCGAAATCCTGTGCGCGCAACGCCTCGGCCGCTTTTGCACCGGCCAGGCCGCCGCCGACGATCACGATCGTGGTCACGAGCATCGCCTCCCTCTTGCGTGCGATGCAGACGATGACCTGCACCGGCTCTCGGGTTCGTGCGTCTGTGCCCGACTCTACTCGCGACGTCGGGCCTCAGAGGGGTTGCGCGATCAGCGGTCTGCCCATTCGGCGAGCGCATCGACGGTGGTGATGCGATCGATGCCGCGCAGCGCTGCACCGTGTAACGGTCCGTCGTCGCCGTGGATCCCGTCGATCACCTCGGGCGGTTGCTGCTTGCGGAACGACATCAGGCCACCGAGGTATGCGGATTCGAAGCGTTCGCGGGCCGCCGCGCGCAGCGGCGCGGCGAGACCGCCGAGCGTGACGACGTCGGGATCGTGGATGTTGACCAAACCGGCGATCCCGCGACCCAGGGAGGAACCGACCAGATCGAACGCACGCTGGATCCCGGGCCCGGTCGTGGAGCGGCGCGCGTCGAGGAGGTCGTAGGCGTAGCGCAGCGGGTTGTCGGGTGGCGGGTCCCGTAGGTGCCGGGCGAGAGCGCGACCGTCGACGCTGAGGTCCCAGCATCCATGGGCGCCGCACGGACACAGGTCCGAGGGGTCACCGAAGGGGACGTGGCCGTACTCGCCCGCGCCGCCGTGCGCGCCGATCATCGGCGCACCGTCGACGACCAGCGCGCCCCCGAGCCCGACTGCGACGATCAGGTGCAGCGCGGTACCGACGCCGCGTGCAGAGCCGGTACGCGCCTCGGCCAGCCCGGCCAGGGTCGCGTCGTTGCCGACCAGGACCGGGAGGTCGACGTCGGCCGGCAGTTCCGCGGTGACGCGCGACAGGTCGATGTCCGACCAGTCGAGCGGGGTGAACTGCACCAGACGGTCGTCGCGGACCGCGCCGGCCACCGACACGGAGACCGCGCGGAGTCGTTCGCCGTGTCGGGCGTGGATATCGCCGACGACGTCGGCGATATGGGCCAGCACCGGCAACGGATCCCGTCCCATCCGAGTGACATGGGCCTGCACCCGTGGGACACCGTCGATCTCTGCAATCGCCACTCGCCAACCGGTGAGACTGAGTTCCACCGCGATCACGAGCGGGCCGGCTGGGTGCGTGTGCAGAACGGTGGTCGGCCGGCCTCGCCCATGGGCCGGGGCGGGGCTCTCGTCGAGCAGCTCCGCACGGCGCAGCCGGGCCAGCAATTCGGTCGCCGCACCGCTGCGGATACCGAGTTCCTGAGCGGCCGACGCCCGTGTCACACCCGGCCGGGTGCGCACCACCTCGATCAGACGGGCTGCCGTCAGCCAGCGGGTGGCAGACGGACCGGCGGACGGGGTCGACATCGGGTCATCCTCGCATTTTCAATAAACTCGTATGACGAGTATATTCGCATGATGCTCACGACCAGCGCCGATGCGCCGGACACCCGTCAGGGAGTCCGGCACAACGTGCCCGCCCTGGCATCCCTCGCGGTTGCCGGATTCCTCGCGGTCACCACGGAGATGTTGCCGGTCGGTCTGCTTCCCGCGATCGGCGATGCATTCGGAGTGGACGATTCGGTCACCGGTCTGCTGGTGACCGTCTTCGCGGTGATGGTCGCCGTCTTCGCTGTGCCGCTGACCATCGCCACCAGGCGATTCGACCGCAAGCGGCTGATCATCGCGACCGTGGTCGGGTATCTGATCAGCAACCTGTTGATCGCGACTGCGCCGAGTTTCGCCGTCGTGGCCGCGGGACGGGTGGTCGGCGGACTGGCGCATGCCCTGTTCTTCTCGGTGTGCATCGGCTACGTCCCGCGGCTCGTCGAGAAGCGCCAGGTCGGACGGGGCCTCGCTGTCGTCGCCGGCGGAACCACGGCGGGCTTCGTTCTGGGTGTGCCGCTGTCGACGGCCCTGGGCTCGGTGATCGGCTGGCGCAACGCATTCGTCGCGCTCGCCGTGGTCGCGCTCGTCGCATTGGTCCTGATCACGCGTCTTCTTCCGGCCGTGAACGGCGCCGCGCCCGGCCGCAGGATCGAGAAGCCAGGCGCGCGGGCAGACCTCGGTGTGGTTGTCACGTCGAACACGCTGACCTTCATCGGTCAGTACACGCTCTACACCTACATCAGTGTCGTCCTGCTCGATGCCGGTGCGCAGGAGTCGTGGATCGGACCACTCCTGCTGCTGTGCGGTCTCTGCGGTCTGATCGGACTCGCGGGCGTGGGCCGCACGATCGATCGTCGCCCACGGACCACGGTGCTCACCGTGCTGGTGCTGCTGGCGGCGACCATCCTCGCAGTGGGGTTGTCGCACCGGTGGTTCATGGTGCTGGTGGTCGCAGTGGCCCTGTGGAACGGACTCTTCGGTGGAGTGCCGTCGATGTACCAGTCCGCCGCGGTCCGTGCGCTCACGGATGCGCCCGAGGTCGCCGGCGCCTGGATAAACGCGACGTCCAACATCGGCATCGCGCTGGGCGCGTTGATCGGCGGATCGTTGCTGGGGTCGGATTCGGCCACGGTCCATCTGGCGTGTGTGGGCGCGGCGTTCGTCATCGCCGGGTTGGTGGTCGCAGTGATGGGACGTCGCGCGTTTCCTGAGTGACCTCGGCAGCTCGGCGGCTGCCGTTCACGGCCCCGACACGATTGACCCATCCACTTCGGGCACGGCTCCGAAACACTTCGCGTGCGACCCTCCGAAGCACCCACCGTGCCATCCGTCTGCCCTGGGCGAGAGCGAACGCGTCATGATCTGACGAGCGTGGAGACGGTGGTGCGCGCCCACGTCGCCGAACGTGCTCACCGACTCGCGGAGATCGATCGCGATCTCGTCCCGGTGACCGAGCTACTGGCCGACATGGCCTCGCGCGGCAAGCGACTTCGCGCCGCATTCTGCCTGGCCGGCGCCCGTGGAGCAGCAGGGGGAACGCTGCCGGCAGGTGCGGCCGACGTGGCCGCCGCGCTCGAACTGTTCCACCTCGCCGCGTTGGTGCATGACGACGTGATGGATCACAGCGACCAGCGGCGCGGGCTGCCGACCGTCCACCGTCGCTGTGCCGCCGAGCACCGCCGCGCCGGGCTGTCCGGTGACGCCGATGCGTACGGGGAGGCCGCGGCGATCCTCGTCGGCGACTTCTGTCTGTCCTGGGCGGACGACCTCGTCGATCATGGCTTCGTCGGCCACGACCTGCGGACGCGCATGTCGGGACGCGCGGTGTGGTCGCAGATGCGGGACGAGACCATCGGCGGCCAGTTCCTCGACGTCCTGGGACAGGCGCAGTTGAACACCTCACCACATCGGGCGCGCGTCGTCCTGCGTTTCAAGAGTGCGCGGTACACCGTGGGACATCCACTACGGCTCGGTGGCGTCCTCGGTGGTGCGGGTGAAGAACTGATGGACGCGTACGAGCGGATCGGGCTGACCGCGGGCGAGGCGTTCCAGTTGCGCGACGACGTGCTCGGTGTGTTCGGCGATCCCGGGCTGACCGGTAAGCCCGTCATCGACGACATCCGCGAGGGGAAGCGGACACTCCTCGTCGTGATCGCCGCAGAGCGCGCGAATCATGTTCAGCGGCAGCATCTTGACCGTCATCTCGGCGATCCGGACCTGACGGAGCAAGGCCTGTCCACGGTGCGCGAGATCCTCGTCGACACCGGAGCGGTGGACCTCGTCGAAGAGCGGATCGAACAGCTCACGCTGGAATCCCTTCGCATCGTGGACGAATCGACCTCGGACGCGGTGACGCGCATCGCGCTCAGGGATCTCATCGAGCGCTGCGCGTGGCGGCGCTCATGAGTGTCGCGCCCGGACGGACAGGGGTGACGTGACGGACAGCGACGAACGGCCGGTGGTCGAGATGCGGATCTGGGGTGTGGAGCACGTGCTGTCCGCGTTGCCTCGGGTGGCGCGCAGCCGATCAGCGCTGCGACAACTGCCGGGGCTCGGGTTCGGGAAGATCATGGGGACGGGATCGGCACGCACCTTCACTCCGCGTGACGCCGATCTGCACCACTGGGCGTTGTTGACGGTGTGGCACAACCCATCCGCTGCAGGGTCGGCGTCGGACGGGGTGATCCGAGCATGGGACTCGGCGTGTTCCGAACGGTTGCACGTGACGATGCGCCCGCTCACCTCCCGTGGCCGATGGGCACGCCGTGAACCATTCGGCAGGCCGTCGGAGTTCGACGATCGAGACTGGACAGGTCCGGTGGCCGCCATCACCAGGGCGCGCCTGCGGCCGACGCGGGCGATGTCGTTCTGGCGAGCGGTCCCGCCCGTCGTCGAGGAACTCGATCACTCGCCGGGTCTCCGGATGGCGCTCGGGATCGGCGAGGCGCCGGTCGGGTTGCAGGGCACATTCTCGGTATGGGAATCGAGTGAGGACCTCACGGGATTCGCCTACCGCTCACCCCGGCATCTGGCCGCCGTGCGACGCACCGATCCCGCTCGCTGGTATGCGGAGGAACTGTTCGCCCGACTCGCGGTGACCGACATCAGCGGAACCTATCAAGGTCAGACACCATGATCCCCACGACCTTTCGTCGGCGACTGCCGTCTGCCACGGCCGGCCGTGCCATCTCCGCGAGGAGGCGGTTGTCGCCGGTCGCGTGGATCCTGTTCGCGGCGGGCGTGGCGGCGCAGATCGCCTTCCCGTACACCGACGGCGGCACGCTCGTCCTCACGATGGTCAGCGTGGGGTGTCTCGCTGCCGCGGTGGTGGCGGACGCGGCGACCACCCACGGATGGAAGGCCGCGCTGAGCGTGCTGTTCGTCGCCGGTGGAGGTGGGCTGCTCGCCGAATCGGTCGGAGTCCACACCGGATTCCCCTTCGGCAGTTATGCCTACACCGGTGAGCTGGGTGTCGAGATCCTCGACGTCCCGATCGTGATCCCGTTCGCCTGGGTGATGATGTCGTGGCCCGCGCTCGCCGTGGCCCGGCGCCTGGTGGGACCGGGCCACCGCTGGGCCACAGCGTTCGTCGGCGCCTGCGCGCTCACCTCGTGGGACGTCTTCCTCGATCCGCAGATGGTCGATCAGGGGTACTGGACATGGCAGTACCCGCGCCCCGCTCTGCCCGGGGTGGAGGGCATTCCGCTGACCAACTTCGCCGGCTGGATCGTCGTCTCGTTTCTCCTGATCGCCGCGCTCGATCGCCTCATCGGGTCCACTCCGGACCTGCACTCGCCCGACGACGCGTTGCCCGTGGCCCTCTATCTGTGGACCTATTTCTCTTCGATGCTCGCGCACGCGGTGTTCTTCGGTCGACCACCCGTCGCGCTCGTGGGCGGTGTGCTGATGGGGATGGTCGCCATCCCGCTTCTCGTGTCGGTGCTGCGTGGACGTTCGGTGGGGGGTCGTCGTGCGACGTCGTGAGATCTGGGAGACGGCAGTACGTGTGGGTAGCGTTGTCGCGGTTTCGGCGTTGATGCAGACCCTGCACAATGCTTGCGTGATCCGGCGCCCGGCCGCGGGTGCATTGCCCGACACGGAAGCGCTGACAGTGCTCATCCCGATGCGAGACGAAGTCGTCAACGTGGCCGACTGCATGGACGCGGTGCTCGGCGCGCTGGGCGAATGGCCAGGTCCGGCGAGCGTGGTCGTCCTCGACGACGACTCGACCGACGGCACCGCGGAAGCGCTGGCCGACATCGCCACTCGCGACAACCGGGTGCGGGTGGTGACCGGCGCACCGGTTCCCGCCGGATGGCTGGGCAAACCGTGGGCATGTCACCAGTTGTCGAGCCATGTCGGCCACGAAGGGGTGATGGTCTTCGTCGACGCCGACGTGCGAGTCGAACCGGTTGCGTTCGTCGCGTCGGTTGCACTGTTGCGGGAAACGGGCCTCCAACTCGTCAGCCCGTACCCTCGGCAGGAAGCGCACGGGCCCGTCGAGCGCCTCGTCCAACCGTTGCTCCAGTGGTCGTGGATGAGCACCTTGCCGCTCCGTCTGGCGGAGCGCTCTGCGCGGCCGTCACTGTCTGCGGCAAACGGCCAACTGCTGGTGGCCGACGTCGCCGCTTACCGTCGTGCAGGCGGCCATTCATCCGTACGCGCGGAGATCCTGGAGGACATTGCGCTGCTCCGTGAGGTGAAGCGTTCCGGCGGAAGAGGAGTCGTCGTCGAGGGCAGTGAGGTGGCGTCGTGCACGATGTACGACGGATGGCGACAGGTGCGCGAGGGCTATCGCAAATCGCTGTGGTCGGCCTTCGGATCGTTGCCGGGCACGATCGCGGTGGTCGCCCTGCTGAATATCGCCTACGTCGTGCCGGCCGTCGCGATGCTCGGCGGGTCACGGGTCGGGTTCATCGGGTACCTGGCCGGGGTGGCATCGCGCGTGACAGTGGCGCGTACCACCGCTGGCCGGATCTGGCCGGATGTTCTCGCTCACCCGTGGTCGATCCTGGCCTTTACCGCGCTGACCGCCGATTCCGTTGTGGCGCAGCGTAGGGGATCGCTGACCTGGCGAGGGCGCAGCGTGGCGGTGGGTCGATGAGCGACATCATCGTGGTCGGGGCGGGCGTGGGAGGACTGGCGGCCGCGCTGCGGCTGCAAGCCCACGGACACCGCGTGACGGTGCTGGAGCAATCGGGCGAGATCGGCGGCAAGCTCGGGGTGATCGACGGCGACGGCTTCCGGTTCGATACCGGTCCGTCCCTGGTCACCATGCCACATGTGCTCGCCGACCTGTTCGCTTCCGCCGGGGTCGCGCTCGCTGATGCGCTCCCGCTGACGAGGCTCGACGTGGCCGCCCGGTACCGATTTCCCGATGGCACCCGACTCGACCTCCCGGGTGAGCTGACCGCGATCCCGGGTGCGCTCGACGCCGCACTCGGCGTCGGCGCCGGTGCGCAGTGGGCGGCGTTCCTCGGTCGCGCAGAACAGATCTGGGACCTCACCCACGAGGCGTTTCTCGAATCGCCGCTCGGCGTGCGGTCCCTGCTGAGACGGTCCCGGCCCGCCGATGTCGCGACCATCGCACCGTGGCGATCCCTACGGGGGCTGGGTCGGACGTATCTGAGCGATCCTCGACTGCGCATGCTGTTGGACCGCTATGCGACATACACCGGATCGGATCCGCGGCGGGCTCCCGCTGCGCTGGCTTCGGTGCCCTGGGCCGAGCAGGCGTGGGGATCCTGGTATGTGCCGGGCGGTCTCGGTCGCATCGCCGGCGCAATCGGTGATCGTCTCACGGACTTGGGTGGAGAGGTTCATCTCGACGCCGAGGTCGCCGAGCTCACCGTGGACCGTGACGGTCACATCGGCGGCGTGCGGATGGCCGACGGCGGCGTGCGGAAGGCCGACCTCGTGGTCGCCAACGCCGACGCGGCCGAGGTCTACGGACGGCTGCTGAAAACGCGGACGGCACGGCGTGTGTCGGCACGTATCCGGCGAGCGACGCCGTCTCTGTCCGGGTTTGTCATCCTTCTCGGACTCGACGACCCGCCACCCGATCACGCGCATCATCACATCCTGTTCGCCGAGGACTACGACGCCGAGTTCGACGGCGTGTTCGGACGGCGAGCGTTCGGTAGGCATGGCGCCCCGCGACCGGTTGATCGTCCGACGGTCTACATCTCGGCGCCCGACGACCCCGAGATCGTGCCGGAGCCGGGCACGGCATCGTGGTTCGTGCTCGTCAACGCTGCGCGACACGACCCGCGCAACGGTGTCGACTGGGATGCCCCGGGACTCGCCGCATCGTATGCCGATCGAGTGCTCTCGGTGATGGCCGACCGCGGACTCGACATCCGCGACCGCATTCGGCATCGCTCGATCCTGACCCCGGCCGATCTGGAACGTCGCACGATGACGCCGGGCGGTTCCATCTACGGTTCGTCGTCCAACGGACCGCGTTCGGCCTTTCTCCGCCCGGCCAACGCATCTCCGGTTCCCGGCCTGTACCTCGTCGGTGGATCGGCGCATCCCGGTGGCGGCCTGCCGTTGGTCATGATGTCGGCGGCGATCGTCGCCGACATCATCGGGCGGGCCTGACCGCATCACTCGCCCCGTTCTCTGAGGAGCGAACGCTTTCTGCCTCCTGAGGTGCGAACGTTTTCTGCCCCCTGAGGAGCGAAGCGTCACGAAGGGTACGCCGACGGTCCCACCGACGTGTCCCTGCGAATCCTCTTGCGTACCAACTCGGCGCTGATGAGGCACATCGGTAGGCCGATGCCGGGGGTGGTACTCGATCCGGCGTAGAGCAGGCCGTCGACCTTGCGTGAACGATTCGATGCGCGGAAGAACGCGCTCTGTCCGAGCGTGTGGGCGGGCCCGAGGGCACCACCGGACCAGGAGTTCAGATCTGCGACGAAGTCCGCCGGCCCCATGGTCCGCCGTACCACGATCCGCTCGGCGAGGTCGGGTATGCCGGCCCACTGCGCGACCAGATCGATGGCCCGGTCGGCAGTCTCCTCGATCAGGTGGTCGCCCTCCCGGTCGACACCGCCTGCTCCCAACCCCGGGTCCGGCGGAACCGGTACCAGGAGAAAGAGATTCTCGTGACCGTCGGGTGCCACCGTCGAGTCCGTCGCCGACGGCCGACAGACGTACAGTGACGCGGGATCGGGTATCCGGGTGGGTGTTTCGAAGATGGCGTCGAAGTTTCTCGTCCAGTCGGCGGTGAAGAAGAGCGAGTGATGACTCAGCTGCGGTGTCGCACCGCGGACCCCGAGGAACACGAGCACCGCTCCCGGGCCGGACACTGCGCGCTCCCACCGTCGCTCGGGAAAGGTCTGCAGCTCGCGCGAGAGGAGCCGGGTCTCCACGTGATGCAGATCGGCGGCGCCCACGACGATGTCGGCAGGCAGTTCCTGCTCGGTCCCGTCGGCATCACGGACGCGAACCCCGGCCACAGCTGCGCGCGGTCCGCGCGGGAATCGGCGGGTCCGTGGCGTGGTGATGATCGCGGTGGCGGCACAACCGGTGTGCACCTTGACGCCCCGCTCGGCGGCCAACGCCGACAATGCTTCCGGCAGCCGGACGAACCCGCCGTCGGGATAGCGGACCCCATCGGCGAGGTCGAGCCAACTCATCAGGTGATACATCGCGGGTGTCCGGTCCGGCGACGATCCGAGGAACACCGCCGGGTACCCGAGGATCTGCCGGAGCCTGCGGTCGGAGAACCGTTGTCGCACATGGGCGTCGAGGGTGGTGGTCAGCAGGCGGATCAAGGTGGCCGCATGCCGCAGTACCGGGAGTCCGGTGTAGGCGCCCGTGGTGTCGAAGTTCGTGTAGAGGAATCGTTGCACGGCAAGGTCGTACACTTCGCGCGCCGACGCAAGATAGTCCGTCAGGGCGGCGCCTGCGCCTGGTTCGATCGACTCGAAAAGCGAGCGGTTGCGGTCCTCGTCGCCGGTGATGTCGATGCTGTCGGCGATACCCTCGAAGAAGACCCGATAGCCGGGGTCGAGGCGGACGAGGTCGATCTGTTCCTCGGTGCTCGTACCGAGCAGCCGGAAGAAGTGGTCGAAGACCTCCGGCATCAGCCACCAGGACGGTCCGGTGTCGAACCGGAACCCCTCCTTCTCCCACGAGCCCGCGCGCCCGCCCACCTCGTCGTTCTTCTCCACCAGCGTCACTTCGTGACCGTCCTCGGCGAGCAGCGCCGCGGTGGCCAGACCGGCCACACCGCCGCCGATGATCACGATGCGTCGTCCCGACATGTCGGTCACGCCGCCGGTCCGGCCGTCGAGGGGACGCCACGGCGCATGGTGGCGGCCGCGGCGATGCGCGCCTTGGCCGGTGTCGACACACGGACACGGGTGCGGCAGGCCACCTCGGGTGGGGTGGCGCGCAGACGCCGTGCGAGTTCGGCGAACAGATCGTGAACGGTACAGACCGCGACTCGGGTCCCACCGGGGAGAAGCGGTATCGCCCGTGCCGCAGCGGTGAGGTCGCCATCGATGTCGTCGAGCCAGCGGGTCCAGGCGTCGCGCGAGGGATGGTCGGCTTCCAGTCCGATCAGATAGCGGCGGCCGAGGTCGTGATCGTCCTGGGCGAGGTCGCGGAGGAAGTTGATCTTCTGGAACGCGGCTCCCAGACGACGAGCGCCCGGGGCCAGTTGGTCATAGCGCGCCTTGCGGTGTGGCTGCTCTGCCAAAAATGCGTGGACACACATCAATCCGACGACCTCCGCGGAACCGTAGATGTAGGCGGCGAGGCTGTTCTCGTCGTGGACGGTGCAGTCGAGGTCGGCTCGCATCGATGTGAAGAACGGATCGACGAGTGCGTCGTCGATCCCGGTGCGGCGTGCGGTCCGGGCGAACGCATGCACCACGAGGTTGGTGCTCCAGCCCGAGGCCAGCGCTGCGGCCACATCGGCGGCGAGTGCGTCGAGCGCGTGGCGACGTTGCTCGACGGATTGCTCGGGTCGTGGGGCGTCGACGATCTCGTCGGCCAGGCGGACGAGTGCGTAGATGTTGTGGACGTCGCGTCGGATCGGGGGCGCAAGGAGTCGCGAGGCGAGTCCGAACGAACTCGAGTAGGAGCGGATGACGAGTGCGGCGCTCTGCGCGGCCACCTCGTCGTAGTGGCGGAAGGCGGGCGTCGCCGACTCGGCGGTTCGGCCCAGGCGCATCACGGGGTTCACGATTCCTCCTCGAGGTACGGCCTCGGGCCGAGAGCATGCACCTGGTCGACGAACCACGGGCTGAACACCCATGGAGTGCGTTGCGCGGATTCCCAGACGTCGTCGATCGGCGCCCACACCATGTCCATCACCTCGGCCGGGTTCGGTTGGGGGGTCCCGACCGGGTGCGCCCGGAAGACCGGGCAGATCTCGTTCTCCACCACCCCGCCGGCGTCGACCGCCCGGTAGCGGAACTCGGGGAGTGCCGGGACGACGTCGGTGATGTCGAGGCCCAATTCGCGCGGTGCGTAGCGTCGGACCGCGTCCTCGATGTCCTCGCCGGGACGCGGATGGCCACAGAACGAGTTGGTCCAGACACCGGGCCACGTGGTCTTCGACAATGCCCGGCGGGTCATCAGAATACGGCCGCCGGAGTCGATGAGATGGCAGGAGAACGCCAGGTGAAGAGGGGTGTGCGGGCCGTGGACGGTGCCTCGCGGTGCCGTGCCGTCCGGTCGCCCGTCGGCGTCGATGAGCACGACGAGGTCGTCGGTCATGTGAGTGCCTCCCTTCGCCGGCTCCATGACGTAGGAGCCCGGCAGGTGTCCGGACACGGGTTGTTCGTCACCGACGCCGAAGTGGATGGATCCCTGACGGAGACGATCACCGGATGCCGGTTGTCGAGCACGGCGACACTCATCCGGCGATGAGCGGCCACAGTCCGTCGGCGCCGGCGTCGCGGGCGGCATCGGCGACGATCTGTTCCCATTCGTGGACCGACCCGAACTCCGAGCGCCACGCGAGTGCGGGCAGCGTGACCTCGTGCAGTGGGTGCTCGTGCGTCGTCCCGATGGCGCCGTGGACCTGATGGGCGTGGCGGACCACCGTGGACGTCGCGCGTCCGGTGCACGAGCGCGCCACGGCGACGAGAAACTTCAGATTGGGTGCGGACCAATCCGATCGCACGGCTGCGGTGAGAGCGGACTCCGTCGTGGCTCGGGCCAGTGAGGTCTCGGCGGCGATGTCGGCGACGAGGTTCGTGACGGCCTGGAATCGGGCGAGCGGCCGACCGAACTGCTCACGCTCCACGGCGTGCCTGCCGGTGAGGTCGAGGGTGCGTTCGAGCGCGGCGCAGGTCTGGACGGCGCGTGCCACCGCGCCGCGCAACCGGAATCGTTCGATGACTGTTGTACCGACCTCGGTGCCGGCGAGCGAATCAAGCCGCGCGACAACAGCATCCCGGGGCTCACCGGCCACGTTGGCGCCTGCGGTGATGTCCAGATCCGAGACGTCGACGTCCGCGACCCGGTAGGTGTCTCCGGACGGCCAGGCGACGACGACTCGCTCCGCGCCCGCGGCCCAGCCGACATCTCGTGCCGTTCCGTGCGGGTCGACGACACATGCCGACCGACGCGCATCGTCGACGGGGAGACCTGCCTCGGTCAGCAACCAACATGCCAGCAGGTCATGCTCCACGATCGGTGTGCGAACCCCGTGCGCGGCCGCGGCGCGCAGCAGTGCTGCCGCTGCGAACCAATCGGCGCCACTACCGCCGCTCTCCTCGTCGCCGGTGAGACGGGCGAGCCCGAGGTCGGAGAGTTGTTGCCACAGATCCTCATCCCAGGCGCCGGGATCGCGGTCCGTGGAGGCGGCGGTGCGCGTGCGTTCCCGGTGCGCGGCGAAGACCGCAGCCAGCAGGTCTGTGAGTTCGCGGTCGACCTCGGTGCCGGCGCTCATCGCAGCCCCAGTCCGCGGGCGATCACTCCGCGCAACACCTCGTTGGTCCCGCCGCGCAGCGTGAATCCCGGGCGCTGCACGACGGCGGCGTCCACCATCCGGCGATGTTCGGCGAGGACAGGATCGGCGTGGTCGCTGAGCACATCGGCCCAGTCGGCGATATCACCCTCGGTGGTGGTACCCAGCACCTTGACGACCGCGGCAGCGGTGTCGGCGGGCTCGCGCCGGGCGAGCGCGCCGGCTACGGCCGTCGACATCTGATGCAGTCCGGCGACCCGCGCGACGTAGCGGCCGAGATCGGGGTGCCGGGGCAGGGTCCCCCCGGACATCTGTTCGGCCGTTTCGGCCAGCAGCGGGAACGTCGACAGAAACCGTTCGGGCCCGCTGCGTTCGAAGGCCAGCTCCGACGTGACCTGGCTCCACCCCTCGCCGAGGGTGCCGAACAGCTTCGACTCGGGGACGAACACGTCGTCGAGGATCACTTCATTGAAGTGATGTCGACCATCCATCGACCGGATCGGGCGGATGTCGACACCGGAGCGATCCAGATCGACGATGAACTGGCTCAGCCCGCGATGTCGATGGGAGGTGTCGAGGGGCTCGGAACGGGTGAGGCAGATGAACGCTTCAGCGAGATGGGCGCCGGAGGTCCACACCTTGGTCCCGGTGATGGACCACCCGCCGTCGACCCGGGTCGCCCTGGTACGGACGCTGGCCAGATCGGAACCCGAGTCGGGTTCGCTCATCCCGATGGCGAAGTAGCAGGTGCCGGCGGCGATCCTCGGGAGATAGTCGCGCTTCTGTTCCTCGGTCCCGTACTTCAGCAGCGACGGGACGATCTGGCGGTCGGCGATCCAATGAGCCGCGACCGGTGCGCCCGCGGCCAGGAGTTCCTCGGTCACGACGAAACGCTGAGTGGCGTCGAGGCCGTGGCCGCCGTACTCGACCGGCACGGTCATCCCGAGCCATCCACGTTCGGCCAGCGCGCGGGTGAAGTCTTCGTCCCAGCCCGTCAGCCAGCTGTCGACGTCGCGGTCGATCCGTCCGGCAGCACGCTGCTCGTCGACGAACTCCCGGACCTCGACGCGTAGCGCGTGATGTTCGGCGGGGTCGTCGATGATCGGCGGGACCAGACGCGGATCGGGCATGACCTGCACGATAACCGGTGTGGGCTGGTGCGGTGGTGGGGGTCTCGATACGCGACTCACTTCGTTGGCCGCCACTCGACCAGCGGTTGGGTGTGACCCGGCCGGTCGTTCGCCGTCACTCGACCAGCGGTTGGTGGTTGGGTGGAGCATGGATGCACCCGACATGAAAGGTGGGCGATGAACGGACGGACGATCGCGACAGCCGCACTGGGTCAGTTCAAGAAGGCGCGGGTGGCCTATCTCAAACTACGCGGGCAGACGCCGGACAGTGTCGCCGAACAGCGGGTCGCGGCCGGCACCTCGTGGGACGAGTTCTGTGACACCCTGAAGTCGGCAGGTGCGGCGATCGTCTTCCCCGGAACGCCCACCGACCCGCTGACCCAGGCCGAGGGCTACCGCTACCTGAGCAGATTGACGCGGGCGGGACTCGAGGCCTTCGTGGAGTACGCCGATCCACAGGCTCCGGTGTTGCGCCGGATGATCCACGAAACCGCCAAGATGGGATCCGACAACCCGGACAATCACTATCTCAACGCCACGATCGACGGCACGCTCGACTACCGCATCACCGGCACCCGCGGCACCGTCGACTACCTCGGATTCGGAACCCAGGAAGGCAATTACGGCGAGGGCGGTCAGATGCCGACCACCGGCTACGTGGAGGCCGCAGACCTCGACATCGGGCCCGACGGTCGATTCGAACTCGTCCTGAGCGCCACCGAACACGAAGGGAACTGGTTGTCGATGTCCCCGGCGACGGGGCTGCTCATCGTCCGGCAGACCTTTGCCGACCGTGCCAACGAGGTGCCGGCCGATCTGCACATCGAACTGCTCGACGGCTCGGCATCACCCGCGCCGTTGACACCGGCGCAGCTCGACGCCGGGCTCGGCAAGGCGAGCCTGCTCGTTGCCGGCGCGTCGATGCTGTTCGCAAAATGGGCACGCGACTTCCAGAAGCACACCAACGAGCTGCCGATGTTCGATCCCGAACGCTCCACCAAGGCCGGTGGTGATCCGAACATCATCTACTACCACAGCTATTGGCGGCTCGGACCCGACGAGGCGTTGGTCATCGAGAGCGAGATCCCGGACTGCGACGGGTGGAACTTCCAGCTCGACAACCACTGGATGGAGTCCCTCGACTATCGGTATCACCAGGTGCACGTCAACAAGCACACCGCGGCATACCGTCCCGACGGCACCGTGCGGATCATCGTCGCGCATCGGGATCCGGGACAGCCCAACTGGATCGACACCACCGGCCACGACTGCGGCGGTATGACCTTCCGCTGGATCCGCGCGTCGACCCATCCGCAACCTCGGACCAGGGTCGTGACGACCGCCGAACTGGCACAGCTGGATTGAGTCCGATCGTGACAACGCGATGACCTCCACGTTCGAGCCATTCCGGCGCCGGCCCGTCCGGGCGATCAACCGCGTCGGATCGATGCTCGACCACCGTGGCGTCTCGATCGCCGACCTCTCGGCCGACGCGCTCCGGCGACGCGCCGTGGCGGCGACGGGGCTGCCATGGACCGCCGACGAGCAGGCCGACGAGGCGCTCGAGGTGCTGTGCCGGTCGATCATCGACGAATCACAGCTGAGCACCTTCGGTTCCCTCGTGATCCACGCCAGGTTGCACGGAATCCTCACCACCCGGCTGCGTGTCGCGGAGCTGTTGCGACAGCGACCCGAGATCGCCGACATCGCCATCGAGCCGCCCATCGTGATCGCCGGACTGCAACGTAGCGGAACCACGATGCTGCACCGCATCATCGCCGCCGATCCAGACGTGCGGGCCGTCGGATCGTGGGAGGTCCTCCACCTGCTACCCCGTCGCAGGGAGAAGCCCGGCTCGCCGACGATGCGCATCGCGCAGACCAAGATGGCCGAACTGGCCCTGCGCTACCTCAACCCGCGGTTCTTCGCGATCCACGCGGTGGAGGCCGACGGTCCAGAGGAAGACGTTCTGCTGCAGGAGTATTCGATGCTCTCGCAGGTACCCGAGGCGATGCTGTCGGTGCCGTCGTACGCGAATTGGCTGCAGAGTCAGGACATGCACGGTTCCTACCGGTACCTTCGTACACTTCTGCAGGTTCTCCATGACCAGAACCCGCAACCGCGCTGGGTGCTCAAGACGCCGGCGCATCTCGAACACCTCGACACGCTGCTCGACGTCTTCCCGGATGCGGTGATCGTGCAAACCCATCGAGATCCGCTGCGAACCACCGCGTCGTTCTCCAGCATGCTGGCCCATGGACATTCGATGTTCAGTGACCACGTGGATGCCGAAGAGGTTGCGCGGCACTGGCTGGTGCGCAACGGCACGATGGTCGACCGCGCACTCGACGTCCGCGCGGTACAGCCGGCTGCCTTCGTCGACGTGTATTACGACGATCTCGTCGAGGACCCGATTGCGCAGGTGCATCGCATCTACACTGCGGCCGGGCTGACCCTGACCGCCGGCATACGTGCCCGGATGGAGGAGCACCGCGCCGGCCACGCCCAGCACGCCCACGGTGTGCACGCCTATCAGTTGGCGGATTTCGGCCTCACCGAGGCAGAGGTGAATGCCGTGTACGCGCGTTATCGCTCGGCGTTCGACTTCTGACCGCGGTTTGGTAGCAGTAGTCCGCGGTGGGCGCGGACTACTGCTACGAAATCGGGGAGGTGGTGCCGGTCAGCTTCTCCGCCTTCGCCCACAGTCGTGCGGCGGCATCGAAATCACATGCAGCCGTGGATCGTCCGAACAGGACAGGTTGACCACGCAGCCCCCAGATGCCGTCGACGCCGACGTAGCTGCCCGGCGCGATCGGCTCGGTCAGGCAGTAGAGGGTGGTCTGTGCACCGGCGTCGACGTCGTTGGCGAAACGTGATGCCGCGCCCTGCACGAGCTTGTGGGCGATCCCCAGGTGGGGTTTGTTGGAGATGTTGGACGCCACCCACCCGGGCGTCGTGAGCATCATGCTGATCGGTGAACCGACCGCGCGCAGTCGCCTGTCGAGTTCGAGTCCCCACAACATCACTGCGAGTTTCGAACGCGCATACGATCGCGGTGGGGTCCAGCGGGTCCGGATGAGATCGAGATCTTCCGGGTCGATTTCTCTGGCTCCTCGATGCGCATCCGAGGCGACCGACACGATCTGCCGTTCGATGCGTGGGAGGAGCAGATTGGTCAGTGCGAACGGACCGAGGAAGTTGGTCCCGATACCCAACTCGAAGCCGTCGGCGGTGCGGCGGTGCTGGTGCGGGAAGACGCCGGCGTTGTTGATGAGGTAATCGATCGGGCCGTCGAGAGCGTCCGCGAACGCCCGAACCGAGGCAAGATCGGCGAGGTCGAGTGGCAAGACCTCACAGTCTCCGCCGAACTCGCGGGCTCGTTGCTCGCCCAGCTCGACGTTGCGTGCGGCGAGCACCACCCGGAGACCTGCCTGCGCCAACGCCCGTGCGGTTGCCATCCCGAGTCCGTTGGTCGCGCCGGTGACCACCGCGCGTCGCCCGGCCAGAGCTGTGAGTCGGTCATCCATGCCACGAGGGTAGGGGAGGTGCGATCAGAAGAGGCGTGCCTCGCGGACCTCGGCCGGCTCCTCGAGTTCCAACAGCTGCCGTTTGCGTTCGAGTCCGCCGCCGAAGCCGGTGAGCGAACCGTCGGCGCCGATCACGCGATGGCAGGGGATGATGACGCCGATCGGATTCTGTCCGACGGCGCGGCCCACCCGGCGGGCGAGCGCTGGGTCGCCGAGACCTGTGGCGACGTCGCCGTAGCTGACCGTGGTTCCGAACGGGATCTCACGAAGCGCTGCCCACACCCGCTCCTGGAAATCGTCGCCCTCGGTGCGTAGTGGGAGGTCGAAACTGACGCGCGTGCCCTCGAGGTACTCGCCCACCTGCTGGGCTGCCCGCCCGAGCAATGGGTCGTCGCCAGGCGCGACGGGATCGCCCAGCGTCGAGGTGTCAGTCGGCGGGAAGTGGCAGCCGACGACCTGGTCCCCGTCGGCGACCAGGGTCAGACCACCGATCACCGTGGCGATGGTCGCGTGACGTCGAGTACCCATCGGTTCTCCTCGGTCGGGTACGACCACCGTACGACGGCGCACCGACAATTGGATGGGTCGGCGACCGTTGTCCCGGATGAGACGAATTGATAGAATTGTCTCATGTCTGTGACCTCGGAGGCTGCTGCCGCCTCGACACGACCGCCGCGGCGTCATCGGGCGGCGGAGGAGCGCGGACGCCGGATGGGCAAGCTCCTCCGGATGTACTGGCGTCTTGCCGAGCCGTCCCGGGACGATCTCGCACTCCTGGGTCGGCGGCTGATGATGCGCGATGAGAAGGCGGCCGCCTTGGTCGCGGCGATGAGGCTGCCGAAGGACGATCCGGGCCGGGTCTCGATGGGCCAGTTCCAGGAGGCACTGGAACGAGGTGTGAGTGACGCGAGTCCGGCGGCTTTGCGCACGTTCTTCGCCATGGTGGAGGACACACCGTCCTGGGTCGATCGAGAGCTGTGCGAACGTGGGGCCGCGGTGTTCCGCCGCTTCGGACAGAACGCCAACGACGTACTCCTGCAACTCTCGCTGATCGGTGGCTACCGTTTCGGTGGGCCGGTCGACCTGCTCGCCGAAACGGGCGGACTGTCGGGCAACAGCACACGGCGTCGGCTCGGGGAGACCCAGACCTGGGCGATCGCCGTCGGGCAGCCGGGCGGGATGCACCGAAACGGTGACGGCTGGAAGCTCACCGTGCACGTCCGCCTGATGCATGCGCTCGTCAACGAGGCCTTCGAACGAAACGGCCGATGGGACAGTACAGAGTGGGGCCTGCCCATCAACCAAACCGACCTGGCGTCCACCCTCAATCTCTTCAGCGGAGCCTTGATGATGGGCGTGCGTGCGCTCGGGGTGCCGATCTCGAAGGACGACTCGCGCGCGCTGATGCATCTGTGGAAATACGCGGGTTGGCTCATCGGCGTCGATGACGACTGGTTGTTCGACGAGGAACGTGACCAGCATCAGCTGAGCTACGCGATCCTGTTGTCGCAGAGTGACGTGACCGATGCGGGAGCCCAACTGGCGAACGCGCTCGTCGAGGTCCAGAGCGAGCTGCACTATCGGTACGCACACGAGTTGTCTGCGCGCTACACCCGCGAGCGGCTGCTCAGCATGCTGGAAGGCTTCCTCGGCAGTCACGGGATGCGCGATCTCCGTCTGCCACAACGTGTGCCGTGGGCCTTCGGCGCCGCGTGGGTCCGGAACACGGTCAGCTACCGGGTCATCGGACGTACCTCAGTCGGCCCCCGCTATCTCGAATGGCGCGGTCGAACAGCACGGGAGCGCGCCATGTTCCGGCATTTCGGTGCGGACGCCGCCGAGATCGGTGTGTTGCCGGTGGGCAAGCACGGCTGAGGCGCTCAGCCGTCGACTGCCGGGTCAGACGTGGTCGGAAGATGACCGACAGCGATGTTGCGCGCACTTGTGGAGCGGTGCAGGGCGGCGACCTCGGCATCGACCCGGCCGAGATGACGAGACGAGATGTCGGCGTACTGCTTGTCCATGATGCGAGACGCCAGAACAGGTTTGAGCCAGTTGGTCACCGAGACCCACCGCGGTACATAGATGCGACGGCTACGCTGAGCCAGCCCGTTCGTGATGGCGGCAGCGCAGTGATCGACGGAGATGATCGCGCGTACCGCCGCGGGAAGTTCGTCGAGCGCGGCGAAGAAGGACGGTAGGTCTGCGGCGACCTCCCGGACGAGTGTTGTGTCGATGACCATCATGTGGGCGCTACCCACCGCGACGCCACGATGCGCGACCTCGGCGCGCAACGAGGTGGCCAGATGATCGATCGCTGCCTTGCTCGCGTTGTACGGTGACTGGCCGATCAACGGGATGAAGGCTGCGGCGGAGGACACGATGAGGACGTATCCCTTGCGTTCGATCACCGATGGCAGCGCGGCTCGAAAGGTGTTGAAGACACCCGTGACGTTGACGTCGACCACCCGCGCGAAAACCGCCGGATCCACCTGCAGCAGCGAACCGTATGACGCGATGCCGGCGTTGGCGAGAACAAGATCGATCCCACCGAATCGCGCGACACCGAGTTCCACCGCGGCGCGCACCTGCTCGAAATCGGTGACGTCCACGCGATGCGCCACCGCGTGGTCGGGTCCGATCTCGTCCGCGAGCTCGCGCAGCGGTGTCTCGTCGATGTCGAGCAGGATGAGGTCCGTGCCGCGCTCGGACAGCATCAGTGCCGTGGCCCGGCCGATGCCCCGCGCCGCGCCGGTCACCAGCGCGACCTTCCCGTCCAACGAGGCGGCATCGGTGGATGATGAACGTCGCATGCGCAGTCTGGGCATGGTTTCGGACTCCTCGCGCAGGACGTCGGACCGTGTCAGTATGCGCTTCGGTGCACCGCTGTACATGCATCGTCGGGTCGCACGGAGTGGGAGAAGGACTGTCAGCAAAAGGAGGCGGGCACGGGGCGGGACGCAACAGGTGCGGGAAGCCCGGCGTGGCGGCCACCGCCGCTCGTCAGCGCGCGTTCCAATCGAGCGGTGAATGCGGCGGGAGGCCGGACGGGATTGGTGCCGCAGACGCTGTCGGCCGGCTCGCTCGGCACGACCGGGACGACATGACTCGGGTGTCCGGCGTCGAGGACGACGACACTGCCTGGTGAGCATCCGACGACGCCGAGCGTGACGGCGCCGGTGATCGCCGCGATCCGACGGCTGAGATGACCCCGCCGAGCCGTTGCCGCGCGACGAGATCTCGCGACCGGGGGCGGATCGTCGGCGTCCATGATCGAACGCTAAGACCGCCGAGCGCGCGTGCCACGCGTAGCCCGGTACCCGACCTCGCACGATCGGGTACTCAGCCGTGGACCGGGCTACTCGCCCCGTGCAGCGGCTGCCGGCCGGTCGAACCTCGTACCCGCCGGCCGCGGCGCTAGCTGGTGCTCTCCGCCAGCCGCCGGAGGAGGTCGGCGAGTTGTCGGACGTCCTCGGGGTCCCATCGCGACAACTGGTCCCGCCAGTCGGCGAGGGCGGTGAGCGCGACGTCGTTGAACCGGGAACGCCCACTCTCGGTCAACGCCACGAGTCGGGCGCGCGCGTCATCCGGGTCGGGATGCCGCTCGACCAGGCCGAGGCGCACCACCGAGTCGATCTGACGTGTCAGCGTCGACTTCTCCAGCGCGAGCTCGCCGAGCAGATCCGACATCGGTAGTGCGTCGTGGCGAGAGAGCAGCACGAGGATCGGGTAACACACCGGATCGAGTTTCGGGTGGATCGCGCGGGCGCGCTCACGGATCTTGATGCGGCCGCGACGCCAGATGTCGACGAGCTCGGCCTCCAGGTCGGTGATCGGATCCGGGCCCATCGTCGCAGTCGAACCTTCCCCCTCGATGCGGTCGGCCATGGCCGACTGTGCTCCGACAGAGTACCGACATGCGCGGGCGGCATCCGGCTGTCCGCCGATTCGTGGCGGAACATCGGGGCCGCCGACGGCGTTGGAGTCACCGTGTCCGCCGTCCGAGAGCTGCGGACGGAGAGGACTGCCTGCCATGACCGTGACGGTCGACATCTGGACCGACATCAACTGCCCCTTCTGCTACCTGGGAAAGCGACGTTTTGAGGAGGCTCTCCGGGAGTTCCCGCAGCGAGACGGCGTCACGGTGGTGCATCGCTCGTTCGAGCTCGACCCCACCTTGGCCCCGGGGACCAGCGCGCCCGTCGTCGAGCACATCGCGCAGAAGTACGGGATCTCGGTGGAGCAGGCGGCGGCGAATGAGCGGGGCATCGCCGCCCAGGCCGGCGAACTGGGTCTGGCTTATCGAACACAGGGCCGCGACTTCGGCAGCAGTTTCGACATGCATCGCCTCCTTCACCACGCGCTTGCCGAAGATCGGCAGGACGCGTTGCTCGATGCTCTGTATGCGGCGAACTTCGCCGACGAGGAGCCGGCGTTCGGAGATCGTGAGCGGTTGGTGGAGATCGCGGTCCGGGCGGGACTCGACGAGGTACGGGTGCGTGCGATCCTCGACGACCCCGAGGCTTATGCGGACGCCGTCCGCCGGGACGAGAACGAGGCCGCCGCCATCGGCGCAACCGGCGTGCCGTTCTTCGTGTTCGGTGGCAAATATGCGGTGTCGGGTGCGCAACCGTCCGAAACGTTCGCCCGGGCATTGCAACTCGTATGGGACGAGCAACTGGTCCCGATCGGGGTCGAATCTGCCGACACCTGCGGCCCCGACGGGTGTGCCGTTCCGGACGCCGACGTTCCGCGCGCCGGCAGCGGCGACTGACTTCTCACCGAAACCGGCTTCTCGGACCCCTTCACAACCAGCGTGGCCGACGCTGGACGGAATCCCTGCGGATCACCCACCCCCCTCCTACAGTTGTGTGAGTCCACAACACCGAACAGGTCGGGTAAGGGGTCGCCGTCATGTCCACGCCAGGCTCCGCCGTGAAGGGCGCCGCATCCGCGGGGTTGAAAGAACTCACCATTCGCGGGATCGTCCTCGGCGGGCTGATCACCTTGGTGTTCACAGCCGCGAACGTCTATCTCGGTCTGAAGGTGGGTCTGACCTTCGCCACCGCCATTCCGGCGGCCGTCATCTCGATGAGCCTGCTGCGGTACTTCGCCGATCATTCCGTCGTCGAGAACAACATCGTGCAGACGATCGCGTCGGCGGCGGGAACCCTGTCGGCGATCATCTTCGTCCTGCCCGGACTCATCATGATCGGCTGGTGGACAGGCTTTCCGTATTGGACGACCGTGGCGGTGTGTCTCATCGGCGGCATTCTCGGCGTGATGTACTCGATCCCCCTCAGACGTGCCCTGGTGACCGGCTCCGACCTGCCATATCCAGAGGGTGCGGCGGCGGCCGAGGTCCTGAAGGTCGGTGACACCGCGCAGGGTGCCGAGGAGAACCGGCGCGGTCTGCGGGTCATCGTGGTGGGAAGTGTTGTCTCCGCGATCTTCTCGTTGCTCACCCAGACCAAGCTGATAGCCGGGACCATCTCGGGTTTCGCGCGTATCGGCCAGGGCGGGACGATGTTCGGCGCCGGGTTGCTGTTCTCGCTGATCGGTGTCGGCCATCTGGTCGGCATCACGGTGGGCATCTCGATGCTGATCGGCCTGATCATCTCCTTCGGTGTGCTGCTGCCGATCCGCACCTGGGGCGACCTCCCGGCGACCGGTTCGATCGAAGACGTGGTGAGCGATGCGTTCACCAACGACGTCAGATTCATCGGCGCGGGTGCGATTGCGGTGGCGGCCATCTGGACGCTCATCAAGATCATCGGGCCCATCGCCCGTGGCATTCGGGATGCGATGGTCTCCACGCGTGCGCGCCGCGCAGGAACGACGGTCGACCTCACCGAACAGGACATCCCGGTCACCATCGTCGCCGGGGTGATCCTGGCCTCGCTGATCCCCATCGGTTTCATGTTGTGGGACTTCGCGAGTGGCACGGTGCTGCACGGGAGCGCCGTCGGGATCATCATCGTGAGCATCGCTTTCGTGTTCGTGATCGGTCTTGTCGTCGCCTCCGTCTGCGGATACATGGCCGGGCTGATCGGTTCGTCGAACAGCCCGATCTCCGGGGTCGGGATCGTGGTGGTGCTGGTCGCCGCCGTCCTGATCAAGATCACCTTCGGTTCGGCGGATGACTCACAGTCGACCGCTCTGGTCGCCTACACGCTGTTCACCGCAGCCATAGTCTTCGGCGTCGCGACGATCTCCAACGACAACCTGCAGGACCTCAAGACCGGCCAGCTGGTCGGCGCGACACCGTGGAAGCAGCAGGTGGCGCTGGTCATCGGGGTGGTGTTCGGGTCGGTGGTGATTCCGCCCGTTCTGCAGTTGATGCAGACGGCGTTCGGGTTCGTCGGTGCGCCGGGAGCCGATGAGGATGCCCTCCCCGCCCCGCAGGCCGGCCTGATCTCGTCGCTGGCCGAAGGGGTGTTCGGCGGCGATCTCGACTGGGCGTTGATCGGGGTGGGTGCGCTGATCGGGATCGCGGTCATCGTGGTCGACGAGGTACTGGGCAGGACCACGACCAGACTGCGGGTGCCACCGCTGGCCGTCGGTATGGGTATGTACCTGCCCATGTCGGTCACCCTGGTGATCCCCATCGGTGCCTTCATCGGCCGCGCCTACAACAGATGGGCGGAGCGAACCGGCCGGAATGTGGAGCGCAAGAAGCGGATGGGCGTGCTCCTGGCGACCGGCCTGATCGTCGGCGAGAGCTTGTGGAACGTGGTCTTCGCGGCGATCGTCGCATCAACCGGCAACGACGCCGTGCTCAACCTGCCGTTCATCGGCGACGGGTGGGAGACCGGTTCGGAGATCCTGGGTGTGGTGCTGTTCGTCGCGGTGGTGGCATGGCTCTACAGGTGGACGCGCAGGTGGGCTTCGAAGGAGGAATCGGGGGCCGGCGCAGCCGATGCCCGGACTCCGCTCCGTTGACGGCCTCGCGACGCGGCGGCGTCGAGGCCCCGATGTATTCGTCGTGACCCGCCAGATCCCGTCGTCGTCGCCGAAGCGCAACGACGAGACATCGTGACCGAACCTCACGAGACGGCGCACGTCTCGCTTCTCGACGACGTCCAGGATGTAGTCCTGGATCCCGGCGCCGTCCGCGTAAGCCTGCTCCAGGTCCGCGGTTCGAACGGCCGCCGACCTCGTTACCGCGCTCGAGCACGACGAAGTCGTCGATCCCCCGTTTCGCGGAGTCTGATCGCGGCCCCGATGCCCGAGAACCCGGCACCGATCACCAGCACCGTGAACACGCGGCCAACCGTGTCGTCGTCGCGTGCCGCGTCCGCCGCCGGTATCAGTCGGTGGTCCGATACGTCAGCTCGTGGGACCACGTCGGGCGAGTCGGCCACTTGTCGAGGGGGATCCGGTTGGCGTAATCGATCATCGCCGACTCGATGCGGGACCAGACCGGGTGTCGTTCCATCACCAGCCGCGAGTATCCGCGGACGATCTTGTAGTACCGGTTCGACTCCAGCCGGGGATCGCGTTCGCCTGCCTTGCGATAGCGGTCCATCGCGACCGAGAGCCGATCGCCGTCGAGTCCCATCGCATACAGCTCTTCGCGCATGTTCCCGATGATGGGGAGTGTGGCGATGACACTGCGAAGAGAGACGACCCGCATGCTGTACGCGAGCTTGAACAGTACGAGCGCCGTGCGTCGGGCCCGCGCCCCGGACAGCATCCCCATCACGTGGAAACCCACTGCGAGATGGCGTGATTCGTCGGCGTTGATCTTGTTGAGGACGACCTTCAACAGTGGGTCCTCGACCTCGTCGGTCAAGAACTTCAACAGCGCACCGTCGAGTGCAACCTCCAGCATCGGGATGATGGTGGCTTGATACTCGAACGGCGCGGTGTCGGCCATCTTGTCCATCGTGTCCAGCGAATGCGAGATCATCACACCCGGCAGGGGATCTCCCCCTCCTCGAGGAGATTCCAGCGCTTCATCAGCGCCAGTTCGGCATTGGCGTGCTTCTGCTCCTCGGCGTGGAAGTACCGATAGATCTCCTTGAGTTCCTCGGTCGGTGCGTGCAACGCCAGTCCCGCGAAGGCGCGGGCACCGACATGCTCGATCCACATGAGATCCGACATGAACGCCTTGAGATCGTCCCGCTGGTCATCGCGGATGAGATCCGCGCCGGGCGCATTCCAGTCGATGTCGGTCAACATCCACTGACGGGCTTTGATCGTGGCCAGCGTGTCGGCCAGATTCAGATTCGTCACGAACTGTCCTGTTCTCACGACGTCCGGCTGCGTTCGAGGTAGGCGCGCCGCTGGGCCGGATCGAACGCGCCGTACTCGGCGCCGCCGACGAATCGCTTGAGGCGCCACATGATCCACGGGGGATCACTTCCTCGAAGATCCCCATCGGGGCGAGGTACCGCGGCACCGTCACCTCGCCGCGGGTGTGGTTCGCACTGGCGACGATGGCGGCCGCCACCTGCTCGGGTTGCAGCGTCGGTTGCAGGCGCAGACGCACCCCGGCGGTCAGCTCGGTGTTCGTCGCCGCGGGCATCACCGTCGTGAGGGTCACCCCGGTGCCGGCCAGCTCCGCACGGATCGCCCGGTCCAGCGCGACGACGCCGAACTTCGAGGCGCTGTACGTGGCGATCCCCGGTGTCGTGATCTTTCCCGCCATAGACGACACGTTGACCACGTGTCCGCGTCCACGCCGGATCATGTCCGGCAGCACCAGGTGAGTTCCGGTGAGGACCGCACCGAGGTTGATGGCCAACTCGCGCTGAAGGGCCTCGAGATCTTGATCGACGAAGCGCCCCATGTGCTGGATACCGGCGTTGTTGACGAACATGTCGATCGGACCGCGATCGGACACGGTACCGACGAAGTCCTTGAACGAGGACTCGTCCGTGACGTCGAGATGCAACGCATTGACCCTGCGCCCCAGTGACTTCGCGGTCTCGGTCGCCGCGGCGAGGTCACGATCACCGATCCACACCGTTGCGCCGCGCTCGGCCGCCGCGGCCGCGGCGGCGGCGCCGATTCCCCGCGCGCCCCCGGTGATGCACACCTGGGCGCCGGCCAGCGCGATCACAGCGGGCTGCCCACGGGATGGCGCAACGCGAAATAGGCGATGAGGCGTGGACCGCCGGCGGCGGTGAGCAACAGTGCCCGGCCGAGATACACACCCGGAACCAGTTCGACGATCTCGTCCCGGGTCTTGCGGATGGGAAAGGTACGTACGCCGGGATTCTTGTACTTCGGGACGCCGTAGTCGAGCGCCCGCACCCGGACCCGCGGCTCGATCAGACCCTGGCTCGGGCCGTGATCGAAGTGGAAGCCCTCCATCTCGCGACCGGCCAGGCGGAGTCCGAGGTAGCCGAAGGTGATGATCGGCATGACCACCCCGGCGATCGGGGACAGCCGGTTGAGACCGGTGCCGGCCGAGAGGTCGAAGCTCTTGCCGCGCCAGGTGGGGTCGATCTTCATGAGTGGGTTGGCCAGTCTCGCCTCCGGGATGCCGAAAAGCTTCCCCACGATCAGGCCTTCCAGCTTGCCATCGAGATTCTCCGGTTCCGTACCGGCGCCGAACAACAGGGACAACGCTTCGTGATCCTGTCGATCGCCCAGCTGCCGGACGAAGTCCCACGTGTCGATGCGCGCCCGTCCCGGACTGTGTTCGGCCAGCGCCCGCATCTCGGCCAGTACGCCGAGGGGTGTCTCCGTCTCGTCGTCTCGGACGATGCTCGCGTCTCTCAGTTCCGCACTCATTGAATGTCCTTCGAGGTGATTTGGTTGGTGACGGCGCGAAACGCGGCAGGTCCACCGAGCTGCACACCGGATCAGGTACTTTTGAGTACCAGTTGTACTGGTACAGGACTGTGCCAGATTCGTTGGTGTGCCGTCAACGAAACGGCGCAGTAGTGCCAAGATGTACGGGTGAACGCGACGAGCGCCGACCGCAACTACGGTGGCCGGTCCGCGCCCGAAAGGGCAGCGCGGCGGCGGGCCGCGCTCGTCGACGTCGCTGTCACGGCGATGTCCGAGAGCCGGTGGCGGTCGGCAACCGTGGCCAGCCTGTGCGGCGAGGCGCAGCTCAACAAACGCTACTTCTATGAGAGTTTCGCCGATCTGGACGCGCTGGCCATGGCCGTGATCGACGACATCTCCGCCGAGGTCACCGAGGCGGCTGTCGTCGCGTATGTGGCTGCGCTGCAACGGCCTCAGCCCGAACAGGCACGCCTGGCCGTGGACGCGATCATCGGCGTACTCGGCAACGACTGCCGCAAAGCGCGGGTCCTGCTCGGCGGGGCCGCAGGTACCCCCGCGGTCGACGCACGGCGTACCGACGCCATCGAAGGTCTGACGGGAGTGCTCATCGATCACGCCCGCACCATCCACGACGTGCGTCTCGAAGTCGACTCTCTCGCGCAAACCGCGCCGGCGTTCGTCATCGGCGGTACCGCCCAGGCAATCCTGTCCTGGGCCGAGGGAGCGCTAAAGGTGACCCGGGACCAGCTCGCCGAGGACCTCGCGTCCCTGTGGATGACACTGGGCACGTCTGCCGCCGAGATCGCGCGCGCGCGGTTGGCGGAGCCGCCGGGAACCGTGGACCCGGCCTGAGATCCGGGTGTCAGATGCGCCCGATTCGGACATCCACAGCGCTGAGCGCTTTGTGTGGGTCACCGCAGGTCGCGCTCTCGAGGTGGGCACCCAGCGGCGGTCGTTGATCAGACATCATTCGTGGTCATGACGAGCGGGTTTCCGTCACACAGTCCGTCACGTGACGACTACGTAGATCATCACTGCTCGAATACGCCTCTGCCGCATCCTATTCCGGCGTCGATAAGGCGGAGGTGATGGAAGCCCAACTGGACCACGACCAGCCCGGCCGGCACTGCCGCGGTCACCGCCTGCTGCCAGGTGTCGCCAATCGTCAGTCGGCTCATCGGAGTAGATTGTGCTCGGGCCGACAGTGCGACCTGTGTTCCCCTTCCCCGCCGGTGTCGGAGTTGTCTGCGGGGGTGCCGGGTCGCGCGTCTTCGTGGTCGGCGGCGGGACAGACGAGGAAACTGAGGGTCGAGTCGCTGGCGGGGTGGTGGCTGGAGACTCTGGGGTGGGCGGCGTAGCTGTGGCGGGCGCGGCAACCGCAGCAGGCCGGTGTGGCGAGGCGGCGGCATCGAACGCGCCTTCGCGCGCTTCTGACGTGCCCGGGCCATGTCATCGAGGCCGCCCATCGACACACAGTCCTGGACGAACTTTGCGGTCTTCTCGTAGGCCTCTGCGACGGGCTGCAGTGCCTTCGCTGGCGGATTCTCGCAAGCAATTGCGATCCTCTACGTGCGCCGCTCGACCGAAACAGCTCGAGGAACCGGGGGGCAAACCTGAACAGGAGTGCCTTCAACGGCCCTCGCGAGTCCTCTGAGGCGTACCACGTGCCTGTCCGGCAGCGAGTCGCCGAGCCTCGGGGGTGAGATGTTTCCGCCACCGTGGTTGATGGGGGATCGAGCCGCGGCGTCGTAGGGTGCAATCAGCGATTCCCAATCGAAAGGCGGCACGACCGTGCACCAACCTCTGGACATCAGCACCGACGACGGTGTCTCCGTGTGGACGATCAACCTCCCGGACGTCGGCAATGCCATCACCGGTGCCGATCTCGTCGCCGCGTTCGAGGATGCGGTCGACGCCGCCAATGCCGACACCGACGTCCGGGCGGTGATCCTCACGGGTGCGGGGCACATATTCTCGGCCGGTGGGAACGTCCGGGAGATGGCCGACGAGCAGGGGCTGTTCGGACTCGGCGGTGCGGATCAACGGCACGGCTATGCCGATGGGATACAGCGGATTCCCCGCGCCATGCTGCGTTGCGAGGTTCCGGTGATCGGGGCGGTGAACGGCGCAGCGGTCGGTGCCGGATGTGACCTTGCGATGATGTGCGATCTACGTATCGCGGCCGAATCCGCCTTCTTCGCCGAGAGTTTTGTTCAGATCGGGCTGATCCCCGGAGACGGGGGTTCGTGGTTCCTGCAACGGGCCATCGGATACGAGCGTGCCGCCGAGATGACGTTCACCGGTGATCGTGTCCATGCCGCGACAGCGCTTGAGTGGGGCATGGTGAGCCGGGTGGTGCCCGATGATGAACTCCTTGCTGCAGCAGGGGAATTGGCTGCGCGTATCGCGAAGAATCCGCCCCACGCACTGCGGATGGCCAAGCGCCTGCTGACCGAGTCGCGGACCAGCTCGCTCGACACCGTGCTCAATCTCGCCGCCGCGATGCAGCCACTCGCGCATCAGACGGCCGAGCACAAGGAGCGGGTGGCGAGGTGGTCGAAGCGCTGAGGTGGTCGGGCACCGACCCCTTCGGTTTTCACGTCAGACGCGCGACGGTGTGGTATGACCGAGATCAGGACATCCGGATGAGGTGACAACGGTGATCTTCTACGGCATGAATGTCTCGGCTGACGGCTACATCGTCGATGCCGAGGGCGGCTTCGACTGGACCGAACCGGCCGACGACGTGTTCGCGTACTACATCGGAGTGCAGCGCGACTCCGTGCTCGATGTCTACGGGCGCAACCTGTGGGAGACGATGCAGCCCTGGGTGCAGCCGCCGCCGGAATCGTCGCCCGCCGAGCTGGAGTACGCCGAGGCATGGCAGTCGACACCGCGCCTCGTCGTGTCGACGACGCTGACGGAGGTCGACGGCGCCGAACTCGTCCACACCGTCGACGACGTCACCGATCGTGAGGGTCCGGTACAGGTCGGAGGCGCTGCGCTCGCTGCGTCGATGATCGACCGTATCGAGCAGTTCCTCCCCATGATCCATCCGGTGACGGTGGGCGGTGGCGTGCCGTTCTTTCCGGCCGGCGTGCGGCTGGACCTCGAGCTGGTCGAGACGCGTCGGTTCGACTCGGGGCCCGTCCTACATCGGTACGTTCGCCGGTAGTGCTCACCGATCACGCGGCCGCGCAACGAATTCGGTGGCCGCGGCCGACGCCAGCGCGGCCGCGTCGGCCAGCGCAGTACCGCGCGCGAGATGCCCGGCGAGGGTTCCGGCGAACAGATCTCCCGCACCCGTGGTGTCCACGGCCCGCACCTGTTCCACGTCGATGCGCCGCACGTCGTCTGGTGTCGCCACGACCACACCGTCGGAGCCCAGCGTGATCACCACCGAGCGAGCGCGGTCGACCAGGCGACGAGCGATTTCGGTGGGATCGCCGGTCGAGCCGCCGCCGGCGTAGTACACGGCCTCCCCCTCGTTGAGGATCAACGGGTCCGCAGCGGCGATGACGTGGTCGTCCAATCTGCGGACAGGGCTCGGGTTCAGGATGAACCGGCGCTCGTTCGCGGCGGTCCAGGCCACCGCGGCGGCCGTGACGTCGGGTGGCGATTCGAGTTGTGTGAGAACAATTGTCGGCGCCAATCCGTCCAGACCCGCCTTGACGTGGTCGGCGGTGAGGGCGGCATTGGCCCCGGTCAGGACGACGATCCGATTGTCGCCCGCGTCGTCGACCTCGATGATCGCCCGACCGCTGATCCCGACAGCGTGATGAAGCCGGCTGATCTCGACCGCTCCATCCTGTTGGTTTCGCACCAGCCGCTGTGCCGCGTCGTCGTTGCCGACGGCGCCGATCAGCGCGGTACGTGCCACCCCCGCGGCGGCCAGGGCCTGGTTGCCGCCCTTGCCGCCGGGCCGCTCGGACAGTGAGCGGCCCAGGAGGGTCTCTCCCGTGCGGGGCATCCGACCGACCTGCACGATCACGTCCATGTTCAGGGTCCCGACGACCGCAACATCGATGGCCGAAGACGATTCCATGGTCTCGAGTATGCCCCGACGATCGTCTACTCACGGTAGACCTGGTTTTACAACAATAAACGGCGCCGTCATGCAGCGGTAACACGGCAGGAGTTTCATCAGATCGAACAAAGTCTACTGCTGTTATGTCGGCAGAAGAGTAACCCAAAGGATTCCGGAGGATGCAGATGACCGTGGAGAGCACCGACACCGCGACACCGTTTCTCGTCACCAGCGATGCCTGGCAGAACTTGCCCAAGATGCCCGACGCGGAGTACCCGGGCACCGAGGGATTCATCGGCGACGTCTACGAGAACCCGCAGGGCAGCGTGATGTGCTCCGGCTACTTCGAACTGCGTCACACCGACGACCCGCTGTACTACGAGTACGAGTACGACGAGATGAAGGTGGTTCTCGAAGGCGAGTTCCTGCTGGAGAACAAAGAGACCGGACAGACCGCGGTGGCCAAGGCCAAGGACGCGATCTTCTTCCCCAAGGGGTCGAAGATCCACTTCAGCACACCGAGCTATGCCCTCGCGTTCTATGCCGGGCATCGCGACGCAGATCTCCTCTGAGGACCGATGTCACAGATCTCGGTCTCCAGCATCCCCGTCTGGGCGCGACCAGGGGCGCCGATCGGTGACGACCTGCCCGAGGTGTCGGGCAGGTCGTTCCTGCTCATCGGCGTGGGCGACCCTGCGCTCGTCGAGATCGCGCGATGGAGAGACGCGTTACCGGGCGACGCCGAGCACCGGGTGCTGACCTTCTCCGGACCCGATCGAGCCGCATCCGCGTTGCGGGTGGAGCTGATGGAGGCCCGGGTGGGCATCCGGGTGATCATCGTCGGGCCCGCGGGGGCCGCGCTCGCACTGCGCGGCGTCGCCCACTCGGCGGGGTTGGAAGACGACGAGATCTATGTGACGACAACCGAATTCGGCGACCTCGAGGTCTCGTGCACCCATTGCCGAGCGGTGACCGCGACGCCTGCGGTGGTCGGCGAGGTCGTCGTGTGCGCGGGCTGCGACCGCAATCTGCTCATCTACCACCACGTCTCCCGACGATCCGGCCGGTACCTCGGCTACATGGTCGACGCGGAGACGGCAGTGCCGCCAGGGGAGAACGCATCATGAAGCTGGTCGTCACCTCGGTCGTCGACACCGCGGGAGGGGTCCGCGAGATCACGTTCGCGGCTCCCGACGGCGCCGAGCTTCCCGGGTTCGTGCCCGGGAGCCATCTCGTCGTCACGGCGGGGGAGCGGACGAACGCTTACAGCGTGACGTCTGATGGCGTTGCGCCGACGCACTACTCCATCTCCGTGTTACGCGTCGCGGAGGGCAACGGTGGATCGCGGTGGATGCACGACCGTGTCTCGATCGGCGACGTCATCGATGTCGAATCGCCCCGTAGCGCCTTCGCGCCGGCGGCGCGGGCCGGCAAGCACCTGTTCTTCGCGGGTGGCATCGGCGTCACGCCCATCGTCTCGCACCTGCGGGCCGCCCGCCGCTGGGGACGAGATGTGCAGGTGCTGTACGTGTTCCGTGAAGGGCATGCCGCACACATCGACGACGTCGTCGATCTGGCGGGCCGAGATGCGGAGCTGTTCATCGACCGTGAGTCCTTCGCCATACGACTCGCGCAGGTCCTGGCCGATCAGCCGGTCGGTACCCACATGTACGCGTGTGGCCCGGTCGGCATGATCGACACCGTGGTCGAGTCCGCGGCCGCCCTGGGCTGGCCGCAGTCGAGGATCCACGTCGAGCGTTTCGGTGCGGACGCGCTCGAGGCCGGTGACCGGTTTGCCGTGCGGTTGACCGAATCGTCCGCCACGCTGGACATCCCATCCGGGACCTCGGTACTCGAAGCTCTGGAAGATCACGGGATGTCGATACCCAACCGTTGTCGACAGGGCGTATGCGGTGAATGCCGCCTACCCCTGTCGGGCGGAACCCCGGTCCACCGGGACCTCTACCTCACCGACGAGGAGAAGAGGGCCGGGGACGCGTTCATGCCATGCGTCTCGCGCGCATCCGAAGGATGCACACTGGAGGTACCACTGTGACCCTCGCACTTTCCGGCCCGTCGCTGCCGGCACGGTTTCCGTTTCCTTTCGTCGACGATCGCTACCGGTACAGCACCAACGTCGAGCCGGCGGATCACGTCGTCACCACCGCGATCGGTCAGTGGGGTGAACGGGTCGTCGACATCGACGACGAGTACCACCACGAACTGTCCGAGCGCTCAGCTGTGCTCGACGCGGATGGCACGCGTCATGCAGTGCTGCCGCATATGCGGCCTGCGGCGTGGGACGCGATGCTGACCCTGATGCGCGAGCTCGCGACGAGTTATCCCGACGACTTCGTTCTCCGTGCTGTCGGAGATGAATGGCATTGGGAGAACAGTCTGCTCGGAATCGAGGACACCTTCGTCTACGGAGACGACGCGACGCTTCCCGAGGAACCGTTGCGATACATCTGCGGCCAGATCCAGGAGGATGTGGTGCTGCTCGATCACCGTGCCGGGCAACTCTTCGCAGATGCCGGTGTGGTGACATTCGCGGCCGACTGGAGCTTCGGCTTCGACGTCGGCATGAGCTTCCTGGAGATCCACGGTCCGGTACCGAGGGTCCGCGACGAGGGGGTCATCACCCGTGCGCACGAGTTCCTCAAGCGTCTTCAGCCGCACAGACCGTACCGGCGGACCAACTGGACGTTGACGATCGGACGGCGACTCGACGTCTCCACCGAGCGGTACCCCGAATGGGGTCCGGATCGCGAGATGATCCTGCAGGCCGATGACGCCACCTTCGGCCGACTCGTCCATCTGCGCGTCGAGGTTCAGCACTTGATCCGACTGCCCGATTCGGGCGCGGTGATGTTCCTCATCCGGACCTACATGTTGCCCCTCGATGTCGTTGCCACCGTTGAGCCGTGGCGACGACGTGCGGCCGAGGTGTTGGACGAATTACCTGACGACATGGCCGATTACAAGGGCATCATCAAGTACAAGGACCGGGCCGCGCGATGGCTCCGCGATGCGGTCTCGGCCGAGCGGACCACCGCGGAGGTGCGCAGTGACCACGGCCTGCCCGTGTGGCCGACCACTCCGGACGCGATCGATCCGGCGGGGACGTCGTTCCTGGTGGTGGCGGTCGGCGACGAGGCGGTCGTCGGGGACGTTGCCCATACGTGGGTGTCGACGGCCGAGGCGATCGCTCCGACTCGGCTCCTGGTGCTCGATTCTCTTGACGCCGAGGAAGATCGGTCAGCATTGGTCGCGGCACTGGAATCGTCTCGCACCGGGGTGCGCATCCACATCGTCGGCGGACAGTTCGATGTTCTCACCGCACTCGCACTCGCACGTGAGAAGGGCGCTGTGCCCGAGGAGCTCTCGGCTTTCGCGAGTCACACCCGTGACCTGCCGCTGTACTGCGTGCACTGCCGCGACACCCATCGTGTCGAAGCGGAGGCGGGCGGCGTCGTGGATTGTCCCGGGTGCGGCCGGCGGCTCGAGGTGCACGCGCATCATTCGGCCACGCTGGGAAGCTTTCTCGGCTCCTGGGCGGAGGGCTCCTCGTGACGGTCGTCGACGAACCGATTGTGTCGGCTCATCGTCACCCCGGGTACGACACCGGTCGGCGCGTGATGCGGGTGGTCGATGTGACGCCGTTGACCCCCGCGATCAACCATTATCGGCTGGTCCCGGCGGACGGTGGGCCGCTCACTCCGTTCCGGCCCGGAAGCCATGTGATCGTCACCGCAGGTGAACATCGCAACGCCTACTCACTCGTCGGCGACGGCATGCTTCCGACGGACTACGGGATCTCGGTGTTGCGCCGTGGCGCCGGGGGCGGCTCGGACTGGTTGCACGAGAACGTCGCCGAAGGAGATGTGCTCCATGTCGAGGGTCCGCGATCGATGTTCGGCCCGGTATGGGATCAGCACCATGCGCTTCTGATCGCCGGCGGCATCGGTATCACGCCGATCTTGTCCCATGCGCGTTCCATCGCCCGCCTGGGCGGTACCGCAGACATCGTCTACTCCTACCGGCCGGGCAGCGCGGCGCACCTCACCGACGTGCGGTCGCTCGCCGAGAGTCCGTCGATCACCCTGTTCGAGGTGTCGGGCTCCGACGACACGCGATGGGTGCTCGCCGACCGTCTCGTGCAGCAGCCGCTGGGCACCCACGCCTACGCCTGCGGGCCGGCTGCGCTGCTCGACCTGTACGAGGATGCCGCGTACACGGCGGGATGGGTGGCGTCGCGAGTTCATCTCGAGCGATTCTCGGCGCCTGAACAGGATCCGGGGCAAGCCTTTCAGGTCACGGTGGCGAGCACGGGTGCGGTGATAGAAGTGCCGTCCGGTGTATCGCTGTTACAACGTCTCCTCGATCACGGTGTCCGGGTGGAGAACCTCTGCCGACAGGGTGTCTGCGGAGAGTGTCGTATCGGTGTCCGGTCCGGCGTGATCGACCATCGGGACTTCGTGCTGAGCGTCGACGAGCGGGCGGCCGGCGACACCATGCTGTGCTGTGTCTCCCGCGGCCGGGACATCGAGGTGGACCTGTGAACGTCACTGCCGGATCATCAGCCACCGCGCCGGGCGACATTCTCCCGGGTCCCGCCGATCACCTGGCCAATCTTCCGTGGCCGTTCCCCGACGACCTCGCCGAGTTCCGATACTCCGTCAACGTGGAGCCCGCTCGTGTCCCCCGAGCCACCAGGGCAGGCGAATGGGGGCGACACATCGTCGACCTCGGCGGCGCCGACTACCCGATCATCATGGCCGAGCGGCGACGAATCCTCGACGCGGATCCGCCCCGCGTCAAGGTCCGTCGCGGGATGGAGCCTGCCTGCTGGGATCTGCTGCTCTACTACTTGCGGGATCTGGCCGTCGGCCACCCTGACGTGATGCGGCTGACCGAATACGGCGATGCCCGATTCCATTGGCGCAATGATCTTCTCGAGACCGATCAGTACTTCGTGCTGAACGACGGCGGCTCCCTTCCGCACGGTCCGCTCGACTTCCTGGCGCGTGAGGTGCCCGACGACCTCCTGCTGGTGATCGAGCGGGATGGCCGACTGTACTTCGATGCGGGCGCCGTCACGTTCGCCGCCGCATGGTCGGTGACCTTCGACGTCGGCATGGACATATACGAGATCCATGCGCCCGTCCCGGGTCTGATCCGCGACGGAGTCGTGGCGCGGGCCGAGCAGTTCCTCCGCAGGTTGCCGGCCGACCAGGTCTACCGCAGGGTGAACTGGACCCTGTCGGCATCGGACTCCCCCAAGCTCGACGTGAGTCTCGAGGAGTTGCCGTCGTGGCGTCATGACATCCCACAGATGATCGACGACAACGACTTCGCTCGCGCGCGACTGCGAATCGAGCTCGAGCACTTCATCCGGTTGCCGATGACAGGTGCGGTGACCTTCAACATCCGGACCTTCATGGCATCGCTGGAGGAAGTCCGGCGTATCCCTGCCTGGGCGCAGCAACTCGCGACCGTGATCGAGACGCTGAGCGACCCCATCGCCTCGTACAAGGGCTTCCTCGACTACCGCGACGACGTGGTCGCGTATCTCCGCAGCTGACCACCCGCACGACCCGGCCCACCGTCAACTCTCACCGAAAGACACACTCATGGAAGCAGTTCTCTCCGCGCACGCGGATCTCTCCTGGATGCTCGCGGCATTCGTGTTCGTCCTGCTGATGTTTCCCGGCCTGGCGCTCTACTACGGCGGCATGGTCGGAGCACGCAATGTGCTCAACATGATGACCATGGTGCTCGCGACCCTCGGCATCACCTGCGTTCTCTATGTTCTGTTCGGCTACGGGCTGGTCTCCGGGCCGTCGGTGAAGGATTGGGGGATCATCGGCAACCCGGCCGACTACATCGGATTGAGCCAGTGGATGTCCGACGACGGGTCCGGCGGCATCCAGGTGCTCTACATCGCGGCATGGTTCATCCTCTTCGCCGCGATCACCGTGGCCATCGTCGCCAGCGGTGCAGCGGGCCGCATGAAGTTCACCGCATGGCTGGTGTTCGCACCGATCTGGCTGACGCTGGTCTACTTCCCGGTGGCGCACTGGGTGTTCGCCGCCGACGGCGACGGCTACAGCGGCGGTTTCCTGTTGAACGACATCAAGATCCACGACTATGCCGGCGGTACCGCGGTGCACATGAATGCGGGTGTCGCCGCGCTCGCGCTGGCGATGGTCCTCGGTGCACGTCGTCGCCGGACGGAGCGACCACACAACGTCCCACTCGCACTGCTCGGTGGCGGCATCCTGTGGTTCGGATGGTTCGGGTTCAACGGGAGTTGCGCGGGCGGTGCCAACTTTCTCACCCAGTTCGTCATCCTCAACACGTTGCTCGCGGGTGGGGCAGGCATGATCGGCTTCTGCATCGTCGAGCGTATCCGCGAGGGGCATGTGACCTCGCTGGGCTTGATGACCGGTGCCATCGCGGGCCTCGTCGGTATCACGCCGTCGGCGAACACCATGAGTCCCGTCGGTGCGCTCGGTGTCGGCATCGTCGCGAGTGGTGTTGTCGCCCTGTGTCTGAGCTTCAAGAGCAAGTTCAAGGTCGACGACACCCTCGATGCCTTCGCGGTGCACGGCATCGGCGGCATCGTGGGCACACTCTGCATCGTCCTGTTCGCCTCGGGGTCGGCCCCGGCGGGGGTGCAGGGCATCCTGTTCGGCGGTGACATCGCGGTCCTGTGGCGCGAACTCGCCGGCATCGTCATCACCTGCACGTACTCGTTCGTCATGACCTGGTTGATAGCCAAGGGACTCAACAAGGTCATGAGACTGCGTGTCGACGAGGAGACCGAGATGACGGGCCTCGACTCGACCGTTCATGCCGAGACGGCATACGAGATCCCGGCAGCAGGGGTCGGTCACGGATCCGGGTTGACGGAGGCCATGATCGGGCGGGCAGCCTCCGCCGAGCCCGGGGACGTCGCCGGGCCACCACGAGATCTTGCGACCTCCTGACCTCCAGTGCCCCACCGGCTCCCCACCGGCTCCCCTTCTCCCGCATCGGGAGAAGGGGAGCTTTGTCGTCCCTGACCGACCTCCGGCAAGTGACACCAACCGCTCATCAGCGCGTAACAGGACCGAAACACCCAGGCGGTCTACTAGAACTAGACAAAGGTTCACAACAGTAGACATACTGATCGCATCGGCCTCACTCTGGAGACATCATCATGACCGACACACACGCTCTCGCCGACCTCTGTGCGGCCGCCGGGACGAAGTTCATCCTGGCCCTCTTCGTCGACCTCCGGGGCAAGCCATGTGCCAAACTAGTCCCGATCGAGGCAGTCGACGAACTCGCCACCGACGGAGTGGGTTTCGCGGGCTACGCCGTGGGGGCGATCGGACAGGAGCCGAAGGATCCCGATCTGGTGGCGATCCCGGACGTGTCGTCGTTTCTCCCGATCCCCTTCATCAAGGAAGGGCTCGCACTGGTTCATTGCGACCCGCATGTGCAGGGCAAGCCGTGGCCGTTCGCGCCCCGCAACATTCTCAAGACGCTGGTCGCCCAGGCCGCCGATGCCGGATTCGAGCCATGGGTCGGCGCCGAGGTCGAGTACTTCCTTCTCAAGCGTGCCGTCGACGGGTCGCTGATCACCGCGGATGCCGCCGACGATTCCGATCAACCGTGCTACGACGTTCGCGGCCTGACCCGCATGTACGACCATCTGACCGCGGTGTCGACCGCCATGAATCAACTGGGGTGGGGCAACTACGCCAATGACCACGAGGACGGGAACGGTCAGTTCGAGCAGAATTTCACGTACGCCGAGGCGCTCACCACCGCCGACCGGGTTGTCACGTTGCGATACCTGTTGTCCACCATCGCCGCCGAGCGTGGGATGGTCGCGACCTTCATGCCCAAGCCGTTCGCGGAGCGCACCGGTTCTGGGCTGCACCTTCACCTCTCGCTGACCTCGGGCGGTGCCCCGGTGTTCGCGGGGCGCCGGACGAGGACGAGCGAGGCCTCGGGTTGTCATCCACCGCGTACGGCTTTGTCGGAGGTGTGCTCGAACACGCCGCCGCCCTGCAGGCGGTGATGGCGCCAACGGTCAACTCGTACAAGAGAACCGGTGCGACGGCCACACGTTCGGGGCGTCGTGGGCGCCTCGGCGGCCGACCTATGGCGGCAACGACCGCACTCATTATGTCCGCGTGCCCGACGACCAGCGGGTGGAATTGCGCGGCGGAGACGGTTCGGCGAATCCGTACCTCGCCATCGCGGCCGCGCTCGGCGCCGGGCTCGACGGCATCAAGCGCAGTCTCGACCCGGGGGCGATCGGCACCTGCCCCGAGCATGTCGGAGCCCTGCCGCTCACCTTGCTGCATGCCGTCGACGCGCTCGACGCCGACGCCGTGATCGGCGGGGTACTGGACGCGGCCGTGCCGGATGACTGGGCCGGTGGTGATGCTCCGGTGTCCGAATACTTCTCGCGACTCAAGCGGGAGGAGTTCTTCGCCTGGCACTCCGCGGTGTCGCCGTGGGAGATCGACAACTATCTGACCGCCTTCTGACAACAGGGAGAGACAAGAAATGTGTGGAATCGTCGGGTTGCACCTGCGCAACCCCGAACTCCATCCCCGGCTGGGGGAGTTGCTCAGCGGCATGCTGGGCGAGATGCAGGATCGAGGCGCCGACTCGGCAGGCGTCGCCGTCTATGGTGACCCGACCTGGTCACCGTCCGGACACGGTTGCGTGTCGATGCTGGAGACCGGCGTCGACGACACCGCGGCCGCACGAGCGATGGTGGGTGAGGTCCTCGGCTCACCGGTGGATGCTCGGCTGGTGGACGACACACTCCTGCTGACCGCGGCGGTGAGCGCAGAGGAGGTTCTCGCGGCGGCGAGAGCGGTGTACCCGGAAGCGCTGGTCGCCGGATTCGGTGCCGATCTCACCGTGCTCAAAGGTGTCGGCGCACCCCGCGACCTCGTGCAAGCCTGGAATCTTCCCGCGGCGACGGGCTGGCAGGGCGTCGGGCACACCCGGATGGCCACCGAGTCCGCGGTGACCCCGTCGGGGGCGCACCCGTACGCCGTGGGTCCGGAGCAGTGTCTGGTCCACAACGGGTCGTTCGCGAACCACGCCACCATCCGTCGCGAATTGCGGGCGCACGGAATCGAATTCGACAGTGAGAACGACACCGAGGTGGGTGCCCGCTTCGTCGCACATCAGCTCGCGCAGGGCAAGGATGTCGAGACGGCGCTGAAGGAGGTGTGTGCCACCTTCGACGGCTTCTACACGCTGGTGGTGTCGAATCACGATTCGTTCGCGGTGGTACGCGATGCCATCGCCTGTAAGCCGGCGGTGATCGCCGAAACCGACGACTGGGTCGCGATGGCGAGCGAGTATCGCGCGCTCGCTGATCTGCCTGGCGTCGAGAATGCACGCATCTGGGAACCCGAGCCGGAGGTGGTCTACGCATGGACACGCTGAACCCCAATCATGTCTTCGATCTCGCGACCACGTCGCTGCGTGACGTCAACGCGGCACTGCATGGTGACGAGATCGCCGGCGAGATCGTCGTGGAGAACCCGTCGGGCGCCCACAGCGTCGCGGCGGGGGTCGACGCCCCGGTGAAGATCACCGTCAACGGGCATGTCGGTTACTACGCGGCCGGGATGAATCAGAAGGCCGAAGTGATCATCAACGGCAACGCCGGAACCGGTGTGGCCGAGAACATGATGAGTGGGACCGTGGTGGTCAAGGGCAACGCATCGCAGTCGGCAGGCGCCACCGCACACGGAGGTCTCCTGGTCGTCGAGGGTGACGCCGCGGCACGATGCGGGATCTCCATGAAGGGCGCCGACATCGTCATCGGCGGGAACGTCGGTCACAACAGCGCGTTCATGGCACAGGCGGGTCGGTTGGTGATCCGTGGGAATGCCGCAGACGGCCTGGGTGATTCGATCTACGAGACGCACATCTATGTCCGGGGCGACGTGGGATCGCTCGGTGCGGATTGCATCTCGAAGCCGATGCGTGCCGAGCATCTCGAAGAACTCGCCGGCCTCCTGAAGGCGGCCGGGTTCAGGGATGACGACCCCGCGGACTACACCCGCTACGGGTCGGCTCGCGAGCTGTACCACTTCCACGTCGACAACTCGTCCGCGTACTGACATCGGGTGGTCTCGATACGCCGTGTTCCGCCTTCTCGCTGATCGAGTAGGCCCCGAGCGAAGCGAGGCGCCGTATCGAGATCCACCCTCTACCACCGGAGAACACCATGACCGACAACCTGACCGTCGAACAGCGTGGCCTGCGTGAGTCCGCCACCTTCGACCGCACCACCATCGCAGCGATCCAGCGGGCCGCCGAGACCGGCATCTACGACATCCGGGGCTGGGGCGCCAAGCGGAAGCTGCCACATTTCGACGACCTGCTCTTCCTTGGCGCATCGATGTCGCGCTACCCGCTCGAGGGTTACCGCGAGAAGTGTGACACCGACGTCGTGCTGGGGAGCCGAAACGCCAAATATCCGCTGCACCTCGACATTCCGGTCACCATCGCGGGCATGAGCTTCGGTGCGCTCTCCGGTCGTGCCAAGGAGGCACTCGGCCGTGGTGCATCGGAGGTGGGGACATCGACCACCACCGGCGACGGCGGGATGACCACCGAAGAGCGAGGACAGTCCAAGAACCTCGTCTACCAGTATCTGCCGTCGCGTTACGGCATGAACCCCGACGACCTGCGCCGCGCCGACGCCATCGAGATCGTACTCGGCCAGGGCGCCAAACCTGGTGGCGGTGGAATGCTTTTGGGACAGAAGATCTCCGAACGTGTCGCTGGCATGCGCACTCTCCCCGAGGGCATCGATCAGCGCAGCGCGTCGCGTCATCCCGACTGGACGGGTCCCGACGACCTGGCGATCAAGATCAACGAGCTCCGCGAGATCACCGACTGGGAGAAGCCGATCTATGTGAAGGTCGGGGCCAGTCGCACGTACTACGACGTCAAGCTCGCGGTGCACTCCGGCGCCGACGTGGTGGTGGTCGACGGCATGCAGGGTGGGACGGCCGCCACGCAGGACGTCTTCATCGAACATGTGGGCATCCCCACCCTCGCCGCGATCCCGCAGGCCGTACAGGCGTTGCAGGAGTTGGGCGTCCATCGGACCGGTGTGGGCGGAGGCACGGGCGACGGTGGGGTACAGCTGATCGTGTCCGGTGGGATCCGCAACGGTGCCGACGTCGCGAAGGCGATGGCGCTCGGTGCCGATGCGGTCGCGATCGGCACCGCTGCCCTGATCGCGCTCGGTGACAACGATCCTCGCCATGCCGCGGAGTACGAGCAGCTGGGTTCTGCTGCCGGCTATTACGACGACTTCCAGGACGGCAGAGACCCGGCGGGTATCACCACGCAGGATCCGCAACTCGCCGCACGATTCGATCCCGTCGAGGGCGGGCGCCGGCTCGCCAACTTTCTGCGCGTGATGACGATGGAGGCCCAGACCATCGCCCGTGCATGTGGCAAGGCGCATGTCCAGCATCTGGAACCCGAAGACCTCGTTGCGATCTCGATCGAGGCGTCGGCGATGGCGAGGGTTCCGCTGGCGGGCACGAGCTGGATTCCCGGGACGGGCCTGTGACGGCCCGCGCCGCTCAGACCGCGTCGATCGTCATCATCGGCGGTGGTCTGGAAGGTGTGGCCACCGCGTGGGCGCTCGCCCAGCGCGGCATCACCGATGTCGTCGTGTGCGAACGCGACACCGTCGGTGGCGGCATGACCGGCAAGTCGTCGGGCATCGTGCGGTGCCACTACGGTGTGAGCTCTCTGGCGGCGATGGCGGCGACCGGTCTGGAAGTGTTCGAGAAGGCCGAGGAGATCTTCGGCACCGACATCGGGTTCCGGCAGACGGGCTACGTCGTCGGCGTCGGGGCGCCCAACGTGGAGAATCTGCGCAAGAGTCTCGCCGCCCAGCGTGAGGTCGGCGTGCAGACCGAGGAGATCGACCGGTCCGAGGTCGCAAAGCTCTGGCCGGCAGCCGATCTCGACCCCTTTGCCGCCTTCGGGTGGGAGGAGCGCGGCGGCTACGGCGACGCGTATCAGACGGCGCAGGCGTTCGCGGCGTCGGCGCGCGCCGGCGGTACCCGTATCCGGCAATCCACCTCGGTGGCGGGCCTGCTCATCGGCGGTGAGAAGGTCGTCGGAGTCCGGCTCACGGATGGGTCCACGATCTCCGCTGACACCGTGGTCGTCGCAACCGGCGTGTGGACGCGCCCGTTCCTGGCCGCGCACGGGATCGACGTCCCGATCGACGTGCACCGGGAACAGATCGTGATGATCCATCCGGGTGTGGAGCTCGGGGCGGTGCCGGTGTTCTCCGATCTCGTCTCACTCCAATACGTGCGGCCGGACGTGCGCGGCGAGATCCTTTTCGGCAACAGCGACCTGGCCGAACTCGAAGTCGCGGACCCCGACGGTTACCTCAACCGTGCCGACGAGGCATTTCTCGAGCTCACCGTCGACAAGGTCGGTACGCGGTTCCCGGCATTCACCGATGCGGCCATCACCAGCAGTTACGCCGGTTGCTATGACGTGACGCCGGACTGGAATCCGATCATCTCGGCCGGTCCACTCGACGGCCTGGTCATCGCGGCGGGGTTCAGCGGACACGGCTTCAAGATCTCACCGGCCGTCGGGCGTCTCGTGGCCGACATCGTCGTCGAGGGCCACAGCACCGACCCACGGGTTCCGGAGAGCGACTTCCGGTTGTCGCGGTTCGCCGAAGACGATCTGTTGCGGACCCGGTTTCCGTATGTGGGAGCGGGTGAAATGCGCTGATCGAGCGCTTTGGCTCGCGCCAATTTCACTGAGTGAAAGCACCGGGTCGACATCTGTGAGGGTGGACTCATACCGTTCTGTGCATCGCGGCAGATCACACGAGCGGAGAAGACATGAGTACAGCGACCACGACTCAGGTGGCCATCGTCGGTGGCGGCCCGGCCGGGTTGATGCTGTCGCACCTGTTGCACGTCGCCGGGATCGACAGCGTGGTGGTCGACAATCGTACGGTCGAGCAGATCGAGACGACGCACCGCGCCGGTATCCTCGAGCGCGACAGTGTTCGACTGCTCGTCGATTCCGGTGTCTCCGACCGTGTCCTCACCGACGGCCACGAGCACGAGGGGATCTCGCTGCGGTTCGGCGGGGTCAGTCACCGTATCGATTTCCAGAAACTGACCGGTGCGTCGTGCTGGCTTTACCCCCAGACCCAGGTGTTCGTCGACCTGCATCGTGCGCGCACGCGAGACGGCGGCGACATGCGTTACGGCATCACCGGCACGGAGGTGACCGGCATTCTCGACTCGCCGACGGTTTCCTACACGGATGCCGACGGCACACGGCACGAGATCTCCGCGGACCTCGTGGTCGGTGCGGACGGGTCGCGGAGCGTCTGTCGGCAACTCGTCGCCGGCGCCCATCAGTACTACCGCGAGTATCCCTTCGCATGGTTCGGGGTGATGGTGGAGGCGCCGCCGAGCGCCCCGGAACTCATCTACACACGATCGGCCCAGGGATTCGCGTTGATCAGTCAACGAACCGACACCGTGCAGCGGATGTACTTCCAGTGTGATCCCACCGAGGACCCGAACGAGTGGTCCGATGATCGGATCTGGGATCAGCTGCACAGCCGGCTGGCCGGGTCGGACGGGTTCCGGCTGAAGGATGGACCGGTCATCGAGCGGACGGTCTTGCCGTTCCGCAGCTTTGTCCAGTCGCCGATGCGGCACGGGCAGCTTCTGCTGGCCGGCGACGCCGCACACACGGTACCGCCGACCGGTGCCAAGGGGCTCAATCTCGCCCTGTCCGACGTCCGGGTGCTGGCCGAGCAGATCGAACGCGCCGTGCGCAAGGGCGACGACGATGCCCTCGACAACTACACCGACCGGGCATTGTCGCGCGTCTGGAAGGCCCAGCACTTCTCGTACTGGATGACCACGATGCTCCACAACGCCTCGGACGCTTCGGATTTCGACGAACAACGGCAACTCGGAGAGCTGCAGTCCCTGGTCTCCTCGGAGGCCGGGTCCACCTATCTCGCAGAAGGGTACACAGGATGGCCACACCATTGATCACCGGCGCCGACGATGAGTCGGAGGTGTTCGACGAGCACGGCCAGGTCTCCTCGGATGTCGCGCAGGGTACGCAACAGCAGATCAGCGATGAGATCGCGCGGATCGGTGGGGATTACGCGGGGTCGCTGTCGGACGGCGCGCGACCGGAGACCGCGACACGGCTGGACTATGCGCCCTATCGGTCGAGTTTGCTGCGCCACCCCACCAAGAGTTTCCACCACTCCGACCCGGAGGGCGTCGAACTCTGGTCGCCGGCCTTCGGTCACCGGGATGTGGACCCGTTGGAGGCCGACCTGACCATCGCGCACACGGGCGATCCGATCGGCGAGCGCCTGGTGGTGACCGGGCGAGTGCTCGACGGGAACGGGCAACCGATCCGGCGTCAGCTCGTCGAGATCTGGCAGGCGAACGCGGCCGGCCGGTACATCCACAAGCGCGACCAGCATCCCGCTCCGATCGACCCCAATTTCACCGGCGTGGGCCGCTGCCTCACCGATGACGACGGCTGGTACCGGTTCACCACCATCAAGCCGGGTCCCTACCCGTGGAAGAACCACCACAATGCCTGGCGTCCGGCGCACATCCATTTCTCGGTCTTCGGCACCGCGTTCACCCAGCGACTGGTCACCCAGATGTACTTTCCGGGTGACCCGCTCTTCGCCTTCGACCCGATCTATCAGGCGATCGTCGATCAGCAGGCCCGCGACCGTCTCGTCGCGGCTTACGACCACGATCTGACCCAGCACGAGTGGTCCACCGGATACCGTTGGGACATCGTGCTCACCGGCAGCCGCGCGACCCCGATGGAGGAGGAGCAGTGACGCTCGCACCCACACCAGGCCAGACCGTCGGCCCGTTCTTTCACTACGCGCTGCCGTTCGAGGGAGGCGCCGAACTCGTGCCTGCCGGTCACCCGGATCGGATTCGTCTGCACGGCACGGTGTTCGATGGCGCAGGCGATCCCGTGCCCGATGCCCTGATCGAGATCTGGCAGGCCGACGGCGCGGGTGTGGTGAGCCGGGAGACCGGGTCGATGCGACGGGACGGCTTCACCTTCACGGGCTTCGGTCGCGTCCAGACCGACCGGACCGGGCACTACTCCTTTGCGACGGTGGCCCCCGGGCCGACCGGCGAGGGTGCCGCGCCGTTCTTCGCGATCTGCGTCTTCGCCCGCGGGCTGCTCGACCGTCTGTTCACCCGCGCGTATCTACCCGGCAGTGCACGCACTCTGGCGTCGGACGCGCTGCTCAACTCGGTGCCAGATACTCGGCGGTCGACCCTGATCGCCACGGCGGAAGACGGCGAGTATCGATTCGACATCCACCTGCAGGGCGAGGACGAGACCGTGTTCCTCGCCCACGGCGGTCGATGAGCGGTGGCGGATCTGCTCTGGCCAGGCGATCACCATGCCGGTGAGATCCTCACCGACGCAGCGATTCTCGATGCCATGCTGCAGGTCGAGTCGGCGTGGTCGACCGCCCTGGTGAAGTCCGGTATCGCACCGCCGGATGCCGAGGTGGCCGTCGGCGCCTTGCGTGACCTGATCACCGATGATGACATCGAGCAGATCGCTGTGGAAGCGGAGTCGGGTGGCAACCCGGTGATCCCGCTGATCCGGAGGCTGCGCGATCGCTTCGGCGCCTCGCCCGCGGCCACCTGGCTACACCGCGGTCTGACCAGTCAAGACGTCGTCGACACGGCGCTGATGCTCTGCGTCGCTGATGCTTTCGTGGAGATCGGGACCGAGATCGATCGTCAGATCGAGGTGCTGGTCGAAGAGATCGCCGATCATCGTGACACTCGCATGGTCGCGCGCACGCTCACCCAGCACGCGGTCCCGATGACGTTCGGGCTCAAAGCCGCGATGTGGTTGCGGGGCGTCCTCGACTCCCGGGACCTACTCTCCGGACTGACCTATCCTGCTCAGATCGGCGGCGCGGCCGGTACCTCTGCGGCGGTCGTCGAACTCGCCGGAGTCGGGGCGGACGCCGGCCGCATCGCGACCGACACGGCGTCTGCCGCCGCAGCGGAACTCGGGTTGACGGCAACCACCCCATGGCACTCGGTTCGCACGGCGATCACCCGCATCGGTGACGCCGCCGTCGGCTGCACCGACGCCTGGGGCCATATCGCCAACGACGTGATGACGTTGTCGCGTCCGGAGATCGGCGAGCTGTCCGAAGGTGCGGGCGGCTCGTCGTCGACGATGCCGCACAAAGCCAATCCGGTGTTGTCCGTGCTGATACGCCGTGCGGCGCTCGCCGCCCCCGCTCTGGGGTCCACACTGCACCTGGCTGCGGCGGACGCGCTGGAGGAACGAACATCGGGGGCGTGGCACGTCGAGTGGGACACGCTGCGATCCCTGGTGCGCCGGACGCTCGTCGCGGCCCGGCAGACCACCCGGCTGCTCGCCGAACTCCGCGTGCACGACGATCGGATGGCCGCAGATCTGGCGGATGCCGGTGACGCCGTCACCTCCGAGCAGTCATCCATGGCGAACGTCGCCGGACATCCGCCCGGTGATGACTATATGGGCGCCGCAAGCCACTTCATCGATACACAACTCGAACGCGCGCGTACCGCGTCACCGACAGGAGAAGGCAGATGAGTCGATACGACGACGGTATGGCAGTGCGACGCGAGGTGCTCGGCGACGTGCACGTGGACCGGGCCACCGACGCGATCACCGACCTCACCCGTGACTTCCAGGAACTGATCACCGAGTACGCGTGGGGCAGCATCTGGACCCGCCCGGGACTGGACCGTCGCAGCCGCTCGATGATCACGCTGACCGCTCTGATCGCCCGGGGCCACCACGAGGAACTGGCCATGCACCTGCGGGCCGCGCTGCGCAACGGCCTCACCCGCGACGAGATCAAAGAGGTCCTGTTGCAGTCGGCGATCTATTGCGGTGTGCCGGATGCGAATACCGCGTTCCGCATTGCCAATGGTGTGTTCGCGGAAATCGATACAGCGGAGACTGACGCGGCGGAATGACGCCGCGTCAGTCGTGCTCGGCCTCTGTGCGTCGTCTGATTGCGTTCTCGTTCCGGTGCGGCCGTTGGCGAGACAGGCGCGCCCACGTTGCGTCGAGGCCATCGATCCGATCAGGTCGTTGGTCTGAAAGGTGACCGGCCCCGCGGGCCGGTCCGGCATCACACATCAACGATTTCGCTGACGCCAATCCACGACACCCCATCGACAAGATCGATCGACGCATGTCGTCGGTCGACACGTGTGCGTCGGCCGGTAGTTACACTCGGTTCCACTGAGTGGAAGATCGGGTGGTGGAAGATCGGGTGGTGGAAGATCGGGTGATGGTGATGGCCGGCAACACGGGCACTCCGGGGCAGTCGGTCGCGGCACGCCTGCTCGCCGTGCTGGGGGCATTCGACCGATCCCACCGCGCCCTCACGCTCACCGAGATCGCCGATCGGGCACAGCTGCCGTTGCCGACGGTGCACCGACTGGTCCGGGAACTGGAGACCTGGGGAGCCCTCACCCGCCGAGCCGACAGCCGCTTCGTCGTCGGCCGACGGCTGTGGGACCTTGGTCTGCTCGCGCCGATCCAATCCGGCATCCGTGAGGTCGCGGCGCCGTTCCTGCAGGACCTGTATGCCGCAACCTTCGCGACGGTCCATCTCGCGGTCCGCGACGGGATCCAGGTGTTGTATCTCGATCGGCTGTCGGGACGCGCATCGGTCCCGGTCGTCAGTCGTGTCGGCAGCCGCCTGCCGCTGCATTCGACCGGTGTCGGGAAGGTGCTGCTCGCGCATGCTCCCGACGACATCCGCCGAGCCGCGATGGCCGACCTGCGGCCGATGACCCGCCACACCATCGTCGCGCCGGGCGTGCTCGACCGGCAACTTCGGCAGATACGGCAGCAGGGGTATGCGACCACCACCGAGGAGATGACCCTCGGCGCGTGTTCGATCGCGGTCCCGGTGCGCAACGGTGACGAGGTGGTGGCCGCCCTCGGTGTGGTGGTCCCGTCGCTGGGGCGCAATCGGGCCTCTCTGGTGGCCGCGGCCCAGGTGGCGGCCCAAGGTGTGGGACGCACGCTGTACGGGGTGGTGCCGACCGGGACAGGACCCGTCGACGGCCGCACGTGAGCACGGCGGGCTGAGCGGGCGGGCTGAAGGTGGGTCTACGCCTCGTCTCTGCCGTCGAGGGTGCCGAGGAACTTCTCGATCCGCGGCCAGGTGTGCGCGGCGGCATCGCTGCCCGCGATCAGCCCGAGGTGGCTGGTCTCGACAGTGGTGAAGTGGACCTCCGGTGAATCGGCGAAGATCTCCACGCCGTGCCGCGCGGCGGCCCAGCTGACGATTGCGTCGCGATGGCTGCCGAACAACTGGATCGGCACTCGCACGGAGGTGAGGTCCACCTGTCTGTCGACGAAATCAAGCACGCCACAGGCGATTTCATCTCTATAGACCAGATTCTCCCACATCTGTTCGGCGAGCTTCCCCGGATAGCCGGGCAGTGCCTCCTGGAACCAGTCGATCACCTGCATCCGGGCCAAGGCCTCGGTGTTGTCGGCGTTGCGCAGGATGTAGCCGGGCTTCTTGATCTCCCGTTCCCATGCGGTCGCCCGATAGGCAACGCGTACCAGCGGGGCCGGGATACCGCCCATCGCCTTCAGCGCGTAGGTGACGGGTGACGGTCCGATCGGCCGGACGATGCGCTTCACCAGCGGATAGGGCTGCACCAGAGAGTAATTCAGCGGAGTGCCGATGGCGGTGATCGATCGCACCGGCAACTCGGGGTGAGCCCCGGCGGTCAGGAATGCGACTGTCCCACCGAGGCTCCAGGCCGCCAGATCGATCTGACCGGCCCCTGCCGCGAAGTCGGCGATCACGTGCGCGATGGTCTCGGGAACGATGTCGTCGAAGAAATCCGCGAAGCCGAGATGTCGGTCGGCATAGCCCATCTCGCCGAAATCGACGACGTAGGGGATGCGTCCGGTCGACAACAGGAAGGCCACCGACGACATGTCCGGCGCCAGATCGTAACAGCGGGCCGGGACGGCCAACGGCGGCACGAGAAGCACCGGTGTGCGGCCGGCCGATCGAGCTGCGGCGAGGTCCGCGTCGGACCCGTATCGCACGAGCCGACGATGCGGTCCGTCGGTGAGGAGAGTGTGCGGTGTCGGTCGGTCGTCGACCACCCGCTCGCCGCGGGTCAGCCGGTACAGAGTGCGGACGCCGTCAAACATGTGCGAATATCCTCCGAGTGGTCACGTCGTGCGATGGTACGACGGGTTCGCAGCGTGACCGTCGGCACACTCATGGAGGTCGGGAACGGCGTTTCTGTCCGGGCTCGCGGCCCTGATCTCACGCTACTGATCTCACGGCCCTGGTCCCGGCGGCGATGCGAGATCATTCACCGGCGGCCGCGAGGATCGCCCGCGTGTAGGCCTCCGACCGATCCGACCCGATGATGCCCGGTGCCATCTTGTTCATCACGTACGAGACCGTCATCCGCTGGAGAGGGAACATCATCGTCATCGAACCGCCCCAACCGCCCCAGAAGCAGATCCGATCGTCGGGGAGGTAGGGCAACGTCGCGGGCTCCGGCAACCCGAAACCGATTCCCCACCGCAGCGGGACACCGAGGACGAGATCTGGGCCACGTGCCTGTTCGTCGAAGATGTGGTCGATGGTCTTGTCCGACAGCAGATGTGGCCCGTCAACCGCACCGCCGCGCGATATCGCCGACATCACGCGTACCAGGGCGCGCGCGTTGGTGTGACCGTTGAGGGCGCCCATGTCCGCGCGGCGCCACGGGATGGTGTTCGCTGCGCTCGCCTGGGCAGCGGGACCGGTGAACGTCTTGAACATCGGCGAATCGGTGGGCAAGGACGCGAAATCGATCGCCAGCGGGGGCGGGGGGATGATCTCGGCGATCCGGTCGTCGTCGGCGGCGCTCGCGCCGATCTGGAGGTCTGCCCCGAGTGGCCCGGCGATCTCGTCGGCCACGAACTGCTTGAGATGTCTGCCGGTCACCCGTCGCACGATCTCGCCGAGGAGGTGACCGTAGTTCTGTGCGTGATAGCCCGATGCCGTTCCGGGTTCCCACCATGGTGCCTGCCGGGCGAGGTGGTCGACCGCCGTGTCCCAGTCGTACATGTCGGTGACGGCGAAGGGGGTCTCCCACCCCGAGACACCCGAGGTGTGCGCCATGAGGTGGCGAACCTCGATGGACTCCTTGCCGTTCTGGGCGAACTCCGGCCAATAGGTGGCGACCGGGGCGTGCAGGTCGACCAGACCGCGCTCCACCAACACGAGGATCGAGAGGGCGGTGATCTCCTTGGTGGTCGACCACACGTTCACGATCGTGTCGCGCTCCCACGGCAGACTCTGGGCGGCATCGCGGTGACCACCCCAGAGGTCGACGACGACGTCGCCGTCGATGTCGACCGCGATGGCGGCCCCGACTTCCTCCCCGGCGGCGAACTGGGCCGCGAGCTCGTCGCGGACCCGTTCGAATCGTGCATCGGTGTGGCCGTGGATCTCGACGGTATCGGCCATGGTGGCCTCCTCTCCGGTGCTGACGGGTCCGCACACCTGCGCTGACTGTAGATCCGGGGGTCGGGTCCGCGGTGGCAGATGACGAGACCGGGCGCCCGGCGGGAACAGGTCCGGTAACGTCCCGACCAAGCATTTGTTTGGTGGTCCGGTAGCCGGGCACGAGGAGGGCGCTGATGATCGACGTGGACCGCTATGGGCCGTGGGCCGTGATCGCCGGTGGGTCCGAGGGAGTCGGTGCGGGATTCGCGCGCCTGCTCGCCGATGCCGGCGTCAACCTCGTCCTCATCGCGCGCAAGGCCGGGCCGCTCGAGGACACCGCGACACAGATGCGGAGGCGCGGAGTCGAGGTCCGCACCCTCGCGCTCGATCTGACCGATCCGTCGTCGATCGAGCAGATCGGTTCGGCCACAGACGACATCGACGTCGGGTTGCTGATCTACAACGCGGGTGCCAACAGCTACGGCCGGAGCTTTCTCGACGGCGAGCTCGACGGCTTCCGTACGGTTCTGGAGCTCAACATCACCAGCCAGTTGGCTCTGGTGCATCGGTTCGGCCTGCGGATGCGGAGTGCCGGGCGCGGCGGCATCATCCTGGTGGGATCGATGAGCGGCTATCTCGGCTCACGTGAGCAGAGCATCTACGGCGGCGTGAAGGCATTCGGGCGGATCTTTGCCGAATCGCTGTGGCTGGAACTCCGCGACCACGGGGTCGACGTCCTGGAGCTGGTGCTCGGCGTGACCCGCACGCCGGCGATGGAACGTGCCGGACTGAACTTCGACATCCCGGGCATGCGGGTGGCCGAACCCGACGACGTCGCCGCCGAGGGGCTGGCGCATCTGACCGACGGTCCGGTGTGGATCGCCGGCGGCAATGCGCGAGGTGTGGAGGCGCGCAACGGGATGGATCGCGCCGCCCTGGTGTCGGGTGCCGACGAGGCGATGCGGCGGATGCTCCCGCGCGATCGGTCCGGACGCTGATGCGGCTCGGCATCAACAGTCCCATCGTCACGCAGTTCCCGGGTGCCCACGCGCAGTGGGAGGCCGACGCAGGCATCGGCGATCTCGCGAGGATCGCCGCCACGGCAGACCGCCTCGGATTCGATCACCTCACGTGCAGCGAGCACGTGGCAGTTCCGGTCACGGTGGCCGACGAACGCGGTGGTACATACTGGGACCCACTGGCCACCTTCGGCTTTCTGGCCGCCAGGACCGAACGGATCCGGATGGCGACGCAGGTACTGGTGCTGGGATACCACCATCCGTTGGAGATCGCCAAGCGGTACGGGACCCTGGACGCGATCAGTGGCGGGCGGCTCGTCCTGGGCGTCGGGGTCGGCTCGCTCGAGCAGGAATTCGAGTTGCTCGGTGCGTCATTCGGCGACCGGGGGGCCCGCGCCGACGACGCATTACGCGCACTGCGGGTCGCCTTGTCGTCGGAGCGGCCGGAATACCATGGCCCACACTACGATTTCGCGGACGTCGTGGTCCGGCCGGCGGCCTCTGCGCCGCGGGTACCGATATGGGTCGGCGGACGAACCGTTCGGTCGTTGCGACGTGCGATGGAACTCGCCGACGGTTGGGTGCCGTTCGGACTCGGCCGCCGGCGCTTGTGTGAGATGCTCGGCGAAGTCGACTTGCCGGATGGTTTCGACGTGGTGCTGGCGGCGGGCACGATCGACCCGACGGCCGACCCGGAGGCAACTCGCGACGCCGTCGGACGAACCGCCGAGGCGGGTGCGACGATCGTGGACGTCACGATCTCGGCATCGTCGGCCGATCATTACCTCGATCAGCTCGCAGCGACAGCCGAGCTGTTCGGTACGAGATGAGCTGTCCGTACGTGGATTCGAGCGACAGGTTGGAGAGCGCCGTGGACGACCGGCTGGCAGCACTCGAGGCGCGTGTGCGTCGACTCGAGGATCGAGAGGAGATCGCACAGTTGATCGCGTCGTACGGTCCGCTGGTCGACGACGGGGACGCCGAGAACGTCGCGCGACTCTGGGAGGAACAAGGCACCTATGACGTCGACGGCCTGTCCATGACGGGGCGCGCGGACATCGCCACCATGGTGCGCTCGCGTCCGCATCAAGGTCTCATCGCCGAGGGATGCGCCCATCTCCTCGGGCCGGTGCACGTCCGCGTCGACGGCGACAGCGCTGTGGCGGTGTGTCATTCGTTGCTGGTCCGCCACCGCGAAGCGGGCTTCGTGGTTCACCGCGCGACCGCCAATCATTTCACCCTCGATCGGACCGTCGGTGGCTGGAAGATCGGCCGCCGGACGAGTCGGGTGCTCGACGGGCAGGAGAGCGCTCACCTGCTGTTGGGCGACGGAGTCCGGGGCGGGGATCGATGACATCCGTCGGTGGCGACCCGGCCATGCAGTTCACCTCCCAAGAGCGTCTCGACGACGACTGTCTGGAGCGCGAGTTCACCGTGGGTGAGATCCCCGGCATCCTGTGGACGCCGGCATCCTCGCCTGCTCCGCTGATCCTGCTCGGCCATCCGGGAGGCCTGGACAAGATGTATCCCCGGCTCCTGGGACGAGCCCGGCAGTCCGCGGCGAACGGCTTCGCCACGGCCACCATCGAACTGCCCGGAAGCGGCGAGCGGCCCCGATCGTCCGATGCCGACGAGGCCCGTGGCGATCTGCGGCGGGCGCTGGCGGCCGGCGAACCGGTCGACGAGATCGTCGACCGCTTGATCCTGCCGCTGGTCGACAAGGCGGTACCGGAATGGCAGGCCGCCCTGGACGAACTCCTGTCATTGCCCGACGTCGGCGGCCCGGTCGGGTATTCCGGCGGGTTGATCGCGATCGGAGTCCGTCTGGCGACGGTCGAGCCGCGCATCGTGGCGGCCGGCCTGTTCGCCGGCAGTTTCGTGCCCCGCGTGATGTTCGACGAAGCGCGTCGGGTCACGATTCCGCTGCACGTGCTGTTGCAGTGGGACGACGAAGGAAACGACCGGCAACTCGCACTGGATCTGTTCGATGCCTTCGGTTCTCAGGAGAAGACACTGCAGGCCAACATGGGTGGGCACACCGGCGTCCCGCCCTTCGCGGGGGATGATGCGGCCAGGTTCTTCGTGCGGCACCTGGCCTGAGACCGAGCCGCCCGGCCGGCGACTTTCGTCTGCCGGCCGGGCGGAGTTCCGGGTGTTCGGTCGCTACAGGCCCAGATCGCGACCGATGATGTCCTTCATGATCTCGGTGGTGCCACCGAAGATCGTCTGGATGCGAGAGTCGGTGTAGGCGCGGGCAACCCGGTACTCGTTCATGTATCCGTAGCCACCGTGCAGCTGCACGCACTGGTCGATGACCTTCTTGCCGAGTTCGGTGCACCACCACTTGGCCTTCGAGGCATCGACGGCAGTGAGCTCGCCGTCGACCACCGCACGCAGGCAGCGATCGAGGTACTGCTCGGCGATGTCGAGCTCGGTGGACTGCTCGGCGAGCACGAACCGGTTGTGCTGGAAGGTGCCGATCGGCTTGCCGAAGGCCTTGCGGTCCTTGACGTACTGCAGGGTCTCCTCGTGGACGGCGCGCGCTCCGGAGATCGCTCCGATCGCGATGGAGAGGCGCTCGGACGGCAGGTTGTGCATCAGGTGGTAGAAGCCCTTGTTCTCTTCACCGAGCAGGTTCTCCCGTGGCACCCGTACATCGTTGAAGTGGAGCTCCGCGGTGTCGGCCGCCTTGAGGCCCATCTTTTCGAGCTTGCGGCCACGCTCGAATCCCTCCATGCCCCGCTCGACGACGAGCAGGGAGAAGGCCTTGTGGCCCGCCTCGGGATCCGGATTGGTGCGGCAGACCACCACGACGAGGTCGGAGTTGATGCCGGCCGAGATGAACGTCTTGTTGCCGTTGAGGATGTAGTGATCACCGTCGAGCTTTGCCGAGGTCTTGATGCCTGCGAGGTCGCTGCCGGCGCCGGGCTCGGTCATCGCGACGGCGAGAATCGTCTCACCGGTGGCCATTCCGGGCATCCACCGCTTGCGCTGTTCCTCGTTTGCGAGGTTGAGGAAGTAGGGGACCAGGACGTCGTTCTGCAGGCTCAGTCCCGGGGCGGCAGCGCCGAACCGCGCGAACTCCTCCACCACGACCGCGTTGAAACGGAAGTCGTCGGAGACGCCACCGCCGCCGTACTCCTCCGGGATGTTGAAGCCGAGCAGCCCGGCCTCGCCGGCCTTCAGGTACGACTCGCGGTCGACCTGACCGGCGGCCTCCCACTTCTCGACGTTCGGGGCGCATTCGCGGGCGATGAACTCGCGCGCGGTCTCTCGCAGTTGCTCGTGCTCGGGCTCGAAGGCGGTGCGTTTCATGGTATTACCTCAACTCCTCGGTGTCGTTCGGGTGATGGTCAGACGTTGGTGGTCGGGCCGGCGCCGACGGCGCGCAGCGAGGTCGCGGCGTAGGAGGCCGCCACCTGGGCGGGCGAGCGGGCACCGGAGGGGTGGTACCAGGTGGTCACCTCCTGGCATGCGCCGAGCAGGTAGCGGAGCAACTCGCGGGCGTCTCCGTCGACGTGGAAGTCGCACGAAGCGATGCCACGTCGCAGGATGTCGTCGAGGAGATCCTCCACCTCCGTACGCATCCCCACATAATGCTGACGGTGTGGATTGTCATGATCCAGATATCGGAGTTCGCGAGCGACACTGGCCAATTCGAGGTCCGCCGTCATGTGCAACACGATCGCCTCGATCGCGTTCGACAGCTGCTCGGTCGGCGTGGTGGCGTCGGCGATCGCCGCGCGGACGCGGCCCAGCACCGAGTTCATACCCGCCTCGAGAAGCGCGACCAGGATGCCCTGCTTGTTCTCGTGGTGGTAGTACAGCGTCGGCAGCGAGACGCCGGCTCGAGCCGCGATGTCGCGGATCGAGGTGCCATGGAAGCCGCGATCGTGAAAGGCGTCCTTCGCCGCCGACAAGGTGACGGGGAGAGGGGTCGGCTCGATCTGTCGCCAATCCCCCGGTGTGGCCCCGACCGTGGTGGCAGGCGCCGGTTCAGACACGTTCGATGATCGTGGCATTCGCCATGCCGGCGCCTTCGCACATCGTCTGCAGACCGTAGCGGCCGCCGGTCGCCTCCAGATGATTCACCAGAGTGCTGAGCAGGCGGGTGCCCGACGATCCGAGCGCATGTCCGAGAGCGATCGCACCGCCGCGCGGGTTCAGCTTGGCCGGGTCCGCGCCGAACTCGTGGGCCCAGGCGAGCGGCACCGACGCGAAGGCCTCGTTGACCTCGTACGCGTCGAGGTCGTCGATCGAGAGACCGGATCGTTCGAGGATCTTGCGCGTCGCCGGGATGGGTGCGGTCAGCATGAATACCGGATCGTCACCCGCGAGGGAGAACGAATGGAAACGGGCTCGCGGGGTCAGGCCGAGCTTGGAAGCCATCGTGTCGCTCATGATGAGGGCGGCGGATGCGCCGTCGGTCAGCGGCGACGAGTTGCCCGGTGTGATGTGCCAGTTGATCTCCGGGAAACGCTGCGCGTACTGCTCCGAGTAGAACGACGGCTTGAGACCGGACAGCTTCTCGGCCGTGGTGGAGGCGCGAACGGTCTCGTCGACGGTGTGGGTACTCGTCGCTCCGTCGGCATTCGCGACGTCGATGGGAATGATCTCCCGGTCGAAGAATCCGTCGGCCGCCGCCTGTGCCGCGCGGGTGTGCGACTCGGCGGCGAAGGCGTCGAGGGTGTCCCTGTCGAACTTCCATTTGGCCGCGACGAGTTCGGCGGAGATGCCCTGTCCGACGAGACCGTCGGGGTATCGGGCCGCGATGCTGGGGCCGTATGGGTTCTGCCCTGCGACGGTGAACCCCATCGGCACCCGGCTCATCGACTCCACGCCTGCCGCGATGACCACGTCGTAGGCGCCCGCGATGACGCCCTGGGCGGCGAAATGGGCGGCCTGCTGGCTGGAACCACACTGGCGGTCGACGGTGGTGGCCGGCACCGACTCGGGGAAGCCAGCCGACAACAGGGCCGTGCGGGAGATGTTCAACGCCTGCTCGCCCGCCTGCCCGACGCAGCCGCCGATCACGTCGTCGACCAGTGCAGGGTCGATGTCGTTGCGCTCGACCAGGGTGCGCAAGACGTGGGCGAGCAGTTCCACTGGCTGGGTCTCGGAGAGCGCGCCGCCCGGCTTGCCCTTTCCGGAGGCGAGGCGGACGACGTCGACGATGACGGCTTCAGGCATGAGGGTTCCTCCCGATCTAACGCTCGTTCTACGTGTCTAGCATGGCGGAGCCCACGGAATCAATAGTTCCGCGGGCTCCGTCTGTGCTGTTTGGCTGAGACTGTGCTGTTTGGCTGAGACCCAGCTGTCTCGCTGAGACCGTGCTGTCTGCGCCAGACAATCGCTGGCCGGGGCTAGATGGCGCCGCGGTCCGCGTCTCCGGCCGGCACCGCCGAGAATGTCTTCACGTCCAGAGGTCCGGCCAGCAGGTTGCCGATGGCTGCGCCGAGTTCGGTGAGGGCGGGCGCTCCGCCGTGGGTGGCGAGTGCGTCCATGGACTCCCACTTCTCGATCATCACCAGGTCCGTCGAGTCGCCGGTGGCCTCGTTGAGCGAGTACTTCAGGCACCCGGGCTCGGCGTGGACCTTCGGGATCGCGGCGAGAACGGCATCCTTGACGGCGGCCTCCTCGCCGGGCTTGGGAGAGATGGTGGCGACGACGATCACTGGCGACATGGGAGATTGCTCCTTGGGTAGATCTCGATGATGAGGATTACCGTCCGACGTTAGGCCATCGGCGGGTGCTGATGGGGTTTTCCCTCAAAACTGTTGTCCGACGCGGTTGTTCAGTCCTTCCGTGTTTGTTCGAGGTACGCGACGATGGCGTTGGTGAGACCGCGACGGGCCTCGTCGAGGTCGGAATATGTTCCGAGCTGTGCCTCGGAGACCATGCCCGTAGCGCTCCCGGGATGAACGCGGCGACCTCGCGCACGCGCACGGGATCGACATCGAGGTCCGCGAACGCCTTCTGGCAGGACCGCGCCCAGCTCTCCTTCCATGAGGCGAGTTCGGCTGCGGTGTTCGGGTAGAGGCGTTCGAGTTCGGCGTGGTCGCGGGGCAGCGCCGCCCGGAGGTTCTCGATCGCGCGGGAGTCGATCGACGTGGTGAGACCGACGAACAGCATCTCGACGATGTCTGCCACGCGTTGGGGCAGGGGTGCGGTGTTGTTCTCGCGGTAGGGGAGCTCACCGCGTCGTTCCGCGGTCCGCCGCAGCACCGCCGCCCAGAGGCCGTCGACATCGCCGAACTGATACTTGACGGTGCCCCAGGTGGCCCCGATGTCCTTCGCGATGCGGTTCGCGGACACGGAGCCGGGGCCACCCGACGCCAGCGATCTCAGCGCGGCGTCGAGTATCGCCTGCCGCGTGGCGAGGCCGCGGCGGTTGGTGCGCCGGCCGCTGACGCCCGCTCCGGTGGTCATGCCTGCCGATCCTAGCCCGGGTCGGCGAGGTTTCGTAGAGGCCCCTGTCATTCTTTCGTAGAACCCACTATCATCTCGAAAGACCCAGAACACGGCCGTGCGGAGAGGACGAACGACATGGCGAAACCGCCCTTGTCCATGGAGCCGACGGGTTGGTTCCAGGTCGCGTGGTCGGCGGAGATCACCGAACGAGAAGTACGCACGATGAAGTACTTCGGCAAGGAGATGGTTGCCTGGCGGTCGGCGTCGGGCGTGGTGTCGGTGTTCGACGCCTATTGCGAACACCTCGGCGCCCACCTCGGCTTCGGCGGTCACGTCGAGGGCGAGAACCTCGTGTGCCCCTTTCATGGATGGGAATGGAACGGCGAGGGCCGCAACGTGTGCATCCCTTATGAGAGTCGTCCCAACAAGGGCAGGCGTATTCGCAGCTACCCGGTCGTCGAGCGGAACGAGGCGGTCTGGATCTGGCACGACGTGGACGGCCGCGCGCCGTACTTCGAGGTGCCGGACATCTTCGCGGACTTCGGCGATGGGCGGACCGCGGCCGACTACTACCCACCGGTGCCGGACGCGACGTTGCTGCGCGAGGGTCTCGAGATGCATCCGCAGTATGTGATGGAGAACGGGGTCGACTTCGCACACTTCAAGTTCGTGCACAAGACGCCGTTCATGCCGGAGTTCACTCGTCACGACTTCTCCGGGCCGGTGTCCTACGTCGATTTCACCATTGCCTTCGACGAGGGCGCCACGCTCGAGAATGCCACCAGCGGAGTCGAATCCATCAACTCAGGACTGGGATGTTCGGTCACCAAGAGCTGGGGCATGGTCGACAACCGGACGATGCCGGCGGTGACGCCGGTCGACGAGTACACGTCGGATATCCGGTTCACGGTGTGGATCGGACGCAAGCCCGGTGACGACGACGCCGCAATGACCACATACGGCAAGACGATGGCCGACTTCGTCATCGAGCAGTTCGCCGCCGACATCCACATCTGGTCACATCAGCGGTACTCGGACCCGCCTGCGTTGTCGCGCAAGGAGTATCAAGGCTTCACGGCGTTACGCCAGTGGGCCGAACAATTCTATCCCGGCGGCGGACCGGGCGGCCCGGATCCCGAACGGCCACAGAGTGGCGCTGTTCTCGCGGCTTCATCACGACAGGAAGGCACGACCAGATGAGTACTCTCGACAAGATCCGGGTGTTCCAGGTGGCCACCGGAAACCTCGGCACCGAGATGATCGGCAGGATCAGCAACCATCCGGACCTCGAGCTGGTCGGATTGCACTGCTACACAGCGGACAAGATCGGTCGTGACGCCGGCGAGATCGTCGGGATCGGGCCGGTGGGCGTGACGGCGACGGGTACGGTCGCCGAGATCGTCGCGGCCCGGCCGGACGTGCTCACCTTCCACGGCGTCTTTCCCGACGAGGATCTCTACGTGCAGGTGCTCGAGGCCGGCATCGACATCGTGACCACGGCGGACTGGATCACCGGCTTCCATCGTGACACCAATCATCCCCATCCGAGTGGCCGCAAGACCACCGAGATCATCGAAGAGGCCTGTCAGAAAGGCGGTTCCACGTTCTACGGGACCGGCATGAATCCGGGAGCCTGCCAGGTCTTGGGGATCGTCGGCTCGATGGATGTCGCCGACATCGAGAACGTCACGGTCACCGAGTCGGTCGATGTCTCATGTCACCATTCGGTCGACACCTGGAAGGCGGTCGGATACGGCCGTCCGGTGGACGACCCGACGATCCCCGGTTCGCTACGCAAATACACCGAGGTCTTCGCTGATTCGGTGTATCTGATGGCCGATTGCTTCGACCTCGAACTCGACGAGGTGACGTTCACCTACGAACTCGGAGCGTGCACCAAGGACATCGATCTCGGGTGGTACAGCCTCCCGCAGGGCTCGCTCGGCGGGAGCTACATCAAGTATCAGGGCATGGTCGACGGTGTGGCGCGGGTCGAGTCGCACCTGGAATGGCAGATGACGCCCTACACGGACCCGTCGTGGGACATCAAGGGCTGCTACCTCACCCAGATCACCGGCGACCCCTCGATCTACAGCAAGCACATGATCTTCCCGAAGGCCGGTGTGGACCTGTCCGATCCGTCGTCGTTCGCGTCGATCGGTATGACGGTGACCGGATTGCCTGCGCTGAACTCGATCAGATCCGTGGTGGCGGCGCGGCCCGGCATCCTCACCAGTGCCGACATGCCGTTACGGGGTTTCGCGGGGCGTTTCAAGCTCTGAAGCGTGCCGTCGACGTCCCGGGCGTAGGGTCGAATCCATGGCCAGAACTGTTGCGACCGCAGACTCCGTCGACCGTTCCGCTCTCCTCGACTTCGTCCGTCCGCGGCACCGGATGGTGCTGAGCACCGTCCGCAGCGACGGCACACCCCAGCTCTCACCGGTGTCCGGCGGCGTCGATGAGGAGGGACGGATCGTCATCTCCACCTATCCCGGCCGGGCCAAGGCGGCCAATGTCCGTCACACCCCGGTGGTGAGTGTCTGCGTGTTGTCAGACGAATGGAACGGTGCATGGGTTCAGGTGGACGGCGACGCCGAGGTGCTCGACATGCCCGACGCGGAAGACGCTCTCGTCGACTACTTCCGCAGCATCTCCGGCGAGCACCCGGACTGGGACGAGTACCGCGCCGCGATGCGCCTGCAGAACAAGTCGTTGATCCGCATCACGCCGACCCGCTGGGGGCCGGTGGCCACCGGCGGGTTCCCCGCCGATGTCGCGACCAGACTCGACGAACAGGACGGGTGACCCGGCTGGGCTCACGCGTGCGTCTTGGCGAACTCCGCGACCAGTGATGCGTTGAAGGCAGGCAGGTCATCAGGTTTGCGGCTGGTGATCAGCGTGTTCGGACCGGACTTGTCCACCACCACTTCCTCGTCGACCCACGTGCCGCCGGCGTTGCTGACGTCGGTACGCACGCTCGGGAACGATGTGAGGGTTCGGCCGCGGATCACGTCCGCCTCGACCAGCGTCCACGGCGCGTGACAGATCGCCGCGACGGGTTTGCCGGCGTCGAAGAAGCTCTTGACGAATGCCACCGCGCTCTCGTCGGCGCGCAGGAAATCGGGGTTGGCCACCCCTCCGGGCAGCACGAGCGCGTCGTACGCGTCGGCGCCGGTGGCGTCGGTTGTCGCGTCGACCGGGAAGGTGTCGGCCTTGTCGAGGTGGTTGAACGCCTGGATCGTTCCGCTCTCGGTGGAGACCAGCTTCGCTGTGCCACCGGTCGCCTCGACGGTCTTCCACGGCTCGGTGAGTTCGACCTGTTCGGTGCCTTCGGGCGCGACCAGGAATGCGACGGTGATGCCGGTGAGTTCTTCGGGCATGAGCAATGTCCTCTCGGCGTGGGGGAATCCCGACCGCCTGCCACGCTGCTGGACAGACTCTTCTGGTCCCGACCGTACCCCGGTCTGTCGAACTGTCCACCCGTTCCCGGGCGCGTAGCCTGATCGTCATGTCCGTAACGTCCGATGTCGCCGTCATCGGAGCCGGGATCATCGGTCTGTCGACGGCCTACCACCTTGCTCGACAAGGCCTTTCGGTCACCGTGTACGAGTCCGGACCGCCCGGCAGGGGCCAGTCGGCCGGACAGTCGAGGATCTTCCGACACGCCCACGACGACCCACGCCTGATCGACTTGGCGATCCGGGCGCGTGAGCAGTGGCGAGGGTGGTCGGAGGAATTCGGCGCCCAGCTGGTATCCGACGACGGGTCGCTCGCGCTCGGTGATGCGGCGCCCCGCCGGGCGGCATTGCTCCGGCAGGCCGGTATCCCGGCCGAGGATCTCGACAGCGCAACCGTGCGCGAGATCCTTCCGGCGCTGGCCGACTACGACGGCCACGCGATGTTCGATCCCGGCGGCGGCTCCATCCACACCCGCGCCGCCATCGAGGCGTTGTCGTCGCGGTTCGCCGCCCGCGTCGTCAACGAGCAGGTGATCTCCCTTCACCATCGCGGTGATCGTGTCACCGTCCATGCTCCGACGACACTCGGTGAGCACGGCGCCGTCGCCGTCTGCGCCGGCCGCGGAACCGCGGCGCTCGCTCGTGGCGTCGGGTTGGCGTTGCCGGTGCGGCTGGGTGCACATGTGCGAGTGTCCTTCGCGACGCGCGAGCGTGTCGACCGTCTCCCGACGCTGCAGGACGGTAGCGGGGTGTTCGGGGCCACCGGTGTGTACGCGGCCGCGTATCCGGACCGTTCCGGCTTTGGCCTCGGGCTGTCGGACAGCGTCGATGCGCATGACGACGGGGCCATCGACGACGGACCTCGACTCACACAGTTGGCTTCCGCCGCAGCGGAATACGTGGAACGCGCGTTGCCGGGGCTGGACCCGACGCCTCGAGATGTGGTGCATTGCTGGGTCACCACCCTGCCCTGGGGTGACGACGGTGTGGGGATCTGGCAGGCGGACGGCGTGTTCGCGGTGGCCGGTCACAACCTGTTCAAGCATGCGCCGGTGATCGGAGAGGCCGTCGCGACCGCGGTCCGGGACGGACGGGTGCCTGCCGGGTTCGCCGCCGGCGAGCGCCTCGGCGCCGCGCAGTGACGTGCCTCAGTTCGGCCGCCAGCGCAGGATCTCCAGCGCGGCGGCCACGTCCACGAGGTTCTCGGCGATCGGGCGGGGGAGGAGTTCGTCGGCGCGGGCCAGACGGCGGATGACGGTGTTGCGGTGAGCATAGAGTTGTTCGGCGGTGCGAGAGGTGTTGCACTGCTGGGAGATCCAGGTGCGCACGGTCTCGATCACGTCGTTGTCGGCGGTGGCGAGTTCGCCGAGGGTGTCGGTGAGGAACTCCTCGGTGGCAGTCGGGTCGGTGGTCAGCAGGGCGACCAGCCGGACATCCTCGTGGCGGGCCACCTGCTGAGGTGACGCCAGCTGGGCGACGAGGCGCTGGGTGGCCAATGCCTGGAAGTGACTGCGGCGGAATCCGTCGAAGTCGTTGCCGGGTCGCCCGAAGGCCACTCGTACCCGTGGGTGCTCGCGAATCGTGCGGATCGTCGGCAGAACGGTCGTCGGCAGCCAGATCCACAGTGCGGCGGCGCTGGCCACGACGGTGAGTCTCTCCCGCTGTTCGGTCGCCCTGGTCACGGTGTCCGCGACGGCCTCGAGATCGCTGGCCGCGTCGCTGCCCGCTTCGCTCCAGATCACCGCTGCGGTGTGTGGGCCGCTCAGCCGGTAGCCCAGTTGCGCCTGTGCGCGGGCCGGCGGGATCGGTGCGCCCTCGAGGAGTAGTGCGACCGTCTCTCGGCGCTGGGCGTGCGTGCCCCGGGTCAGGTCGGCACGCTCGGCCTCCATCCGCGACGACATCGCCGAGACGGTGTCGTCGATGAACGTCGAGATCGACAACGACGACAGCTCGAGCAGTTCGCGCAGCTCGGCCGGGTCGTCGGTGAGGCCGAAACAGATGTCCATCCAGCGGCGCCACGCCACTGACTGTGCCGTCCGGTAGGAGTCCAGAGAGGATTCACCGAGCCCGCGTCGTACCAGGTCGCGTGCGGTGTCGAGGGTGTCTGCAGTCAGGTTCACCGGCACCCGACGGCCGGGTTCGTGAATGTTGGCGGCCGCCCAGTGCAGCATGTTGGCGAGGTTGGTGCGGCGTGCGCCCTCGGCGAGCACCGGGTCGTCGGCGACGGTACTCATGCGGACGCCGCCGAGGGCCGCCGAGTGCATCTCGTCGATCCACTCGTCCGGCGGGTTCAGCGCGATCTCGGCGCCCCGCCTCAGCAGCTCTCGGATACGCGCCGACGGTCTCGGCCACTCAGACATTCACACAGTCTGCACCATGGGGCATGGGTCCCAGTTGCACTTTGCCCCTGGCGTCGAGGTCTGAGGCTGCGCATGCTGGTAGTGACACCATGACCGCGAGCGACCAGGGGAGCACCGGGTGACAACTTCGAACACCACCGAGAACGTCGACGTCCTCATCGTCGGTGCCGGGATATCGGGTATCGGCGCAGCCCGATATCTGATCACCGAGCAACCCGCGAAGTCGTTCACGATCGTCGAGGCGCGTGCCGCCGCGGGTGGCACGTGGGACCTGTTCCGTTATCCGGGTATCCGCTCGGACTCGGACCTGCACACCTTCGGCTACGAGTTCAAGCCGTGGACGGACAAGGAGGCCATCGCCGATGCGCCGCGCATCCTCGACTACCTCCACGAGACGATCGACGAGAACGGGCTCACCGACCACATCCGGTATCAGCACCGGGTGGTGTCGGCGGCGTGGTCGTCCGACGACGCGCGCTGGCTGGTGGAGATCGACCGGGCGGATACCGGCGAACGGACGCGGATCAGCGCCAACTGGATCTTCTGCGGCTCCGGCTACTACGACTACGACGAAGGCTTCACCCCGGAATTCGAAGGGCGCGAACGGTTCCAGGGTCAGATCGTGCACCCGCAGCACTGGCCGGAGAACCTCGACTACGCGGGCAAACGGGTCGTGGTGATCGGCAGTGGTGCCACCGCCGTGACGTTGCTGCCCGCCATGGCCGACGATGCCGCGCACATCACCATGCTGCAGCGGACGCCGACCTACATCATCCCGCTGCCTCGTGAGGATGCGATCGCCAACGCCCTCAAGAAGGCCCTCGGCGACAAGCGCGGCTACGCGCTGACCCGCCAGAAGAACGTGGCCCAGCAACGACTGCTCTTCGAGTTGTGCCAACGGTTCCCGAAGGTCGCGCGGCGGATGATCCGCAAGATCAACGCATCTCAGCTACCCGAGGGCTACCCCGTCGACGAGCATTTCAATCCGCCGTACAACCCCTGGGATCAGCGTCTGTGCGTCGTGCCCGACTCCGACCTGTTCCGCACGATCCGCAAGGGCAAGGCGTCGATCGTGACGGATCGGATCGACACCTTCACCGAGACGGGGATACTTCTCGAGAGCGGCGAGGAACTCGAGGCCGACATCGTCGTCACGGCCACCGGCCTCAACCTCAAGATCATCGGTGGCATCGACCTGACCGTCGACGGGCGCCCGGTCTCGATGCCCGACACCGTTGTCTATCGCGGGATGATGCTCTCGGGGGTGCCCAATTTCGCTCTGGCGATCGGCTACACCAACGCGTCGTGGACGCTGAAGATCGGCCTTCTGTGTGAATACTTCTGTCAGCTCCTGGGCTACATGGACAGCCACGAATACGACAGCGTGTGGGCGGTCGCCGACCCGGCGATGCCGACGCGCCCGCTCCTCGATTTCGGCGCCGGTTATGTGCAGCGTGCGCTGTCGTCCCTGCCCAAACAGGGTCCGGAGGCGCCGTGGGTGATGTCGATGAGCTACTACGCCGATCGTCGGCTGCTGCGTGGGGATGTCGCGGACGAACACCTCCATTTCTCGGGTGCACGTGATCGTGCAAGTGCATCGGTCGGTGCCTGACTCCCCGCCTGCTTCTGCGCCTCACACATCAATGACTGTGGCATCGATCAATGACTGTGGCGCCGATCAATGACTGTGGGCCAAGACCTGGATCGCGAGGACGACGAAACCGATCAGGACGAGGGTGAACAGGGCTGCCAGCTTCTGCCACCAGTTGATCTCGGCCTTGCGGACCGCCAGCCAGCCGATGAGGGCCAGCGTGCCGATGTAGATGTAGCCGGAGATGAGCAGTGCGGTGTCGAGTTCCAGGATGTCGAGCCATGCCAAGGTGATCAGGACCAACGGGAAGACCAGGGTGCCCAGTGCGCCGGTGGAAATGCCGACGATGGTGCGCAGGTCGCGGCCGGTCGGGAAATGTCGGTGCACGGCGAGATAGGCGATGCCGTCGGCCGCGAATCCGGCGAGGACCACCGCGAAGACGCCCAGGGCGAGGATCTCGAACGCATAAGCGGCGTCGTGATGGCCTGATCCGCGGTACATGACGAGCACGAGCGCCAATCCGGTGAAGGTCGCGTAGACCCGCTCCTTGAGATAGCTCACCGCCATGTGCCGAGGAATGGCAACGGGGTCGGCCGGGCTGATCGGATCAGGGACACCTGGTTCGGTCATGACCACATTGTGGGCCAGTCCTGTCCGTCATGAGCGACAACCGCACAGTCTCCCCCTCCGTCGGCGATGCGATGACCTGCAGAGGGTGACTCGCCCACCACGATCAGCCGATGCCCACACCTGCGGTCTGGAAGAATTCAGTCGTGCGTACCCGTAACGAGAACGGCCGGACCCACGTGGTGATCATCGGCGCCGGATTCGGGGGCCTGCATGCGGCCCGACGGCTGCGGCGCGCCGATGTCGCGGTGACGGTCGTCGACCGCGGCACCAGCCACCTGTTCCAGCCGTTGCTCTACCAATGTGCGACCGGGCTCCTGTCCCAGGGCGCGATCTCGAGCCCGATCCGGCATCTGCTGCGGCGTCAGCGGAATGCGAAGGTGGTGCTGGGAGAGGCCAAGAACGTCGACGCGGAAGCACGGACAGTAGCCGTCGAACGTCCCGACGGATCGACCATGACGATCCCCTACGACCACCTCGTCGTCGCGGCGGGCATGCGGACCGCGTATCACGGCAACGACGACTTCGCGGAGTTCGCGCCGGGCATGAAGACGCTCGACGACGCACTTGCCATCCGCCGCAAGATCATCGGCGCATTCGAGTTGGCCGAGTCACTACCGGAAGCGGCCCAGCGACGTCCGTGGCTCACCTTTGCGGTGGCCGGGGGCGGCCCCACCGGAGTCGAGCTCGCCGGCCAGATCCGCGAACTCGCGACGCTTGCGCTGCAGAACGAGTTCCGCAGTATCGACCCCGGGGAGGCGCGAGTTCTGTTGCTGCACGGTGGCGACCGGGTGTTGCCGTCGTTCAGTCCTGCGCTGTCCCGGCGGGCACAGAAGACGCTCGACGAACTCGGTGTCGAAACGCACCTCGGCGTGCACGTGACCGGCGTGACCGCCGACCAGGTGGAGACCACCGGCAAAGCCGAGCCGCATGAGGTGGTCCACTACGAATCGAAGACCGCGCTGTGGACCACCGGCGTGGAAGCCGTACCGTTCGCCGCGGCTCTCGCACACGCGCTCGGCGTCGAGCAGGACCGTGGTGGGCGCGTCCCGGTCGAGGCGGACCTGTCGGTACAGGGTCATCCGAATGTGTGGGTGGTCGGCGACATGAGTTCTCGTGACGAACTGCCCGGGGTGGCCGAGGTGGCCATGCAGGGTGGTCGGCATGTTGGGGCGGTGATCGCACATCTCGCAGGCGGTGGGACCGATCGTGCACCGTTCCGCTATCACGATCTGGGTAGTGCGGCCTACATCGCGCGACGGCACGCCGTGGTGCAGGCGGGCAAGTTGCAGCTCTCCGGATACACCGGCTGGTTGGCGTGGGGAGTCATCCATATCGCCTTCCTCGCCGGCATGCGTAACCGCATGGGCACCGTGATGAATTGGAGTGCCACGTTGCTGACCGACTCCAGGCGAGAACGCGCCATCACCTACGGGGACCCGGAAACCGCCCGCCAGCCGTATGGCTGAACGGGTTTCGTGTGAGGCTCGCGGTCTGAATTCCGTTACCTGAGAGGTAGTGGAACCCGAGCCCTTCTGGTCGCACCATGGAGTTACGAGGCGACCAGGAGGGCGACATGACAGCGCAGACGACAACCGTTCGTATTCCCAGGAGCGCGCCGACCGCGTCGAGCCCACGCTGGCTCTCGATCGTCATGCGTTGCGACCGTTGGGGTTCCTATTGGTTTGTGGCGGTCGGGTTCTTCTTCGCCCCGCTGCTGCTGTTGCTCGCGCCGTGGTCGATCGCGGTCGCGATCGCGTGGACACTCATCTCGCTGTCCGGGCTGTGGCTCGGCATACTCGGCATCTTCATGGCATTCGGCCTCGCCAAAGTACTTCGGGCGGGAGAGGAGATCCCGGAGGAGTACTGGTGGTCGCTGTTGGGCAAGCTCCCTCCGTCTTCGCGTTGACGGCCGAACCGGCCTTCATCGCGGGTGGGTGGTGATGTCCTGGCCGGTGGTGGGGTTGTGCCAGGTGATGGTGCGGTCGGTGTGCATGGTGGGTGTCCAGAGTGCTTGGTGTTTGCGGTGGTGGTCGGGTGTGCACAGGGGTATGAGGTTGAGGGCCACGGTCCAGCCGCCGGCCGGTGGGTCGGCGTGGTCGAACTTCACGAGATGGTCGAGTTCGCATTCGTGGGAGGGTTTGGCGCACAGTGGGTATCGGCACCAGAGGTCGGTGCGGAGGATGTGGTCTCGGAGTCGGCGTGATGGCCGGTAGGTCAGCGCGCCCGGTTGCGGATGGGTGTGTCCGCCGTGGCCGGTGGGGTCGACCGGTGGCGCCGGGTCGCGGCCGGTGATGATGAGGCCGGACGAACGCCGGCACGCACCGTCGGACGGGGCGTGCAGTGTCGGTGCGTGCGTTGCGGAATGGTCGATGAGGGTGGCGGCCAACGTCGGGTCGATGGCACCGTAGCCACGTAGTCGCGGCACGGTGGGGTCGGTGAGGTCGAGGATCAGGCTCGGCGCCCTGTCTTCGCCCGCCCCGCCGTCCGAGACGTCGTCGTCCCGGACATCCTCATCCGGGTCATCCTCATCCGGGTCATGCTCGTCTGCCCTATCGCTCGAGGCTTCCTCGCGCACATCGTCGCTGGTGTCGTCGTCGCGGGTTGTGTGGTGGTCGCTGTTCGGGTCTTGCTGGGCCGGTGCGTCTGACGGGCCCACCGGGTCGGTGGGTGGCTGGGTGGGGCAGTTGCCGTGGCCGCAGCCGCAGGTGAGCGTTTTGCCGGGGACGCCGATGATCTCGGCGAGGGCCATGACGCGGTGTTGTCCGATGCGGCGGGGGTCGCGGCGGCAGATGCGAGCGGCGATCAGCGCGGTGATCCGCTGGGTCAGGTGAACGCCGTCTTCGGCGGGTATGCAGGCGTCGAGGTTCATGTGTCCGGCTGCGTCGGCGGTGACGGTGAGGTTCTGCCAGGCGTCGGCGAACTCGTGGCGGGCCTCGGTGGCGGCGTCGGGGTCGAGGCTGATGACGATGTCGGCGAGTTGGTCGGTGAACACTCGGTCGGTGGTGGGTCGCGACGACAATTCCAGGGCCAGGTCCTCGAAATCGAGGACCGGCACATCATCGGCATCAGCTTGCGACACCGCGCCGCGCGCACCCGAATCCGGCAGCTCACCAGAATCGCCGGGTTCCGGGTCGACAGCATCCGGTTGGGCAAGGTCGGGGTTGGCAAGTTCGGGGCCGGCAGGTTCAGGACCGTCGGAGCCGCTGGGCTCGGTTGGTGTCGGTTCGCCGGTGATGGTGTCGGGTGCGGTCTGGGCGGCGTAGACCATTGTCGACATGCGGTGGGTGCTGAGGTCGCCGGCCAGATAGGCCCGCCGGATCTTGGGGAGGCGTTGCAGGGCGTCGCCGAGGTTGAACCAGGTACCGGCCTTGGTGCGCGAGATCCCCAACTGCAGCGAGATCTCACCGATGGCCGCTTTGTCGGCGCCGTTGCGCACCCGCATCTGTCCGGTGGCACTGAGCGACATCACCATGTCGTCATAGACGGCCTGACCCAGGCGGTGGGCCGCCAGCAACGACCGGGCCTCATGCCGGCGGCTCGATCGCAGGTGCTCACGCGCGGCCTCGCCGAGCTCACTCGGCGACGTCGACGCGATCGCCGCCTCGGCAGCATCGGGATCAGAACAGGTGAACACGACAGCAGGGAACACGACAGTGGGCCTTCACAGATCGAAACCATCAGGACACCAACAACATCTGCCCGTCATCGGAAACGACAACCCACATCACCATCAACTGACCCCAACCATATCCCGGAGCACCGACAAGAATGAGCGGTTGGTGGCCGGGGGGTTGGTGGCAGGGGGTCGATACGCTCCCTCGCTACGTTCGGGGCTATTCAACCGGCAGGGGGACACTCACGCTGTCAGCAAGCGCCACAACCCGATCAGGCCCACGACGACGATGACCGCGCGCAGCGCGGTGGGCGACAGTCGGCGCCCGTAGCGGGCACCGAGTACCCCGCCGAACAGCGACCCGATCGCGATCAGTGCGGCGACGGTCCAGTCGATCCGATCAAAGGCCACGAGCGTGTAGGTGACCGCGGCAACCACGTTGACCACCAGCGCGAGAAGGTTTTTCGCGGCGTTCATCCGCTGCAGATCGTCGGGGACGATCACGCCGAGCGCGCCCATGAGCAGGATTCCCTGGGCCGCAGTGAAGTATCCGCCGTAGACGCCGACCGCGAACGTGGCGGTCACCATGGTCGCGATCCGGGGACCGGTGAGGTCGACGGTCGGATGACCTGGGCCGGTTGTCCGATGCCCGACCCACTTCTGGATGCGCGGTTGCGCCACCACCAGGACCAGCGCCGCCACCAGCAGCGCCGGCACGATCGCCTCGAAGACCTTCTCGGGCAGATGCAGCAGCAACCAGCAGCCCACGATCGCTCCGAAGAACGACGCGGGCATCTGCCACCGCAGTCGCGGCCACTGGCCGGCCAGCTCGCGTCGATAGCCCCACGTACCGGAGACCCCGCCTGCGACGAGTCCGACGGCGTTCGACATGGTTGCGCTGACCGGCGGCACTCCGAACGCCACCAGCGTCGGGAAGGTGATCAGTGTCCCGCTGCCGACGACGGCGTTGATCGCGCCCGCGCCGACCCCGGCGGCCAGTACGGCGAGCAGCTCCCATGTGGTCACCCCAACGAGAGTGCACCGCGCGGATCAGGCCGGAGACAGCGGGGTGCCGCAGTCCCCGGAACAGTTCGTCGCGACCGTCAGATCAATTTCGGGAACGTGGCGAGAAAGACGATCCCGACGATCATCAGTACGACAGAGGCCGCCAGCATGGCCCATCGGAGCCGCGGTGCATCGAAGCGACTGGAGAATGCCGCGAAGAACAGGACAAGCGCGAACAGCACCGTCAGGATCGTGTAATTGTCGCCACGCTGGTTGTTGCGCAGCGCCGTCTGGAACAAGCGATCGGCGCGCGCGTCTGCGGCGGCCGCCTCCCGTTGTCCGGGCGGCGAGTACGAAGCGAGCTCGAAGGGGCTCTTCGGCGCGTTCGGATTCATCAGCGGCTTGGACGCCAGCCACTCGTCGAAAGCCGGTCGGAAACGATCGGTGAAGCGATCCTCGGTGAATCTTGCGAGCAGGTCGTTCTTCTCCGCGACGGCCTGCACGTACAGCGAGAACGTGGCGAGATCGATCTGCTTCGCCGCGTTGGCGGCACCGGCGTCCCGCGCCGCCTCGATGCGTGCAGATGACGCCTGGGAGAACGAAATCGACATGGCGCCGCCCCACTTGCTCGCCTCGAATCCGCTCCACGCCGTGAGGATCGCGGTCACCGACAGCACGACGACGCCAACCGTCTCGAACCAGCGCACTCCACGTTCCGCGTCGGACTGCGAGTGCGTGGGTTCAGCCTGGTCGTCTCGAGCGTCGCTCACAGACAGAGAATATTTGGGCGTCGGCAGGTGCGCTCGCAACACGCCGGTCGGGCCACGAAGGGACCGACTCCTCCTAGACTCGGCCCATGAGCACAACCGACGAGATCGTCGAACAGATCCTGCGCACCTACGACACCATCACCGTGGTGGGGGCGAGTGCCAACCCCTCGAAGGCCGCCAACGAGGTTCCCGCGTACATGGCAGAGCACGGCTGGCGGATCATCCCAGTGAACCCGCATGCCGATGAGATCGTGGGCCAGAAGGTCCACCGCACACTCGCCGACATTCCCGAACAGGTCGGACTGGTCGACGTGTTCCGTCCGTCCGAGGACGCCGCGGAGGTCGCGCGGCAGGCGGTGGCGGCGGGCGCGAGCGCGTTGTGGCTGCAGTTGGGCATCGAATCGGCGGAGGCCTGCGCGATCGCCGAGGACGCAGGCCTGCTCTATGTCGAGGACCGGTGCCTGATCATCGAGCAACGGCGCACCGGGCTGGTGGCGCCGAAGTCCTGAGCGGACGGGTCCTGGCCCCCGGATGCACATCGACATGGCCGACGTCACCGGTGCGCGGCTGCCGTTGTTCCTGTTGTTCCTGTCCTTCGTGGTGACGTTTCTCCTCACGCGTCTGATCACCAGACTCATCCGTGCCGGCCGAGGCCCGTTCAAGGACAACGTGCGTGGCGGAGTGCACATCCACCACGCGGTGCCGGGCATCATCGCGACCGTCGGGGGCGCATTCGTCTCGGTGGCGGTCGACGGAGCATCTCCCGGCGCGGAGATCAGTGCCGTGCTCATCGGCATCGGGACCTCGCTGGTGCTCGACGAGTTCGCCCTCATCCTGCACCTCGAGGACGTTTACTGGACTCGCGAGGGCCAACTGTCGGTGCAGGTCGTCTCCCTCACGATCGCGGCCCTCGGACTGTCGGTGCTCGGCATCAACCCGCTACAGCAGGACGATGACGACACGGTGTCGCTCGGCCCGGTGGTCTTGTCGGTGAACCTGCCGATCACCGTCGTCGCTCTGCTCCTGTGCGTCGCGAAGGGCAAATACTCCACCGCCGCGATCGGCGCCTTCATCGCCCCGGTCGCGTGGGTCGGCGCGATCCGTCTGGCGCGCCCGCGCTCGCGATGGGCGCGCAAGCGGTACTCACCCGAGAAGCTCGCCTCGGCGAGCGAGCGGGCGAAGAAGTTCGACGCCCGGTACGGGTCATGGGGACTCGACGTCGAGGACCTCGTCGCAGGCCGTCCGACCGGCACCGACCGGGCCGTCACCGGCCCGGATCAGGACACCGCCTGATCGGCGTCGAACCCGAACTCGCGGCCGGCCAGACCGAGAAACGCCTGCACCGCCGGGCCGGCGGGCGTGCGCCACACGAAGCCGAGCGATGCCAGGTCATCGACCCCCCGGATCGGTCGGCCGATCACGGCATCGGCGCGGTCGGCGACGATCGACTCGCTCAACACCCCGATGCCCAATCCACTCGCGACCAGTTCGACGACGGCATCCGGCGACGACGCCTCCAGTGCCGTCCGCACGTCGCCGGCGCCCCGATCGAATGCGGTTCGGATGCCCGCGCCGCGCGGCAGGCCCAGCACCGGGTGGTTGTGTAGATCACGAAGTGACAGAACCTTTTTCGAGCTGAGCGGATGGTTGAGCGGTAGCGCCGCGACCACCCGTTCGCGCACCACGGGCAGTTCGTCGACACCATCCGGGAGATCGCCGGCATACCCGGCCAGCGCGACGTCGAGTTCGCCGCGCAGCACCCGTGCGACGAGACCGTCCGAGGCGCCCTCGGTGAGCGACAGTCCGACGCCGGGATGGCGGTCACGGAACAACCCGAGGGTGGTGAACAGTGGCCGCACCGTGCATCCGTCGACCATTCCGACCGACAGATGGCCGCGCAGCACCTGGTTGACGTCGGCCACTGCCTGGCGGACCGACTCGGCGGCGGCCAGCGCATCGCGCGCGGCGGGCAACGCCGCCCTGCCCGCGTCGGTGAGGGCGACCCGTCGTCCGGATCGATCGAACAACTCGGCGCCCAGTTCACGTTCCAGACCGCGGATCTGTGCGCTGATGTTCGGCTGAGTGGTGTGCACGCGCGCTGCCGCAGTGGTGAAACCCGACTCGGCGGCGACCGCGACGAAGTACTCGAGCTGACGCAGTTCCATAATTTTCGATGATAGTCGCAATACATTAAATCAGTTGGACTTCTTCTTACGAACGCGCGACTGTGGACACAGGTGAGAACGACATCCAGTTCACCCACATCCACTTCACCCAGGAGGCGAGAATGTCCGGTCAGCACATCGACAAGGCCACCAACCCCGAGGACATCACCCGGCTGTTCGTCGAGTTCTCGAATGCCGGCGATCCGGATGCCGTGGCGTCGCTCTACCACCCGGATGCCGTGATGGCATACCCGCCGGGCGAGGTCACCCGTGGCCGGACCGCCATCCGTGAACTGTGGGCCTCGGTGCTGGCCCACAATCCGACCTTCACCCCGGAAGCGCCCTTGCCCACGCTGTATTTCGGCGACGACCTGGCGTTGACATCGACCCCTCCCCGCGACGGTGCCGGCGCCCGTGCGCAGGTCGTCGCGCGACAGGACGACGGATCCTGGGTGCGCATCATCGACCAGCCCGAGTTCCAGACACCGACCGGCTGATGCAACGCGCGACATGATCGTGCGCGACCGAATTCCTCTAGACTCGTGTGGACGAGCGGTCGAGAGGTGAGGGCGAATGGGCGACAGCATGACGGTCGGCGAGAATCCGCTGCTCCTCGAGAGGCAGGTCTGCTTCGCGCTCGCGGTGGCCAACCGCTCGGTTCTCAAGATCTACCGCCGCCTTCTCGAACCGCTCGGTCTCACCCACCCGCAATATCTCGTGATGTTGGCCCTCTGGGAGAGTTCGCCCCGGGCGGTGAAGGACATCGGTCATGTGCTGCAACTGGATTCGGCGACATTGTCACCGCTGCTCAAACGGCTGGAAGGGTCCGGGCTGGTGATGCGGCAGCGTCGTGACGACGACGAGCGCAACGTCGACATCGCGCTGACGCCCGCGGGTCGCGAACTGCGCGTCCGGGCGCTGGAGATCCCGCCGGCGGTGGTGGAGGCCCTCGGCGTGGATCTCTCCGACCTCGAAGAACTGCACGCGGTTTTGACCCGGGTGAACGCGGCGGCTCTCCGAGCGGAGTCGGCCGGGCGGTGACCGCCCGCGTGGCTGGTCGTCGAGACAGGTCACGAGGCCGGCTCGCCGGTGTTAGCGTCGAAGGAGTTGTCGTCGATCGCCCCGAGGAGGCGAATCATGAGCAACTCACGATGCCGTGCCCTGCTGATCACTCTCGGCGTTCTCCTGGCGACGGTGCTCGCCACGGGATCGGTCGCAGACGCCCAGATCGACGTCGCACGCGGCAAGACCGGCCAGGTGCTCCTGGCCAAACAAGCAGACTGTCGCGTGTCACCGAACGGACTCACCGCGCGCGATGCGTCGTTCACCGTCCTCTCGCCCGAACGGACTCCCGGTGCCAACATCCGCACCCGTGCGATCCGGCTGATCAACGGGCGGGCGGTGCCGCTGGCAGGCGCGAGCTGGTCGGGCTGGCAGCAACTCCTGCCGAGCAAACCGGTGCAATTCCGCGGTGCGAGTGTGTGGACCGGGGACCGGCGCGCCCGGTTGGAACTCGCCCATGTCGTCGAATTCTGGGGGCTGCGAGGAGGATTCCTCGGGGCGAAACTGGCAATTCAGAACCGCTACCTGACCACCAGCAGCAGTTTGCCCGATCTCGGATCGCTCGGCCCTTGGTTGCCGGTGCAGCGGTTCTGCCAGGTGCCACGCCGCTGATCCTTCGTCCGACCGCCGACGGCTAAGGTCGATACATGGCTGAGCCGACGATCGCAGAGACGAGGTGAACGGCGTGGTTGCGATCCTGGTCATCGTGATCACCGTCGTGGTGGCACTTTTCATCCTGGGCGGCGCGGCGTGGTTCGCCTGGGATTCCGACAAACGGGTCAAGAAGTTCGCCCGATCGACCGATCTGATCCCGGGCAAGCCCGGTCGGGCACCCGTCGAATGGACGTCGGCGACCTCCCGGGAGGCGCTCCTACATCGACGGGTGCGGTATGCGATCGCCGATGTACACGCGAACCCGGCGATCCCGCACGACCAGGACCTGGTCGCGGCCCGTGATCGTCTCGACGACGCCGTCTTCGACCTCGACGACAAGCTGATCGCGGCGGCGGAGCTGGCCGACGAGGACGAGAAGTCGGCCCGGTTCGACGCCGCGGAAACGGCCATCCTGGTACTCGAAGAGCTCCCGCGGAAACTGTGGGAGGCACCCAAACAGACCCAGCTCACGGACCTCGAGAAGGTGACGTCGGCGCTCGCCGCCGCGTGACCCGAGTGGTCGATGTGACCGCACGGTGCGACGTGGGTGACCGTTGACAGCGGCCGACCGGGGGCCCGACGACGAGCCGTCCGCCCATGCCGGCGTCACCGAGGACCTCCTCACCGGTCGCACGCTCTGGGTCATCCTCGTGCTCGCCGCGATCGCAGGAGCCGTCGCCGGATTCGTGGGCGGTGCCTTCCGGTGGGTCCTCGAACACACCGATCATTGGCGTGGCGAGATCGTCGACTGGGCGCACGGGCATGCGGCGTGGGGCTGGCTGATCCCCATCGCGGTGTCGGCCGTCGCGGCGGCCGCGGCGGCCGCGATCGCCAGGTGGCAGCCGCTCTCCGCGGGTAGCGGCATCCAGCATGTGGAAGCAGTCGACCGCGGTGAGGCCGACCCGCCGCCGCTGTCGGTGGTCCCGGCACGGTTCGTCGGCGGGCTGCTCTCGGTCGGTGTGGCCGGCATGGTCCTCGGACGTGAGGGCCCCACGGTGCACATGGCGGCCGCGATCGGTGCCGCAGCCGGACGATTCGCGAACCGAGCGCAGGACGAGGTCCGGCTGCTGCAGACCGTGCTGTCGGGGACCGGTGTCGCGGTGGCCTTCAACGCCCCGATCAGCGCGGTGTTCTTCATCTTCGAAGAGGTCACCAAGACCTTCCGCCTGCGCGAGGCGATCGTGACGATGGTCGCGGTGGCCATCGGTGTCGGTGCGAGTCGACTGGTCCTCGGGAACGAGCCGGACTTCACGCATGTCGGGTCGGTCCCGACACCGTCGTTGACGACGCTGCCCATCTTCGCCGTCTTCGGCCTCGTCGTCGGGGTGCTCGGCGTGGTCTACAACAAGCTGATCCTGGTGTGCCTCGAGGGGTTCGACATGGTGCGGCGCGTACCGGCGATCGTGAAGGCCGGACTCATCGGCGCGGCCGTCGGCGCCCTGCTCTTCGTCGAACCGGTGGTGGTCGGTGGCGGGGACGGGCTCGCGAACCTCATCCTGGCCGGCCAGCGGTTCGCGCTGCCCGTCGTGATCCTTTATGTCGCGGCGCGATTCATCGCCGGTCCGGTGTCGTACGCGGCAGGCACCCCCGGCGGCATCTTCGCGCCGATCCTGGCGCTCGGAGCGCTGATGGGACTCATCGCGGGTCGCATCACCGACGTCGTGGTACCCGGACTGCACACCGACCTCACGATCGCTTTCGCGCTGGTCGGGATGTCCACGTTGTTCGCCTCGATCGTCCGGGCGCCGTTCACCGGCCTGGTCCTCGTGATCGAGATGACCGCGGTCACCACTGTCACCATCCCGATGCTGATGTCGGGGGCGATGGCGGTGGTCGTCGCGTCATTGCTGCGGTCACCGCCGATCTACGATGCGCTCCGGGTGCGCATGCTGCGCAAGCATCCTCCGCCGACGGCGACCTACCAGCCACCGCCCACCAACTGATCAGTCCCTGTCGGCGAGGTCGATGAGTGTGCGGACCGTCTTGAGATTGCGCCCGGTGCCCTGGACGCCAAGGCCTTTGGCGATCACCGGTGCGCTCAGTTTCGACTTGCCCGCCCCGGCGGCGAACCGGATGTGCAGGTCGTTGCCGATGACGGTGAGCTCGTCGTCGCCGAAGTCCCGCTTCTCGAACTCGGCGGCCTTGGCGGTGCTGGGTACGCCCGTGAGGCAGTAGACGTACGAGAACTTCGGGTCGACGACGGTGAACGGGTGAGCGTCGAGAGCGGCGGCCAGGTCGTCGCGCGATCGGCTGATCACCTCGCGTTCGTAGCCGAAACGCTCGGTGATCGCCGCCTCGAGGGCACGGTCGAATTCGTCGGTCGCCGCTGGCGGATCGCAGAGGAGATTGCCCGATGCGATGTAGGTGGACACATTTGTGGCGCCGAGTTCCTCTGCCATCGCCCGAAGATCGGCCATCGGGAGCTTTGCTCCACCCACGTTGATCGCGCGGATCAGGACTACGCGACGGGGCATCGTTCTCCTCGGTGGGGTGGGGGCCCGGTCAGATGATGACCGGCCGCGGCGGCGGATCTGGTTGCGGTGGACCGGGTTCCGGCCCCGGATCGGGATCGGGACCCGGCGCAGGGATCGGCTCGGGTTCCGGCACCGGGATCGGCGGCTCCGGTGGTGGTTCGGGGATCGGCTCCGGAGCGGGGACCGGTTCCGGCGGCGGCGGTGGGGGAGGGGCGGGTTGACCCATGATCACACTCCTCACTGAGCATCGGTGGGTCGGCGACTGGTCCCGACGTTACGCCGCGGACCCGACAGCGGCCATGACATGCGAGCGAATCGCCCGTCTCAGCCGACCTTGGCCAGGTCGGTCCGAATGAGCATGACGTTGTAGTCGTCCCAGCGGGATGCGACGAAGTACAGGGAGCGTCCGGTCGACCGCGGATGGATGTATGGCGCGTAGAGACCGTGCGGCTGCGCGGCCGGCACGATCACCCGCTCATTGCTCCACGGCCCGACCGGGGTGGGTGAGGTGCGCAGCACGATGTTGCCTGCGCGTTCGGAGAGCATGACGAACCGCTTCAGGTATCGGTTGTAGGCGACCGACAGCTCGCTCATCGGTGGTCGCACGATCGGCACGGCGTCGATCGGCCGCGGCGACCAACCGCCGCCCCGGTAGTACTCGTATCGGTTCAGATTCAAGATGTCCGCCGGGCGGAACCTGGAGACGAAGGCCGCGCCGAGCCGACCGTTGGGGGTGCCGTATTGGTACACGTATCCGCCGGAGCGCAGAAACGCACCCATCTGGAAGCGGCCGTGGCCCTGTGCGAGCTGGGTGATGCCGGGCACCGTGAGGTCGAGATTCGCACGGACGGTGTTGTCGTCGGTGGTCCAGGTCTGTCCGTTGTTGCGGGAGACCGCGATCCCCGAGTAGTTCGTCACCCACCTGCCCGGCCCCGTCCACCGGTGGATCGACATATAGCTCATGTACTGGACGCCGTTGATCGAGATGCCGCCGGTCGGGATCTTGCCGACCTCGGTGTTGCGGACCGCGACCGCGTTGAGCATGGGTTGCGCGAAGGCCGGATGTGCGGGCGTCACCGAGGCTCCGGACCGGATGGCCCCGGGGACGGCGTTCGGGAAGGTGATGCCCTTGTCGAGGTCCGTGTTGCCGCTGCTCCGCAACATCGTGTTGTGACGCCACACCATCTGGCCCGCGCATCTGCCCCACGTGTCCCCGAATGCCATCAGCACCTGTCCGGAACCGTTGTCCCACGGCACTCCCACGTCGGTGGCGGTGATGGAGAACCGTTGGTCGGTGCGGTTGGGGCTGCGTGGGCCGGTCACCCATTGGATCGCCTTGCTCGCGCCGCGGAGCTTGACGAGGGGGCCCTGTGGCTTCTTGCCGCCCGCCCGGTAGCTGCCGAAGTCCATGCTGCCGAGGCCGATCTGACTCGATCCGGAACTCCCGGTGCTGCCGACGTCGCCGCCGTGGAAGCCGACCGCACTGCAGAGCGACGCGTGGGCGGGCGCGGACACCAGCGCGGTGCCGGCCGCGCTCAGTGCCGCGATCGTCGTAGCGGTGAGAAGCTTCCGCCATCCGGACATGGGTACTCCCAGGGGCCTGTGACAAGTGGTGCCAGTGTTGCAGAACTGTCGTGTTCAACCCCAGGGCGTACCTCGAACCGAGACGCAGGCGTTACCCGATCACCGTGACGTCGGCGCCACCGACACGGCCGGGCCGACATAGCGCGCACGCGGGCGGATGATCTTGCGTGACCGCGCTTGTTCGGCGATGTTGGCGCACCATCCGACGACGCGACTGACCGCGAACGTCGGGGTGAACATGGACCGGGGGACCCCGCAGGCCTCCATCACGACACCTGCGTAGAACTCGACGTTGGCGTATCGAGGCTGGTCAGGATGGGCCTCCCGCAACACCGCGACCACCTGGCGTTCCACATCGACGGCCTGGTCGACGGTCGGCCCACCGAGTTCGAGGGCGATGGACCGCAGCAATTCCGAACGTGGATCGACGGTCCGGTACACGGCATGCCCGAAACCCATGATCCGGCGGTGCGCGGCCACCTGCTCACGAGCCCACGCGGTCGCGTCACCGTGGCGGGCGATCTCGTCGAGCGCGTCCAGGGCACGGTCCGGTGCGCCGCCGTGCAGCGGACCCGAGAACGCGCCGAGAGCGCCGCAGACCGCCGCGTAGACGTCTGCGCCGGTCGACGCGATCACCCGGGCGGTGAAGGTGGAGGCGTTGAACCCGTGATCGATGGTCGCGATCAGGTATTGCTCGATCGCGCGAGCGTGGGCGGGTTCCGGACGCCGCCCGGTGACCTGATACAGCCAGTTGGCCGCCACGGAGAGGTCCGGAGCGGGGGCGACCGGCTCCTCACCGATGCGGATTCGGTGCACCGCGGCCAGGGTCGTGGGGGTGAGGGCCGCCACCCGCATCGCATCGCGCCGGATGGATTCCGCGTCGCTCTCCCAGAGCGGGGCAGCATGCTGGGCCGGTCCGGCCGCCGACAGCACTGTCCGCAGGCCGGCAAGTGTGTCCCGCTCGTCACCGAGCACGGCGACGGTCCGGAGCAGGCCGGCCAGTTCGTCGGGCAGCGTGCCCAGCGGTGCCGCCGCGGAACGGAATCCGGACAGCTCGGCGCGGTCGGGAAGTGCGCCGTGGACGAAGAGATACCAGACCTCCTCGAAGGTCCGGGTCCGTGCGAGCTCGATCGCGGAGTGCTCGCGATAGTGATAGAACCCCTCGTCACCGCGCACATCGCCGATCTCTGTGTCGGCGACGACGACGTTCGCCAGTCCTTCCGGTGCGATCAACTGATCCATCACGACACCACCTCTCTTGTGTGGCAACCCCTTCGGCGTGCCATTCGCTCACGATGCGCGATGTTGATCAGTGGGGTCAATGTTGATTTGATCAATATGTGCCACGGACCCATACGCGACGTTTCCCGAAACCGATCCACCACGACGGCCGCGACTACCTGACTACCGAGCAGGTGGCCCGGTTCCTCGGCGTGAAGGTCGCCACCGTCTACGCCTATGTGAGTCGCGGACGCATGACGAGCATCCGGATCGACGGCGTCGACGGGAGCGTCTTCGCGGTCGAGGAGGTCGAGGCCGTGGCCGCGGGGCGTCCGCGGCGCGCGCCCGCCGGAGTGGTGGAGCGGATACGGACGCGGCTGACGCTGCTGCAGGACGACCGGCTGTACTACCGCGGACACGACGTGGTCGCGCTGGCCCGCGACCACAGCTTCGAGGAGGTGGCGAACCTGTTGTGGGACACGGATGGTCAGTGGCCGTCCGCAGCGGTCGACGCATCGACGACGGCGGTGATCCGAGAGGCGGGCGGGCCGGCTGCGCGCGGTCTCGACCTCATCCGACTGTCCGTCGACGTCCTCGGTGCGCGTGATACCCGTCGACACCGCCGCGATCTGCCGACGGTCGCTGCCACGGCGTCGAGGGTCATCACGGCATGTGTCGATGTCCTCGGCGACGGGACCGGGCAGCCGGGGACGATCGCCGAACGTCTGTGGCCGTGTCTCACCGACGACCCGCCGTCACCGCAGAAGATCGCGCTCCTCGACGCCGCGCTCGTTCTGCTGGCCGATCACGATCTGTCGGCAGGCGCGGTGGCCGCGCGGGTGGCGGCCAGTGCTCGCGGCAGTATCTACGCGGTGTTGGGCGCAGGCCTCGGCGCGTTCGACGGCCCGGTCCACGGCGGAGCGACGACATTGGCCCGCCGCTTTCTCGTTGCCTCGCTCGACGATCCGGCCGGGGCCGTTGCCGAGCATCTCTATCTCGGCGCAGAGATACCCGGAACCGGACATGTGGTCTACCGACACCGGGATCCGAGGGCGGAACATCTCGTGAACGTGCTCACCGACGCCGACGGCGGCGATCCGCGAGTGCTGCCGGCCCTCGAGGAGATTCGTGCTCAACTGCCCGAAGCGACGTTCGTGAACTCGGATCTCGTGCTGGCCGCCGTCGCGCTCCGCTACCGGATGCGATCGGACGCCGCCGAGACGATCTTCGCGCTCGCCCGGATGGTCGGATGGACCGCCCACGCCCTCGAGGAGTACGACGAGCGGCACCTCCGGTTCCGGCCGGAGGGCGTGTACACGGGAGTGCGGCCGGCCACGCGGTGACCGGCGGGCCGACTCAGTCGGAGGGCACCGCCACCGCGAACGTCCGCCGGAACGGCAGCACCGTCCCCCAGGGCTCCGCGGGGTACGCCGCGCGCAGGCGGTCCTTGAGTTCGCTGACGAAGACGTCCCGGGTGCCGTCGTCGAGGGCCTGCAGGAACGGGCGCGCCGCCGTTCCGGAGATCCAGTCGTACACCGGGTCGTCGCCGTGCAGGACATGGAGATAGGTCGTCGACCACGCATTCGTCGAGAAGCCGCGCTCGGTGAAGAAGGTCAGGTATTCGAGCGGACCGAAACGCGGTACCCGCCGGACCCCGGAGAGCTGGTCGGCGAAGCGCGGGTCGTCGGCGAGTTCGAGGATCGACCGGTAGGTGGGCGCGTCGACGTTGTCGGGAACCTGCAGGGCGAAGACCCCGCTGTCGGTGAGATGTGTCAGCAGTCGCTCGATGACGTCGAAATGGTCGGGCACCCACTGGAACATCGCATTGGAGACGATGAGGTCGACGGGTTGGTTGGGCGCCCAGCCGGCCGCGTCGGCGATGTCGTAGTTGGCCAGCGCATCGGTGTTCTCACGGATCGCCGTGTCGATCATCTCGGCCGACGAATCGATGCCCAGCACCTGCGCCTCCGGCCAGAGTGCGCGCAGGTGGCGGGTGAGATGACCTGGACCGCAACCGAGGTCGACGATCGTCGACGGTGCCGTCGGGATCTGGGCGATGAGGTCGAGGTACGGCCGTGCGCGGTCATCGGAGAATTGCAGGTAGCGGTCCGGATCCCAGGTCTGCATGGTTCCAGCGTAGTGCGCGTGGGCGGTCACGAGCAGCGAAGAAGACGGCAATCGTGGCCGGCACGGCCCCGGGAGGGGTGCAGTACCCTTCGTTGGGTGACCGACGCCGTGTTCGACGACCCGCAGATCGTGACCCCGAGCGACACCGTGGAGCCCGGCTCCACCGACGTCGTGGAGATCTCCTCCGACGGCGCGTGCTTGGGGAATCCGGGTCCGGGAGGCTGGGGCGCGGTGCTGAGATACCGGCAGCACGAGAAGCGGATCTCCGGCTCCGATCCGGACACCACGAACAACAAGATGGAACTGACGGGCGCCATCGAGGCGCTGGCCGCGCTGAGGAAGCCGTCGACCGTGATCCTCTACACGGACTCGAGTTATGTCCGCAACGGCATCACCAAATGGGTCGCCGGCTGGCAGCGGAACGGCTGGAAGACCGCCGACAAGAAGCCGGTGAAGAACGCCGACCTGTGGCGGCGCCTGATCGACGAGGAGAAGCGGCACCAGGTCACCTGGAAGTGGGTGAAGGGGCACGCGGGCGACCACTACAACGAGATCGCCGACGAACTCGCGACCACGGCCGCGCGGCAGATCGCGGAGGCGCGACGATGAGTGCGGGGCTGCCCGTCGCCGTCGAGCCCACCCCGGACCGGCACCTGGTGGCCGCCGTCGAGGACGCGGGCGGGCGGGTGGTCGGGATCGACGAGGCACGCGTGCTCGTGTGGATCGGCGCAGGCGCGGACTTCCCCGAGTTGCCGGACCACGTCGAATGGGTGGCCCTCAAGACCGCGGGCATCGAGGAATTCGTCTCCGCCGGGGTCATCGACGACCGACGCCTCTGGACCAATGCGAGCGGCTTCTATGCCGAGAACGTGGCCGAGCACGCGTTGACCTTGCTGCTCGCCGGCCTGCGACAGGTCAACACCGCGGTACTGCGCCACTGGGACAAGGAGCCGATCGACGCCGCGGTCCGTTCGCTGCACGGTTCGACGGTCGCCATCATCGGTGCGGGCGGGATCGCCGCGTCGCTGATACCGCGACTGACCGCGTGCGGTGCCGATGTGGTCGCGGTGAACAGGTCCGGACGGACGGTCGAGGGCGCGGCCCTCACGCTGCCGTCGGACCGCACCGACGAGGTGTGGGGCCAGACCGATCACGTGGTGCTCGCAGCCCCCGCGACCGCGGAGACCCGGCACATCATCAACGCGCGGTCACTCGCCGCGCTCCCCGAGCACGCGTGGGTCGTGAACGTGGCGAGGGGTCCGCTGGTCGATCAGGCTGCGTTGCTGACCGCGTTGCGGGAAGGGCAGATCGCCGGCGCGGCTCTCGACGTCACCGATCCCGAGCCGCCCGCGCACGACGACCCGCTCTGGTCGCTGCCGAATGTCATCATCACCCCGCATGTCGCGAACCCGTCGTCGGGGCTCACCCGCACGATGGCGCCGTGGCTGGCCGAGAACATCCGTCGGTTCCGGGCCGGCGAGGAACTCCTCGCGGTCGTCACGCCGGGCAGCGACTACTGACCGAGTACCCCGGAACCGCTCGGCCTTGCGTTGGAGTGCGCTCGAAGGCCTAGCGTCATCTGCATGAGCACAGATCACCTCATGAACAAGGCGCTCGCCGCGCTGGGTGAACACGACGGGCCGCTGTCCGTCGAGGTCATCCATCAGTTGGTGGAGGCCGACGAGATCGACGGCGTTCTCACGATCGCGGAGGCCGCGGACCTGCTCGGGGTCTCCGCGCACACCCTCCGTTACTACGAGCGCATCGGCCTGGTGGACGTCCCGCGCGACAGTGCCGGAAACCGGACCTACGATGCCGCGGCGGTTCGTCGGCTGGTGTTCCTCACGCGGATGAGGCTGTCGGGCATGGCCATCCGCGACCTCCAGCACTATGTGGAGCTGGTCGACCGCGGTGACGAGACCGTCGACGAACGCCTGGAGATGTTGCTCGAGCACCGTGACACGGTGCGACGCCAGATCGCGGAGCTGACATTGTCGCTTGCCGCAACCGAATACAAGATCGCCACCTACGGCGGAAGGACGCAGCCATGAGCACCACATCGAACAATCCGATCCCGCGACGACGCATCGGTGACCTCGACGTCTCGGCAATCGGTTTGGGTTGTATGGGAATGAGTTTCGCGTACGGAGAGGTCGACGAGGCGGAGGCACTCGCGACCCTGGACCACGCGATCGACACCGGGGTGAACTTCCTCGACACCGCCGACATGTACGGCCGCGGCGGGGCGAATGAAAAGTTGTTGTCGCGCATGCTGGCAAAGCGTCGCGACGAGGTGGTGTTGGCCACCAAGTTCGGCATCATCACCGATCCCGACACCGGCTATCCGACCGGCGAGGTGAACGGCTCGCCCGAGTACGTGCGGGCCGCCGTCGACGCGTCGCTGACCCGCCTGGGCACCGACGTCATCGACCTGTACTACGTGCACCGGGTGGATTCGTCACGTCCGATCGAGGAAACGGTGAGCGCGATGGCCGAACTCGTGGCCGCCGGAAAGGTCCGGCACCTGGGGTTGTCGGAGGCCAACGCCGAGACGCTCCGCCGGGCGGCGGCGGTCCATCCGATCGCAGCGCTGCAGTCGGAATGGTCGGTCTTCAGCCGCGACATCGAGGATCGCGAGTTGCCCGCCGCGCGCGACGTCGGCGCCGCGATCGTGCCGTACAGCCCGCTCGGCCGGGGCATGCTCACCGGATCGGCGCCTACCGAGCTGTCGCAGAACGACTTCCGGCAAACACTGCCCCGGTGGCAGGGCGACAATCTGACCGCGAACCTCGCTCTCGTCGACGAAGTACGTGCGGTGGCAGGTGAGGTCGGGGCCACGGCGGGCCAAGTCGCGCTCGCGTGGTTGCTGGCACAGGGCGACGACGTCGTCCCGATTCCCGGCACCAAGCGACGCCGGTATCTCGACGAGAACACCGGCGCCGTCGCACTCACGCTGTCGGCCGGGCAACTGGATCGGCTGGCGGCCTTGCGTCCGGCGGGCGAGCGCTACCCGGACATGGATTGGGTGTCCGGACGTTCGGGATAGCAGTTTTCTAGAACGTGTTCCAGTTTTTTGGAATCGGTGGCATCCTCGGGAGGTGATTCTCGACAGATTCCGTATCGATGACAAAGTGGCCGTGGTGACCGGCGCGGGACGTGGCCTGGGTGCCGCCATCGCGGTGGCGTTCGCCGAGGCGGGCGCCGACCTGGTGATCTCCGCCCGCAACGAAGCCGAACTCGACAAGGTCGCGGCCCGGATCCGTGAGGCCGGCAGGCGGGCGAAGGTGGTGGCCGCCGACCTCAGCGACCTCGACGCCGCGGCCGGACTCGCGCAGACCGCGATCGACGAGTTCGGACGCCTCGACATCGTCGTCAACAATGTCGGCGGGGCACTTCCGCGCCCGTTGATGGACACCAAGCCCAAGCACCTCTCGCAGGCCTTCGACTTCAACGTCTCGAATGCGCATGCGCTCGTCGTCGCGGCGGTACCGCATCTGCTCGCCAACGCCGACGGTGGGTCGGTCATCAACATCACCTCGATGGTGGGCCGCTCACCCGGCCGGGCGTACGCCGCGTACGGCACCGCGAAGGGCGCACTCGCGCAGTACACGCGGCTGGCCGCGATGGACCTCAACCCGAAGATCCGCGTGAACGGCATCGCCCCGGGAGCAATCCTGACCTCGGCCCTCGACATCGTCGCCGAGGACGAGAACATGCGCTCGCAGATCGAGTCGGCCACCCCGCTGCACCGGCTCGGCGATCCCGAGGATGTCGCGGCTGCGGCGCTCTATCTCGCGTCGCCGGCGGGTTCGTATGTCACCGGCAAGATCCTCGAGGTCGACGGCGGCATCGTGACGCCGAATCTCGATCTGCCGATTCCGGATCTGTAGGTCTCGATACGCCTCCTCGCTGCGCTCGTCGGCTACTCGACCGGCGGATGTGGGCGGCTACTCGTCCGGCGGGGGCGGGAGTCGCGGTCACGGGCGTTCGTTGCGGGAGGCCTTCTCGACGATGGTCGCGATGCGTCTGCTCTTGGTCGCCGGCTGCTTGGCGAACGCGATCTGACTCAGCCCGAACTTGCGGGCGCTGGGTGGAAAGGCGTCCCAGTTCGTGCGGGCCTGCGGCACGGCGTCGAGGGCGGCGGCGAGTTCGGGGGACTCGACGAGTGCCTCGGCATCGTCGAGCAGGGTCCACAGTCCGCGCGCCTTGGCGTCGTCGATCACCGACTGACCGGCCGGCCGCATCCGCTTCTCGGCGACCAGGTCCGCGACACGAGCCTTGTTGGACGCCGCCCACGCGCTGTTGCGGCCCCGGCGGGTGAACCACATACCGCGCCGCGCGTCGTCGATGGTCCGGGTGTGGCCGTCCACCCACCCCCAACAGAGCGCCTCACGTACCACCTCGTCGTAGTCGAGTGGCTGGTTTCCGGACTCCTTGCGCCAGAACACAAACCAGACACCGCCGGATTTGTCGTGGTTCTCGCGCAACCAGTTGTGCCACTCGTCGAGGGACCCGGGGTGGAGCTGCTCGGCGTCGGGATCAGCCATGGGAGAAGCCTAGGGGACCCCGGTACAGTTGAGGAGTGGGCGAGGTCTTCGCGTTTCTGGGCGAGCACTGGTGGCTGGTCTTCCCGGTCATGGGTGTGGCGGGTGGCTGGACGGCGCGCGTGGCGGCCTACAACGAGAAGCGTCGCAAGGACAAGATCGAACTCGCCCGCATCAAGGCTTCGGCACAGACCGAGCAGCTGCGGATCACCCAGACCAGCAAGACCGCCATCACCAAGGTGCTCGCGCGCCACGACGACGTCGACGCACGGTGGTTCGGCTACGAACTCGATCTGGCCACCCTCATCGAATACCCGATGATGACCGACCTGCGTGAGCCCCTGACCCTGGCCTTCCACCGGGCGAAGGTCCGCGCCGACGATCTGCGGCCCAACCATCCCGACGAACTCCTCGAACCCGCCGTGTTCGCCGAGTACCGCGACGCGGTCAGCGAATATGCGACCGCGTTCGACGCCGCCGAGCGAGAGGCCCGTCGTCGGAAGCAGGCCGACTTCTCGCCGGTCGAGCGGGAACGTCTCGAACGCGCGCGGCGATTGGTGGCAGTCGCCGCGGACAGCGCTGCGACACCGGCCGAACGTCAGGCCGCCTATCGGAAGGCGCGTGCCGAACTCGACGGTCTCATCGCGGTTCCGCCCGCCGCGAGCGAGAAGATCGAACGCCGCATCTCGGCGGCCTTGGAGCCCGGCCGCGAGCGCTGAGCTCGGCCGGACACGGGCTCACGGGGTGACCGACTCCGCTTCCTCGACCTCAGCCGGTCCGGCGAACTGGGAGTTGTAGAGCCGGCAGTAGGCTCCCTGGGCTTCGAGCAACTGCTCGTGATCGCCCTGCTCGACGATCCGCCCGTCTTCCATCACCACGATGACGTCGGCGTCGCGGACCGTCGAGAGACGATGCGCGATGACGAAACTGGTGCGGTCGGTGCGGAGATTGGCCATGGCTTTCTGGATGAGCAGTTCGGTGCGGGTGTCCACGGAGCTCGTGGCCTCGTCGAGGATCAGGATCGTCGGCTTGGCCAGGAACGCCCGCGCGATGGTGATGAGCTGCCGCTCACCGGCGCTCACCCCGCCGCCCTCCTCGTCGAGGACGGTGTCGTACCCGTCGGGGAGTGTGCGCACGAAGTGATCGACGTGGCTGAGTTCGGCAGCCTCGATCACCTCGGCCCGTGATGCCGTCGGATCCCCGTAGGCGATGTTGTCGTAGATGGTGCCGCCGAACAGCCACGAGTCCTGCAGGACCATCCCGGTCCGCTCCCGCAGGTCGTCGCGCGTCATCCGCCGCGAGTCCACCCCGTCGACCCGGATGGTCCCGGAGTCGACGTCGTAGAACCGCATGATCAGGTTCACCAGGGTGGTCTTGCCGGCACCCGTCGGTCCGACGATCGCGACCATGTGGCCGGGCTGGGCCACCAGCGAGAGATTCTCGATGAGCGGCTTGTCCTCGGTGTAGCGGAACGACACGTCCTCGAAGGCGATGAGGCCGTGGCCGTACGACGGCGACTCCGGGTCGACGGGATCGGGCGACTCCTCCTCCGCGTCGAGGACGTCGAAGATGCGTTCGGCCGACGCGACACCGCTCTGCATCAGGTTGAACATCGACCCGATCTGCGTGAGCGGTTGGGTGAACTGCCGTGAGTACTGGATGAATGCCTGTACCTCGCCGAGACTCAGCGCACCCGATGCCACCCGCAGACCGCCGACGACGGCGATCGCGACATAGTTCAGGTTTCCCAGGAACATGATCGTCGGCATGATGATCCCGGAGATGAACTGGGCCCGCCAGCTCGATTCGTAGAGTTGCTCGTTGCGGTCGTCGAAGGTCGCCTCGATCTCGTGCTGCCTGCCGAACGCCTTGACCAGCTCATGCCCGGTGAAGGCTTCTTCGACCTGGGCGTTGAGGGCGCCGGTGGAGGCCCACTGCGAGATGAAATGCGGCTTGGACCGTTTCGCGATCTGGGCGGTCGCAACCACCGCGAGCGGCACGGTGATCACGGCGATGAGTGCGAGCAGTGGCGAGATCCAGATCATCACGACCAGCAACGCGACCACCATCAGGACCGAGTTGAGGAACTGCGCGATGGTCTGCTGCAGACTCTGCGAGAGATTGTCGAGGTCGTTGGTCACGCGGCTGAGCAGGTCGCCGCGTGCAGACGCGTCGTAATAGCTCAGGGGCAGCCGGTGGACCTTTTCCTCCACGTCGGCGCGCAGACGCCGAATGGTTCCGACGACGACGATGTTGAGCAGATATGCCGACAGCCACGCCAGCACCGACGACCCGATGTACAACAACAGCACGATCATCAGGACCCGGCCGACCGCGGAGAAGTCGACGCCCACGCCGGGGGTGACGTCCATCGAGTTCACCATGTCCGCGAAGGTGCCCTGACCGCGCTCGCGCAGGTCTGCGACGGCCTGCGCCTTGGTGAGCCCGGCGGGCAGGGTGGCGCCGATGATGCCGTTGAACACCAGGTCGGTGGCATGACCGAGTACGCGGGGGCCGACCGCGGACAGGATCACCGAGACGACGATGGACCCCACCACGGTGAGAGTGAAGATGCGGTATCCGAGCAACAGCCGGAGCAGCCGTTTCACCGACGGCCCGAAGGTCCGGGCCTTCTCGGCCGGTGCGCCCATCATCGGGGGGCCGCCTCCGCCGGGGCGTGTCATGACGCCTCCTGGATGGCGAGCTGGGATTCGACGATCTCGGCGTACGTCTCGCAACTCTCGACCAGTTCGTCGTGACGTCCCAGGCCGACCACGCGGCCGCGGTTGAGCACGACGATCTGATCGGCGTCGACGATGGTCGAGACCCGCTGGGCGACCACGATGACCGCGGACTCGCGCGTCGCCGGCCGGAGCGCGGCCCGCAGCCGGGCGTCGGTGGTCAGGTCGAGGGCCGAGAACGAGTCGTCGAACAGATAGACGGCCGGTTTGCGGATCAGCGCCCGGGCGATCGCGAGCCGTTGACGCTGGCCACCGGACACCGTGGTGCCGCCCTGGGCGACGATGGTCTCGAGGCCGTCGGGCATCCGGGACACGAAATCGTCGGCCTGCGCGATCCGCAATGCCGCCCAGATCTCGTCGTCGGTCGCGTCGGCTCGGCCGTGGCGGAGGTTGGACGCGATGGTCCCGGAAAAGAGGTAGGGCCGCTGGGGGACGAGGCCGACCACCGCACGCAGTTCGTCCGGGTCGAGCCGGCGGACATCGGTGCCGCCGACGAGTACCTCGCCGTCGGTGGCGTCGATGAGACGCGGGATGAGCCCGAGGACCGTGGTCTTGCCGGAACCGGTCGAGCCGACGATGGCGGTCGTCGTGCCCGGTTCCACGCGGAAGCTGATGTCGCGCAACACCGGATCGTCGGCGCCCGGGTAGCGGAACTCGGCTCCGCGGAACTCCACGGTGGCGGGGTCGCCGGCGAATCCGACGGCCTCGGCAGGCGGTCGCACCGAGGTGTCGGTGTCGAGGACCTCGCAGATTCGTTCGGCACAGACGGCGGCGCGCGGCGCCATCATCGCCAGGAACGACGCCATCATCACCGACATCATGATCTGCATGGCGTAACTCATCATCGCCGTCAGTGCGCCGATCTCCACGCTGCCGTCGGACACCGCGTGGCCACCGAACCAGATCACCGCGACGATCGTCACGTTGGTGATGAGCATGACCAGCGGGAACATCAGGGCCATCAACCGGCCGACGCGCAAGGTCGCATCGGCGAGGCGGTCGTTGGCGACCGCGAAACGCTGGATCTCGTGGCGTTCGCGCACGAATGCGCGGACCACCCTGATCCCGGTGATCTGCTCGCGCAGCACTCGGTTGACGGCGTCGATACGCTCCTGCATCGCCCGGAATCCGGGGATCATCCGACCGATGATCAACGCCATGGTGATGCCCAGGATCGGGACCGCGATGGCCAGCAGCCAGGACAGTCCGGGTGCCACGTGGACACCCATGACGATGCCGCCGACGCACATGATCGGGGCCATCACCAGGATCGCCGTACTCATCACCACCAGCAGCTGCACCTGTTGCACGTCGTTGGTGGTGCGCGTGATCAGGGAGGGCGCACCGAATCCGCCGATCTCACGAGCCGAGAAGGTGTTCACCCGATGCAGGAGGTCGTGCCGGATGTCGCGGCCGACACCGAGCGCGGCACGTGCACCGAAGTACTGTGCGGCGATCGTGCAGATGACCTGGGCGACGGAGATGACGAGCATCCAGCCGCCGGTGCGCAGGATGTAGTCGGTGTCTCCGCGCGCGACGCCGTCGTCGATGATGTCGGCGTTCAGCGTCGGCAGATAGAGCATCGCCGCGGTCGCGACGGCCTGCAGCGCGACGACGGCAACCATGTTCCGCGGATAGTTCGACAGGTAGGTGCGGATGAGCCGACTCAGCATGACGAGATCACTCCGATGACGCTAGCAATGTCCACCGTCGGCCTGCGACCGGATTTCCGACTCCGTGGCCGGGAGCCCGCCACGCGCGCATCTCAAGGTGCGAAGGTGAACGGCACCGCGGCTTCCGGCGTGTAGGTCAGATAGGTGAACGACTCCTTGAAGTAGAGGGTCACGGTGTCCCCGTCATGTGAGTCGTATCCGATGGAGACGTCCTGGCCGATGTTCAATTCGAAGTCGCCCCCGCGGGTGCTGAGCAGGAAGGCGCCGGAGATGGCGGGCGCCCAGACGATGTCGCCACCGGCAACGAGGAGACGCTGGAGGTGGTCGCGGATCGGGACGCCGTGGTTGGACGTCTCGTTGACCAGTGTGTAGACCTCGGCCGACAGCGCCAGCGAGTACGGCCCCTCGACCGACGCGAGCCGCAGGGCACTGGTGGCCTGGGCGAGCGCCTCCGGATAGTCGCGCACGTCGTCGGGCAGCACGATCGGCGTGACCGACGCGGCGGCGCGGATTCCGCTGATGCCTGCCGCCGGGTATCCCTCGAAGACCGCCCGGTCCTCGGCGCGGGCGAGTTCGGCGGCGGCATCGCGGACCGGATCCCAGTCGGAGTCCTTCGAGCCGCGATCGACGTCGTCGATCGCCTCCCGGGTCACGGTGAACGGCACCTTCAGTTCCACCAGCGACTGTGCCTGCCGAGAGAAGGCGAGGATGCCGTCGGCGGGGGCGTCGATCTTTGTCCGGTGGCCGAGCGAGACGGACGCGACATCGTTGCCGAGCGGGCCCTTCACGTCCACGAGCCGGCGAGCGGCACTGTTGCGCTTGAACGAACGCGTGGCCTCCTCCTCGATCTCCGCCCACGCGGCGTCCGAGATCGGTGCGAGTTCGCGATGCAGGTTGTTCATGGCTGCCTCCTGTGGGTCGGCCGGTGCGGGTTGGTGGTGGTGGTCAACGCAGGGACCCGATGCCGAGTGAGTGGTCGGCGGGTCGGGTGTCCGCGGGTTCGGTTGGCTCCTCGTCGGAGGAGCCGGGCTCTTCCGAGGAGGAGGACTCCGTCGGGGCCGGGGGCGGATCCTCGAGGAAATCGATGGTGGGCGTGAAGAACTGCGCGCCGGTCACCGCGGTGGTGAAGTCGAGGAGCCGATCGTAGTTCCCGGGCGGATCGCCGATGAACATCTTGCGCAGCATCTCTTCGGTGACGTCCGGGCCGGCCGAGTAGGCGATGTAGAAGGTGCCGAGTTCACCATCGGCGGAGACGTCCCCGTACGGCATGTTGTCGCGGACCACGTCGATCTCTTCGCCGTCGTCGTTCTCGACCACGTTGAGCGCGACGTGGGAGTTGGACGGCTTCACGTCGTCGGACATCTCGACGTTGTCGGTCTTGGTGCGCCCGATCGCTGCTTCCTGCTCCTCGACGGTCAGCGCGTTCCAGGCCTCCAGATCTGTCACGTAGCGCTGGATCGCGACGTAACTCCCGCCCGCGAACTCGGGGTCCTCGTCACCGACGGTGATGGCGTCGATCGCCGCCTGCCCGACAGGATTCTCCGTCCCGTCGACGAAACCGATGAGGTCACGCAGATCGAAGTAGCGGAAGCCGTGGACCTCGTCGACGACGGTGACGGCGCCGCCGAGCGCGTTCATCGCCAGGCGGCCGACCTCGAAACACAGATCCAGCTGATCGGCCTTGATGTGCAGCAGCAGATCCGCCGGGGTGGCCGGTGCAGTGTGCACTTCGCCCTGGTAGGCGACGAAGGGGCGCAGCGACCGGGGGCGGGGCCCGTCGAACAGACGGTCCCAGGCCTGCGATCCGATGGAGGCGATCGCCGAGAGTGCGGCCTCGGGGGCACGTGAGGAGACCGCACGGGCGAGCGTGGGGAGATCCGACAAGACGTCGCGTACCGTGTCCTCGCCGCCGTCGTCGACGGTGAGGACGAGGAACAGGGCCGCCTTCGTCTTGCGCGTCAGGATCGTCTGCGGGACCGGCACCCGTTCACTCTAGCGGACCTTCGGTGGTCGTCGAGATCAGCGCCTGCGCCCGAATGGGTAGGCGAGCCAGACCTTTTAGGCCGTGAGGCGGGTCATCGCCGGGCGATCGCGCGGCCTGCGGCGCGGCCCGAGAAGATGCAACCGCCGAGGAAGGTTCCCTCGAGTGCGTTGTATCCATGCACGCCACCGCCACCGAATCCCGCGACCTCGCCGGCGGCGAACAACCCGTCGAAGGCGGTGCCGTCGGGACGCATGACCTGGGAGTCGAGGTTGGTCTCCAAGCCGCCCAACGTCTTACGGGTGAGGATGTTCAACCGCACGGCGATCAGCGGCCCGAACTGCGGGTCGAGGATGCGGTGTGGTTTGGCGACGCGCACGAGCTTGTCGCCGAGGTACTGACGGGCATTGGTGATCGCCATCAACTGAGCGTCTTTGGAGAACTTGTTGTCGATCTCGGCATCACGTGCCGAGACCACCCGCTCCACGTGCTGCAGGTCGAGCTTCGGGCCTCTCGTGATCGCGTTCATCCCGGCCACAAGTTCCGGCAGAGTGTCGCTCACCACGAAGTCGACGCCGTGTTCGGTGAACGCCTGCACCGGTCCCGGCGCGCCCTTCGCCAGGCGGCTCTTGGCGGCGAACTTGAGGTCCTTGCTGGTGATGTCGGGGTTCTGTTCGGAGCCCGACAGTGCGAATTCCTTCTCGATGATGGCCTGGGTCAGGATGAACCACGAGTAGTCGTATCCGGTGGAGAGGATCGCCTTCATCGTCGAGTTCGTGTCGAAGCCGGGAAAATTCGGTGGCGCCAAACGGTTTCCGTTCGCATCCAGCCACAGCGACGATGGCCCGGGGATGATCCGGATGGCGTGGTCGGGCCAGATCGGATCCCAATTGTGGATGCCTTCGGTGTAGTGCCACATACGATCTCGGTTGACCAGACTGGCGCCGGCGGATTCGGCGATGCCGAGCATCCGGCCGTCCACGTAGGCCGGGACGCCGGAGATCATCGTCGTCGGGGCCGGGCCGAGCCGATCGGTAGGCCAGTTCGCGCGGATCAACTCGTGGTTGTGCCCGATACCTCCGGTCGTGACGATCACGGCGTCGCCCCGGATCTCGAAGTCGTCGACCACCTCGCGCGACGACGCGACTCCCCGGTCGAGATCGGTCGGTGCCAGCACCGAGCCGGTGACGCCGACGGCGGCGTCGCCCTCGACGAGGATCTCGTCCACACGATGGCGGAAACGGAACTCCACCAGCCCGCGCTTCTCGGCCTCGAGGACCGGTTCGGCGAACACGCGCACGACCTCCGGGCCCGTGCCCCAGGTGAGGTGGAAACGCGGCACCGAATTGCCGTGGCCGTCGGCGAAACCGCCGCCACGTTCGGCCCACCCGACGATCGGGGTGATCCGGAGTCCGAGGTCGTGGAGATACTGACGCTTGGTCGACGACGCGAACTCGACGTAGGCGCGGGCCCACTGCCGAGGCCAGAAGTCCTCGTCCTCGCGGTCGAAACCGGCCGATCCCATCCAGTCCTGGAGCGCGAGTTCGGCGGAGTCCTTGATTCCGAGCCGGCGCTGTTCCGGGGTGTCGACCAGGAACAGCCCGCCGAGCGACCAGAACGCCTGTCCGCCGAGGTTGTTGCGGTTCTCCTGGTCCACGACGATGACCTTGCGGCCCGCCCGGGTGAGCTCGTAGGTCGCGACCAACCCGGCCAGACCCGACCCGACCACCACCGCATCGGCTTGCTGCTGGCTCACCGCACCCTCCCTCGTTTCCGTTGACGTCGAGACTAGCGTCCGCAGTGCGATGGTCCGCTCGGTTCACGTACCCGGGGGACGAACCACGCTGCGGGCGCGTCTCAGAGCGGGATGTCGCCGTAGCGGTGCGCCCAGGGATCGGCTTCTTCGAGTTGGGCGGCCAAGGCGAGGAGATCGCCGTCGGAGCCCAGACGCCCGACGAACTGCACGCCGAGGGGGAGACCGGCGGCCGTCCAGTGCAGCGGCACGCTGATCGCCGGTCGACCGGTCAGGTTGGCGAGCTGGGTGTAGGGCACCCAGCCGAGGCTCTGTTCGATGAGGTCGTCGAGGATTCCGGTGCGGGCCAGCAGGTTTCCGGCACGTAGCTTGGAGATGACCCGAGAGGCGGCCTGCAGCGGCGGCGGTGTCGTCGTGGCGCCGATCCGCAGCGGCGGCGTGGCGAGTGTCGGTGTGAGGAAGTAGTCGTAGGACTGGTGGAACGTCTCCAGTGAGATCACATGCTCGTTCACCTTGTTCAGAGCGCTCAGCGCCGCGACCACACCCGTGGATCGCCCGAGTTCCGCCATGGCGAGGGTGTCCGCCTCGAAGTCGCGGTCGGTGGCGCCGGTGAGGGTGCGCGCCTCGTCGACCTCGGTGGCCAGGACCGCGAACCAGATGGTCAGGAAGTCTCGCGCCAGCTCGGCGTCGTCATACGGCGGAGCCACCTCCTCGACGTGGTGACCGAGGCCCTCGAGCAGCGTGGCGGCGTGCTCGACGGCGGCGACCGCCTCGGGAGCCGGATTCGGGTTGATCGCCGACGACGCCGAATAGCCGATGCGCAACCGCGACGGCCGGTCGGCGATCCGGGTGGCGAACGGAGTGGTCGGCGTGGGTGTCGGATACACCGAGCCGGGAGTGGGCCCGACGATGGCGTCGTAGAGTCCTGCGGCGTCGCGCACGGTGCGCGACACCACCCCCTGCACCGCCATCCCGAACATCGCCTCGCCGGTCGCCGGGCCGAACGGGGAGAGGCCACGGGTCGGTTTCAGACCGACGAGCCCGTTGCAGGCCGCCGGGATGCGGATCGACCCGCCTCCGTCGTTGGCGCCGGCCGCAGGCACGATGCCCGCCGCGACCGCCGCGCCCGAACCACCAGACGAGCCGCCCGGCGTGTGATCGGTGTGCCACGGATTGCGCGCCGGGCCCCAGAAGTCGGACTCGGTGATGCCCTTCGCGCCGAACTCCGGGGTGTTGGTCTTGCCGAAGATCACGAGCCCGGCGTCGAGGAAACGACGGACCACATGGGAATGCTCGGGGGCGACGTGGCGGGCCAGTGACCGCGAGCCACTCGAGGTCGGATACCCCTTGTACTCCTGGGCCAGGTCCTTGATGAGGAACGGGACACCGGCGAAGGGGCCGGAGAGCTCCTGGCCGCTCGCCCGCGCGTCCGCCTCCTCGTCCATCCGGCGGACGATCGCGTTGAGGCGGGGGTTCACCGCATCGGCGCGTTGCCGCGCGAGCGCGAGCAACTCGGTCGGGGTGATCTCGCCTCGGCGCACCAATTCGGCCAGGGCGGTGGCGTCGTGACGGCGGTACTCGTCCAGGTTCACGGGCACAGCCTAGTGGTGCCGCCGCGGCGGCTGCGCGATGTCGCAGCGATTCACCCGGTGTCTGGCCGGCCCGCGCCTGCATCGGTACCCCGACCGATCGCGGTTGCGCACGCAAATCGATAACGGCGCGGTTTCGTCGGTGTGCACCCGCGTCCACGGAAAGTTCCGGCACCGGTGTGGAGGTCAGATACGTACAGGTAGAAGTCACGGGGCGCGTGCCAGCGCCCATCGGCAGAGATCACGATCGCCATTCCTGGCTTTGCCGGTGTGTTATCGAGCCGTTACACTGCCTCACGACGGGTATGCGCAGGGCCGTCGAGCCATAGAATCCCGTGAGATGACCGTGGCCCACTTCGTGGTCAAGATCGATAAGGACAACATCAATGCTGACACGCGCCCGTAAGCGCTTGGTCGCCGGACTTGTGGCCGTGGTGGCCGCAACGGGCGTGACCATGGTCGCTGCTCCGACAGCTCAGGCGGCCGGTAACACCGAGTACGTCTACTCCGCGGCAATGCACCGCAACATCCCGGTACGCATCGTCGACGGTGGCGGTGGTGGCCCGAAGCCCACGCTGTACGTCCTCGACGGTCTGCGCGCCCCGAACAACACCAGCGGCTGGCTGCAGAACACCGACGTCGACCGCTTCATGGTCGGCAAGGGCACCAACGTGGCGATCCCGTTCGGCGGTGGCGGCAGCTTCTACACCGACTGGGAACGCACCGATCCCAAGCTGGGCCTCAACAAGTGGGAGACCTTCCTGACCCGCGAGCTGCCCGCCTACATGCAGCGTCGCCACAACAGCGACAACCGCCGCAACGGCATCGCCGGTCTCTCGATGTCGGGCACCTCGGCACTGAACCTGGCATCGCGCCACCCGGGCTTCTACCGCGCGGTCGCGTCCTACAGCGGCTACCCGACGGTCACCCTGCCGGGCTTCAACCAGGGCATCCAGGCGTCGGTCGCCGAGATGGGCGGCAACCCGATCAACATGTGGGGCATCTGGCCGGCCGGTCAATGGGCCGCCAACGACCCGTTCCTGAGTGCCAACAACCTCGCGGGCAAGCACGTCTACGTGTCGTCGGGCACCGGCGTCGGCAGCAAGTACGACTCGTCGGTGAATCCGGCCAGCGCCAACTTCAACCCGGTCAAGTTCGCGCAGATGGTCCCGCTCGAGGTCGCCGCGTCGACCAGCAGCCAGATCTACATCGGTCGTCTGGCCGTGGTCCCGGGCGTCAAGCTGACCACGCACATCACCCCGGACGGCGTCCACTGGTGGGACTACTGGGAGAGCGACTTCAAGCAGTCGTGGGCCAGCACCTTCCGCCCGGCGTTCTTCTGATCGCCACGGACTGATCCCGACCGACGCGGCCGGTGACCTGAGGGTCACCGGCCGCGTTTGTGTTGTGCACCCACCACCCCCGCCGACCGGGCCCGGTTTCGCGTCGACCGGGCGCGTGCCCGTGAAACCGTCGGTGTTCTGACGGGGCCCCTGTGCCCGGTCGGCGGGAACTGTGCCCGGCCGGCGGGGAACTGGGCCCGAGGGTGGGGGACGGGCCGGATCGATGGCGAGGCCGCGCGGACGAACAAGGCTCCCACCACGTGCTCGGGAACGAGCGTGTGGTGGGAGCCTTGGCGGGACTACGGTCGGCTACTCGCCGGGTGGACGGCGGAAGTGCTGGGTGTCGTCGTCGTCGGTGGGCCGGAACTCGTCCGTGGGCCGCAATGTCTGCGTTTCGGAGTCGTCTGCCGCCGGAGGCTGGGTGAACGTCTGCGTCGCAGTGTCGTCGCCCGGCTCGTCGGTGGGTGTGTCCACCCGTGGGATCTGCTCGGTCGGTCGATCCCACGGATCGAGCGAGGTGCCGGCCGCCCCGGCACCGGCAGCGGCCGCCCCGGCCACCGGAACGGTCGGGTCGACCTCATGCCGCCCGGGCCCGGTGCTCCCCGTGGTCTCGGCGTCGTCCCACGCCGTCGTGTCATCGGCAGGCGGGGTGTCGTCGCCGTCCCGGTCGCGGCGTGCACGCCACATCAGGAAGCCCCACAGGCCCAGCAGCAGCACACCGACGATGCCGAGGATCAACGGCAACCAGAAGCTGCCGAGCTTGAGCTGACCGAGGTAGTCGTCGGCTTTGGCGGACTGGTTGCTGACGGTCTGATCGGACCATTTGAACCGCGCCTTGAGGACATCCATGCGGAAGTCCCGTACCGGCGCGGGCGTGTCCGAGCTCTGGTCGGGTGACCGGAAGAACTGATGCTGGTCTTCGACACCGTCGATGATGGTGCCGGTCTCCGGCTCGACGAACACGTGCCGGGTGGCCGTGGCATACCGGTGCATCGTGATCTTGTCGGTCGGCTTCACGCCGCGGCCGCTGATACCCCACCAGCTCGCGGGCATCGTCAGGATCGTGCCGATCGCTGCCTCGCCCTGCGCGTTCGGCAGGCCCGAGACGTCGGTCTCCGGCACGTCGCCGACGAACTCGTAGGTCGTGATCCCGTTGATGTCCTTCTCGCCCTTGAAGTTGACGGGGATGTCCTGGCGGGTGTTCGTGTCGTAGTACAGGTAGGAGCGCTTCTTGACGTCGAAGCCGAATTTGTACTGGAAGCCCTTGCGATCGGGGAGATCGACCGAGACGTCCTTCGGATTCACACCTTCGGGCGCGGCCTCGAGCTGCAGCGAGCTGACGGTGCCGTTGGGCACCGAGGACTTGCGATTGACCGAGACCCGATCGATGTTCGCGGTGAGCAGCCCGTCGTCACATTTGCGCTCGCTGTCGGCGGCCGCCATCGACGGGTCGGTCTCGTTGCCTGCGGCGTCTCGCACGCGGTCGATCTGAACGGTCTGGGCCGACTGCAGCGTCGCCTGGCGCTTGTCCGACGGGTCGACGATGACCGACCGGCGCTGCTGGGTGGCGTGTGCGTCCAGGACGCGTGCCTTGCGTTCACTGACCGAGCAGCGATCGAAGATCCGGGCGGGGAACCGGTCACCGCTGGATCCGTCCTCCGGCACCGTGGTCGCGACCGACGTGATGTCCAGGTCGAGGGGCACCACGCGCAGCTGAGGTACGAGGAACAGCGGTATGGCTATGGCAGCGGCGATGCATGCGGCGCCGAGGAACGCCGGCAGCGCCAGCCAAAGTCGTCTCATTCTCTCCACTCCTGTACTCCGGACTCAACGTCACAACAGTAGCGGCGCCGCGCCGTAACCCGACGGAGGTCTCGGACATTCCTGGCAACGACCGTGCCATACGCCTTCTCCCGGGCCGCCGACGGTCAGCCCGATCGGCTGCGGTCTGCTCGCCTGTCGCGTTCGGCCTCTTTCATGATCCCGGCCATGTAGCCGTAGATCTCTTTGTCGGACATGGCTTTCCATCGAGGTGCGAGCAGCTTCATGTATTTCTCGACGTAAAGAAGCTGTTTGCCGACGAGAACGAGTTCGCGCGGCAGCCGGGCATCGTGTGCTTTGGCGACTGCGGCGAGCTGGCGTCCGAGGTCCGTGTACGACATCGACCCGAGATCGGTCGATGAGAGCGGCGTCGTGACCCGCTTGATGTCCTCGGCGCCGCGGGCCGTCGACGACGTGGGATTGTGCACGGCCCCGAGGAGGAAGATGGCCCGGCCGGCCGATTCGTAGTCACCGCGCACGATGAGATCGACGACCAGTTGTCGCAGAATCCGGCGCGTCCGTTTGGTGAACCGTCCGACGATGCCGAAGTCGAGCAGTACGAGAGTGCCATCCGCATCGACGAGGACGTTGCCCGCGTGGAGATCGCCGTGGAAGAGTCCGCCGTGGAATGCGGATTCGAGCAGGGAGAGCAGCAGATTACGGCACAGCGCGACGCCGTCGTGTCCTGCCGCACGCACGGCTTCGGCGTCGTCGATGCGGATCGCGTAGACCCGTTCCATCGTGAGGACGCGGGAGGTGGTGAACTCGTCGTGGACCTCGGGCACCCGGACGCGGCTGCCATACGGACCCGGTCGTAGACACTCGTACCACTCGCGCATGGTGTCGGCCTCGTTGCGGAAGTCGAGCTCGGCCGACAGCCCGTCGGCGAAGTCCTCGACCACGTGCCGGGCGCTCAGCATGCGGCCGTATTCGGAGATCTCCGCAAGTCCCGCGAATCGCTCGAGCAGGGCGACGTCCGGTGCGAGGCGTTCGGTGATCCCGGGTCGCTGGATCTTCACCACGACCTCCTCACCGCTGTGCAGCGTCGCGGTATGGACCTGCGCGATCGACGCGGACGCGATCGGCTCGATGTCGAACGACGCGAAGACCTCTTCGGGACCGCGACCGAACTCGTCGATGAACAGTCGCCGGATGTCTGCGGGGTCGGCCGGACGCACCCGATCGAGGAGGGACTCGAACTCGGCCGACAGCGTCTCGCTGAACACCCCGGGGCTCGACGCGATGAGCTGACCGAGTTTGACGTAGGTGGGACCGAGATGTTCGAACGTCGTGCGGATCTCGTGGGCGACCCGCTGGGAGGTGGGGCGGCGGCCGTGGACGGCGTCCCCGAGGCTGTGGAGCACAAAGCGCCCGACGCCCGCCGCCGTGTGGGCGGTCGCCGTGCCGAATCGGGTGATCTCGGCGATCGGCGACACCGTCGGCAGCTGTCTGCGTAGGTCGTCGTCTGCGGAGTTCTGCATCGTCACCATCGGCAAGTGTAACGATGGCTGGTCCACCGCACCGGGGCCGCGCTGCCTCAGGCCGACGCCGCGGACGTTCGACGGTGGTCGATCCACCTGGTCAGGACGCCATTTCGCGGCGCGAGCAAATAGATCAGCGTGAACATCACACCCTGTGTCACCACCACCATTCCGCCGGGAGAGACGTCGGCGCCGTAGCTGATGTAGACGCCGACGATCGTGGCGGCCACCGCGATTGTCGGGGCGATCACCAGCATGTGCCCGAACCGGTCGGTCAGCAGGTGGGCCGAGGCCCCGGGGATGATCAGCATCGCGACGACCAGGATGACGCCGACCACCTGCAACGCGACCACACACGTCAGGGCGAGCAGACCGAGCAACAGTGCCCGAGCCATCGTCGGGAGAGGCCGATGGCATGGGCGTGGACCGGATCGAAGGCATAGAGAGTGAGATCTCGCCGCTTGGCCACCAGTACCGTCGCGACCACCGCGGCCAGGATCAGCAACTGCCACAGATCCGAGCCGGAGACGCCGAGGACGTTCCCGAACAGGATGTGGTTGAGGTCGGTCTGACTGGGCGTGGCCGAGACCAGCACCAGTCCGAGTGCGAACAGGGTGGTGAACACGATGCCGATCGCGGCATCCTCCTTCACCCGACTCGTGTCACGAACGGCCCCGATCAGCGCCACCGCCAGAAATCCGAAGATCACCGCGCCGATCGCGAACGGCACACCGACGATGTACGACAGCACCACACCGGGTAGCACCGCGTGCGAGACCGCGTCGCCCATCAACGACCAGCCGATCAGCACGATCCAACAACTGATGAGGGCACATACCGCGGCCGCGACCCCGCTCGCGAGGAAGGCGTCGCGCATGAACGACAGCGTCCACGGTTCGATGAGGAAGTCGATCATCCGGCCACCCCCGGATCGCTCGTGCGCGGGTCGAGGTGCGACGCGGCCGAGCGGCCGCGGTGGTCACCGAGGACGTCGACGCCGAAGGCGAGCGCGAGGTGCTCAGGGCGGAGCGCCTCGGCGGGGGTGTCGTGAACCAGCACGCGTTGCATCAGCAGGACGGCCTCGGTGGCGAAGGACGGCAGGGTGGACAGGTCATGGGTCGAGATCAGGATCGTCGCGCCGCGGGCGGATTCGGCCACCAGGAGATCGACGATGGTTCGTTCCGAACGCTTGTCCACGCCGGCGAACGGCTCGTCGAGCAGGAGTATTTCCGCACCCTGCGCGATCCCCCGGGCCACGAACGCTCGTTTACGTTGTCCGCCTGAGAGTTTGCCGATCTGGCGGTCGGCGAGGTCGGTGAGCCCGACCCGCGCGAGGGCGTCGTCGACGGCGGTACGATCGCGGGCCGACGCCCGACGGAAGATGTTCTGCCGTCCGTACCGGCCGGTCATCGCGACCTCGCGGACGGAGATGGGAAAGTCCCAGTCGACGTCTTCGGACTGTGGGACATAGGAGATGAGACCCTGGGCCCGTGCGCGATTCGGGGTTCCACCCGCGATCGACACGGTCCCCGACGACGGGCGCACGAGCCCCATGATCGACTTGAACAGCGTCGATTTCCCGGAACCGTTCATCCCGATCAGCCCGCAGATCCGGCCCGGCTGGAGGGTCAGTGACACCTTGTCGAGGGCGAGGACGCTCCCGTACCGGACCGTGAGGTCGGTGAGCTCGACGGCGGGAGTCCGCGAATCATCTTGCGGCGAAAGGTGTTCAGGGAGCAACACGGTCACCGTCCATTCCGGTGAGACCGCCGATGACGGTGGACAGGTCGTGCCGGAGCAACCGCAGATAGGTGGGGACCGGGCCGTTCGGCTCCGACAACGAGTCGACGTAGAGCGTTCCGCCGAACCGTGCATCGGTGGCCCGCTGTACTTGCCGCATCGGGGCGTCGTTCACCGTCGACTCGCAGAACACTGCGGGCACATGGCGATCGCGGACGAACTCCACGGTCCGCCGCATCTGCTGGGGGGTCGCCTCCTGCTCCGAGTTCACCGGCCAGATGTAATGCTCGGTGAGCCCGGTGTCACGAGCGAGATAGCTGAACGCTCCCTCGCAGCTCACCAGCGCCCGTTCGTTGTCGGGCAAGGCCGCTACCGCGGTGAGGAGCCGCGCCCGCTCGACGTCGAGGCGAGCGCCGTAGCGGTCGGCGTTCTCGCGGTAGTCGACGGCGTGGTCGGGGTCGACGCGGGCCAGACCGCGGGCGATGTTGTCGGCGTACGTCTTCGCCTCGACCGGCGACATCCAGGCGTGCGGATTGGGTTTGCCGGTCGCATGAGACGTACCGGGGTCCTCGGTGATCGGCATCGGCTCGATGCCGTCGGAGGCGACGATCCGGGGCACGTCGATGTCGGAGAGGAAGCGCTCGAACCAGTCGTCGAGGTGCAGCCCGTTGACCACCACCAGCGAGGCGTCGGCGGCTTTGTGCAGGTCGCCGGGCGTGGGTTCGTACCCGTGGATCTCCGCACCGAACTTCGTCAGGGAACTGACATCGGCATGATCGCCTGCGACGTTTCGGGCGATGTCGGCGAGCACGGTGAACGTGGCGAGCACCCGAGGCCGGTCCGGGAGGTCGCGGGTCTCGCAGGCCGAGCACGCGATGGAGAGCACGACGACCATCGCAAGGGAGATCCGATGCGTCGCTGACATGGGCCAACCCTAATTTCGGCTTACCGAACTCGCAAGTTAGCCGAGCCTGATCAGCGCGATCCCCGGAAGCGCGCGAATATTCCTGGTTGTGATCTATTCGCGCCGCATCCCACGCGTGCTCGCTTCTCCGCAACACTGGAGAGGGTGCGGAGAGATCCGCAGCGGAGTCACCGGATCATGAGTCTGAGTCCGACCCGCGAATCCGACGTCGAAGCGAGGGAGCACCCATGCCCACCACAGTCAACGCCTACATCGCGACAGCCGCCGACCAGCCGCTCAGCCCGTCCACGATCGAACGCCGTGACCTCGGCCCGAACGACGTCGCGATCGACATCGCCTACGCGGGCATCTGCCACTCCGACATCCACACCGCTCGCGGTGAGTGGGGGCGTACCGCGTTCCCGGTGGTCCCCGGCCACGAGATCGCGGGAACCGTGTCGGCCGTCGGGTCCGACGTCACCCGCCACCACGTGGGTGACCGCGTCGGTGTCGGTTGCTTCGTCGATTCCTGCCGCGAATGCGAGCCGTGTCGGCGTGGCGAAGAGCAGTACTGCGAACGTGGGATGACCGGTACCTACAACGCGGTCGGCCGCGACGGGGAGCCCACCCATGGCGGCTACAGCACCGGGATCGTCGTCGACGAGAACTATGTGTGCGGCATCCCCGAGGGCATCGACCTCGACGTCGCAGCTCCCTTGCTGTGCGCCGGGATCACCCTGTACTCGCCGTTGCGTCACTGGCAGGCCGGCCCAGGCAAGAAGGTCGCGATCATCGGTCTCGGCGGTCTCGGTCACGTCGGCGTCAAGATCGCGCACGCGATGGGGGCGGAGGTGACGGTGCTCTCGCAGTCTCTCAAGAAGATGGAGGACGGCGTGCGCCTCGGTGCCGATCACTACTACGCGACGAGTGATCCGGACACTTTCACTCAGCTGCGCAACGAGTTCGACCTGATCATCAACACCGTGTCGGCCAATCTGGACATCAAGAAATACCTCGGGCTGCTGGCGATCAACGGGACGCTCGTGGAGCTCGGCCTCCCGAGCACCCCATCGAGGTGCCCGCATTCGCGGTCACCGCCAATCGGCGGAGCTTCGCCGGGTCCATGATCGGCGGCATCGCCGAAACCCAGGAGATGCTGGAGTTCTGTGCCGAGCACGGCATCGGCGCCGAGATCGAGGTGATCGGTGCGGACAAGATCAACGAGGCCTACGACCGGGTGGTCGCCAGTGACGTGCGCTACCGATTCGTGATCGACACCGCGACCCTGTAGGCGCACCTCACCCATCTCATCCGAAGCTCCCGTGGCGCACACGCCGCGGGAGCTTCGTCGTTTCCGGGAGACGGACGGTGGGCGGCGGGAGCGCTTGACGGATACCCCCTGGGGGTATAAAACGGGCATATGGACCACACTGTCGAACACAGCTCAGTCGACGTCGCCGTCGACGACCCCGACACGAATGCCCCTGACATGCACGGTCACGGGGAACACGGCGCGCACGGCGACCACGTGGCGATGTTCCGTCGCCTTTTCTGGGCGATGGCCGTACTCGCCGTCCCGGTGGTCATCGCCAGTCCGATGTTCGCCGACCTGGTCGGTTACCAACTGCCGCAGTGGGAATGGCTGGACTGGGTGTCGCCCGTCCTCGGCACCATCATGTTCATCTGGGGCGGTCGGCCGTTCCTCTCCGGGGCGGTCGGTGAATTACGTTCTCGGACACCGGGGATGATGACCCTGATCGCGCTGGCCATCAGTGTCGCCTTTGTCGCGTCGTGGGGTGCCACCCTGGATCTGTTGCACCATGAGCTCGACTTCTGGTGGGAACTCGCGCTGCTCATCGTGATCATGCTGCTCGGTCACTGGATCGAGATGCGTTCCATATCGCAGACCACCTCGGCGCTGCAATCGCTCGCCGCGCTCCTGCCCGACGAGGCCGAACGCGTGGACGGTGACGAGCTGCAGACGGTGTCGCCCGCCGAGCTGCGGGTAGGCGACCTGGTCGTCGTGCGACCCGGCGGACGCATCCCCGCCGACGGCGAGATCACCTCGGGGACGGCAGAAGTCGACGAGTCGATGATCACCGGCGAATCGACCTTGGTGAGCCGCACGGTCGGCGACCGGGTCGTCGCGGGTACGGTCAGCGCCGACACGGCCATCCGCGTACGGGTCGGTGCGGTGGGACAGGACACCGCGCTGGCCGGTATCCAGCGGCTGGTGGCCGACGCGCAGAACTCGTCGAGCCGCGCGCAGCGACTGGCCGACCGCGCTGCCGGCTGGTTGTTCTGGTTCGCGCTGGCCGCGGCGCTGGTCACCGCGGTCGCGTGGGCCGCGGTCGGGCAGCCCGACAACGCCGTGATCCGCACCATCACCGTGCTCGTGATCGCCTGTCCACATGCGCTCGGGCTGGCCATCCCCCTGGTCGTCGCGATCGCGACCGAGCGCGCGGCCTCGATGGGTGTCCTGGTGACCGACCGGATCGCGCTGGAGACCTTGCGGCAGGCCGACGTGGTGCTGTTCGACAAGACCGGCACGCTCACCAGGGGTGAGCCTGCCGTGGTGGACGTCATCGGTGTGGGCGACCGATCGGCCGATGACGTCCTGGCCCTCGCAGCCGCCGCGGAAACCGACAGCGAGCATCCGCTGGCGACCGCCATAATCCGGGCCGCCGATGACCGCGGTGTCACAATCCCTGCGGCACAGGACTTCTCGTCGAGCCCGGCCCTCGGTGTGCGCGCCGACGTCGGCGGGCGTGAGATCGCGGTCGGCGGTCCGCGGTTGCTGGAGGAGCGCGGCCTCCGTGGGCCGGACGATGCGGAGGCACTCGTCGGGCACGGCAACACGGTCCTCTACGTGCTCGACGACGGAGCAGTGATCGGGGCGGTCGCCCTGGCCGATGCGATCCGGCCAGAGTCGGCGGACGCCGTCGGGGCACTCGCCGCCCGTGGTGTGACGTCGGTGATGGCCACCGGGGACGCGCACGACGTCGCCGCTCGGGTGGCGGCCGAACTCGGCATCGACCGCGTCTACGCGGGCGTCCGTCCCGAGGACAAGGAGTCCATCGTCGCCGACCTGCAGGCAGAGGGGCACACCGTGGTGATGGTGGGTGACGGCGTGAACGACGCTCCCGCTCTGGCACGCGCCGACGTCGGTGTCGCGATCGGTGCGGGGACAGACGTCGCGATCGGGTCGGCCGGGGTGGTGCTGGCCGGCGACGACCCGCGCACGGTGGTCTCGGCGATGATCTTGTCCGGCCAGGCCTACCGCAAGATGCGGCAGAACCTGTGGTGGGCGGCGGGTTACAACTTGGTCGCCGTCCCGCTCGCGGCCGGTGTGCTGGCGCCCATCGGATTCGTGTTGCCGATGGCTGTGGGCGCCATCCTGATGTCGATCTCGACCGTGGTCGTCGCGCTCAATGCGCAGCTGCTGCGCCGTGCCGACCTGTCGGTGCACTGACGCGCACCGCGCGCACACGGGGGAGGGGTATGGTTTTCGACTGGGAATCGAAAACAGGTCGGCGTGGTTGATCCCCACATCGACGTTCTCCCCCGAGAGGTGCGAGATGGCCCAGAACGACATGAGCCGTGACGAGCGCGACGAGACGCGCGCGGACTTCGTCGTGGTCGGCGCGGGCGTGGCCGGCCTGACCGCCGCCCTGCGCGCGGCCGAGGCGGGACTGCGCGTGGTGGTACTCAACAAGGGGCCCGCGTGGCATCCGGACCGGACCGAACAGGCGACCTCGACCTTCTATGCGCAGGGGGGTATCGCCGTCGTCGAACCCGGCACTCCCGAGGACTCGGTCGACCTCCACCTGGCCGACACGGTCGGCGCCGGGGCGGGCCTGACCGATCCGCTGAGCGCCCGGCCCATCCTCGCCGACGGCTGGCCCGCGGTGTCCGGGCTGATCAGATGGGGTGCGGAGTTCGACCGGAGCTCCGATGGAAGTCTGCTGAGGACCCGCGAAGGCGGCCACTCGGTGCGGCGGATCATCCATGCGGGCGGTGACGCGACGGGCGCCCAGATCCAGCGGACCCTGATGAGACGACTGCGGGCGGCCTCTCGGCATCTGTTCCTCATCGACCACGACGACGCGGTCGCCACCGCGATCCTGCGCGCCGACGGACAGACGGCCGGAGTCGCCTATCGCCGGGCGGGCCGGGACCGCGTCATCCATGCTCCGACCGTTCTGCTCGCCACGGGCGGCAGCGGGCACCTGTACGCGGCCACCACCAACCCGGCAGGCGCCACCGCGGACGGCATCGCCCTCGCGCTGCGGGCCGGGGCCGTGGTCGCCGACATGGAGTTCATCCAGTTCCACCCGACCATGCTCTTCGTCGAGGGCGCACGCGGTCGGCGCACGCTGATCAGCGAGGCGGTCCGCGGCGAGGGCGGCCGGCTGGTCGACGTGGACGGCAAGCCGGTGACCGCCGGGGTGCATCCGATGGGCGATCTCGCGCCGCGCGACGTGGTCGCGAATGCGGTCGAGGCGAGCATCGCCGAGTCCGGTCACCCGTGCGTCTATCTCGACGTGCGGTCGATCGCCGACTTCCCGGCGCGATTCCCCACGGTCACCGCGGGTGTCGCCGCCGCAGGACTCGATGTCGCGGCCGGCCTCATCCCGGTGGTGCCGGGCGCGCACTACCAATGTGGCGGCGTGCTCACCGACGTCGACGGCCGCACCGCGGTCCCCGGGCTGCTCGCGGCGGGCGAAGTCGCGCGGACCGGATTGCACGGCGGCAACCGGTTGGCCTCGAACAGCCTGCTGGAAGGGCTGGTCGTGGGACGCCGGGCCGCGGCGGCCGCCGTCGAGCGTCGTGGCCGCCGTGTCGGCGAGGGCCTGGTCGGCACGCCGGCGTCGCAGCCGGCCATGGCGCGGAAAGAGCTGCAGGACAGTATGTCCCGATTCGTCGCGCTCCGCCGGGACGCCGATGGACTGGCCGGGGTCGCCGCCGAGCTGAGCCGGCTCCCGGATCGGCCGATGGGTGCGGACGCCGACCTCGAGGACGCCGCGCTGACCCTGACCGCACGCGTCGTCGTCGAGGCGGCGCGAGCTCGCACCGAATCGCGCGGCTGCCACACCCGGGTCGATCATCCGCACACGGAACCGGTGGCCCGCACGAGCTGTTTCGGTCTGCTCGACGGTGAGCTCGTCGAGTGCGCAGGCAGCGAGACCGTCACCGGCCTCGTCGCGTTGGTGTCGTGAGTGGAGGCGGAGTCCCGGCGCGGTAACGTCGACGATCATGACCGCGCCCGGACGAGTCGTCCTCGACCTCGGCCATATTCGTCTGCACGCCCTCACCTGGGGTGAGCCCGATGCGCCACTCGCCATCTGCCTGCACGGTTTCCCGGATTCGGCGTGGACGTGGCGACACCTCGCCCCTCGACTCGCGGTGGCCGGCTATCGGGTGGTCGCACCGTTCACCCGCGGGTATGCGCCGTCGGAGATCCCGGACGACGGCGACTATCACGTCGCCGCACTGGCTCATGACGTTCTGCGGCTGCACCGCGAACTGGGCGGCGACGACCGGGCGGTGCTGATCGGACACGACTGGGGCGCCTTGACCGCGCACGCCGTCCTCGCCCGTGTCGACCACCCGTTCCGACGCGTCGTCGCGATCGCCGTGCCACCCATCGCCGCCATGCGGCAGGCGGGGACGTCGGGGCGCACGCGGCTGCGGCTCATCGGACGACAGATGGCGATGAGCTGGTACATCGCGTTCAATCAGATCCCGTTTCTCCCGGAACGAACTCTCGGGTGGCTCATTCCTGCTCTCTGGCGCCGTTGGGGGCCCACCCCGGAGGCCGACGACATCGACCACGCGGTGGCCGCGGTGCCGACACGCGCCCACGGTGCAGCGGTCCTCGGGTACTACCGGGCCATGCTCCGTCCGCGAGTCGATCCCCGGTACGCCGACCGCGCATCGGACTGGTTGAAGCCGCCACGCACGCCGCTGCTCTATCTGCACGGCACCCGCGACGGGTGCATGCAGGTGGAGTTCACCAACGGTTTGGCCGAGTTGCTGCCGGCGGGTAGCGAGGTCGTCCGGATCGACGGCGCAGGCCACTTCGTCCATCTCGATCAGCGCGACGCGGTCCACCGGCGGATCGTCGGGTTCCTGCGTTCGTGAACCCGGGTGCTCGACTGTCGTCGACGCCCCGGGCCACGTCGGGATTGCGGCCCGGCGCACAATCGACCCCATGTCGCGCCCCTTGACTCAGCCCGAACAGACCTCGTTCACCGGCGTCGACGGGATCGCGTTGCGCGCAGACGAATGGCGACCGGTGGGCGCGCAGGTCGGTCCGACGATCATTCTCCTGCACGGTGGCGGGCAGACCAGGCATTCCTGGAAGCAGACGGGTCAGCTCCTGGCGAATGCCGGCGCGCATGTGGTGTCGCTCGACACGCGAGGTCACGGCACCAGCGACTGGTCGTCGGACGGCCGGTACAGCCTGGAGTTGTTCACCGGAGACGTCGTCGAGGTGGTGGAGCAGATCGGAACACCCGTGACGCTCGTCGGTGCCAGCATGGGTGGGCTCAGCAGTATCGGCGCCGCTGCGCAACTCGGTCCCGACAAGGCTCGCGGGCTGGTGCTCGTCGACGTCGTCCCTCGTTTCGACCAGGCCGGGAGCGCGCGCATTCGCGACTTCATGACCGCCAATGTCGGCGGCTTCGACACCCTCGAGGATGCGGCCGATGCCATCGCCGCCTACCTGCCCCACCGGCCCAAGACCTTCAATCCGGAAGGTCTCAAACGCAACCTGCGCGCCGGTCAGGACGGACGCTGGTACTGGCACTGGGATCCGGCGTTCGTCAGGTCGAAGCCAGGCGATGACCGATTCGTGCGGGCCGAACATCTCGAGGAGCAGCTCGCGTCCCTGTCGGTTCCGATCCTGCTGATCCGCGGCAAGCTCTCCGACGTGGTGCCCGAGGAGGCGGTTGCCGGGTTCCGCGAGGTGGTCCCCGCTGCCGAGGTGATCGAGCTCGCGGACGCCGCCCACACGGCGGCCGCCGACGACAACGATGCCTTCACCCACGTCGTCCTCGACTTCATCGGTGCCCACCGCTAGGCGGGGCGCTGCCGGTCGCCGCACCTGCGTCCCGGCGACATGGGCCGCGTCTATGGCGGGGACGGTCGGTTCCTTCGTAGACTGGCCGCCGGGGAAGCATCGAGATGCACAGGCCGCCGGCCGACAGTCGTCTCAGGCGTGGCACGGTCGCCGGCCGAGGCAGATTTTCTTGATCGATTGCACATGTGCGTGACGCGCGAAGGAGAGGCCGGATGAACGGCGAGGGCTGCTGGTCGACGGTCGTATGCACGCCCGCAGAGCGCTCCGCATTGGGGCTGACGGGCCAGTCGGAGTGGTTGTTGCACTGCCGGCTCACGTCGGGTCATCAGGGTAATCACGCGACCGACGCGAGCTCGCGTCCGCGGGCCGACCGTCGACTGTGGCTGGAATGGAACGACTTCGACGACCACGCGCAGTCGCTCATCGAACGCAACCCGTGCTCGGCTCGCTCACCGCAGGGTGCGGCGTGCCTGTACTTCGAGAGCCACGGCGGCCGGCATTTCTTCGCGCCGTCGAACGGCCACGCACCGACCGCGATCCGCGGCCCGCATCCGGCGACGGGACCCACGCCGGCTCAGGGGCCAGGCCAGTCGGGCGAGATCCCGCGTCCGATGCCGCGCCCCGGTCCCGCCGGGCCGAGGACGCCCGCACCCCCGGCACATCCGGGCCAGGCCCCACAGTCAGACCGGATGCGGATGACGACCGACACCCATATCCCGATCGTCCGGCCGGCCGCCACCACCGCCACCCATGAATCGTCGTCGGAGGACGCGGCTCGCACAGGGCGTCGGTCGGGTGCGCGGCCGGCGGCACCGGTGTCGGGCGCCCATGCGAATGCGGGCAGCCGGCACGACGGTTATCGGCCGGGCAGGCGCTCCACCGATGCCGAGCCGCCGACGCCGTCGGGACCACGACCGGGAAGTCGTCATCGGCTGCCGGATGCCGCCGACGCGGGCACACCTCCCGCCGGTCCGAACCCGGCCGGCCCGCCATCCCCTCCGTCGTCCCCTCCGCCGTCGTCCCAACCGCCCTCATCCCCAGCGCCTCCGCCGCAGAAGCCGGCGCCGGAGGCCCAGCAACCGACGTCGTCGGTACCTTCGGGCGCCGCCACGCCATCGGTCAGCACGCCGAGCCCCTCGACCGATCGTGGCGATGCCGACCTCGCCACGGCTCTGAGCGAGGTCGCGGTGGCGTTGGAGAAGTTGGCCGCAGCGGTACGCGCATCACGTAAATAGAACCGGCGTCCCTGGTCGCAGTGGGTGGGCGCGGTACCTTGCGATGGACATACCCTAGGGGGTACCGGTATCCGTGGATCGCTGGTATACCTGTAGGGGGTATTGAAACCTGCCGACGTCGAGAGGATCGCACCGATGGAGCACGCACAGCACGGGTACATCGGCCGTAAGGACGACTACCTGCGGAGACTGCGTCGTATCGAAGGTCAGGCCCGCGGGTTGCAACGGATGGTCGACGAAGAGGCCTACTGCATCGACATCCTCACCCAGGTGTCGGCGATGACCAAGGCGCTGCAGGCCGTCGGGCTCGGCCTCCTCGAGGAGCACATGAACCACTGTGTGGTGAATGCCGCGCAGGAGAGCGACGCCGCGGGCCAGGAGAAGGTCGACGAGGCGATGCAGGCGATCACGCGCCTGGTCAGATCCTGACCGAATAGACACGGTCAGATCCTGACCGAATGGACACGGTCAGATCCTGACCGAATAGACACGGTCAGGTCCTGACCGATCCGAAACATGACTGCAAGGAGGAGTTGTCCATGACCACCAGTACCTTCACCGTCAGCGGGATGACCTGCGAGCACTGCGTGTCGTCGGTTCGCGAGGAAGTCGGTGAGATCCCCGGCGTCGACCGTGTCGAGGTTTCGCTCGACACGGGCGCCGTCGAGATCACCAGCGATCGTGCACTGGACCGAGACGAGGTGGCGGCCGCGGTGTCCGAGGCCGGTTACCGACTCACATGACCACCGGAACCCGGGTCGTCGGCTTCCTCGTCGCGTTGGCGGCCGTCTTCGGCGTCGCGTTCGGGATCGGGCGAGCGGTCGACCCGTGGGGTGGTGACGCCCCGGTGCAACCCCCGGGCGTCCATCAGCAACACACGGAGTAGAAGAGATGTCGCACACCATCGAGCGGATCGATCTCGACATCGACGGCATGACCTGTGCGTCGTGCGCGAATCGCATCGAACGCAAACTCAACAAACTCGACGGGGTCAGCGCGACGGTCAACTATGCGACCGAACAGGCGCATGTGGAATTCCCGTCCACGCTCGACTCTGCGGATCTGGTGACGGTGGTTCGTGGCGCGGGATATGGCGCGACGCCGGTACCGCAACCCGGGGACCGGGCTGACGGTGGCCAGGACGCGGAGGCGGACGGACCCGAGGACCGCGAACTGCGCGGGTTGCGGCAGCGGCTCATCGTGTCCGCGGTGCTCACGATCCCGGTGATCGTGCTCGTCATGGTGCCCGCGTGGCAGTTCACGTACTGGCAGTGGCTTTCGCTGACACTCGCCGCGCCGGTCGTGGTGTGGGGTGCTTATCCCTTCCACCGTGCGGCCTGGATCAATCTGCGTCACGGCACCACCACGATGGACACGCTGGTGTCGATGGGCACGTCGGCGGCGTTCGCGTGGTCGGTGTACGCGCTGTTCATCGGGACCGCAGGCGAGCCGGGGATGCGGCATGGATTCGACCTCTTCGCCTCCCGTGGCGACGGCGCGGGGAACATCTACCTCGAGGCGGCCGCGGGGGTCACCACTTTTCTGCTGGCGGGCAGGTACTTCGAGAAGCGCGCGAAGCGCCGCGCCGGCGATGCCCTGCATGCGCTGCTCGATCTCGGCGCCAAGGACGTCGCCGTCCTGGTGGACGGGGTCGAACGTCGAATGCCGGTGTCGGAGTTGTCGGTAGGCGATGAGTTCGTCGTCCGCCCCGGCGAGAAGGTCGCCACCGACGGCGTGGTGGTGCAGGGCGCATCCGCGGTCGATGCGTCGATGATCACCGGTGAATCGGTGCCGGTGGAGGTCACCGAGGGTGATGACGTGACCGGCGCGACGGTCAACACGAGTGGCCGGTTGGTGGTGCGCGCGAGCCGGGTTGGTGCCGACACCGCGCTCGCGCAGATGGCGAATATGGTGGCCGACGCCCAGGCAGGCAAGGCAGATGCCCAACGTCTCGCCGACCGCATCTCGTCGTACTTCGTCCCGGCGGTCATCGCGATCGCCGTTGCCACCCTGGGCTTCTGGCTGGGTGTGGACAGTGCGTCGGGCGGAACCGGCGGGGTCACCTTCGCATTCACCGCAGCAGTTGCAGTGCTCATCATCGCCTGTCCGTGCGCACTCGGACTGGCCACGCCCACGGCCCTGATGGTCGGAACCGGTCGGGGCGCGCAACTCGGCGTGCTGCTCAAGGGCCCCGAGGTGCTCGAGACGACGCGACGCGTCGACACGATCGTGCTGGACAAGACGGGAACGGTCACGACGGGCGAGATGAGCCTGGAATCGGTGACGGTGGTCGACGACGGGCCGTTCGACGAGGATCGGTTGTTGGCATCGGCGGCCGCCGTCGAAGCGGGCTCGGAACACCCGATCGGTGTCGCGATCGTCGCAGGCGCCGCCGGGCGGTCGTCGGAACCGTTACCCGAGGTCACCGGATTCCGGGCGACCGAGGGCTCCGGGGTGCGAGGCGTCGTCGACGGGGCCCGCGTGGAGGTCACGAACCCGCGCCGGCTCGAACAGCCCTTGCCCGAACGACTTTCCCGTGCTGTCGAGGAAGCGCACGAATCGGGCGCGACCGCCGTGGTGGTGTCGTCCGATGGCCGACCCGTCGGCGTCGTGGTGGTCGGGGACCGGATCAAACCATCGTCGGCGGCGGCGATCGCCGAACTGCGGCGCATGGGCTTGACGCCGGTACTCCTCACCGGCGACAACGCGGGTGCGGCCGATCATGTGGCGAGAGAGGTCGGGATCGACCGTGTGGTCGCCGAGGTGTCTCCCGCAGACAAGCTGTCTGCGATCAAAGATATTCAGGAGCAAGGCCATTCGGTTGCCATGGCAGGCGACGGGATCAATGACGCGGCTGCGCTGGCGCAGGCCGACCTCGGACTCGCGATGGGCACCGGAACGGATGCGGCGATCCAGGCGAGCGACCTGACCGTGGTCAGTGGAGACCTCTGGGCAGTGGTCGATGCGATCCGTCTGGCCCGGCGAACTCTCGCCACCATCAAAGGCAACCTCTTCTGGGCGTTCGCGTACAACGTCGCGGCGATCCCGGTAGCGGCGGCCGGATTGCTCAACCCGATGCTCGCGGGGGCGGCGATGGCGCTGTCGTCGGTGTTCGTGGTGGCGAACAGTCTCCGGTTGCGGCGCTTCCGTCCGCATCCCCGCTGACCCGCTCCCCGTTCCTCGCCGAGCGGTGACCGTCGTCCCCTCCTCTGACGGGGAGAACTAGAACAGGTTCTAGTCAATCGTCTACGCTATGCCCATGGCAGGTTCTGAGATCCCGGACACGATCGCGCTGGACTCGGTGGAGTCCTTTTCCGACGACGTCGACGTGCTGGTCATCGGGTGTGGTGTCGCGGGCGGGAGTGCGGCCGTGGAAGCGGCCGCGGCCGGGGCGAAGGTCCTGGTCCTCGAACGCGCGGCCGCCGCGGGCGGGACGAGCTGTATGGCCGGTGGCCACTTCTACCTGGGCGGCGGCACAGCGGTGCAGCAGGCCACCGGGCACGACGACAGCCCGGAGGAGATGGAGAAGTACCTCACCGCGGTGTCCCGGGAGCCCGAGCCGGAGAAGATCCACGCGTATTGCTTCGACAGCGTCGAACACTTCAACTGGCTGGAGGGTCTCGGATTCAGTTTCGAGCGCAGCTTCTACCCGGAGAAGGCCGTCATCCAGCCGCAGACCCAAGGGCTGATGTTCACGGGCAACGAGAAGGTGTGGCCCTTCAAGAACATCGCGACGCCCGCGCCTCGCGGGCACAAGGTCCCCGTACCCGGCGACACCGGTGGTGCGTCCATGGTCGTCGACCTTCTGGTCAAGCGCCTCGCCGAACTCGGGGCCGAGATCCGTTACGAGACCGGTGCGCGGCACCTCGTGGTGGACGAGGCCGGCGGCGTGGTCGGTGCATCGTGGAAACGTCCCGGCGAAGAGGGCGTCATCCGGGCGCGGTCGGTCATCATCGCGGCCGGAGGGTTCGTGATGAACGAGGAGATGGTGGCCCGATATGTGCCACATGTCGCCGAGAAGCCGTTCACCTTGGGCAGCACCTACGACGACGGTCTGGGTATCCGGCTCGGCGAATCGGTCGGTGCCGCGCTCAAGCACATGGACCAGGCGTTCGTCACCGCCCCGATCTACCCACCCAGCATCCTCCTGACCGGCATCGTGGTGAACCGCGACGGCGAGCGTTTTGTCGCGGAGGACTCGTATCACTCGCGAACCTCGGGATTCGTGATGGATCAACCGGATTCGGCCGCGTTCCTGATCGTCGACGAGGCGCATATGAAGCGTCCGGAAGTACCGCTGATCAACCTCATCGACGGCTGGGAGACGGTCGCCGAGATGGAATCCGACCTCGGGATCCCTGAGGGCAAGTTGCAGAAGACCCTCGCCGACTACAACGCGAACGCGGCAAAGGGTGAGGACCCGGACTTCCACAAGTCGGCGGAATTCCTCGCTCCCCAGGACCAGGGGCCCTGGGGCGCTTTCGATCTCAGTCTCGGCAAGGCCATGTACTCGTGCTTCACCATCGGCGGCATGGCGACATCCATCGACGCCGAGGTGCTCGACGGCGGCGGCGCACCGATCGCCGGGCTCTATGCCGCCGGCGCCTGCGCCGCCAACCTGGCGCAGGACGGCAAAGGGTACGCAAGCGGGACACAGCTCGGAGAGGGCTCGTATTTCGGACGGCGTGCCGGCAGGCATGCGGCTCGCCGCGCGGAGGTTGTGACCGAAGGGTGACGTCGCGGCCCGAGCCGGTCCATTTGTCGACCGACTGAGGTATCAAGGGGTGTGACCACGACTTCTCATCGCCCCGCCGGACTCTGGGCCGCCGCGTTTGCCGGCATCGTCGCGGTCGGCGCGGGGCTTGCGATCGGCGAACTCTTCGCGATCATGGTGGCCCCTGGCGCCTCGCCCTACTTCGCCGTCGGCTCTGCGGTTGTCGATCACATGCCGGACGGAATCCGCGAGTGGGCGATCGGGACCTTCGGGACCTCCGACAAGCTCGCGCTCTTCATCGGCATGGGTTGCATCATCGCCGCACTCGCCGCGGGTTGCGGTGTTGCCGAACGTCTTCGACCGCCCGCCGGCACCGTGATCGTCGTCCTCTTCGGCATCGTCGGCGTGATCGCCGCGCTCGCACGGCCGGACTCACGGTGGACATTTGCGATCCCGTCGGTGGTCGCGGCGCTCACCGCTGTGCTCGTGCTGAGAATTCTGGTCGGGATGCTGCGCCCATCGGTCGAAACGCCAGACGAGGACCCGCTCCCGGCGCCGGCCGGGGTGGGCCGGCGGTTCCTGCTGACCGCCGGTGGGATCGCCGCCGTTGCGGTGGCCGCCGGTGTCGTGGGCAGACGGGTCCTCGCCGACACCGCGCGAACCGTCGCCGACCGCACCAACGTCCGCTTGCCCATTCCCCGATCGCCCGCCCCACCCGTCCCCGCCACGGCTGATCTGCAGGTACCCGGCGCGACCCCGTTCATCACCACCAACGACGACTTCTACCGCATCGACACGGCATTGCAGGTCCCCAGTCTCACGACCGCGGATTGGTCACTGCGGATTCACGGCATGGTCGACAACGAGATCCGGATCGGTTGGGACGAACTGCTCGCGATGCCGATGACCGAACGGATCGTCACCCTGACGTGTGTGTCCAACGTCGTCGGGGGCGACCTGATCGGCAATGCGCGATGGCTCGGGGTGCCCATGAAGACTCTTCTCGACCGCGCCGGGGTACAACCGGGCGTCGACATGTTGCTCTCGACGAGCGCCGATGGCTGGACCTGCGGAACCCCACTGACGGCGGCCACCGACGGGCGAGATGCGTTGCTGGCCATCGGGATGAATGGGTCCCCGCTGCCGGTCGAGCACGGATATCCGGTGCGGCAGGTGATCCCGGGTCTCTACGGCTACGTGTCCGCCACCAAATGGGTGGTCGACTGGGAACTGACGCGATTCAGCGACGCCAAGGCCTACTGGACCACGAGGGGATGGTCGGCGCTCGGCCCGATCAAGCTCGCATCGCGGATCGACCGACCCGACTCACGGTCGGAACAGCCACGCGGAGAGGTGATCATCGCCGGGACCGCATGGGCGCAGCACACCGGCGTCGCGTCCGTGGACGTGCGCATCGACGACGGCGCGTGGGAGCCCGCTGTGCTGGCCGACGAATACTCGGTCGACACATGGCGCCAGTGGCGGTTCACCTGGAACGCGACACCGGGCGACCACACCGTGACCTGCCGCGCCACCGACAAGAACGGGCGCGTACAAGTCGAGGCGTACGCGTCTCCGGTTCCGGACGGAGCGACCGGACTCGACTCGAGGACGTACACGATCAGCTGACCGGGTCATCCGACCGGACGAGGTCGACAGACGAGAAACTCGCCCGTTCGACGAGCACGCCACATCCCTTCGGTCGTGCCCGATACACTTTGCTCACTTTGTCGGAGCGAGTGGTTCGAGGGCGAGTGAGCGTAGGGCGTGTGCGTCGGGTTCTGTTGTCGCTGACCGTGTTTCTGTCGGTCGGACTGTTCCTCCAACCAGGGTTCCAGCCGGGGTCGGCGAATGCGCTGGGAATCGGCGGGATCCAATTCCCCGACATCGATCCGCCGGTCTCGATCGGCGACCAGGATCTGACCCGTGCGAAGCCCGAATGGTTACCTCCCGCCCTCGGGGAGAACGCGTCGGTGATCCTGGTGCCCGGAACCACCGACTACGACGGCTCCGACCAGATGGCCAGGACGGCGGGGATCGGCTTCTACGATTCGCCCGACGGCGTGGACCACCAGCCGCCGATCACCATCGTCGACTATCCGGCGGCCTTCGGCCTCAACGTGTTCGGCATCCGGATCGACCTCGCGGGCGTCGGGACGTTCAACGACTCGGTCGACGCCGGGACCGCGACCGGCGTCGACGACGCCTATGCGGCCTGGCGCAAGCAGGGGCAGCAGGGCACGGTGATCGTCAACGGCTACTCCCAGAGTGGCCCGGTGGCGATGAACATCGCCTACGAGTTGCACAAGGATTATGTCAACGGGGTGGAGGGAGCCATCCCGGACGAGAACATCGTCGTGGTCGTCGGTGCGGACTCCCGCTTTCCCAACACGGGCGTGGAGAACGTCGTCCCGAGTTTCATGGACGGGATGTACACCAACGGTGATCGGGATCCGGCCGATACCGGTGACATCAAGGTCATCTCCTACTGCGTCCAGGGTGATGCCACCTGTGGGGTGGGCAACCCGTTCGCCGACCCGATCGGCACCTTCTTCTACCTGATCCCCGGCTTCTACACGCACGCATTCCTCGAGAGCCACGTCAACGACTACACCGAGGTCAAGAAGTGGGACAGCGACGACGGCAACACCACCTACGTGGTGCTCAAGGGCGACGGCGGCGGCAATCCGTGGGGAATGATGCTGCGTGACGTCGGCATCCCCGTACCGAAAGAGGTCGACGAGGCGCTGAACACCTTGATCCCGGTGCCGATGCCGGGCGAGCAGGCGGAGATCGGCGGCCACGTGATCCCGACGCCGCGGGAGTTGCAAGAGCAGATCTATGAGCGGCTCGGCTGGACTGTTCCCGCGACCGATCCGGACGTCCTCGACAAACGTGCACCGAGCGACGTCGATCCCACGACACCGGCAGCGACCACACCGGCAGCCACCACACCGGCGGCGCCCACCCCACCGGTGGCGAGCGCGACAACCGAGTCGACCTCATCGGCATCGGAGGCGACGACAACGACCGCGCCGGACACGCCGACCCCCGCGCCGGCGGTTTCGGCGACGACGGCTACGGAATCCGCCGACTCCACATCCGCATCCGAATCCGAATCCGAGCCCGGGATGGCGTCGGACCCCGCTGGGGAGCCGACCCACTCCGAGGCAACGGCCGATCAGGCCGGCCCGGATTCGTCGGATGGCAGGTCGTCGGGCGATTCGCCGGACTCGGAATCGGCCTCGGACACCTCGGATGACACGTCCGCCGATGGCGCCGGGCCGGGGGCCGGACGAGTGTCCGGCGACGCGCCCGCGCGGTCGTCAAGAGGTGAGTGACCTATCTGACTGCGTCGCCCCCATCAAATGAGCCCATGCTATGTTCGTCGCACGTTTTTGTGAGCCGGGTGACAAATGCACTGCTCCCGGTGCATCGCGACCCGACGTGGACGTGATGCAGGCATCGACCGCGGGGGTCCGGTCTGCCCGGTGTGAACCAGACAGGGTGAGAACTATGAGCGTGGGTGTCGTGCGCGAGTCCGCCGCGGGCGAACGCCGAGTGGCGTTGGTCCCCAAGGTGGTCGGCTCGCTGGTCGGTAAGGGTGTCCCGGTGATCGTGGAATCGGGCGCCGGCCTCGGGGCGTTGATCCCCGACGAGCATTATGTCGAGGCGGGTGCGTCGATCGGCGACCCGTATTCGGCGGACGTGGTGGTCCGTGTGGCGCCACCGTCGGACGACGAGATCGGTAAGTTGCGCGACGGGCAGAAGCTGATCGGTTTCCTCGCGCCGCGCAACGCCGACAATCAGATCGGTGCGCTCAAGGCCGCGGGCGTCGAGGCGTACGCGGTCGAGGCCATTCCGCGCATCTCGCGCGCCCAGGTGATGGATGCGCTGAGTTCGCAGGCCAACGTCTCCGGGTACAAGGCGGTCGTCGTCGCGGCCGATCTCTCCACCCGGTACTTCCCGATGATGACGACGGCGGCGGGCACGGTGAAGCCGGCGACGGTACTCGTGCTCGGTGTGGGTGTCGCGGGGCTGCAGGCATTGGCCACGGCCAAACGCCTCGGCGGTCGCACCACCGGATACGACGTCCGGCCGGAGGTGGCCGAGCAGGTGCGATCGGTCGGTGCCCAGTGGCTCGATCTCGGTATCGATGCCGCCGGTGAGGGCGGGTACGCCCGCGAGCTCACCGACGACGAGCGTGCCGCGCAGCAGCAGGCCCTCGAGGATGCGATCAAGGGATTCGACGTGGTCATCACCACCGCACTGGTGCCGGGTCGACCGGCGCCCCGGTTGGTGACGGCCGCTGCGGTGGAGGGCATGAAGGCAGGCAGCGTGGTGGTCGACCTCGCCGGTGAGACCGGTGGCAACTGCGAGCTGACCGAGCCCGGTGAGACCGTCGTCAAGCACGACGTCACCATCGCGTCGCCGCTGAATCTGCCGGCGACGATGCCCGAGCACGCCAGCGAGCTGTATTCGAAGAACCTCCTTGCACTGCTGGAACTCATGCTCGACGACAACGGCGCTTTCACACCGGATTTCGACGACGAGGTGTTGGCCGGAGCCTGTGTCACCCGTGAGGCCGGGGCGAGCGAAGCAGGAAACAAGACAGGGGCGAGTGCCTGATGTACAACGAACTGCTTGCGAACATCGCGATCCTGGTGCTTGCCGGGTTCGTGGGATTCGCCGTTATCTCCAAGGTCCCCAACACATTGCACACTCCGCTGATGTCGGGCACCAACGCCATCCACGGCATCGTGGTGCTCGGTGCGCTGGTCGTGCTGGGTTCATTGCCTGCCGACGCCAATTGGGGCGTACGCATCATCGCGTTTGTCGCGCTGGTGTTCGGAACGCTCAACGTGGTCGGCGGCTTCGCGGTCACCGACCGCATGCTCGGCATGTTCAAGGGTAAGAAGGAGACCGCCAAGTGAGCGCGCCCGTCCTGCAGTCAACCAGCCTGAACCTCGCCGTGGAATCGTCCGGCCAGGTATCCGAGGGACTCGGCTACGGGGTCACCGTCCTCTACATCGTCGCGTTCTCGTTGTTCATCTACGGCCTGATGGGCCTGACCGGACCCAAGACCGCGGTGCGTGGCAACTGGATCGCCGCGACCGGTATGGGTATCGCGATCATCGCGACCCTGCTCGGTGTGTACAACAACGCCGGCGATGCCGGGGTGCCGACGATCAACTGGGTGCTGATCGTGGTGGGTCTGGCAGTCGGTGTGGTGCTGGGCATCCCGCCGGCACTCAAGACCAAGATGACCGCCATGCCGCAGCTGGTGGCGTTGTTCAACGGAGTCGGTGGCGGCACCGTCGCGCTGATCGCGTGGTCGGAGTACATCGAGACCGACGGTTTCACCGCGGTCGGGGAGACCCCGGATGTGCACGTGATCGTCGGGTCGCTGTTCGCCGCGATCATCGGTTCGGTGTCGTTCTGGGGGTCACTGGTCGCGTTCGCCAAGCTACAGGAACTGCTGAACAAGAACTTCGAGAAGTCACTGGTCAAGGCGGCCAAGGGTTTCCAGTTCGCCAACATCGTTCTCGCCATCGCGGCCGTCGCGATCGCCGTGTACATCGGCCTGCGTGCCGACTCCACCTCGGCGACCCCGTGGTTCTGGATCGTGCTGCTGCTGGTGATCGCCGGGCTGATGGGCTTGTTCGTGGTGTTCCCGATCGGTGGCGCCGACATGCCGGTGGTCATCTCGCTGCTCAACGCGTTGACCGGTCTGTCGGCTGCGGCGGCAGGTCTGGCGCTCAACAACCAGGCGATGATCGTCGCCGGCATGATCGTCGGCGCGTCCGGCTCCATCCTCACCAACCTGATGGCAAAGGCGATGAACCGGTCGATCCCGGCGATCGTGTTCGGTTCCTTCGGCGGTGGTGACGACGCCGCCGGTGGCGGACCGGGTGCTGCCGGCGGCACGGTGAAGGCCACCTCGGCCGCCGACGCCGCGATCCAGATGGCCTACGCCAACCAGGTGATCGTGGTGCCGGGTTACGGACTCGCGGTCGCGCAGGCCCAGCACGCGGTCAAGGAGATGGCCGCGCTGCTCGAGGGCAAGGGTGTGGAGGTCAAGTACGCGATCCATCCGGTCGCCGGGCGTATGCCCGGGCACATGAACGTGCTGCTGGCCGAGGCCGACGTCGCCTACGACGCGATGAAGGAGATGGACGACATCAACGGCGAGTTCAACCGGACCGATGTCGCCATCGTCATCGGCGCCAACGACGTCACCAACCCGGCTGCCCGTACCGATCCCAGTTCGCCGATCCACGGCATGCCGATCCTCAACGTCGACGAAGCCCGTTCCGTCATCGTGCTCAAGCGTTCGATGAGCTCCGGCTACGCCGGCATCGAGAACCCGTTGTTCTACGGCGACGGCACCAGCATGCTCTTCGGCGATGCCAAGAAGAGCGTCGACAGCGTCATCGAAGAGCTCAAAGCGCTGTAGAGCGCGCCATCGCGAACTGCCCCCGCGCCCGGAAACGGGATGAGCGGGGGCAGTTCTCTGTGCGGACAATCGCCACACGCATGCGATTGCCGATGAGTTTCTCGCGGGGGTGGTGTCTACCTCAACACAACACCACACCACCACCAACAGAGGAGCTCGTCATGGCCACCGCAACCGCCACCCCGTCCACCACGCGCGAGATCGCCCGCACCCGTAGCGTGTGGCAGATCGTGGGCATCGTCATCAGCGTCGTGATCGGCGCCTTCCTCGCCTTCGACGTCGTCGGCAAGCTGACGCGGCCCGAGGCCGTCGTCGAGGGCACCGCGAAGCTCGGATTCCCGCTCGAGCAGACATACGTCATGGGCGTCGTCCTGCTGATCTGCCTTGTCGTGTACGCGATCCCGCGCACCGCGGTGCTCGGCGCGCTCGGCATCACCGCCTACCTCGGAGGCGCGGTCACGGCCAACCTGCGGATCGAGTCGCCGCTTGTCAGCGCGACTCTGTTCGCGGTGTACGTCGGTGTGCTGATGTGGGTCGGACTGGTCCTGCGTCGCCCGGAGTTGTTGAAGGTCGTCGGATTGCGCAAGTGAGGCGCGTTCTGTCTCGGTCACGTCGGTCTCGCTCATCCGCGCAGGGTGAGCGAGACCGACATGTGTGGTGGATTGGATAGACGTGCTCGTTCGGGTGGCGGGCGTTATCGACTTGGGATCGGACGGGTGTCGTGGCGTTGCCCGACCACCCTACTGTTACGTGAGTGACAATTGTGACCAGAGTGACTCGACGTCGTGCTGCTGCGCTGGCGGTCATCGCCGTGGCGGGCATCGGCGGTGTGGGCGTCGGCACGATGCCCCTCGTATCGGAGCGATCCGTCGCTCCGGCGGCAACGAGTGTCGATCCGGCGACGCTGTACAACTCCGCTCAGCAGAAGTTCGCCGCAGGAGACGTGGCGGGTGGCCTCGACGCGATCAAGCAGGCTCTGGCGATCATTCCGGTCGATCCGGATGCGCTTGCTCTGCAGGCGATCTGGTCCGATCAGGCCGACGACGTCGCCACGCGGCAGGCCGCTCTCGCGCGGCTGCGTGGGATCAATCCAGCGTTGGCGACCGCTGCCCGCAACATCAACGAGGGAGTCGCGGAGGCCGCGAGGATCGTCCCCGACACCACACCGAAGGCCGTCGGCGGACGAGCCGCGATCGTCGTTCTCGGGTACGGGCTCGGCCGTGACGGGAAAATGGCACCCGAACTGGTCCGACGGGTGACCGCCGGCAAGGCTCAGGCCGAAACCACCACCACCGCACCGATCGTGGTCACAGGTGGCGTCCCCAAGGCCGGGATCACCGAGGCGGCGGCGATGAAGAAATGGTTGGTGGCAGCCGGTGTCGACGCAGCCCGGATCACCGAGGAGGGCCGATCCGGGTCCACGGTCGCCAACGCTCAGAACACTGCCGAGATCTTGCGTGGCCAGGGCATCTCCGACATCATCCTCATCACCTCGCCGAACCACATCCGGCGCGGTGCAGCAGATTTCGCGGCAGTGGGGATGCGGACCGTCGCGACCGTGACCACGGCGACCGACCTGGCCAAGTATGCGAAGCCGTTGACTCGCGACCAGCAGAAGGGAATCCGGCTCGAGGCAACCCGAACCGCCAAGATCCCGGCGTCCCGCCAGACCGGGCTGCCGTCGCCGCAGAACCTGCCGGACACCGGACCCGGGCTGATCACCGAGTTCGGCGGCAAGTTGCTGGAGACCCTCCTCGGGACGGGATCGTCGGAGGCCAACTGATCGGGCGCGTGATGCGTCGCCGTCGAAAACATAAGCGGTGATGCATGTTTCGCCGCCAGGCAGGCGGCGGTGAACCAGGACACAGTGCCGCCGTCAGATTGTCCGGTCTCACAGAACTCGCTACGTGGGGGAAACCTCGGCTCAACATCCCATCGGTACGGTCGAGTGCATGCAGATGCCGGAGATGTCCTCTTTGCACGAACTTCGCGCCAACCTGAGATACGACCTCCCTGCTTCGCTGGTCGTGTTCCTGGTCGCCCTTCCCCTCTCGTTGGGTATCGCGATCGCATCCGACGCGCCGGTGATGGCCGGTCTGATCGCCGCCGTCGTGGGTGGTGTGGTGGCCGGACTGATCGGCGGCAGTCCGTTGCAGGTGTCGGGCCCGGCAGCCGGACTCACGGTGGTCGTCGCGGAACTGGTCGCCAATTTCGGTTGGAAGATCACGTGTTTCATCACCGTCGCCGCCGGAATCCTTCAGATTCTGTTCGGCCTGAGCAAGAAGGCGGGAGCCGCGCTGGCGATCGCCCCGGTGGTGGTGCACGCGATGCTCGCCGGGATCGGCATCACCATCGCGCTCCAGCAGGTCCACGTGCTCCTCGGCGGCGAATCGGGCAGCACCGCACTGGAGAACGTGACCCAACTCCCGGCCAATGTGTTGAACGTCGACTGGCAGAGCGCAGTGATCGGTGGGCTGGTGATCGTCATGATGCTCACCTGGACCATGCTTCCGGTGGCGGTGCGCAAGGTGCCCGGACCGCTCGTCGCGATCGTCGCCGCGACCGCTCTGACGGTGATCCTCGGACTCGATATCGAACGGATTGCGCTGGACGGCAACCTCTTCGAGGCCATCGCACTCCCCAGCTGCCGACCGGCAACTGGGGTGCGGTGGTGATGGGCATCGTCACCGTCGCTCTGATCGCGAGCGTCGAATCGTTGTTGTCGGCGGTCGCCGTCGACAAGATGCACACCGGCCCGCGCAGCGACTTCAACCGCGAGATGCTGGGCCAGGGCGGCGCGAACATCACGTCGGGTCTGCTCGGCGGGCTGCCGGTCACCGGTGTCATCGTGCGCAGCACCACCAACGTCGCCAGCGGTGCGAAGACCCGGGCGTCGGCGGTCCTGCACGGCGTCTGGGTATTGGTGTTCGCCGTGTTGCTGACCGGGCTCGTGGAGCAGATCCCCACCGCGGCTCTGGCCGGTCTGCTGGTGGTCATCGGTATCCAGTTGGTCAAGCTCGCGCACATGAAGACCGCGCTGAAGACCGGTGATCTCTGGGTGTACGCGGTCACCGTGGCCTCCGTGGTCTTCCTCAACCTCCTCGAAGGGGTCGCGATCGGTCTGGCACTGGCCATCGCGCTGGTGGTCTGGCGAGTGGTGCGGGCCGACATCGTCTCGGAACCCTTCGGGACGGAGGGGTCGCGTCAGTGGCTGATCCACGCCAGGGGCTCGCTGAGCTTCCTGTCCCTGCCGAAGCTCAACAAGGCGCTGACCGCGGTACCCGAGGCCGCCCATGTGACCCTGGAACTCGACACGGACTTCCTCGACCACGCCGCGACCGAGGCGATCGAGGACTGGGTATGGGCGCACGAGGCGGCCGGTGGATCGGTCCTCGTGCTCGAGAGGGGCAAGGCCCGTCTGGAACACGCGCGTGCGGCACCGCCGCGACGTCACACCTCAGGCGCGATCGGACTCACGCCGTGGCGTAGTCGTCGGCCACACGCCGCGGCCACCGGCACCACCGCGCCCGCGCTCCGCTCGATCATGGGCGGTGTCTCGGAGTATCACCGCGATCACGTCGACATCCTGCGCGCGGCGACGTCCGACGTCATCCACAGCCAGGACCCGGACTCGTTGTTCCTGACATGTGCCGATTCGCGGCTGATGCCCAACATCATCACCGCGAGCGGCCCGGGTGATCTCTTCACCGTCCGCAATGTCGGCAACCTGGTTCCGGGTGAGGCGTCCACCGACACGTCGGTGGCCGCATCACTCGAGTTCGCGGTAGGCGAGATCGGTGTGAGTTCGGTTGTCGTCTGCGGACATTCGTCCTGTGGGGCGATGAAGGCCATGCTCGCCGGCGCCGACGCGGCCGGTGGCAAGATCGGATCGTGGCTGGGCCATGCCATCCCGAGTCTGGCGGCACACCGACTGGGTCATCCCGCCGGGCGTGCCGCCGCGGACGCGGGATTCGCCGAAGTCGATCAACTCGCCGTGGTCAACGTCGCCAAACAGGTCGAGAACCTGATGCGTGATCCGGTGGTGGGTCCCGCGGCCGCCGACGGCAGGTTGCGCGTGGTCGGTCTGTTCTTCGACATCCCCACCGCGCAGGTGTTCGAGGTGACCGCGACCGGCCTACAGCTCGCGGGTACCGAGGCGCACGCGGGCACCACACTCACGTAGTGGCGGTGCGCACCCGTGCCGCCGACGTCAGAACTCCACCGAACGGAAGTGGGTGATCAGGCGCCAGCCGTCGGGCGGTCCGTCGAGTCCGTCGAGAACATGGAACGAGATGCCCGGCGGCTGGCCGCGGTTGACGATGTCGGAGCCCTCGAACGGCAGGTTGAGTGTCGAGGCGACCCCGGGTGCGATCGCCAGCGGCCGACCGGCGAAGGTGGTGACAGATGGCGTGTGAGCATGGCCGCACAGGAAGGCGACGATGTTCGGATGCTGGTCGACGAGCGCGGCCAGTCGCTCTTCACCCATCTGCCGGATGGAATCCATGAACGGCATCCCCAGCGTCGTCGGCGGGTGGTGGAACGCGATCAGCACCGGGGTGGTCGGTCCGGCGGCGGCGATCTCGGCGGACGCCCAGGCGAGCGTGTCGTCGGTGAGGTGGCCGTCGTTGCGTTCGGGGATGGAACTGTCGCAGACCACGAACAACACGCCGCCGATCAGCGCGACCTGATTGACCGGTTCATCGGTCACCCGGCCCATCAGGTGAGCGTTGAAAGCCTCTCGTCGGTCATGATTGCCCGCGGTGATGAGCATCGGCAGCGGGCTCTCGAGCACCCCGAACGCCTCGCGGTACTCCGACTCGCTGCCCTCATCGGTGATGTCACCGGTCACCAAGAGTGCGTCGATGCCGTCGGCGCGGGCATTGATGTAGCCAAGCGTCGATTCGATACGGCTGCGGTTGTACCGCGTGCCATTGAAATGCAGGTCGCTGATGTGGGCGACGACAAACACACGCGCTCCTCGATGACGGACTCACCTGAGGCTAGTCACATCGGCGACGGAAGGCGCACTGAGCCCTCGATCCCCGCGCGTCCCGTCCGGACCGGGTGTTGACAGCCGGCGTCGGGCATATGAAAGTCGGCGGATGAGACTACGAGGTGGGCGGCAACGTGACATGGCGCGATTCGCCGGAGCGACTGCGGTGGTGACCGGTGGGGGTTCGGGAATCGGCGCCGCGCTCACCAGAGCGCTCACCTCCGCGGGCGCGAACGTCGTCTGCACGGATCTGGACGTCGCTGCGGCGGAAGCGGTCGTGGGTGCGACGGCCGGCGCGCCAGGGACGTCGCGGGCCGCGGCTCTCGACGTCACCGACGGCGATGCGGTCCGTGCCCTGATCGACGAGGTGGTGTCGACGGACGGACGCATCGACCTCATGTTCAACAACGCGGGGATCGTGCTCGGTGGGAACACCGAACTCCTGGCGCCCGACCAGTGGGACCACATCATCGATGTCAACATCCGCGGCGTGGTGCACGGTGTCGCAGCGGCTTACCCGCACATGATCCGGCAAGGCTCCGGGCACATCGTCAACACGGCGTCGATGGCCGGGCTCGCCCCGGCCGGACTGCTCACGAGTTATGTCATGACGAAACACGCGGTCGTCGGGCTGTCGCTGGCATTGCGGACGGAGGCCGCCGCGCGCGGCGTCGGTGTGCTGGCGCTCTGCCCGGCGGCCGTGGACACGCCGATACTCGACGCGCCAGGTGTCGGCGGGTTCACCGGGCGGACCTACTACCTGTCAGGGCAAGGGATCCGGACACCCTATGCGCCCGACCGGCTTGCGAGGGAGGCGCTCGGTGCGATCGTCGACGACAAGCCGCTGCTGGTGGTACCCGTCCAGGCGCGGATGGCGTGGCGCTTCTCGCGCATGGCGCCGGGCCTGATGCAGAAGCTGGCGGCGACATTCGTCGCCGATCAGCGGGTGCGCCAGCAGCTGTGACCCGTGGTCGACCGGTGCCCGCCTCGCACCGGTTCAGTGGAGGGCGCGGTCGAACAGCTTCTGCAGTTCCGCGAAGTGCTTCTCGGTGGCCTCGTGGTGATAGATCGCGGTGTCGGCCATCGTGTAGCCATGGTGGGCTCCCGGGTACACCGACGCGGAGTGGGTGACACCGCATGAGCTGAGTGCGTGCTCGAACGCGGCGACGGCCTCCGGGGGCAGCGACTGATCCTCGTCGGCGTGGATGGCGAGGACGTCGGCACGGACGTCGGGCAACCGCCGGTGCGGGCTGCTGTCGTCGTCGGTGACCAGGCCGCCGGTGTGGAACATCCCGATCGCGCCCACGACGTCCGGTCGGGTGGCCGCGGCGAGCAGCGCGAGACGTCCGCCCATACAGTAGCCGGTGATCCCCACGTCCCCGTCGGCGACGCCGTCCAACCCCCGCAGTGTGTCGATGTACGCCGACAGGTCCGGCGCGGCGAGATCGTCGGTGAGTGCCCGGACCCGGGGCATCACCTCCGTGAAGAAGTCGGCCCGGCTCGCCGGATCGGTGAGGTCGGCGGTGGGCTCGAGATCGGTTGCGGCACCGGAACGATAGAAGACATTCGGCGCCAGCACGACGTATCCCCACGACGCGATCCGATCTGCCATCTGCTTGGTCTGCGGGCGCAAGCCGATGGCGTCGATGGCGAACAACACACCCGGCAGAGGGCCGGAGGCGTCGTCCGGACGCGTGAGATAGGCGTCGGCCACGCCGTCGGGGGTGGAGATCGTGATCATCTCGTCGGACACAGGTGTTCCTTTCCACGATGGACAGGGGTTCAGAGATCTCCGGGCAGCTTGTCACGCCGGATGCCGCGCCAACTCGGGTGGCGCAGGTGCCCGGTGGTGGTCCAATCCATGAACCGGACCTCCCCGACGAGCTTCGGCAGCACCCACACCGCGCTCGACGAGACGGGCCTGTCGAGCTTGTCGACGAACGGACAGGTCTTGATCCGCAGCGGCTCGAGTTCGTCGGCGAGTGAGCGTAGTTGGGCATCGCTGAAGCCCGTGCCCACCCGCCCGACGTACCGTAGCCCGGTCTCCTCGGGCAGGCCGAGCAGCAACGACCCGATGGTGTTCGACCGGTTGCCGCGACCGGGACGGTATCCGCCGATCACGACCTCGATGTCGCTCCAGTTCTTGTGTTTGAGCCATTTGGTGGTGCGTCGACCCTGCTGGTACGTCGATGTCCGTCGCTTGGCGACCACGCCCTCATAACCCTGTTCGCGACTGTGCTCCAGTGCGGCCCGTCCGGGCCCGTCGAGCAGCGGTGGCACTTCCGCATATGCGGAGTGTGCGAACGCAGGTGCGAGTTCCTCCAGCAGCTCCCGTCGTTGCGACCACGGCCGGCGTAACAGTGACGTGCCGTTGAGGTACAGCACGTCGAAGATGTACAGCTTGACGGTGAGGTCCTCGGCGGTGGTGTTCCGCGCTGCGAGCAGCGTGAAGTTGGTGCGGCCGCTCGCATCGAGAGCCACCACCTCGCCGTCGAGAACCACGTCGATCAGCCCGAGATCGTCGGCGACAGAACGTAATTGGGGAAAATCCGCGGTCATGTCGATACCCGAACGCGACGTGAGGCGGAAATCACCGTCGATGTAGCGCAACAGGATCCGATATCCGTCCCACTTCCCTTCGAACGCCCAGTCGCGGCCGTCGAGGTTCTCGATCGACTCGTCGGTGGCCAGCATCGGGCGCGGATCGCGCAGACTGTCGGGCATGATCGGACGCGGCTCATCGCTCATCAGATGGGCGAGCCAATTCTTGTCGCCTGTCTTGATGAGTGCGTACCGACCCTGCACCCGACTGCCGTGTAATCGGACGATCACCTCGTTCTCGCGCCACTTCTCGGTCTCATATGTGCCGCGGTCCCAGATCTCCACGTGTCCGCCGCCGTACTCGCCGTGCGGGATGTCGCCTTCGAAGTCGGCGTAATCCATCGGATGATCTTCGGTGTGCACCGCCAGCCGGTTCTGCCCGGGGTCGTCGGGCAGGTTCTTCGGGACCGCCCACGAGACCAGCACGCCGTCGCGCTCCAACCGGAAGTCGTAGTGCAGGCGGCGTGCGTGGTGCTCCTGGATGACGAAGATCGGATCGGACGACGCATCCCCGTCGGCGCGGTCGCGGTGCGCTTCGTCGCCGAACGGCTCGGGAGTCTTGTCGGCGTCGCGCTTGCGACGGTATTCACCCAGGCTGACAACCGCGTTGGGGATGGGCGGGTCGGCGGTGGGCGGGTCCGTGGTGGGCCGATCCGTGACGGGGGGAGCCGCGGTGGCGGCCGCGACGACGGCGTCGGTGTCGAGGTCCCCGGCATCGTGCTCGTCGTCGAGGTCGAGGAGTAGGTCGCCCTCGGTGGCAACCCGTTCGAGGACCTCGTGGAAGAGCAGCTGGCCGATGTCGGGGTCGGTCAGCTCGTCCCAGGACCGCGGCGCGGCGACCCACGGCTGCTCGCGCCCGCGCATCGAGTACGGCGCCAGCGTGGTCTTCGACCCGCTGTTCTGGCTCCAGTCGATGAAGACCTTGCCGGCCCGGATCGACTTGGACATGGTCGCGGTTATCGACTCGGGATGTGCGGCGGCGAGGCTGGTGGCGATCTGCTTGGCGACCGTGCGCGCCGCGTCCGGAGAGACGGGGCGGTCGAACCGCGCGTACAGGTGCAGACCCTTGCCGCCGCTCGTCACCGGATAGGCGGTCAGGCCGGCGGCCGACAGCATGTCGCGGATCATCAGCGCCACCTCTGCGCACTGCGACAGCGGGACGTCCGGGCCGGGGTCGAGATCGAGGACGAGGCGATCGGCGTTGGGTGCCGTGTGCGGGTCGGGGACGCGCCACTGCGGGGTGTGCAGTTCCAGCGCAGCCATCTGTCCGAACCACACGAGGTCGGCGCGGGAGGTCGCAAGCGGGTAGGTGATGACCCGTTTGCTGTGCTGCTCGCCGAACCGCTCGAGCCAGGCGGGCGCCGACTCCGGTAGATCCTTCTCGAAGAACGGCATCGACTCCACGCCGTTCGGCCAGCGTTTGCGGGTGACCGGTCGCCCGGCGAGATGCGGGAGCATGACGTCGGCGATCCGCGAGTAATAGTCGATGACCTCGAACTTCCGGGTACCGGTCTCCGGATACAGCACCTTCTCGAGGTTGGTGATGGGGATGCGACGACCGTCGACCTCGAGAATGTCTCCGCCCGCCATGACGACCATTGTCCACGTTCCGGGCCGAGGTTTCGGGTAACCGATGGCACAATGAACCCCATGCGCTCGATCTGGAAGGGCGATCTGAGCTTTGGCCTGGTGAACGTCCCGGTCAAGGTGTATTCGGCCACGGAAAGTCACGACCGGAAGTCGTACCAAGTCGATTCCAAGGACGGGACGCGGATTCGGTATCGCCGGGTACGTGAGGGAACCGATTCGGAGGTCGATTACTCCGACATCGCAAACGCGTACGAGACCGACTCCGGTGAGACGGTGATCCTCACCAAGGAGGATCTGGGGATGCTGCCGGTGCAGAAGAGCCCGGAGATCTCCATCCTCGAGTTCGTCCCCACCGAACAGGTCGATCCGATCTACTTCGACAAGCCCTATTACCTCGAGCCGGCGTCGAAGTCGCCGAAGGCCTACGCGTTGCTCGCCCAGGCGCTGCAGAAGACCGACCGGCTGGCCATCGCCAACTTCACACTGCGCAACCGCACCAGGCTCGCGGCGCTGCGCGTCGTCGACGGTGTGATGACACTGCAGACCCTGCTGTGGCCGGACGAGGTCCGCGCCGCCGACTTCGACTTCCTCGGTGACGAACCCGAGATCCGACCTCAAGAACTCGAGATGGCCGCGTCGCTGATCGAGACCATGGCAAAGGACTTCGACCCCACCGAGTTCGAGGACACCTATCAGGTCGAGTTGTCCAAGCTCGTCGAGGCGAAATCCGAAGGTGCCGAGGCATTCCCGACGACGGAGGAGGACACGTCGGCCGACGAGGACTCCGAGGTGGCCGACCTGCTCGCGGCGCTACGCGCTTCGGTGAAGGACAAGGGAGCCTCCGACAGTTCGTCGGATGACGACGAGAAGAAGTCGGCGCCGGCAAAGAAGGCCGCAAAGAAGGCCCCCGCAAAGAAGGCCCCTGCCAAGAAGGCGCCCGCGAAGAAGGCCGCCGCCAAGCAGGAGCCGGCCAAGAAGACCACTGCCAAGAAGACGACGGCGAAGAAGTCGGCCTGATGCTGCGACCGCGGTGCGCGGATGGGGTGACAGTGTGATGACCGACGAGCCCGGACATCTCGATGTGCTTATCGTCGGGGCCGGTTTGTCGGGCATCGACGCCGCCTTCCGGATCACCGAACGCAATCCCGGCCTGCGCTACCGGATCGTCGAGCGGCGCAGCCGAATCGGTGGCACCTGGGACCTGTTCCGGTACCCAGGCGTGCGATCGGATTCCGACATCTTCAGCCTGAGCTTCCCGTTCCGTCCGTGGCCCGGGGACCGAACCATCGCCGAAGGTGACGAGATCCGCGACTATCTGGAGGACACCGCACGCGAACTCGGGATCGACGAACACATCGACTTCGAGGTGTCGGTCACCGCAGCCGATTTCGACACGACCACCGATCTCTGGACGGTCACGACCGAGGCGGGTGGGTCGCGTAGGACCTATGTGTCGCGATTCCTCTACATGTGCACCGGGTACTACCGCTACGACGAGGGATACCTGCCGGACTTCCCCCGCATGGCCGACTTCGGCGGCGTCGTCGTCCATCCGCAGTTCTGGCCGGAGGATTTGGACTATGTGGGAAAGAAGGTGGTGGTGATCGGCAGCGGCGCCACCGCGGTCACCCTGATCCCGGCGATGGCGAAGGCCGCGGCCGAGGTCACGATGCTGCAGCGTTCGCCGACGTTCATGTTGCCTCTCCCGTGGCAGGATCCGATGACGAGACTGCTGCGCCGGGTGCTACCGAACACGTGGTCACATCATCTGATCCGGTGGCGAAATGCTCTGGGTACCATGGCCTTCTACCTCTACTGCCGGGCCTTCCCGAAACTCTCCCGACGTACCCTCCGGCAGATCGCGATCCGGCTGCTGCCGAAGGGGTACGACGTCGACACCCACTTCCGGCCGCGCTACGAGCCGTGGGACGAGCGGTTGTGCATCATCCCCGACGGCGACTTCTACCGAACGATCCGCAACGGTGACGCCGACGTCGTCACAGATCAGATCGATCGATTTCTGCCGGGCGGAATACGTCTCGTCTCCGGCCGGGAACTCGACGCGGACATCGTGGTCACCGCCACCGGACTCCAGTTGATCGCTTTCGGCGGTGCGTCGCTGAGCATCGACGGTCGCGACTTCAAGCCACACGACAAGTTCGCCTACCGCGGATACATGCTGAACGACGTGCCGAACATGGCGTGGTCGGTCGGTTACACCAACGCGTCGTGGACCCTTCGCGTCGATCTGACCAGCCAGGCCTTCGCGGACCTGATCGCGCACATGGACGAGCACGGTTACACCCACGCGTATCCGACGGTCGGGTCGGCGGTACTCCCGGAAGAACTGCTGCTGGCCCTCGACTCGGGGTACGTGAGACGATCCGCGACACTGCTGCCCAAGGCTTCGTCGGAAAGTCCGTGGCGCGTGCGGCACAACCTGATCCTCGATGCCATCGACGCGCGACGGTACGACGTGACCGAGGCGATGGTGTTCGGGACCGTCGAGCCACGGGTCACCGCGCCCTCGGCCTGAATAATCGCTGGCCGGGCGGGGTGGCGATCCGGCAAGCTCGACATGTGAGCACCGAGTCCGGTCGGCAGATGTCCGACCATGGTCTGTCCGTGGCGCTGAGGCCGTTCGCGTCGCGGCAGTACCGGCTGCTCGCCGTCGGGCTGGTGTTGGCCATGTTCGCCGACGGCGTGTGGACCGTCGGTGTGGTGTGGCAGGTCATCGAGATGGGTGGCGGGCCCGGCCGGCTCTCCGCCGTCACGGGTGTGGCCGCCCTCGGCATGGTGGTCTCCACCCTCGCCGGTGGCGTGCTCGCCGACCGGGTCTCGCAGCGCCTCATCATGATCGCGCTGGAGATGGTGAAGTTGCTGGCGTTCGCCGTCGTGGGAGTCGCCGCCATGCTCGGCGTGCTGAATCAGCCGTGCCTGGTCGCCGCGGCCTTTGTCGGCGGCGTCACGATGGGGATGTACTACCCGGCGTACTCGGCGCTGCTGCCGAGCATCGTCGAGCCTCGACAGTTGCAGGCCGCCAACGGGATCGAGGGATTCCTGCGTCCGGTCGTCTTCCAGGCGCTCGGCCCGATGGTGGCCGGTGGCGCGATCTCCATCGCCTCGCCCGCAGTGGCAATCGTGCTGGCGGGCTTCGCGAGTGCGGCGTCGTCGATCTTCTACGTCGCCATGGAGCCGGTGCGGGTCCGGCGTGAGCGCAGCGAGATGCCGGTGCACCACCCGTTCGTCTCGGTGTTGACCGACATCGCCGAGGGTTTCGCCTACATGTGGCGGACCCCGTGGCTCTGGGCGACGTTGTTCTTCGCCTGCATCCTGGTGCTCGCCACCATGGGGCCGATCGAGGTGCTGGTGCCGTTCGCCCTGCGGGAACGGGTGCACGGCGGTGCCGGCGACCACTCGTTGGTGCTGGCGGCGTTCGGCATCGGCGCGGCGTTGTCGTCGCTGGTGTTCGCCTCGATCCCGATGCCGCGGAGATATCTGACGGTGATGTTCTCGATCTGGGGTCTGTCGAGTGTGCCGTTGGTGATCATGGGATTCGCCGACAGCACGTGGATGTTCGTGGTCGCCGGGTTCCTGATGGGCATTCTCTTCGACGGTCCGATGGTCTTGTGGGGCACGCTGTTGCAGCGTCGGGTGCCACCGGCACTACTGGGGCGGGTCGCGAGTCTCGACTTCTTCGTGTCCGTGGCGTTGATGCCGGTCTCGATGGCGATTGCGGCACCGATGAGTCACGCGATCGGGTTGACCGCCACCTTCGTGGCGGCCGGTCTGCTCCCGGTGCCGGTCGCGGCGAGCTTCTACCTCGCCGCGCGCCTGTGGCGTGACGAGATCGATCACCCGCTGCGGATTCAGGTGACCGACAATCCCAAGGTCCTCACCTGATCCGTTCCGGCGGCGCCACGAGGTGTTCGGCAGCAGCTGCGACGGTCAGCTCGGTCAAGGCATCGAGGATCGGCGAGCTGAGTTTCCAGTACTGCCAGAACAGCGGGACGTCGACATGGTGGTCGACGATCGGGACCACCCGGCCCGCGGCGAGCGCGTCGGCGATCTGCACCTCGGGTACCGCACCCCAGCCGACACCGAGTTCCACGGCGAGGTGGAACTCGGTGGAGGCGGGGATGTAGCTGATCGGCGGCGAGACGGGTTGCGCAGCAAGGGTTGTCAGAACATCGCGCTGGATGTAGTCGTTGCGGTCGAACAGCACCATCGGCGCACGGGACAGGGCTGGCGCACTCGGTCCGTCCGGGAGCCAACGGGCCACGTAATCCGGTGTGGCGACGGGCAGATAGCGCATCGATCCGAGTGCTCTGGTGGTGCAACCGCGGATGCCGAGCGGATCGGAGGTGATGGCGGCGAGCACTTCTCCCGACTGCAGGAACCGGGTGTTCTGGCTCTCGTCGTCGCGGACCACCTCGATGGCGACCGGATGCTCGTGGTGCATGCGTGCGAGAACCGGGAGGAACCAGGTGGCCAGTGAGTCCGCGTTCGCCGCGATCGGGAGGTGGATGCGCGTGGAGTCCTCGCCGCCGGAGCCGCTGCCGAGGAGTTCGGAACGGGTCTCCTCGACCAGCAACTCCCATTGCTTGGCAAGGCGCACGAGCACCTCACCGTCGGGCGTGGCGGTGGCGGGTTTGGTCCGGCGGAGGACCACCCGGCCGACCGAGGTCTCGAGTGCCTTGATCCGCTGGCTGACCGCCGATGGCGTGATGTGCAGTGTCGTCGCGGCTGCGTCGAAGGTGCCCTCGCGAAGAACTGCGGCAAGGGTCAGCAAGCCTTCCTGGCTGATCTCCACGCCCGCCATCATAAGCTCTGCTGATGATTCGTGAAAAACATTCGCTGGATTGTCGGTGCGGTCGGCCTTAGCGTCGTTGCCATGAGCACTTACGTCCTTGCCGCGATCGCCGGGTTGCTGACCGGCGCCGGGCTGATCATCGCGATCGGTCCGCAGAACGTCTTCGTCATCCGACAGGGCGTGGCTCGCGCGCATGTCGTCCCCGTCGTCGCGGTGTGCGCGATCTCCGATGTGGTGCTGATCGTCGCGGGCGTCGCCGGCCTGGGCGCTCTGGTCTCCGCGCATCCCGCGGTCATCACGCTCGCCAAGGTCTTCGGCGGGGGGTACGTGATCGTGCTCGGGCTGCTGGCGGCGCGTCGGTGCCTGCGGAGCACCGAGGCGATCGTGACCAACGCCGGTGAGGCGAACACCGCGAGCCGTTGGGCGGCGGTCGGGATGACCCTGGCCCTCACATGGCTCAACCCGCACGTCTACCTCGACACGGTGCTGACGATGGGAGCCATCGCGAACAGTCACGGAAATGCCAAGTGGGCGTTCGCCGTCGGCGCCTGCCTCGCGAGCCTCCTGTGGTTCGTATCGCTCGGTGGTGGTGCCACCAGGCTCGCCCACCACTTCGCGTCGCCGAGATCGTGGCGGATCCTCGATGCCGTCGTCGCGGTGGTGATGCTCGCGATGGGGGCCATGCTGATCGCGTCGGTGGGTTCCTGAGGCCCTTCGTGACGCTCGCGGGCTCGCTCCTCAGGGAGCGGGGTGGCCGCGGGCTCGCTCCTCAGGGAGCGGGGTCGCCGCGGTGTCGCTCCCTCAGGGAGCGGGGGTCACACCCTGGCGGGTTCGGGCTTCCAGAGCGCCGGGTCCACCTGGGTCTCGATCGAGATCTCCCGGATGGCCGATCCCTCGACGTCGACATTGGGCACGATGCGGTCCAGCCAGCCGGGGAGCTTCCACGCCGAGTCGCCGAGCAGCGTGATCACCGCGGGCACCACCGCCATCCGGATGATGAAGGCGTCGAAGAAGACCGCCGCCGCGAGCGCGAAGCCCATCATCTTGGCGATCGTGTCCGGCGCCAGCATGAAGGCCGCGAACACGGAGATCATGATGACCGCCGCCGACGCGACCACCCGGGCACCGTGCTGGTATCCGATGATGACGGAATCCTTCGCCGAGACGCCGTGCACGTACTCTTCGCGCATCCGGGTCACCAGGAACACCTGATAGTCCATTGCCAGACCGAACACCACGCCGACCAGGAAGATCGGCAGGAACGAGATGATCGGTTTGGTGTGGTCGATCAGTCCGAAGTCGCCCTCCTGGAAGATCGCCACCGTCGCACCGAACGTCGCGCACACCGAGAAGAGGAACCCGATGGTGGCGATCAGCGGGACGAGCAGCGACCGGAAGACGATGGTCAGGATGATGAAGGCCAACCCGACCACCACGATGAGGAACGGGATCAACGCCGAACTGAGTTTCGACGAGATGTCCGACATGATCGCGGTCTGGCCGCCGACGTTGATGGTGGCACCGTCGGGCGCGCTCGCGCCGTAGTCGCGGATCTGTTCCATCAGTTCATGGGTCTGTGGACCGCTCGGCGACTGTTCCGGCGTGACCGAGATCAGCGCGGCCGTCGCGCCGGCCTGCGGGTTGGCCGGGTCGGAACCGTTGCCGATCCAGGTGATCTGGGCCGGGTTCGCCACGTTGTCGAGGCTCTTGACCTTCTCGACGACGGCCGTCGCGGCGGGGGCCACGTCACCGCCGTCGGCGTCGCTCACGACCACCAGCAGCGGACCGTTCACACCCTCGCCGAATCCGCGGTTGAGCAGCTGCGTGGCCGCATACTCGCTGTCGGTGGTCGACTCCATCCCGAGTTCCATCTTGGTCATCGGGATCGCGGCGACGGCCAGCAGCACGAGCCCGACGATGGCCACCGGTAGCGGGTAGCGGGTGACGAACCGTGCGAAGCGCAAACCGTTCGACGGCTCCGAGTCGGGTTCGTCGCCGTGCCGGACACCCGGGATGCGGGGCTTGAACGCGAATCGTCCGAAGGCGCCGAGGAGTGCCGGGATGAGCGTGATCGCGCCCAGCACGGCGACGAGGACGGCGACCGCCGCCGCAACGCCCATCTGGGTGATGAACGGGATCCCGACCACCGCGAGCGCGGCGACCGCGACCATCACGGTGAGGCCGGCGAACACGACGGCCGATCCCGCGGTGCCGACCGCTCGCCCGACGGCGGCCTCACGACTGCCACCCAGATTCAGCTCGGACCGATACCGGGACACGATGAAGAGCGCGTAGTCGATCGACACGGCGATGCCGAGCATCGTGATGATGGTGGTCGCACTCTGCTGGACGTCGATGATCTTGGCGCTCAACGTGACCAGCATGATGGTGATGCCGACGCCGAGGATGCCGGTGACGATCGGGATGAACGCGGCGATGAGCGCGCCGAACGCGACGATCATGATGACGAATGCGATGGCGAAACCGAGGAGTTCGGCGACGCCGCCCTGCTCGAAGACCTGCATCAGCGAACCGGTGCCCTGGACGTCGAGACCGCCGCCGCGGAACTCGGACAGCAGATCCTCGAACTGTTGCATGTCCTCGCCGGTCAGGTCCTGCACCGGGATGTCCTGGCGGATCTGGATCAGACCGACCTTGCCGTCGTCGCCGAGCACCGCGGACGCCATCGCAGGGTTCTGCGCGGCGGCGGTGACCGGGTTGACGACGGTCTGCGAATCGATCACCTCGGGCAGGGTCCGCGCCTTCGCGACGAGTGCATCGATCTGCTCGGTGTGATTGGCCAGCCCGTCGTCGGCGGCCACCAGGATGCTGGTCGACGCCTTGAGCTGCTGTTCGTTGATCGCCGAGAAGTCGGACTTCATCACCGACATCGCGCGATCCGAGTCGGTACCCGGCAACTCGAAGTCGGTGGAGAACTTGGGTGCGACCGCGCCGACGATCGCGCCGAGCGCGATGATCACGGCCAGCCAGGCTCCGACGAACCACCACTTGTGTCGGAACGTGAAACGCCCGAGCCGGTACAACCACAACGCCACGACGACCTCCCAATCGATGTGCCAGCCAGCCTATCGGGCGCGCCCGGGAGACCTGTGTGACAGCTCCCACTCACGACGGGGCGAACCCTACGATGTACCCATGATCGCCCCGATGAGCGTGGAGTGCCGACCGTGACCGAATCCGCCGAGACGCCCATGGCCGGTGCCGGCCGCCTGCGCCAGAACGAGATCTACACGCAAGGCATCCACGGGCGCAGGCCGCGAGTGCCCACCGACCATGCCGAACTCGAACGCCAGGCGCGGCGCGCGATGTCGGAGCGGGCGTGGGCCTACATCGCCGGCGGTGCGGGCGAGGGCTCCACGATGACGGCGAATCGCGCCGCACTCGACCGGTGGGCGATCGTGCCCCGGGTGCTGCGCGACGTGTCGTCGCGGACCACCGGCATCGAGCTGTTCGGGCAGCATCTTCCGGCGCCCGTGCTGTTCTCGCCGGTGGGTGCCGGCGCGCTCGCCGCTCGCGACGCCGACGTACACATCGGGCATGCGGCCGCCGAACTCGGTGTGCCCTACATCTTCTCGAATCAGGGCAGTGCCCCGATGGAGACGGTGGCGGCCGAGATGGATCGGGTCCGGCCGGGCGCGCCACGCTGGTTCCAGCTGTACTGGTCCACCGACGACGAGCTCGTCGACAGCCTGCTCGCGCGTGCCGAGAAGATGGGTGCCGCCGCCGTCGCGGTCACGCTCGACACCACGATGCTCGGCTGGCGCCCGCAGGATCTGAACCTGGGGTCGTTGCCGTTCGCGCGGGGGGAGGGCATCGATCAGTACACCTCGGACCCGCGCTTCACCGAGATCGTCGCCGAGCGCGTCCGATCTGCCATGGGCGGCCAGCGTCCGGAGATCTCCCTCGGCGCCATCAAGACCCTCTTCTCCATCGCCCGCAACGCGCCGGGCCGGATGCGTGACAACCTGCGCAGGCCGGAGCCGAGGGTCGCGGTGCAGACCTTTCTCGACATCTACTCACGGCCCTCGTTGAACTGGGACGACATCGAGGGGTTGCGTGACCGGACGTCGTTGCCGATCGTTCTCAAGGGGGTCCTGCATCCCGACGACGCGCGCCGGGCCGTCGATGCCGGTGTCGACGGGATCATCGTGTCCAACCACGGCGGCCGTCAGGTCGACGGTGCGATCGGCTCGATCGATGCCCTCGCGGCGATCGCTCCTGCCGTGGACGGGCGGATCAAGGTGCTCGTGGATTCGGGTATTCACACGGGCGCCGACGTCTTCAAGGCACTCGCACTCGGCGCAGACGCCGCGTGTATCGGCCGTCCGCACATGTATGGTCTCGCGCTGGCCGGCGCCGACGGCGCGCGCGATGTGGTCGCCAACATCATCGCCGAACTCGACCTCACGCTCGGGCTGGCCGGGCACACATCCGTCGCCGACGTGAATCCGACTGCGTTGCAGCGGGTGTGAGGGGTCTCGACAGCGAGCGGCTTATCGAGACCCGCGGGACGTCCTCAGACCAGGGGACGCTTGGTCCGGATACGGAAGCGGACATCCCACAACAAGAGGTTGAACGGGAATTCACGCAGCGGTTTCGGCAGTCGGTTGCTGATGGCGCGGGCGACCTTGTTGTGGGTGTCGAAGACGACGCGTTGCCACGGCTTGAACTCGAGCCCCATCTTGTCGCGGAAGTTCTCGGGCAGGAAGCCGATGGTCAGCAGTTCGAACCACCAGCCGACCAGCACGCTGAACCAGCGCGGCATGAACTCGGCACGGGTGATGCTCATCAGGTGCTCGCGGATGACCGGGTCGATCTCGAAGCTCTCGACGGTCTCGTTCCAGTACTCCTCGAAATCGGCCCGGGTGGCCGGCCACATCTCGCGCGGCACCTGCAGCGTGGTGCCGAGGACCGCCCCGTTCTGATACGCCTCGTCGGTGATGTCCGCGGGATCGCCGTAGATGTGCTGCATGTCCTCCCAGCCCTTGTAGAGGCAGGCCGCCACCCAGAGCTGCAGTGCGGGATCGAAGGCGTTGTACTTCACGGGACTGTCCGCGGTGGAGCGGACCTTGGCGTGCGCCTTGCCTACCGCCTTGCGATACGCCTTGCGATCGGCCGGACTGCCCATCACGGCAACCGCGAGGTAGCTCAGGGTGGTGCGAGTGCGCTTGATGGGGTGCTTGAACAGGTTGCCGCTGTCGACCCGGCTCTCGTACACGCCGTAACCGACCGCGGGCATCGCGAGCTGCATGATCACGTTGGCGGGGCCGGCCAGCGCCGAGATGCCCTTCATCTCGTTCATCCGGGTCGGTAGGGCGTCGAGTTCGCCGCGCGTCATCCGGGCGGCCGGTGGTAGGTATTCGGTATCCGGCGCTGTTGCCGAGTATGCGGTCGGCAGATCGACGTCATCGATGATCGGTTCGGTGCTCACCAGGACTCCCTGAAGTTGCTCGGGACGCATTCTGACAACGCGTGTTTTCTCTTTCATTCAACGATGTCATGGTCGTCGGTGTCAAGATGGACGTGTGGCAAGCACCTCCGAGACCAGGCCGACCGGCTCTTCGAGTACCGGCGGCAGACTGCGTGCGTATGGCGGGGAGGACGGCGGCAGCCGCGTCGCCCGTCGACGAGCCACTCTCATCGACGCCGCGCTCGAGCTGCTCGGCGCCTCCGACGGAGGGTCGGTCACGGTGCGTGGGGTGTGTCGGGAGGCCGGACTCACCACGCGCTACTTCTACGAGAGCTTCGATTCGATCGAGGCACTGGTCAACGCCACGTTCGACGAGGTGATCGCCGAGATCTCCGAGGACGCGCTCGCCGCCTTCGGCGCCGGCGACGACGTCGAGAGCAAGGTGAGTGGTGCCATCGCCACGATCGTCCGCATCATCGACGAGGACCGGCGCAAGGGGCGACTGTTGTTCTCGCAGTCGTTGCTCAGCCCGACGATCGCGGCCAAGCGAATGGAATCGACCGCGCTCTTCGCAGGACTGACTCTGCAATCGGCCTCGGGGTGGTAGAGGTCAGGTCGCATCCGAAGGCCCTGGCCGCGGCGCATTTCCAGGTCGGCGGTCTCGCTCACCTGCTGGCCGCGTGGCTCGACGGCCACCTGGACCTCGACCGGGAGGGAGTGGCGAGAGTGAGCGTCGGGCTGATGATGGCACTCGCCGACGGAGTGGAACGGTTCGGCGCATAGCGGTCGGTCCATGTGTTGCCGCTTCACCGCCATACCCGCAGGGACGCTATGTTGGAACCCATGAGTAGTGGAGCCGGCGAGGCGGAGGTGCGCCCACACTCCATCGGTGAATGGCGAGACTTCGGCGAGGCGGAACTCCCGGTACCGCTGGCGGCGGCGCTGGCCGCGTTCGCCGAGCAGGGCTATCACGGGACGTCGGTGCGGGAGATCGCGTCCCGCGCGAATCTGTCCGTGCCCGGGCTCTATCACCACTACCCGTCGAAACAGTCGTTGCTGCAGGGCCTGCTGGAACGGACCATGACGGACCTGCTGAGCCGGTCGGAAAGGGCCATCTCCGAGGCCGGTGACGAACCCATCGATCAGTTCGACGCGGTGGTCGAGTCGCTCCTGAGGTTCCACATGTATCGGCGAGAGCAGGCGTTCGTCGGGTCCACCGAGATCCGGAGTCTCGACGACAGCTACCGGCAGACCTATATCGGGCATCGGGACCGGCAGCAGCACATGGTCGACGAGGTCGTCTTTGCGGGTGTCGAGGCCGGGGTGTTCTCCACCCGATACCCCAAAGATGCGAGTCGCGCGGTCGCCACGATGTGCGTCGGGGTGTCGACCTGGTTCAAGCTCGACGGCGAACTCGGTGCCGACGAACTCATTGCGCGCAACCTGCAGCTCGCCCGCGCGCTGGTCGGATACCGCGCCGTCGCCGACGCGAACTGATCCGGCCGGCATCGACGCCGGTCCGACTTGACCGGCGTCTTCGCGGCTGGCATCGTGAGGGCGCCGAACGATCGCTCGGTCGGCGGACCTTGAGGAGATGCCATGCCCGTAGACCTGAGCTACGACCCGAATGTCTCGGAGATCGTCGACAAGACGAGCCGATTCGTACGCGACCACGTCTTGCCGATCGAGAACGCCCATGGCGGCGACGTCACCGCGGCCGGCGGGGACGACCTGCGTCGCGAGCTCAACGCGAAGGCCAAGGCCGAGGGGATCTTCGCACCGCACGCGCCGGTCGAGTTCGGTGGGCTCGGTCTCAACATGTCCGACCGCGCACCGGTCTTCGCGGCCGCCGGATACTCGACCTTCGGGCCGGTGGCACTGCACATCGGCGCGCCCGATGAGGGCAACGTCCACATGCTCGCGCACGTCGCCAGCCAGGAGCAGAAGCACAAGTACCTTGCCCCGCTCGCGGCCGGCGACGTCCGCTCGGCATTTGCGATGACCGAACCCTCGCCGGGCGCGGGCTCCGATCCCAATGCCTTGCGCACCAGCGCCGTCAAGGTGGACGGCGGTTGGAAGATCAACGGCGAGAAGCGGTTCATCACCGGCGCCGAGGGTGCGGGGTTCTTCATCATCATGGCGCGCACCGCGGGCGCACCCGGTGACCGCGGCGGCGCGACGATGTTCCTCGCCCCGGCCGACACTGCGGGGATCTCCGTGGACCGGCACATCGTGACCACCGACCGTTCGATGATCGGCGGCCACTGCGAGGTCAGCTTCACCGACGTCTTCGTCCCCGACGAGGACATCCTCGGTGAGGTCGACGAGGGCTACCGCTACGCGCAGGTGCGGTTGGGTCCGGCGCGGATGACCCATGTGATGCGGTGGTTCGGCTCGGCGCAGCGCTGCCACGACGTCGCCGTCGACTACGTGTCGCGACGAGAAGGATTCGGCGGCAAGCTCGGCGACCTCGGCATGATCCAGCAGATGGTCGCCGACAACGAGATCGACCTGGCGGCGAGTAACGCACTGCTGGTGAAGGCTTGTCACGAACTCGATCTGGGCAACCACGCGTCGAACGAGACCTCCATCGCCAAGACCTTTGCCGCGGAGGCATACACCAGGATCGCCGACCGCAGCATCCAGATGTGTGGCGGGATGGGTGTCTCCGACGACCTGCCGCTCGCACGGCTGCAGCGTGAGCTGCGTCCGTTCCGTATCTACGACGGGCCGTCCGAGGTGCACCGATGGGCCATCGCCCGCCGGGCGATCGGCCGGGCACGGAAAGCAGCCCAGTCGGCCGGGTCGGGGGCGAGCCGGTGAGCGAACACCCGGCATTGAATTCTGTTCTGCTTCGGGACTTCCTGGTCGGCCGCGGCGTCGACGTCATCGGGGACCTCCGCGTCGATCTCATCAGCGGCGGCAAGTCGAATCTCACCTTCAGTGTGCGTGACGATGTTTCGCACTGGGTGGTGCGCCGTCCACCGACGAGCGGGCTCACCCCGTCGGCGCACGACATGAACCGCGAATGGGCGGTGACGAGCGCGCTGCAGCAGACCGACGTCCCGGTGGCGCGAACTGTCGCGATCGATTCCGACGGGGAGGTCTTCGGCGCGCCGTTCACGGTGGTGGAGTTTGTCGACGGACCGGTCATCCGTACGTCGACTGACCTGAAAGCATTGTCGGACAGCGATATCGAGCGCAACCTCGACGGGCTCGTCGAGACGTTGGCCCGGCTGCACGAGGTGGACTACCGGGCTGTCGGGCTGGGCGAGTTCGGTCGGCCCGATGGTTTTGTCGCGCGGCAGGTGAAGCTGTGGGCGCGTCAGTGGGGGCACGTGAAGAGCCGCGAGCTCGACGACGTGGACAAGTTGGTCGCCGCGCTCGGTGACCGCGTGCCGACCGAGGCGCGCAACACCATCGTGCACGGTGACTATCGGGTGGACAACACCATCGCCTCGGCCGATGACCCGGGAATTGTTCGCGCGGTGGTGGATTGGGAGTTGTCGACACTCGGCGACCCGCTCACCGACATCGCGCTGATGTGCGTGTACCGTCGCCCTGGCTTCGACCAGGTGGTCGGCTTCGAGGCGGCGTGGACCAGCGATCGCTATCCGTCGGCCGACGACATCGCCGAGCGTTACGCCACGCGGACCGGACGTGACCTGGGTGACTGGGACTTCTACCTGGCACTGGCGAATCTGAAACTCGGTGTGGTCGCGGAAGGTATCGCACACCGGGCACGGGCCGGCGCATCGTCGGACGGCGCGGAAAGCGCCGGTGAGGCAACGGCCGAGTTCATTTCTGCCGGTCTGGAACAGCTGAGGGGGACACGGAATGTCGGATGACAAGGTGGCATTGGTGACCGGGGCGTCCCGGGGGATCGGTGCGGCGATCGCCGAGCGGTTCGCCGCGGACGGTTGGGACCTCACCATCAGTTCGCGTGGGCGAGAGGCGTTGGAGAGCAGGGCCGCCGAGCTCTCGGAGATGGGTGCCGGGCGAGTGGAGGTGATCCCGGCGGACATGACCGACGGGGATGCCGTCGCCGAACTGGCGACGGGGCATGTCGAGGCGTTCGGTAGGTGCGACACGCTGGTGATCAACGCCGGCATGGGACAGAAGGGTGCCGTCGCTGACCTACCGGTGCGTCGTTTCGATCGCCTCTATCAGGTGAATGTCCGTGCGCCGTACATTCTTCTGCAGACGCTGTTGCCGACGTTGCGCGCCACCGCCGAGACCAACGGTGTGGCGAAGGTGATCGCCATCGCGTCGATCACCGGTGTCTACCCCGAGCCGGAGCTGTCGGCGTACGGCTCGACGAAGGCCGCGCTGATCTCGCTGTGCGAGACGTTCAATCTCGAGGAATCCCGTAACGGCGTGAGCGCGACGACCATCGCGCCCGGGTACGTCGACACGGACATGTCGGATTGGCTCAAGGAGCAGATCCCCGGCGACGAGATGATCACCGTCGGTGACGTCGCCACCATCGCGCACTCGGTCACCCAGTTGTCGCGATACGCGGTGTTGCCCAACGTGGTTCTCACGCGCCCGGGGAACAATCTGCACCGGGCGTGACCCTTCGAGACGCTCGCAAGCTCGCTCCTCAGGGATCGGAAAGTCCTCTGCCGCAAGCTCGCTCCTCAGGGATCGGAAGGCCGTGCCCCTGCGAGGAACGAGCGATGCGGCCTGCCTGTTCCCTGAGGAGCGTCGCGAGGAACGAGCGATGCGTCTCGAAGGGTCCGTCAGCGGAACGTCGCTACTCCGCCGTCGCGATCCGCGAGGTGGGCGTGTTCGTTGAACGACACCACCGAGACGCCCGTGCGTCCGACGATCAGCTTCGACACCGAGGCGTTCACCATGGTGCGCGACAGCAGCGGCCAGGTCTGCGCCGGCACGTCCCAGAGCTGGCCCAGCCATTGGGTGATCGAGCCGGCGGAGGCGACCACGACGACGGTCTGTCCCGACCCGGCCAGGGCGACGGCGCGGTCGGCGGCGGCGGAGATACGCGTGCTGAAGTCGCGGTAGGTCTCCCCGCCCGCCTCATGGTGCTGGGCTGTGTCGGCGATCCACGCGGCCAGCCCGGCGTCGAGACGCTGTTGATAGCTGCGGCCGTCGCGATACTCCTCGGCGCTGGCCGAACCGACGAGGGCCGGCAGCGCGTACTCGTTCCAGTCGGGGTCGACCTCCGGAGCCGGGGCAGCGTCGAACGCTTCGAGAACTCCGGCGAGGGTCTGCGACTGCCGTGGGAGATCGCCACTCACCGCCGCCGTCACCTTGTCGGTGAGGCTGGCGAGCAATGCGCCGGTCAGTCGCGCCTGCATGACACCTGTGTCGGTGAGACCGCCTGGCCCGTTGGGCGCAGCATCGTCGGTGCCCTGGATTCCGTACGCATTCGGGTCCGCCTGTCCGTGCCGGACCAGATAGATCACGCCCATGCCTCACACCTTATGGCGTCTGCGGGCCTGGTGTTCGGGCGGCTGCCGATGAGTTCGGCTTGTCCGATCGGTCGATACACCGTGGGATCACGCGATGTCAGGAGTGTCCGAATTGTCGACGATGCTGTTCGTCAATCTTCCCGTGGCCGATGTGGCGCGCTCGCGGGCGTTCTACACCAGCCTGGGTTTCCGCTTCGACGCGATGTTCTGCGATCAGGGCACGGTCTGTATGGAGATCAACGATCACAGCCGAGTGGTTCTCCACACGCGGCAGCGGTTCGCGGGATACGCGGCAGGCGCGGTGGCGGATCCATGCGCAGGACGTGAGTCGCTGGTGGCGGTGTCGGCCTGCTCACGCGCCGACGTCGACCGATGCGCCGATGCGGCGCTGAGACATGGCGGTTGCGCGTTGCGGGAACCCGAGGATCTCGGCTTCATGTACTGTCGCAGCTTCTGCGATCTGGACGGCCACGCGTGGGAGATCGTCTGGATGGACCCCTCGCAGATACCCGCCGACGACTCGGCGACGTAGCGCCTGGGACGAATTCAGTGCAACGAACTCGGCGCGGTGCGGTCGGACGCCTCATACGGCGTGGAGGGTAGCCCGAACCGCGCAAAATCCTCCTCCAGATTGTCGCTGAAGAAGGCCACGACGTAGGAGACCTTTCCGGTGGCGTCGATATCGAGGACCTGGAGATGGAACGGACGGTGCACACCATCGGCCTCGCGCATGTAGAGACCGAAGGCCGGCTGTCCGTTCGCAATGGTCGGCAAGAGGATCTGATCGCCGTCCTTCTCCGCAGGGCAGTTGCGGCGGATGAGTTCGCCGATCGCGATGGCACCCTGATACCAGCCGGTGAACGGCGGCATCTCCCAGATGGCCTTGTCGGTGAACAGGTCCACGATGGCGTCGATGTCGTAGCGCTCGAAGGCCGATACATATTTGGCGAGCAGTTCGCGCTTGGCGTCGTCATCGAGCGTGCTCGGTGAATCCTTCTCGGGCGCGGCATTCTTCAGTTGCTCACGGGCGCGCTGCAGAAGGCTGTTGACGGTCGCCGTGGTGACCCCGATGGTGTCGGCGACCTCCGCGGCCCGCCACTGCAGGACGTCGCGGAGGATCAGGACGGCGCGTTGACGCTCCGGGAGATGTTGCAGGGCTGCGATGAAGGCGAGACGGATCGACTCGCGAGCCCCCACCACGTAGGCGGGGTCGGCGTCATCGCCCGGTGCGATCTCATCGACCGTGCCGGAGAACGGCTCGAGCCAGGGGACCTCATGGTCTTGCAGCAGGCTGTCGGTCGGGTCGAAGGCATCGCCTCCGAGGCCGGACGGGAGCGGCCGCCGCTGTCGGCTTCCCAGAGCGGTGAGACAGGTGTTGGTGGCGATCTTGTGTAACCACGTGCGCACCGACGCGCGCCGATCGAATCTGTCGTAGCCACGCCACGCGCGCAGGTAGGTCTCCTGCATGAGGTCCTCGGCGTCGTGATGCGACCCCATCATGCGGTAGCAGTGCGCCAGGATCTCGCGCCGGAACGGTTCGGCGACCTCAAGGAACTCGGCGTCGGACGCTTGCGGCGCAGTCGTGGTGGACATGTGACCCAGATTACGGGAAGGGTCCGACAAGATCAGCCCTCGAGTCGAGCGTTCGACGGAACCGAAACCGTGCCCGCTGCGTCAGAAGTAGGACCGGCGCGTAGGTGCCGGGCAACCGTGTCGGCCCGGCGGTCGTGAGGGGGATCGCCGGGCCGGCCGGATACGACCCCGCACTGCACGCGCGTCGTCGGCGGCGGGGTCCTCGGCGGTGGGTTCGGATCAGGCTGCGCACAACCGGCGTCGCGCGGTCGGTGCCGACCTATCATCGCCGGTGAACGACCATATTCGTGTGCCGACAGGGACACGGGCGGGCACCTGCGCGAGGTTGCCAGTGTCCATCGTGCGTTGCTAGCTTGATCGACATGACGAGCCGCCAGCCCTACGTCCCAGAGGTCACCTATGTGACGACCGCTCTGGGCTGTCGGCTGCCGTTCGCTCGTGTTCTGTGTTGTCGCCGAATGCGCTGATCTCAGCAATCACCCCCGGGCCGCATGCGCGGCCCACTCATATCCGCTGATCCGAGCGACCGGTCGTGCCGTGGCGCCGATCGGACCCGGATGTGGCACATTCGATGAGGACTCACAGATGACCGCAACGCTCGACCACCACCACACCGCCAATCCGGAACCCGCCCGACCGCAGGCGCCCCGCATCCAGGGACACCGGCTCGCCGCCCGCGTTCCCCGGCCTCCAGCGCAAGGGTCACCGCGGAAGGGAGCGTCTGCCATCCACATCGCCACACCGCAGCTGCAACTGTCGTCGAAACCCGCCGCCCTGGTCCTGCGCGCCGCGCGTCTCTCCGGCCCGGTGTTCCGTGATGACGCCGCCGAGCACACCGGGCTGAGCGTCTCGACCGTGAACCGGCAAGTGGGCGCCCTGCTCAAGGCCGGTTTGATCCGTGAACGCGCGGACCTGGCTCCCGCCGGGGCCATCGGCAGGCCGCGCCTGCCGTTCGAGCTCAACGTGACGGACTTCCTCACGTTGGGTATCCACATCGGTTACAAGGTCACCTCCATCACCACACACGACCTCCTGCATCGGGTGGTCGGCGCCATCCAGATTCCGACGCCTGCGACGGATTCCCCGGAGGAGACACTCACGGCGATCGGGGTGAGTGCCCGACGATTCCTGGGCCGATGGACGGGTCGTCGTGTGCTCTGGGCCGGTGTGGCGCTCGGTGGCCGGGTTGCGCCGGGCGGCCTCGTCGACCATCCGCGCCTGGGCTGGACCGCCGCGCCGGTCGGTCGGATCATCGCCGGGGCGGTCGGCCTGCCGGTGTCGGTCGCGTCGCACGTCGAGGCGATGGCTGCCGCGGAACTCGTCGTCAACCCCGATCAGAAGAAGTCGAGCTTTCTGTACTTCTATGCCCGTGAGATGGTCGGCACCGCGTTCTGCGTCGACGGCACCGTGCACACCCCGACCGCGGGCCCGCCGGTCATCGGACATTTCCCCACCGGACCCACCACGCTCCTCGACCCGGAGAACACCGGGCGACTGGAACCGACGGCCAGCGACACCGGTGTGGTGGATGCGGCGCGCACTCTCGGCCTCTCGGTCGACGACATCGACGGAGTGCACGACCTCGCCCGCGCAGGGGACTCCACCGCGCGTGCCCTGCTCGAAGAACGAGCCGAAGTGCTCGGACGGACCGTCGCGCTGATCGCCGACATCTTCAACCCCGACCACATCGTGCTCGGTGGTCAGGCGTTCACCGACTTCCCGGCCACGCTGCCGACCGTCGCGAAAGCCGTCAAGGCGACCTCGGTGGTCGCCAATCGTGATGTGCGAGTGTCGCATTCGGGGACCACGGTGCAGCAGCAGGCCGCCGGTGCCGTTTCTCTCGACGCGATCTACACCGATCCGCTGGAAGCGCTCGCGTTCACTGCCTGACCGACACCCCACCCCCGCAATCCCCACCCCCGCAATCCCCACTCTGCAGCCGCGACGTTTCCCGGCAGCCGCGACGCCATTTCGGGGTCGCGGCTGCCGGGAACCGTCGCGGCTGCAGGGAGGGGCGGGGAGGGAGGGAGAGGGTGTGTTGGTTGGGTTCAGTCGGAGGTGCGCTTGTTGTAGGCGCGCAGTGCGAACGGTGCGAACACCAGCGTCAACACGACCGCCCAGATCAGGGTGGCCACCTCCGGATGCTGCAGCGGCCACGGCGAACCCGGTCCGGCTGCCGGGCCGTTGCCCCACAGCACACGCATCGACTGGACGAGCGCCGAGATGGGATTCCACTCCGCGATGGCACGCAGCCAGGACGGCATCGGTGCGGTCGGGACAAAGGCATTCGACAGGAATGTGAGCGGGAAGAGGGTGGTGAACATGAAGCCGTTCACCGCCTCCACCGAGCTCAGCCAGGACCCGATCAGGATGCCGAACCAGATCATCCCGAAGCCGAACAGCAGGACGAGGGCGAAGGCGAGGACTGCCTCCGCGAAGGTTCCGTGAATGCGCCAGCCGATTGCGAGCCCGGTGACCGCCATGACGACGATGCCGATCGACGAGTGCAGGAGGCTCGCGATGCTGCGCCCGACCAGAACCGATGATCGGCGGATCGGCAACGATCGGAAGCGATCGATGATCCCCTTCTCCAGGTCGGCGGTGATGCCGGTGGCCACGATGAACGCGGTGAAGACGATCGTCTGGCCCATGATCCCCGGGAGCAGGAACTCCTTGTAGGACACGCCGCCGGTGTTGGTGATCGACGCGCCGAAGACGTAGGCGAACAGCAGCACGAACATGATCGGCTGGATGGTGACGTCGGAGAGCATCTCCGGCATCCGCTTGGTGTGGATCATGTTGCGTTTCACCATGATCCATGACTGCTGCCAGATGGTTGTCTGATGGATCTCGGGTCGCTGGGCGACGGCGGGATCGGAAGTGACGGTGGTGGTCATGCGGTCTGCTCCTCCTCGGAGGCCGTGTCGTCTTCGGCGCGGTGGCCGGTGAGTGACAGGAAGACATCATCGAGACTGGGTCGGGCCAGTCCCAGGTCGTCGACGGCGATACCGCTCTCGTCGAACCATGCGACGACTCGGGTGAGGTCACCGAGGCCCTCGGCCGGTGCGGTCAACCTGCGGGCACCGTGATCGATGAAGACATCGGTGCCGGTCTTGCGGAGGAGTGCCTCCGCTTCGGGGATGTCGTCGGCATCGGAGACGGTCAGCACCAGACTTGCCGCCCCGGCCTGCTGCTTGAGCTCCAGCGACGTGCCGTGCGCGATGATCTTCCCCTTGTCGATCACCACGATGTCGTCGGCGAGCTGGTCGGCCTCCTCGAGGTACTGCGTGGTCAGCAACAGCGTGGTGCCGTCGGCAACCAGGTTGCGCAGCACGTCCCACAGTTCCTGACGGCTGCGGGGGTCGAGGCCGGTGGTCGGTTCGTCGAGGAACAGCACCGGCGGCGCCGCCAGCAGACTGACCGCGAGGTCGAGGCGTCGCCGCATGCCGCCCGAGTAGGACTTGACCTGTTTGTTGCCGGCCTCGGTCAGCGAGAACTGCTCGAGCAGCCGATCGGCTCGACGGTTGAGTTCCTTGCGGCCGATGCCGTACAGGCCACCGATCATCCGAATGTTCTCGCGTCCGGTGAGGATCTCGTCGACAGTGGCGGCCTGACCCGTCAATCCCATACTGCGGCGGACCATCTCGGGTTGAGTTGCGACGTCGTAGCCGGCGATGCTGGCCGAGCCACTCGTCGGCGGCGACAACGTGGTCATCATGCGGACGATGGTGGTCTTGCCTGCTCCGTTGGGGCCGAGCAGGCCGAGCACCGAGCCTTGCGGCACGGTGAAACTGACACCGTCGACGGCGGTGAAATCGCCGAACTTCTTGACCAGGTCGACGGCCTCGATGGCGACATCAGGCGTCGCCTGTCGGTCACGCGAGGCTACGGCGGGGGCGGTGGGTGAGCTCATGTTTCTCCACATTACGGTGCAAATCGGACATCCAGCGACCTATTTTTCGGCCCTCCGCGACGCTGCGTGAAGGGCACCAGGGCAGACCACGGAGACGATCGGAACTCATCGGCACATCGCGGGTGCTCGGTGTCAACGCTAAGAGTTCAGGTGGACATGAAGTCAACGATAACGGGACTGGTTCCGCAGATGCGTGGCCAAGGGCACTGCTGGGGCGCATATGCGGATACGCTGATGAAATGAATGTCATTCGAGTGCGTGATGCCGCCATGTTGCTGGGCGTCAGCGACGACACCGTACGACGGTGGATCGCCGCAGGCGAACTGACGGCGTCCACCGGCGATCGTGAGGTCACCGCGGTCGACGGAGCCGAACTGGCCGCGCTCGCCCGCAGGCGGGCCGCGACGCCGCCGGACGACGACGGGGTCCTGCGGTCGGCGCGCAATCGGTTCGCCGGCCTCGTCACCGCGGTGTCGATCGACGGGGTGATGGCGCAGGTGACGATGCAGTGCGGCCCATTCGAAGTGACCTCGCTGATGAGCGCCGACGCGGCACGCGAACTGCAGTTGGCTCCGGGATCGGTCGCCACCGCGGTGGTGAAGGCCACCACCGTGATCGTCGAGACGAAACGAGCCGGACAGTGAGGAAGATCCTGGCCGCCGCGTCGGTGGTCGTGTCGGTGGTGGTGGCATCCGGTTGCTCGTCGTCGGATGACGCCGCGTCGTCCGGCCCGTCCCCGACGACGCTGAACGTTTCTGCCGCAGCGTCATTGAAGAAGACGTTCACCGCGATCGCCGACGAATTCGAGAAGCAGCATCCGGGCACCACGGTGTCGCTGTCCTTCGACGGCTCGTCGACCCTGGCGAACCAGATCAAGCAGGGCGCCCCCGCCGACGTCTTCGCCAGCGCGGACCAGAAGAACATGGAGAAACTGGGCGAGGAGGCGGTCGACCCGAAGACCTTTGCCACCAACACCTTGGTGATCGTGACGGCGCCGGGTAATCCAAAGGGCATCACGTCCTTCGCCGACCTCGACAAGCCGGGCGTGACCACCGTCGTATGCCAGGCGGCGCAGCCGTGCGGCAGCGCGACCGCCACCGTGGAACGCGACACCGGCGTCACCATCGACGCGGCCTCCGAGGAGCAATCGGTCAGCGCGGTGCTCACCAAGGTGACGTCGGGACAGGCAGACGCCGGCCTGGTGTACGTGACCGACGCCAAGGGAGCGGGCGACAAGGTCGCGACCGTGACGGACCCGGCTTTTGCGTCGGTGGTCAACTCGTACCCGATCGCCACGGTCCGGGACGCTGCGAACGAGGGCGTCGCCGAGGAGTTCGTCGATGCAGTGCTGAGCCCGGCCGGCCGGCAGATCTTCCGGCAAGCGGGATTCGGAAAGCCTTGATCCGCAGACCAGCCATCCCCGCCGGGCTACCCGCCTGGCTGTATCTTCCGGCGGCCCTCGGCATCACGCTGATCGTGCTGCCCCCCATCGCGCTGCTGGCGCAGACACCGTGGGACACCTTCCTCGATCAGGTCGGCTCCCAATCGTCGCGGCAGGCACTGTGGTTGTCGCTGCGGACAGCGGCGATCAGCACGCTGTTGTGTGTCGCGCTCGGCGTGCCGATGGCGGTGGTGTTCGCGCGCCACGACGGTGCCGTCACCCGGTTGTTGAGATCACTGGTCCTGCTGCCGCTGGTGTTGCCGCCAGTGGTCGGCGGCATCGCCTTGCTCTACACCTTCGGCCGGTTCGGTCTCGTCGGAGAGCATCTGCGCGCCATCGGCATCGACATCGCGTTCACATCGGCAGCGGTGGTCCTGGCGCAGACCTTTGTGGCGCTGCCGTTCCTGGTCATCAGCGTCGAAGGCGCGTTGCGGGTTGCCGGGACGAGGTATGAGGAGGTGGCCGCGACTCTCGGGGCCGGTCCCTCGCGAACCCTTTGGCGGGTGACCCTGCCGCTCGTCGTACCGTCGCTGTTGGCTGGGGTGGTACTGGCATTCGCCAGGGCCATGGGGGAATTCGGCGCGACGATCACCTTCGCGGGCAATGCGCCGGGCATCACCCAGACCGCGCCGCTCGCGATCTACGTCGCGGAGATCGACGACCCGCAGGCCGCGATACCGTTGTCGCTGGTGCTGGTGGTCGTCTCATTGATCGTCGTGGTCGCGGTACACACCCGACGTCGCCGGTCGGTCCAGGAGGCGCTGTGAGCTCCGGGCCCCTGGAGAGGGCATTGCAGGTCGACATCGCGAATACGCTCCCGCCCTTGCACATCGAGCACACCTTTGCATTTGGCAGCACCACTGCGGTGGTCGGACCCAACGGTGCGGGCAAGACCACCCTCCTGCGCGTGGTCGCCGGACTGATCCGCGGGGGCGAGTCGCGGGTCACCCTGGATGGCGATCTGTTGGCCGGTGGACACACCTTTGTCCCGGCACATCGGCGGGGCGTGGCATTGCTGTCCCAGGAGGCACGCCTGTTCCCGCATCTGACCGTGCGGGGAAACGTCGCGTTCGCACCGGCCGCGCAGCGCCTCGGCCGATCCGAGGTCGCCGCCCGCGTGCAACGGTGGCTCGAGGCCGTCGAAGTCGCCGATCTCGCCGATCGCAGGCCTGCCGAACTCTCTGGAGGCCAGGCCCAGCGTGTGGCCATCGCGCGCGCATTGGCCGCACAACCGCGGATTCTGTTGCTGGACGAGCCCTTCCGGGCCCTCGACGTCGAGGTGGCAGGCCGGCTGCGGGCATTGCTCCGAGACCTCCTCCTCGACCGGACGCGGACGACGATCATGGTGACCCATGACGTCGTCGACGTGGTGACGCTGGCCGACTCCGCGATGGTCGTCGATGACGGGCGCATCGTCGACAGCGGGCCGGTAGGCCGGGTGCTGGCCAGTCCTGCCAACGCTTTTGCTGCGCGTCTGGCCGGGCTCAATCTCGTGTCCGGTCTCTGGGACGGATCGACCGTCGTATCCGGCGCGGTCGCGGTCGCGGGAACCGTCGCCGAGCCAGTGCACACCGGAGGACACGTGACCGCGGTGTTCGCGCCGGATGCGGTCGCGGTGTTCCGGGCGCCGCCGTCGGATGCGAGTTTCCGCAACGTGTTCGAGATATCGGTCGGCCAGGTGGTCCCACACGGCGACCGAATGCTGGTGCGCGGCACCGTGGACGGACATGTGCTGGCGGCCGAGATCACCGCCGCGGCCGTGACCGAACTGTCGCTCGTCGTCGGTGCGCAGGTCTGTTTTGCGGTCAAGGCGAGCGCGGTGCGCATCTACTGACCGCCGTTGCTCAGGTGTCGTCGAGGTGCCGATTGGTCTCCAGGGCGCGGGCTTTCAGGCGTTTGTAACCGCGCACGCTCAGCGTCGGCACCGACTTCAGGTAGAACCGGTCATCATCACTGAGACTTTCGCCCATCATCTCGTCGACGAGTGTCGTTCCGGGCCGAGCGGATCCGGCCAGGCGGGCGGCGATGTTGACCGGTTCGCCGAACACGTCACCGAGGCGGCTCAACACCCGACCACGGGCCAGGCCTGCGCGCAGTTGCGGGATGCGTTCGGTCTCGGACAGGCCATGGAGCGCCACCGTGGTCGCGGCCGCGGCCCCCGGGTCGTTGAATGTGAACATCACCGCGTCGCCGAGTGTCTTGACGACGTGTCCGCCGTTCGCCGCGACGATCTCGAAGGTGTCCTCCTCGAAGGATTCGAGCAGTTTCTCCAGTTCGTCGAGGGCGATACGACGGGAGAGGCTGGTGTACCCGACGATGTCGGCGAAGCCGACCACCAGATCGAGTCGCTCGTCGGTCTCGCGCTCGACGCCGTGCTCGAGAGCGATGGCGAGGTGTCGCCGCCAGATCAATTGCTGGATCTGCCCGAGCGCGCCGCTCATCTGGTCGAGCGACCACGGTACCTCCGGGTTGCGATCGAGTTCCCGCAGCTGATCTGCCTGCCACTCCGCGAGTCGCGACATGGTCTGGCCGATGGCGCGGGCGGTCGCGACCTGCGCTTCTTCCGGCATCGTCGACTCGGAGTCGGCGAACAGGCGCAACGCCGCGACGTCGGCATCGGTGAAGATCTTGTCGGGTGTCGATCGCCGGGCGAATCCGAAAGCGTTCCAGACCTTTTCCGCGTACTCGGGGGTCAGGCCGAGCTCGGCGATCAGCTCGTCACGGGTGTAGCGGGCAGCGTCGCCCCCGTCTGCTCTGCTCACGGTTCTCAGCATAGTGAAGGGGTGGGTGCCGTGGTCTCGATACGGCACTCGCGCGCTCGTGCCAACTCGAGGGGCGAATGGCTGTCGATCGTTTGCCGCGACCACCCTCAGACGTCGAGTACGCCTTTCATCAGGTACGCCATCTGCGCACCGAATTCCGGCCGCTTGACACCGCGACGCATCCGAATCGCGTCGTTGACCACCGACAGGGCGGCGCGGACGTCCACAGCGGCACGTTCGCGGGGGAGGTCTGGCTGCGCTTCCATCAGGAGGTCCACCCAGCGCGCCACGTAGTGGCGCTGGAGGTCGACGAGATCATGCGCGGTGGGTTGACCCGCCAGTGCATAGGAATTGTTGAACGACACCGACAGGTCTGGTGTCGACGTGATCACGTTGACGTACGAATCGACCAGCATGGCAATCAGTTTGGCGGGATCGGCGGTGGACGCGTAGGCGGCCACGACACCCGCTTCGAGGCGGGTGGCGCTGCGCTGGCCGATGCCGGCGAGGATCGCCATCTTCGAGCTGAAGTGTTTGTAGACGCTGGGGCCGGTGATCCCGACGGCGGCACCGATGTCGTCGACTCCGACGCCGCTGTACCCGCGCTCGGCGAACATCGCTGCGGCTGCGTCGAGGATCTCGTCCCGTCGCGTGGGCACGCCGGCACCGGGAGGCGGCAGCGGAGGCAATGGCGGGGCAGTCGCCGGTCGCAGGGCGATCACCCGCCGCACCAGCAGTTCGACTTCCTCGAGTGCGCGTGTCGTCGACATCCGCGTGTTGTGCACCGACATGCTGCCCGCGACGCTCAGGGCCGCCCAGGCAAGGGTGACGGCTTCTCGCTCGGAGAGGTCGGTGCCCTGGGCGAGGGCACCCGCCCAGCGATGCAGGATCGCCCGGGTACGCAGCACCACCTCCCGGTTCTGGTCGTCGGTGAGGTGCTGGCTGGCCCACCGCCACAACGACGTCGATTGCGGACGCCGCACACCGAGGGTGCAGACCGCTGCGATCAGATCAGCGACCTGGGCGTCGTCGTCTGCCAGCGCCCGTCCCGTGCAGGCCTCCAGATCGTCGACCCCGGCCAGCACCGCCGCCGCCAGCAACGCCTGCTTGTCGTCGAAGTGCCGATAGACCGAGGGCGCGGTGACCCCGGCCGCGCGGGCGATGTCCGCCAGCGAGACCTGCGTGTACCCACGCTCGGCGAACAGCGCCGCCGCATGCTGGACGAGCTGTCCCTTGCGGTCGGCCGGCCGGGTGCGCCGGGTCGGTTTCTCGGTAGCCATGGTTAATCGACCATAGCGCATTCTTTGCGGCGCGAGGATGCCTCTGAGCACCCGCTATAGCCAAACAAGTTATTCCGCGTTAGCCTGACAAGGTAACCACACATGGTTCATGCGAAAGGAACACTCAACGTGGCTGAGCAAGCATTCATCTATGAGGCGATCCGTACGCCCCGTGGCAAGCAGCGCGGTGGCTCGCTGCACAGCATCAAGCCGGTCGATCTGGTCTCCGGCCTGATCGACGAGGTCCTGTCCCGTCACGGCGGCCTCGATCCGGCCGACGTCAACGATGTCGTCCTCGGCGTCGTGTCGCCGGTGGGCGAGCAGGGCGCGGTCATCTCCCGCACCGCGGCGCTCAACAGCGGCCTGCCGGAGAGCGTCCCCGGTACGCAGATCAACCGCTTCTGCGCATCCGGCCTGGAAGCCACCAACCTCGCCGCGGCCAAGGTCGCATCCGGCTTCGACGACCTGGTCCTGGCCGGTGGCGTCGAGTCGATGTCGCGCGTGCCGATGGGCAGCGACGGTGGTGCACTGTTCACCGACCCGGCCACCGCGTACGACAACTACATCGTCCCGCAGGGCATCGGTGCCGACCTGATCGCGACCATCGAGGGCTTCAGCCGCGAGGACGTCGACGCCTTCGCCGCCGAGTCGCAGGCTCGCGCCGAGAAGGCTTGGACCTCCGGCTATTTTGCGAAGTCCGTCGTCCCGGTCCGGGACATCAACGGCGTCATCGTGCTCGATCAGGATGAGCACCGTCGGCCCGGCAGCACCGTCGAGGGCCTCGGCAAGCTCAAGCCTGCCTTCCAGGCACTGGCCGACATGGCCGGCTTCGACGATGTCGCGCTGCAGAAGTACCACTCGGTCGAGAAGATCAACCACGTGCACACCGGTGGTAACAGCTCCGGCATCGTCGACGGCTCCGGCCTGGTGCTGCTCGGCAGCGAAGAGGCGGGCAAGCGCAACGGCCTCACCCCGCGCGGCCGGGTCGTCACCTTCGCCGAGATCGGCAGCGAGCCGACCATCATGCTGACCGGCCCCACCCCGGCCACCGAGCTGGCGCTGAAGAAGGCCGGACTGACCGTCGACGACATCGACGTCTTCGAGCTCAACGAGGCGTTCGCGTCGGTCGTCATGAAGTGGATGAAGGATCTGAAGATCCCGCACGAGAAGGTCAACGTCAACGGCGGCGCGATCGCCATGGGCCACCCGCTCGGCGCGACCGGCGCGATGATCTTCGGCACCTGCCTCGACGAGCTCGAGCGCACCGGCGGCCGCTACGGCCTGGTCACCCTGTGTATCGGCGGCGGCATGGGCGTCGCGACCATCATCGAGCGTCTCTGACCTTCCATTTCGCAGTCCCCGACCCTTCGTGACGTCTCGCCCCTTCGTGACGCCTCGCTCGTTCCTCGCGAGGCTCCTCAGGGGGCAGAACGCGCTCCTCAGGGATCGAGGACGCCGCACAGAAAGAATCTTCGAAACACATGAGTGACAACCTGTTCAACTGGGAGAAGGACGCCGACGGCGTCGTCGTTCTGACCATGGACGATCCCAACCAGGGCGCCAACACCATGAACGAGCTGTTCATGACGTCCGTCCCTGAGATCGTGGACCGCCTCGAGGCCGAGAAGGACGACATCACCGGTGTCGTCATCACCTCGGCCAAGAAGACCTTCTTCGCCGGTGGCGACCTGAAGGACATGAGCAGCGACCGCGGCCCGCAGTCGAAGGAAGAGATCGCCACCGCGATCACCGAGCGCACCAACAGCATGAAGAAGGTGCTGCGCCGCCTGGAGACCCTCGGCAAGCCGGTCGTCGCGGCGATCAACGGTGCCGCCCTGGGCGGTGGCCTCGAGCTCGCGCTGCACACCCATTACCGCATCGCGGCAGACGTCAAGGGCAACCAGATCGGTCTTCCCGAGGCCACCCTCGGCCTGCTGCCCGGTGGCGGCGGTGTCGTCCGCACCGTGCGTCTGCTCGGCATCCAGAACGCCCTGATGGGTGTCCTGCTGCAGGGCCAGCGTTTCAACCCGACCAAGGCCAAGGAGACCGGCCTGGTCGACGAGGTCGTCGGCTCGATCGAGGAGCTCCTGCCCGCCGCCAAGGCGTGGATCAAGGAGAACCCCGAGGCGCAGCAGCCGTGGGACAAGAAGGGTTACAAGATCCCGGGCGGTGCTCCCACCAACCCGGCGTTCGCCGCGAACCTCCCGGCTCTGCCTGCGTTGCTGCGCAAGCAGATCAAGGGCGCGAACATGCCTGCGCCGCGGGCCATCCTGGCCGCTGCCGTCGAGGGTGCCTACGTCGACGTCGACACCGCCGACATCATCGAGACCCGTTACTTCGTCTCGCTGGTGACCGGTCAGGTCGCACAGAACATGATCAAGGCCTTCTTCTTCGACCTGCAGCACATCAACGGTGGCGGCTCGCGTCCCGAGGGCATCGAGAAGTACACCGCCAAGAAGGTCGGTGTGATCGGCGCGGGCATGATGGGTGCCGCAATCGCCTACGTGTCGGCCAAGGCCGGCATGGAGGTCGTGCTCAAGGACATCGACATCGAGGCTGCCAAGCGCGGCAAGGGCTACTCGGAAAAGCTCGAGGAGAAGGCGCTCGCCAAGGGCAAGACCACGCAGGAGAAGAGCGACGCTCTGCTCGCGCGGATCACGCCGACCGTCGACGCCGCCGACTTCAAGGGTGTCGACCTGGTGATCGAGGCGGCCTTCGAGTCGGTCGACGTGAAGCACAAGGTCTTCCAGGAGATCGAGGACATCGTCGAGCCCGACGCCGTGCTCGGTTCCAACACCTCGACCCTGCCGATCACCAGCCTGGCGCAGGGTGTGAAGCGGCAAGAGGACTTCATCGGTATCCACTTCTTCTCGCCCGTCGACAAGATGCCGCTGGTGGAGATCATCCGTGGTGAGAAGACCTCGGACGAGGTGCTCGCCAAGGTCATCGACTACACGCTGGCCATCCGCAAGACCCCGATCGTGGTCAACGACAGCCGCGGCTTCTTCACCAGCCGCGTGATCGGCACCTTCATCAACGAGGCCGTTGCGGCCGTCGGCGAGGGTGTGGAGCCTGCGTTCATCGAGCACGCGGGAACCCAGGCCGGTTACCCGGCCGCGCCGCTGCAGCTGATGGACGAGCTGACCTTGACGCTGCCGCAGAAGATCCGCAAGGAGACCGAGGCCGCGCTCAAGGCCGAGGGCAAGTCGATCCCGGAACACGGCAGCAACGCCGTCGTCGACTGGATGGTCGAGAACGGTCGCACCGCCAAGAAGGACGGCAAGGGCTTCTACGACTACGACGAGAACGGCAAGCGCACCGGACTGTGGACCGGTGGGCGTGACCACTTCAAGTCGGGCACCACGGAGATCCCGTTCGAGGACATGCAGGAGCGCATGCTCTTCGCCGAGGCGCTGGAGACCGTGAAGTGCTTCGACGAGGGTGTGCTCACCTCCGTTCCCGACGCCAACATCGGTTCGATCTTCGGCATCGGCTTCCCGGCGTGGACCGGTGGCGTCATCCAGTACATCAACCAGTACGAGGGTGGCCTGCAGGGCTTCGTCGACCGCGCGCGTGACCTGGCATCGAAGTACGGCAAGCACTTCGAGCCGCCGCAGTCGCTCGTCGACAAGGCAGCCAAGGGCGAGAAGTTCTGATCTCGCGCTGATCTGACGCTGAAGGGGCCCCGACCGGTTGGTCGGGGTCCCTTCTCGCTGCACCGATGCGTTCCCGCTGCACCGATCGATGCAGCGGAACCGCAATGGTGTAGCGGCGAGCGCGGCATCAGGACCTGATGGAACCGGTCGCTCGGCGGGCTGCGTCCAACAACGCATGACCCGCTATCCCCCCGATCGATTCGGCCTCATCCGCCGGGAGGCCGCCCGCGCCACAGACATCGCAGACGATCACCTCCGCGCTGCGGTCCGCGCCGGCGATCTGCTCCGCCTCATTCCCGGCGTCTTCGTCGAGAGCAGCGATGACTTCGCCGGACATGCCGGTGAAGATGCGCTCTACCGTCTGAGATGTATCGCGGTGGCCACGTCTGAGCTCACCGGCGAGACCCCTCCGCCGCTGAGCTTCGACTCTGCGGCCGCGATGCACGGACTCCCGCTCCTCAGATCCGACCGCAACCGGGTTCACGTCACCAATGGGCGTCTCGCCGGCGGCTCGGTCCGGAGATACCGCCACACGCATGCCGGAATGTGGACGCCGGCCGAGCTCGACGTCGTCGACGGCATCAGGGTCACCAGCCTCGAGCGGACGGCGGTGGACGTGGCCATGGCCGGGACGTTCGCACAAGGTCTGACCGCATTCGACGGCGCGATCCGTGCCGGCGCCGACCGGGCGACGATGGCTGACATGTGCGGTCGCCGTCGTCGGCAGGGGATCGCCACGGCGCGTCGCGCACTTGCGGCCGCCGATCCGCTGTCGGCGAGCGTCGGTGAATCCTGGAGCCGAGCGCAGATGATCGAAGGTGGGCTGCCGTTGCCGCGGCTACAGAGGGAATACCGTTGTGGGACAAAGACCTACGAGGTCGATTTCGACTGGGAAGGTCGGATGGTCGGTGAGTTCGACGGCAAGAAGAAGTATGTGACGTTGCGTCGGCCGGGTGAAAGCGCCGAGGACGCGGTGATGCGGGAGAAGGTCCGCGAGGACCAGCTGAGCGCGCTCGGCGTGAAGGTGATCCGCTGGACCTGGGCCGTTCTGGAGAAGCACGGTCTGGTGGCGCTGTTGCGGCCCTGGCTCCTCCAATTCGGGCTCCTCGCCGCCTGATCCCTCGACCCCGCTGCACCATTCCGTTCCCGCTGCATCGATCGACGCAGCGGGAACGGAATGGTGCAGCGGGAACGTCGTCAGCGCAGCAGGAAGGCGCGAACGGCCGACTCGAACGCCTCTTTGGCCTCGATCATCACCCAATGTCCGCACTTGGGGAAGATGTGCAGTTCGGCGTCGGGGATCAGGCGCATCGGCACCATCGACATGTCGGGAGGGCTGACGCGGTCGTCGCGGCCCCAGGTCAACAGCGTGGGGCAGGAGACCTTGTGCATCATCGCCCAGTACGGCGGTGTGTCGGAGGCCGCCATGAACTGCTGCTGCATCTCGAAGGCCGCCGAGCCGTACATCATCTGCGCGGTCTTCTGGGCGTCGGGATGGATCGCGGCCTCCCATCGCTCCTCGATGAGCTCATCGGTGACGAGCTTGCGGTCGTAGACCATCGCCGAGAGCCAGCGGACGAGTTTGTCGCGGTCGGGGGCATCGGTGAACTCTTGCAGCAGTCGCAGCCCCTCGCTCGGGCTGGAACTGAACACGTTGGGGCCGACGCCGCCGATGGTCACCAACTTCTCGACGCGGTCGGGCTTCTTGATCGCGAGGTTCACGCCGACGACGCCGCCCATGGAGTTGCCGATCATCGGAGCGGACGGGATGTCGAGGGCGTCCATGAACCGGATTACCGACGACCCGGCGGTGAGCACCGGATGGCCTTCCACCGGGTCACTCACGCCGAAGCCCGGGAACTCCACGACATAGCAGTGGTGGGTCTGGGCGAAGTACTCGAGGTTGCCCCGGTAGTTGCGCCAGCCGGTGACGCCGGGCCCGGAGCCGTGCAGCAGGATCAGCGGTGGCGCCGAGGCGTCGCCGGCCTCGTGATAGCGCAGTACGCCCTGGTCAGTGGTCAGTTCGCGTTTGGTCGCGTCGAAGGTGACATCCACGCACACCAGAGTAGAACCTGTTCTAGTTTGTTGTCACGGGTGGTTTCGATACGCGTCGGGCTCACTTCGTTTGCACGGCGCCACTCAACCAGCGGCGAGCGCGGCGCTGGTCAACCAGCGGCGGGCGCGGCACTGGTCGACCAGCGGTTGGAGGGGTGACGCTTCACCGTCCGAGCGCGTTGATGTCCTCTTCGCCGAACTGTTCCTCCAGGGTCTCGGGCGAGTAGTCGAGGTCGATCTCGGCCACCGGCCGTCCGCGAGCGGATTCGATCGCACTCAGCCGCCGCTGGCCACGGTCGGCCGCGTAGGCGATGAACTCGCTGTTGTCGAGGCCGAAGGGCTGTACCTCGAACTGTTCGTTGACCCAGTTGATCATCCCGAGGGCCAGGGGCATCAGCTCCTCCATCCGCGCGGTCACCACGTCCCAGAGCGAGTCGTCGGCGGCCACGTGGCGTCGACACGTGAAGGTGCCCCACGCCATGTGCCGGCGTTCGTCGTTGCCGATGAAGCGGATGAGCTTCTGCATCCCGGGAAAGATGTCGTGCCGCGTACACACCGTCTGCCAGGCGTGATAGCCGGTCAGAGCGAGGCTGCCCTCGATGACGTGGTTGTAGGTGACGCTTGCCCGGATCTGATTGCGTGGCGACGGGTCGCTGTCGAGAAGCTGCAGCGACGAGGGGAGTTCCTCGTAGAACAACTGCCGGTAGTACGGATTGTCGGCGACGAACGACTGCAGATCCCCGGTCAGGCCGACGGCGTCCATCCACATCCGGAACACCTGGGTGTGCTTGGCCTCCTCGAAGCAGAATTGCGACAAATACATCTCGTCGCCGAAACGGCCGTCGGCCGCCATCGCCTTCATGAACGGCTGGATGTCCTGGGTGACCGCCTCCTCGCCCGCGATGAACTGACTCACCAGGTAGGTGGTGCTGCGTCGTTGCTCGTCTGTGATCTCGTTCCAGTCCTGGCTGTCGCGGCGGAAGTCGATGGCGGCCGGATCCCAGAATCGGGCATTGCCTTTGATGAAGAGCCGCAACGGAAACGAGTCCCAGTTGAGGCCGCCGGTACGTAGGGACGCGAAGTCCTCGCGCCCACGCGACTTGTGTTCGGCCAGAGTCATGGTGATCACCCGCTAACGATCATTTGGGAGAGATAAATCGACGCTAGTCCGCGCACCACCCAAACGTGTTGATTTCTCCGAACTCTCAGGATCGCGATTTGGTGTCGGTGGTGCGGCCGACTGACCGACCGATCGTGTGGACCATCCCCGCAAACGGCGAGATGCTCAGCGGGACAGGCGACTTGGCCACCACACCTTTTTTCCGATGTCGAGTGTGAGCGCCGGGACGAGCAGCGACCGGACGATCAATGTGTCGACAAGGACACCGAACGCGACGAGGAAGGCGATCTGCACCAGGAAGAGCAGGGGGATCACGGCGAGTGCGGCAAACGTGGCAGCCAGCACCACGCCCGCGGACGTGATGACTCCGCCGGTGGCGGTGAGCCCCCGGATCATGCCGGGTCGGGTGCCGTGGGTGTGCGCTTCCTCCCGGACGCGGGTCATCAGGAAGATGTTGTAGTCGATGCCGAGTGCGACGAGGAACACGAACGCGAACAGGGGCACCACCGGGTCCGCGCCCGCGAAGCCGAACGGTCCATTGAACAGCAATGCCGCGACGCCGAGGGTGGTTGCGAACGACAGCACGGTGGTGGCGAGCAGGAGCACGGGCGCGACGACACTCCTCAACAGCAGCATCAGGACCACCAAGACCACCAGCAGCACGATGGGGATGATCAGGTTGCGGTCGTGGATGGCCGTGGTGCGGGTGTCGAGATCGGTCGCGGTACTGCCACCGACCAGCGCATTCGCGCCGTCGATGGAATGAACGCGGTCGCGGATTCGGGTGACGGTGTCCTGCGCGGCCAGGGACTCCGCGTTGTCGGTCAGGGTCGCCTGGACGGCGACGCGACCATCCACCACCAGAGGCGCGCCGCCCTTCTCGACGAGTTCGGCCGTCGCGACCCCGTCCACGTCGCGGACCGCCGCCAGGACGTCGTCTCCGGTGGCGTCGTCGGCGATCACCCAGGTCGGCGAGCCGCTGCCGGCGTCGAAATGCCGGGCCTGGATGTCGGCGCCCTCCACCGACTCGACCGTTCCGATGAAGTAGTCGGTTTGCGCGATGCCGTCGGCCTTGAACGTCGGCGCAAACGCGGCGCCGACGAGGAGGACCACGAGCGTGACGATCCAGATGGTGCGGGGTCGCGCGGCGACCCGGTCGGCGACCCTGGCCCAGAGGCGATGCGCACTGCCGGGCTCGGAGTCATCGGTGTGGGCAGGGCGTAACGGCCAGAAGGCGGTGCGGCCGAGGAGCGCGAGGGCCGCGGGCAGGAAGGTCATCGACGCGAGGAACGACGTCGCGATGCCGAGGGCCGCCACCGGGCCGAGGCTGCGATTGGAGTTGAGGTCGGAGAACAGCAGGCAGAGGACCCCCAGGATGACGGTCCCCGCCGAAGCGGCCACCGGCTCGATGGTGGCCCGCCAGGCGCTGCGCAGTGCGGCGTACTTGTCGTCGGTGCGCGTGAGCTCCTCCCGGAATCGGGACACGAGGAGCAGCGCGTAATCGGTCGCGGCGCCGAAGACGAGGATGAACAGGATGCCCTGGCTCTGCCCGTTGAGTTCGAGTACGTCGCCCTTGGCGAGTACGTAGACGAGACCGGAAGCCAGGCCCAGGGCGAAGATCGCCGAGAGGATGACCACGAACGGCAGGATCGGGCTGCGGTAGACCACGATCAGGATGGCGATCACGACTGCCCCTGCCACCAGCAACAGGATTCCGTCGATGCCGCTGAACGCATCGCTGAGATCGGCCGCCTGACCCGCCGGCCCGGTCACCTTCACGACGAGCCCCGGGGGTGCTCCGCCGAGCGCGTCGCGGAGTTGTTCGACGGCGTCCTCGGGTTCGCCGTCGGTCGCGACCGGGACGAACATCTGGGCTGCCTGGCGGTCCGCGGACGGGATCGGCGGCGAGAACTCGGGTCCGAAGCCGGGAGTGCCCTGCAGCGGCTGGGTTGCGCTGGTGAGGAATTCCAGATCCTGCGGCGTGATGCCGGAAGTACGTTCGGCGATGACGATGGCGGGCAGCGTGTCGGTGTCGGAGAAATCGCCGAGGACCTTGTTGACCTCGGTCGACTCGGCCGACGCCGGCAAGAAGGTGGTGTTGTCGTTGCTGGAGACCGAGGCGAGCTTGCCGGCGTAGGGGCCGGTGACACCGCCGATGACGATCCATCCGAGCAGTAGGAGTGCGGGAATCAGCCAGCGGAGCCGGGGCCGTGTCGCCATGGCGTCATCCTTCCATGGCCGCTGTGGGCCGGCTCGACGGCGGTGCCGGAATTGTCCGGAGCGCCCGAGGACGCTCGATGGTGTGCGTGGCGACCACGACGGCCCCCATAGTGCCCGAGCGTTCGATCGGTCTGCTCAAATCCTCACCGCCGCAACGTGACCAACGATTTCGTATGCACGTGAGTGCATATGAGGCAACGATATGGAGCAGGTCTCATATCGCTGTCTGAGAGAAAGGTGCGAACGAGATGAAAACCAAAGGGGCTATCCTCCGCAACCCGGGTGAGAAGTGGCAGATCGAAGAGTTCGAACTGGGTGATCCGGTGGCCGGTGAGGTCCAGGTCAAGCTGGTCAGTTCCGGTCTCTGCCATTCCGATCATCACCTCCGCACCGGCGACAGCCCGGCGCCCATGCCGGTCCTCGGCGGCCACGAGGGTGCCGGTGTGGTCACCAAGGTGGGTCCGGGTGTGACGCGGTTGAAGGAAGGCGACCATGTGGTCACCGCCTTCATCCCTGCGTGCGGCGTCTGCGAGCCGTGCTCGCGCGGCGACCAGAACTTCTGCGACGAGGGCGCTCGGCTCCTCACCGGGCTGTCCATCTCCGACGACACGAACCGGGCGCACACCAGTGACGGTGAGGCGCTGACCCAGATGTGCATGCTCGGGACGTTTGCGCCGTACATCACGGTGAACCAGGCATCGCTGGTCAAGATCGAGGAGGACATCCCGCTGCAGCAGGCAGCGCTCCTCGGTTGCGGTGTCGCCACCGGCTGGGGTTCGGCCGTCGAGATCGGTGGAACGCACGCCGGCGACGTCGTCGTCGTGGTCGGTATCGGTGGTGTCGGCATCAACTCGGTGCAGGGTGCGGCAGCGGCCGGTGCCCGCATCGTCGTCGCGATCGACCCGGTGCCGTTCAAGCTGCAGATGGCCGAGAAACTCGGCGCCACCCACACCTTCTCGTCGATGGACGAGGCGCTGCCGGTCCTCGGCGAGATCAGCTGGGGCAAGATGGCCAACACGACCATCCTGACGGTCGGCGAGATCGACGGCTCCATGCTGGCGCCGGCGCTCGCGCTCACCGGTAAGGGCGGCCAGGTCATCGTCACGGGCATGGGCAACTTCGCGTCGATGGATGCGCAGGTCAACCTGTTCGACCTGACCCTGATGCAGAAGCGCGTGCAGGGAGCCATCTTCGGTGGGGCGAGCCCGCGCACACAGGTGCCGACGCTGCTCAACGAGTACCGCGCCGGCAAGCTCAACCTCGGCGACCTGGTGACCCAGACCTATCGGCTGGACCAGATCAACGAGGCCTACGACGACATGCTCGAGGGCAACAACATCCGCGGCATGATCGTCTACGGCGACGACGACTACTGAGCACCCCTCGCCTGAGGAGCACCCCAACCCCCGCCCCCTGAGGAGCGCAGCGTCACGAAGGGTGATTGACGCCCTTCGTGACGCTCGCAGGCTCGCTCCTCAGGGGGCGGTGTGGGCTGGCAAGGCTCGCTCCTCAGGGCGGTGGGTTCCTCGGGGAGTGGTGGGTCCGTCAGGGTTCGGTGGGCGGTTTCCCGTGCATCGCGGCCAACCGCGCGTTGTATGCCGCCAGCGCGGCCTCGTCGTCGTCGACGTCGACCGAATCGGTGCCCAGCGCATCACGCCGTGCCGACTCGAGGAACGACGGACGGACCTTGCCGAGATGTCGTGCCGCAGAGTCCTGACGTCCACGCCCGAGTCCCTCGGCCCGGATCCATTCCCACGCAAGAAACACCAGCAGGCACATCATCAGCCCGTCGCCCGCCCACCACATGATGGCACCGGCCGCGCTCTGGTCGGCCATCGCCGACGGGTTGAGGATCGATTCCGCACCCCATCCGGCCCGCGAGGCCGAGAAAGCCGGCGCTATCTCGTAGCTGGTGAGCATCAAGATCACACCGACGAAGGTGTCGGCGCCCATGGCCACCAGCAGAGTCACGAACCGTGCGGCGTAGCTGTAGTCGTGTCCGGTCAGTTCGTCGCCGACCAGGGGCAACAGCAAGAGATACCCGCTGACCAGGTAGAGCACGAGTTCGCTCTGATGAATCCACATGTGCTCGCTCATCTGCTGCTGAAAACCGGTCAGATGTGTCAACACCAGAACTGCGGTGTACAGCGGCACCGTGAACATCGGTGCGGTGATGAACCGGATCGCGGAGCTCGTCATGGCCCGTTCCACCGCCGTCCCGCCGCGGGCACCGAGAGCCAGCGAGCACAACCTGATGGGTTGCGCGAGTACGAGGAACAGCGGGATCACGGTGATCATCAGCAGGTGCACCACCATGTGCATCCAGAACAGATGGTGGGCAAACGAGGCCACGCCAGAATTGAGTGAGACGACGAACAGTGCCATCGCCAGCACCCAGGAGGCGGAGCGGGACACCGGCCAGTGGCCGACCCGGATCGCGCCGACGGCATAGGCCAGGGTCGCGACGGCCAGCAGCACCCAGACGATCGGCGTCGCAGTCCAGGATGTCCAGAAATCGGGCATCATTCCGTCGTGCATCGTCACACCGACCAGCCTAGGCCTGTGCCCGACCGGCTCACCAGACAGCCGTCAGCGGCGGGCGCGGGCCGTCACGAGCACATTGAGGAACCGCAGACCCAGTCCGAGCAGGACCAGGGTGCTTGCCATCTGGATGGAGACCGCGACCCGGGCCGCCTGCGAGTCCGCGGCGATGTCGCCGAATCCGGTGGTGGTGAACACGGTGAGGCAGAAGTACAGCGCGTCGATCCTGGTCAGGTGTGCGTTAAAGCTCCCGTCGGCGTACTCGGAGAACAGGAAGTACGCGGTGGCGAACGCGACGATGTACAGCGCGGCGATCGCGACGAGCATCTCGACCGCCGTGGCGATCGGGTAGTCCGAATGCACGAAATGCCGGATCTCCCACGCGCAGAAGGCGATGAGCAGCGCGGCGCCGACGATCAGGCCGACCAGGTTCGCCGAGCTCTCCTTGCCGATCGGCAGCAGAAAGTAGCCGAACAGCAGGATGACCGCAGCGGCGATCGGGCGGATGATCGCCTTCGCGATCTGTCGCCGCCCGATCCGCTCCGGCAACCCGCGTGCCGCGCCGGTCGAGTTGTCGCTCAACGCATCACCAGATCCGCACGCGATCCGCCTCGTCGAGATAGAGCTTGTCCCCGGCCGAGACGTCGAAGGCATCGTAGAAGGCGTCGATGTTGCGGATCACGCCGTTGCACCGGAACTCGGGCGGGGAGTGCGGGTCGATGGACAGCCGCCGGATCGCCTCGGCATCGCGGGTCTTGGTCCGCCAGATCTGCGCCCAACTGTAGAAGACTCGCTGGACTCCCGACAGTCCGTCGATCACGGGAGGCGTGGTGTTCTGCGTGGCCAGCCGGTAGGCGACCAGCGCGATCGACAGACCGCCGAGGTCGCCGATGTTCTCACCGATGGTGAACTCGCCGTTGACCTTGTACTTCTCGTCGAGTCCGTCCGGCGTGAACTCGCTGTACTGATCGATGAGTTTGCGTGTGCGCGCCGAGAACTCGGTTCGATCGTCGTCAGTCCACCAGTCGACGAGGTTTCCGTCACCGTCGTATTTCGCGCCCTGGTCGTCGAACCCGTGGCCGATCTCGTGACCGATGACCGCCCCGATCCCGCCGTAGTTGGCCGCGTCGTCGGCGTCGGGGTCGAAGAAGGGCGGCTGCAGGATCGCCGCGGGGAACACGATCTCGTTCATCCCGGGGTTGTAGTAGGCGTTGACCGTCTGCGGCGTCATGAACCATTCGTCGTGGTCGACCGGGCGGCCGATCTTGGCGAACTCCCGATCCTGCTCGAATGACGAAGCGCGGGCGACATTTCCGATCAGGTCGCCGCGGTCGACGGTGAGCGTCCCGTAGTCGCGCCAGTGGGCGGGGTAACCGATCTTGGGGGTGAACTTGCCCAGCTTGACAAGTGCCTTTTCCCGCGTGGCCGGCGTCATCCATTCCAGGTCGGAGATGTTGCGACGGTAGGCGGCCACCAGGTTGTCGATCAGCTCGTCCATCCGGGCCTTTGCCTCGGGGCCGAAATGCTTGTCGACGTAGAGCTTTCCGACGGCGAATCCCATCGCGTCCTCGACGAAGCCGACGCCGCGCTTCCAGCGGTCGCGGATCGACTCGGCGCCGGTGAGGGTACGGCCGTAGAAGTCGAAGTTCTCGTCGACGAACTCCGACGACAGGTACCCCGCGGCCGAGCGCAGCAATCGCCAGGTCAGCCAGGTCTTCCACTCCTCGAGGGGACGTGTCGCGATGAGTTCCGCGGTACCGGTGACGAAGCTCGGCTGTCCGACGACGACCTCGGCGAAGGTCGCGTCGCCGGTCTTCCCGAGACCGCCCAGCCATGAGTCGACATCGAAATCGCCTGCTGCGCCGGCAAAATCGGCGAGGGTCATCAGGTTGTAGGTGAGGTCGGCGTCGCGGCGGCGCACCACATCCCAGTGATGGGTGGCCAGTGCGGTCTCGAGGTCGAGGACCGCCCGGGCCCGGTCCTGCGCGTCGTCGAAACCGGCGAGCGCGAACATCCGGCCGACGTGCGCCACGTAGGCCTCGCGGGTTTCGGCGTGCTTGTCCTCGCGGTAGTACGACTCGTCGGGAAGACCGAGGCCGGACTGGACGACGTGTACGAGATAGCGGTCGGACTGCTTGGCGTCGGTGTCGACATAGAAGCCGAAGAGGCCGCCGACACCGTGCCGCTGCAGACGGCCGATGCGGGTGCTCAGTTCGCTCAGCGAGCTGATGGCCTCGATCTTGTCGAGCTCTCCGCGGATCGGGCCGATCCCGAGGGCGTCGATGTGCGCGGTGTCCATGAACGACGCGTAGAGGTCACCGATCTTCTGGGCGTCGGTGCCGCTGTCCGGGTCCGACCCGGCACATGCGGTGATGATGTCGCGCACGTTCTCCTCGGCGCGATCACGAAGCACGTGGAACGCTCCGTCCACCGAGCGGTCGTCGGGGATCACGTGGCTCTCCAGCCACTGGCCGTTGACGTGGGTGAACAGGTCGTCTTGCACGCGGACATCGGCGTCGACCCAGCTGAGATCGATTCCGGAAACGGGCGTGGTGTCAGTCTGTGAAGCGGTCACCCGTCCATCCTGGCATCGGATACGCGATTCGTCAGCCGGCTCTGCCGCCGGCGCAATCGCTCTACGGTGGTGGCATGAGCGGAGCATCGGATGTGAACGCGTATGACGTGGTCGTGATCGGCGGGGGACCGGTGGGTGAAAACGCCGCCGAGTACGCGATCAAGGGCAGTTCCCGAACAGCGGCGATCATCGAGCACGAACTCGTCGGCGGCGAATGTTCGTACTGGGCGTGTATGCCGAGCAAGGGACTGCTGGGTCCGGGCGCCGCGCTCGAGGCGGCGTCCGGGTTGGCCGGCGCCCGTGAGCGGTTGACGGCGCCCGCGCCGGACCGCGGCGCCGTGCTGGGCTGGCGCGACACCATCACCCACGGCCGCGACGACAGCTCGCAGGTCGAGTGGGCGACCGGTGCCGGCATCGACGTGATCCGCGGGCACGGGCGGATCGTCGGTGAGCGCGAGGTCGAGGTCGGGGATCGCCGAATCGTCGCGCGACAGGCGGTGGTCGTCGCCACCGGGAGCACCGCGTCGGTGCCACCGATCCCCGGGCTGCGTGAAGCGCGGCCGTGGACGTCGCGGGATGCGACCAACATGGTGGAGGTCCCGGAGCGGATGGTGGTGCTCGGCGGTGGGGTCGTCGCGTGCGAGGCCGTCACGTGGCTGCTCGACCTCGGAGTTCGGGAGCTGACAATGGTGATCCGCGGCGACCGGCTGCTGCCGAAGGCCGAGCCGTTCGTGGGTGAACACGTCGCGGTAGGGCTCACGCGGCGTGGTGTCGACATCCGATTCGGTGCACAGATCTCGGCCGTCGAACGGCCCGACGTCGCGGACACGGGCTACGGGCACATCCACGGTGGTCCGGCTCGTGTCACGGTGGACGAGGGCGCGGGCAGCGCGGTGCTCGAGGTCGACGAGATCCTGGTGGCAGCCGGAAGGTCCCCTGCCACAACCGATCTCGGCCTCGAGGCGTTGGATATCGAGGATTCCGGCCCCCTGCGGGTCGACCACCACATGTCCGTTCCCGGTCAGCCGTGGCTCTATGCGGTCGGCGACGTCAACGGGCGGGTGGCGTTGACGCACATGGGCAAGTACCAGGGCCGGGTCGCGGGGGACGTGATCGCCGCACGAGCCGAGGGGACGCCGCTCGACGGCTCACGGTTCACCGCCTCGGCCGACCGTGACGCGATCCCGCAGGTGGTGTTCACCCGTCCCGAGATGGCGGCGGTCGGCCGGACCGAGGCGCAGGCACGCGACGAGGGTATCGACGTGGTGATCGCGGAAGCCGACATCGCGGTCGCCGGGTCGTACCTCGTATCGCCCGACTACGCCGGTCATGCCAAGCTCGTCATCGATCGGTCGCGCGATGTGCTGGTCGGCGCCACCTTTGTCGGTGCGGAGACTGCCGAACTCGTCCACTCCGCGACGGTCGCGGTGGTCGGCGAGGTGACCGTCGACCGGTTGTGGCATGCGGTGCCGTCGTATCCGACCGTCAGTGAGGTGTGGCTCCGGCTGCTCGAACAACTGCACTGAACTGTCGCCCGTGTCGACGGCCTCGCTCACTTCGAACTGTTGGACTCCGCGGCCGCGCGAAAGAGGGCGAGCAGCGCCTTCTCGTCGATCTCGTCGTCCTCGTGGAAGTCGATGGCCCGGCGCGTGTTGCCGTCGAGGCTCGAGTTGAAGAGCCCGACCGGATCGTCGAGGGAGGCGCCCTTGGCGAAGGTCACCTTCACGTAGTTCTTGTACGACTCGCCGGTGCACAGCATCCCGTCGTGGTACCAGACCGGGACGCCTCGCCACTTCCATTCCTCGGTGACGTCGGGGACGGCCTGCTTGATGAGGTCCCGTAGCAGGGCGAGCGTCTCACCTCGCCAATCACCCAGCTCGTCGATTCGGCGATCGATCAACTGTGCGGGAGTCATGTTCTGGCCGTCACCCGTGTCGTCAGAAGTCATGCCGATGATCGTGCCACGGGCGGTGAACCGATCGAGGCATTCTGTCCACGGGTGAACTGGTAAGACCACTTGACCACCTGACCGGGTTCCCTTAGCGTCTGAACCATGCCGTTCGAGCCGATCGCGCCCCGCAGCGTGCCCGAAGATGTCTACGAGCAGATCGTGGAGGGCGTGTTGTCGGGGGACCTCCCCGCCGGCGAGACGCTGCCGAGCGAACGGGAACTCGCCCGGGTGCTGGGGGTGTCGCGGCCCGCCGTCCGCGAGGCGCTGCGTCGCGTCGCGAGCGCCGGGTTCGTGACGATCCGGCAGGGGCAGGGCACGCGGGTGCTCGATCCGATCGCCACCGGGGGGCTCGATCTGCTGCCACGACTCCTGGTGCGGAACGGGCAGCTGGTCCCCGGGGTGATGCGGTCGATGGTCGAGGCACGCGCATTGATCGCGCCGAAGGTGGCCGAGCTCGCCGCTCGCCGGTGCGGCGACGACACCGTGCAATCCCTTCGGGCCTGTGTCGACCGGCTCGCAACCGGCACCGACCCGGTCGCGCAGCAGGTTGTCGCGCTGGAGTTCTGGGGTGGGGTGGTCGACGCGGCGGAGTCGATTGCGTTCCGGTTGATGTTCAACTCGCTGCGAGCCGCCTACGAGCCCGCGTTGCCTGCGCTCGCCGCGGTGCTCGAACCCGAGGTCGGCAATGTCGAGGGCTATCGCGCCGTTGTCGACGCGATCGCCGGGCGCCGGCCGGCGGAGGCGGAGAAGGCGGCCCGTGCGCTGCTCGCGCCGGCTACCGCGGCGCTCCTCGAACTATGCGAGACGATCTCGGACGACTCGTCGGCCGGATCGGACACGGAGGGATGAATCCGGTGAGAAGCAAAGGGAAACAGCTGATGTCGACGCGGGCCGGCCGCCGCGACGTGACGTTGCGATCGGCCTTCGGTGAATTCGTGAGACACCCGTCGCCCTGGATGATCGCCGGCCTGCTGGTCGGCGCTGTGGTTGCCCGGGTCTGGATCGGCGGCTGGGGCATGGCCGACCTGCTGGTGCCGGTTGTGATGGTCGCGGTGTTCCCGATCGTCGAATGGCTGATCCACGTCATGATCCTGCACTGGCGTCCCAGACGGTTCGGACCGGTGACTCTCGACACCCAGCTGGCGCGTAAACACCGTGAGCACCACAATGATCCGCGTGACATCCCGCTGATCTTCATCCCCTGGCGGTCGCTGATCCCGGTGCTGATCGCCGCGCTCGTCGTCGCCTTCGTCCTGTTCCGCAGCGTCGAGCGGGGGCTGACATTCCTCGTGTTGCTCGGTGCTCTCGGGCTCGTCTACGAGTGGACGCACTACCTGATCCACACGGACTACAAGCCGCGCTCGCCTCTGTACCGCGCCACCTGGCGCAACCATCGGTTCCACCATTACCGAAACGAGCACTACTGGTTCACCGTCACCACCTCGGGTACGGCCGACCGCCTGCTGCACACGTACCCCGACCCTCAGTCGGTGGCGAAGTCGCCGACGGCCAAGAATCTGCACGCACTGGACGAGGCCGGGTAAAGCGTTCAGGACATGAGGTCTCGCAGGTCACGATCCATGGACCAGACGAGGACTTCGGCATCGGTGTGTGCCGTCAGCGGCTCGCCGCCGAGGTCGCCGGCGCGGACCGAGTCCCCTTCGTCGAGGCGGGTGCCTGCGAGGTCGAGGGTGCCGCGGGTGACGTACACGTGCGTGTGGCGGGCGGCAGGCAGATCGACCGTCGACCCGGAGACGAAACGGGCGGCGTACAGCGTGGCCGACCGGTTGGCGATGCGGATGGCAGAATCACGGGCCGGATCGCCCGATGCGATCGGGACCAGTCGGCCCGGCGCGAGCTCGTCGTCGACCTCGCGCTGATCGTAGGACGGAGCCAGCCCGAGCTCGTCGGGCATCACCCACATCTGCACGTATCGCACGGGTGTCACGCCGGCCTCTGCGCGGGGTGCCCAACGGTCGTTGCGTTCCGAGTGCTCGATGCCGGTGCCTGCGCTCATCCGTTGTGCCAGTCCGGGATAGACGATTCCGGAGTGGCCCTCGGAATCCTGGTGCACCAGTGAGCCGGACGTGACCCACGTGACGATTTCGGACTCGCGGTGCGGGTGTGTAACGAACCCTTCACCCGGCGCGACGATTTCATCGTTATTCACCAACAGAACACCGAAATGGGTGTTGGATGGATCGTAGTGATCGCCAAAGGAGAAGGCATGGCGGGACGTAAGCCACTCGGTCGTCGTTACCGCACGGTCTCCGGCCGGAATCACGCGAAAGTCCATGCCACATTATGGGCCGATTCTGCGACGACGAAGTCGTCGACTATGGTCCCCGTCACGTCGCCGGAACCCCGAGACCCGATCGTGACCGCTCGGATACCCGAATGGAAGCTGGCGGCATCGAAATCCAGTGTGACAAGAGTGAAAATTGAGACTATGAAGATCTGGGCGAAGCGTGCGCCGAAGATGGCCTGCGCAGCGGCAACCTGCAGCGTCGCCGTCGTCGTGCTCAGCGCATGTGGAATCGGCGGCGACGACGACAGCGGTGCAGCGGGCGCTGCGCGGCATTTCGCGGCTGCGATGGAGCGGCAGGACGCCGGCGGCGCCGCCGGATTCACCACTGCGCCGGGACAGGCCGGAGAGGCACTGACCCAGACGCTGCAGGCGATGAACGCCGAACACGTCGACGTCGACGTGGTGAAACCCGTGGAGTACAGCGACGGGACGGCGTCGTTCTCGCTGAAGACGACATGGCGATGGGCCAAGGACCGGAGCTTCGAGACGACCAGTTCGGGGACCGCTCGGCACCTGTCGACCGGATGGAAGCTCACCTGGGAACCGTCGATCATCTATCCCGGGCTGCCCTACGGTGGTCAGCTGCGTGAGATCCGCACCGACGCCACCCCGGCGCCGACGGTGCGCAGCAAGTCGGGCAAGACCTTCATGTACCTGCAGCCCGTGAACGAGATCATCCTGGACCCGAACCGGACCAAGGACGTCAACCAGTCCGCGCGGGCGCTCGCCAGGACACTCGCACCCATCGCCCCGCTGGTGACGACGCAGGTGATCTCGCAGAAGCTCGCCGAGTCGCAGGGCAAGCCGATCAAGGCGGTCACCCTGCGCGATCCGGACATGGAGGTCATGACGTCCAACCCGGACACCGTTCCGGGGGTGAGCGTGCGCAAGGCCGGCATGCTGGTGATGGCCGACAGACGTTTGTCGTCGCCCCTGGAGCCCGGCATCACCAACTACTGGCAGGCCATCCGTGACGCCACGGCCGGGTGGCAGGTCCAGATGGTCGGCCCCGGTATCAAGCCCCGCAAACTGGCGGGTGAACAGGGACCCCCCGGGCCGAGCGTGGACACCACCATCGACCAGAACCTGCAGCTCACCCTGGGTGATGCGGCGGTCGAGGTCGGCCAGCCAGCCACCATCATGGCCCTCGACGCCGGCAGCGGCGCGATCCTGGGCATGGCGCAGAACAGCTACGCCGTCGAACGTGGCATCAACGCCAATTCCACCCACCCCGTCGGGAGCACGCTGAACCCGGTGCTGGGCGAGGTCGATCGGACGGCCACGGCCACTCAGCAGTCCACGGACGCGATCATGGATCGGCTCGGCCTCGGTGTGCAGTTCACCGTCCCGGGTGCCAGCGCACCGACGGCCGATCAGCCGGGTGTCACGACCGTGGACTTCCGGCCCGGCGACCTGAACGCCTCGATGATGAACATGGGTGCCCTGGGTGTCGCGCTGGCACGCAGTTCGATGGGTCAGATGAGCTCGGTGCCGCCGTTCGTGATCAAGGGCGCGCCGACCAGCGTGGTGGGCGGGAAACTCGGCGAACTCGACGCCGCGACGACGGCTCCGATCCTGCAGGCGATGGCCGTGACCGCCAAGACCGGTGACGCCAGTGACCTGACCGGAGCGCCGGGACTGCGGGCACTCGTGGGCACCAACGGCCCGCAGGGGCCCGGCTGGTTCCTCGGGCTGCAGGGTGGCAAGGTCATCGTGATCTACTGCGAAGGCGACAAGTCGGGCACCGCGGCTCTGCAGGTCGCGCAGAAGTACTTCCGGATCAAGTAGTGCGCCGTCGGGCGATGAACCCGGCGACCGCGCGCCACCCGATGAGGAACACGCCGAGCGAGATGGTGGCGACGATGATGAAGCTGACCGCAACTCCCTGGTGGAGCAGGTAACGCAGGATCATCCCGACGGCAACCGCGCAGAACCAGATGATGACGCCGGCAGGGGCGATGCGTTCGGGGCGGAAGTCGTGGCCGAACCAGTCGCTCGACCGGACATGGGAGTAGACGTAGGCGATCGACCATCCGGCGGCCGCGCCGACGGCGAACGGCCACAGCGTCTGGAGCACGCCGACGACTGCGAGGCCTTCTTCGTGACTGGACCGTCCGATGAGGACGAAGACGGTGACCGCGACCAGGTCGATCACCGCGGTCACCGGCATGGGCAACGAGCGCGTCGACGTCGGGGCGGCGTCCGCGGCGACAGGCGTGGACCTCGACATGGTTTTCTACGGTAGCGGGTCGTCGGGCCTGCGGGAACTCTCCCCGTCCGCGTCGTGCTCCCGGGGTGTCGGATCCGGCGTGTCGTCGCCGGTGTCGTGCTCCAACTCCTCCTCCAGGGTCTCGCCCTTGCGGAAACTGTTGCGGAACATCACCAGCACGACGATCCAGCCGATCGCCGCGACCAGCACATAGCTGATCAGCCGGTACACCAGAACCGCGGTGATGGCGTCGGCGGCGGGCATACCCGCGCTGGTGAGCGCTGGGACGAGGACGGCGTCGACCACACCGATGCCGCCCGGCAGGAGCGGTATCGCGGTACCGACCGCCTTGCCCGCCGCGTAGGCGACCATCAGGCCTGCGATGCTCGGATGGGCGCCGACGGCCCAGCAGGCGAAGGCCAGGCAGGCCACGTCGGCCACCCAGTTGAACATGCTCCACGCGAACGAGATCGTGAGGTCCCGCCGGGACAGCTGCACGGCGCGCAACTGCTCGAGGACCTCGATGACGCGCTCGTGGCCGTGTTGCTTCGGCTTGTTGCGGATCTGGTTGAGCCAGTCGAGGATGCGCAGGACCGTGCTCTGCAGTGACTCCGGGTGGCTGGCCAGGTATTGGAACACCACGACCACCGCGACGAACCCGACTATGGAGAAGAACACCGAGAACGGGCTGGTCTTGGCGCCGGCGAGGAGTGCGCCACCGAACCCGAGCACGGCGAGTCCGACGCCGGCCAGCAGCCCGGACATCACGACCTGCCAGGATGCGACCACCGGGGTGGCACCCCACTTGCGGCTCTCCCGGTACACGAACGCGGGCGAGAGGACGGGCCCGCCCGGCATGGTCTGACTGACCGAGTTGGAGGCCAGGACCACCGACAGCGACTGCCATTGTCTGACCCGTACGCCCGCCGATCGCAGCAATGCTCGCTGTACCTGCGCGAAACTGTCCATCGACAGCAGCGCGGCGAAGATGCTCGCCACGATCCAGACCCAGTCGAGGTCGCCGATGCGGCGCCAGGCCTCTTCCAGGCTCGGCGAGATCAGCACCACCTCGACCGCGAGGACCGCCACCACGACCGCCAGCAACACCCATCGCAGCCACCAGAAACGTCGCCGCGTCGCGACGCGCCCGGTTTCTGGTCTGTCGGTCGACATAGCCCACACCATATCCACAGCTAGGCTGGCAGCTGTGAGCGATGCCGACACCGCCGGCCGCGCGCGGGACGAGCCTGCCCGCGACCGGGGCTCCCGTGTTCGTGACGACCGGGTCGGTGACGACCCCGTCGTCGGCCCGGTGGCCCCCGCCGTCGCCGATCGCGAAAAGGTGCACCCGCTGGTCCGCGCGACCGCCGAGTGGGGCTGGCGACTGCTGGTGATCGCAGCCGTGGTCTACGTGCTGCTGATGGCCTTCAACGAGTTCGAGGAAGTGCTGGTGCCGGTGGCCCTGGCCATCCTCGGGGCGGCCATGCTGGTACCGGTGGTGGACTGGCTGGATCGCCACCGAGTGCCGCGGTCGCTCGCGGTCCTCATCACCATCGTCGTGGCCTTGAGCTTGCTCGGACTGGTGATGACGTTCGTGGTGCAGGAGTTCATCCGTGGGTTCCCCGAACTCACCAAGCAGATCACGGTCACCATCGACCGGTCTCGTGACTGGCTCGTCGACGGTCCGCTGAAGGTCGACGACGACCAGGTCAGCAACATCGGCAACGACATCACCGATTTTCTCCAGCACAACCAGGACAAGGTCACCAGCGGTGCCCTGGCGACCGCCACGACGGCCACCGAGATCGTCACCGGCGCATTGCTGACGATCTTCGTGCTGATCTTCTTCCTGTACGGCGGCGGCCAGATCTGGACGTTCGTCACCAAACTCGTGCCGCACGGCACCCGTGGTCGGGTGCGGGCCGCGGGCACCGCCGGATTCGGCACGCTCGTCGGCTACGTTCGCGCGACCGTTGCGGTGGCCTTCGTCGACGCCCTGGGCATCGGCATCGGGCTGGCCATCCTGGGTGTGCCACTGGCACTGCCGCTGGCGTCGCTGGTGTTCTTGGGCGCCTTCATCCCGATCGTCGGCGCACTGGTGGCGGGCACCTTGGCGGTGGTGGTCGCGCTGGTCACCCAGGGCTGGATCGCGGCGGTCATCGCAACGGCCATCGTGGTCGGTGTGATGCAGGTGGAAAGCCATGTGCTGCAGCCGTTCCTGCTCGGCCGATCGGTGCGGCTGCATCCGGTTGCCGTGGTTCTCGCCATCGCGGCCGGGATCGTCTCCGCGGGCATCGTCGGAGGATTGCTCGCGGTGCCGCTGCTCGCGTTCGGCAACACCGCCGTCCGGCATCTGGCCGGCAGCGCCGCCCGGGCCCGCGACCGCGAGGACGGCACGGCCGGGCGGTTCTACACGGCCGAGCCCGATGAGCCGAGATGGGATCGCCTCGACGCGGCCGACGAGGCCGACGCGTCGCCGCCGGACGCGACCGACGAGGAGATCTCCCCGGAGCAGACGCCCCGCGACGGCGAGTGACGCCCCAGATGACCCTTCGTGGCGTGCCCGAACCGCGTGAGCCCAGCCGCGCGCGTCAACTTGCCATGGAGGCCGACACCGATCCGGTCGGCCCGCTGTGGCGGGCCGCGCAGCTGTTCCGCTTCTTCTCCTATCTCTATGCGCTCGGCTTCCAGATCGCCGTCAACGACGACCTCCTCCACGACGACACGACGTGGGCGCTGTTCGGAGTGCTCTCCGCGTGGACCCTGGCCAGCGGTATCGCCTACTACGCGGGCTTCGGCCGCAACCGGTATTGGGTGGGTGCCGACGTCGCGGTCGCCTGCGGGCTCATGCTCACCACGTCGTATGTGGCCGACACGTCGTGGGCGATGAACAACCAGACCTGGCCGACCACGCTGTGGGCGGTCAACGCGGTCATCTCGGTCGCGCTGCTCGCCGGACCGATCTGGGGCATGCTCTCCGGGCTCCTGGTCGGCGGCACGAGTGCCTTCGTGAAGGGGGCCTTCGACCTGAATTTCGGGCGCAACGCGACGATCATCATCATCGTGGCGGCCGGTGTGGCCGTGGGGCTCGCGGCGGTGATCGCGCGGCGTGCCCACGCCGTCCTCGTGCAGGCGGCCGCGATCGCCGCGGCCACCGAGGAGCGGGAGCGGTTGTCGCGCGAGGTCCATGACGGCGTGTTGCAGGTTCTCGCGCTGATCGCCAGACGCGGCCGGGAGATCGGCGGTCCGACCACCGAACTCGCCCGGCTCGCCGGCGAGCAGGAGCGGGCGTTGCGGCAACTGGTTTCCGACGCCGGCCAGATCGCCGCCGCGCACAGGCGGGCCGATCGGGCTGCCGCCGACCTCGGCGCGATCCTGCGGGGGTTCGCCGCCGAGCAGGTCTCGGTGAGCGCACCCGCGTCGCCGGTGGTCATCGATGCCGTTGTCGCCGAAGAGATCCGGGCGGCTCTCCACAACATCCTGGACAACGTGAACCACCACGCGGGCGTGTCTGCGCAGGCTTTCGTGCTGCTCGAGGATCTCGGTGATCGGGTGGTGGTCAGTGTCCGCGACGACGGAGTCGGGATTCCGGCCGGACGACTCGACGAGGCGCGACGGCAAGGCCGCATGGGGATCTCGACGTCGATCGTCGGCCGGGTGGAGGCGCTCGGTGGGACCGCGATGCTCGATTCCGGGCCGGGTGCCGGCACAGAATGGGAACTGACGATTCCGGTGGACCGGGAGGGCTGATGGCGAGCGTGGACAGGACATCCGACGGTGCGTGTCTGCGGGTGATGGTGGTCGACGACCACCCGATCTGGCGCGATGGCGTGGCACGCGATCTTGCCGAGGAAGGCTTCGAGGTGGTCGCGACCGCCGACGGGGTCGGCAGCGCCCGGCGCCGGGCCGGTGCGGTGACGCCCGACGTTGTACTGATGGACATGCAGTTGCCGGACGGGAGTGGCGCGGACGCGACGGCCGCCGTGCTCGAGGTGTCGCCGTCGTCGCGGGTGCTGGTGCTGTCGGCCTCCGATGAACGCGACGATGTCCTCCAGGCGGTGAAGGCCGGGGCGAGTGGATATCTCGTGAAGTCGTCGTCGAGAGCGGAACTGGTCGCCGCGGTGCGGGCCGTCGCCGACGGTCAGGCGGTGTTCACCCCGGGTCTCGCGGGCCTGATCCTCGGCGAGTACCGGCGACTGTCGGCAGAGCCGGATCGCGATCAGCCCCGTCCCTCCCTGACCGATCGGGAGACCGAGGTGCTCCGTCACGTCGCAAAAGGGTTGAGCGCCAAGCAGGTAGCGAACAAGCTGTCGCTGAGTCATCGGACCGTCGAGAACCATGTGCAGGCCACCCTGCGCAAGTTGCAGCTCGGCAACCGGGTGGAGTTGACCCGGTACGCGATCGAGCACGGGCTCGACGAGTGAGACGCCACGAAGCCGACGGTCAGCTCTCCGGGTGACTCCGGACGATCATCACCGGACACGGTGCCACGTGGAGGACCGCCCGGCTGGTGGAACCGAGCAGCAACCCGCGGAACCCGCCGCGACCACGGCTCCCGAGAACCACCAGTTGCGCGTCCCGAGCGGCCTCGAGGATGCACTGTGCGGCCGGCTGCGCCGCGACGACGGTCTCGACCTCGACGTCGGGCTGGTCGTCGCGATGGCCGGCCAACTGTTCGCCGATCAATTCGGTGGCCTCCTCGTGCAGTTGCCGCAGCAGTTGTTCGGCCTCGCCGTAGAACATCTGGCTGGTGAACCCGGGATAGCTGTGGACGGCGACGACAGAGGTGTTCAGCAGCGCCGCCTGCTGGAGTGCGAGCACGATCGCAGACTTCGAGACCGGCGAACCGTCGACGCCGACGACGACCGGTCCGGTGACCGGTGAATCGTCACCGACCACCACCACCGGGCAGTCGGCGTGAGCGGTCACGTTGGTGCTGACCGAGCCGAGCAGCAGACCCTGTACACCACCGAGGCCTCGGGTGCCCATCGCGAGAAGGTGTGCGTGGCCGGACACCTCGCGCAAGACGAGTGCGGGCTTGCCGTCGACCACGTGGCCCGTGGCGGTGACACCCGGCGCCAGCTCCTCGACGAGCGCGGTCGCCTCCCGGACGGATTTCTCCGCATCGGCACGCAGCGCGTCGACGACTCCTCGTTTGAACACCGCGCCGCGTGCGATCTCGGCGGTGGGCTTCTCGAGTGCCTGCACGATGTTCAGCGGCCGCTTCTCCCGGTCGGCGGCCGCGGCGGCCCATCGCAGTGCTCCGAGTGATCTTTCCGAACCGTCCACCGCGGCGACGATCGGTACATCCAACGTGGACATTGCTTGCCTCCTCGCTTGCAGGTCGGGTCGACAGATCCACCGCTCCGCCATCGTTTTCCGACGGCGTTCACGCGATTCGTGCCGGGGTCGCGACCATGCGGCGCACGACCCCTCGAGTCAACGTAACCCGATCGGCGGTCACCTCGCGCGCGAATGAGGAGTACGGAGCTCAGCTGTCCGAACGACTACGGCGCAACAGGTCCTGCACGCTGATCTGCGAACCGTCGCCATCGGCGTCCGACCGCGCGTGCCGGTCCGTTCCGCGCCGCCGACCGTCCTGCGCGGGACGATCCTCGCCCTCGGGCGCCGGATGCGAGTCGCTCAGGCCCCGTTCCATCGGCGATCCGCCGGTGCGTGACGTCGCTGAGGGGGAGGGGGAGGCGGGCCGGTGTCCCTCGGGGGACAGCGACGCGGCCAGCGGGCGCTTGCCGGTGGTGTCGAGCGCCGGACGCCTGCCCAGTGGCGAGTCGTCTCGGCGGGCCGGATTCGCCTGCGGCGGTACCGTTCCGGGCCGCGACGGCTGACCGCCGGGTGGGGTTGGCGGCTGCGCGGGCCGTTGGGGCGGTGGGCCGGACGGGCGGACGGTGGCGGGCTGCGACGCCGACGGCCGGGCCGGTTCGTCGGAGGCCAGCCGGATGCCGCCGGCGCCGAGGCGCCAGCTGCCGGTATCCGGGCCCGACGACCGGTCGCGTGCCGTGCGCCCGAGACGCGGGGCCGGCGGCGCGGCCGGGGCCGGGGGTGCCGTGGCCGATCGTGACTGCGGGCCCGAGGGCGGCGCGGACGGGCCGACGCGGGCTCCGGTCGGGGTGGCGGCCGGCGCGCCCAGGCGCGGCCCTGCGGGCGAGGTGTCCGGCCGGGGTGCGGGAGGCCGGCCGGGGGCGGGCACGCCACGTTCCGGTACCCGGCGGCCCGGCCGGTTCGCCTCGGCGGGCGGGGCGGATTGGGGCGGCTGAGCCGGCTGGGCGACGGTCCGGCCGGGCTGGGCCATCGAGCGGTTCGGCTCCCGACGGGTCGTTGCGCGTGCGGCCGCGGTCTCGGCGGGTGCGACGCCCGCGCGCGGCGCGGCCGGCATCGCCGACGTGGGAGCCTCGGCCGCCAGGATGCCCACCGACCGCGTGCGGGCGGCCGCGGCACCGTCGCGCAGTTCGTCGGGCTCGTCGTCGAGGACGGTCTCGCCCAGGCCGATCTTCTGCTGCAGCACCTGCATCCAGCGAGGGGCCCACCAGCAGTCGTCGCCGAGGAGTTTCATCACCGACGGCACCAGCAGCATGCGGATGATGGTGGCGTCGAGGATGAGCGCCGCGATCATGCCGTAGGCGATGTACTTCATCATCACGATCTCGGAGAGACCGAACGCGCCGGTCACCACCACCAGGATCGCCGCGGCGGCCGTGATGATGCGACCGGTGTGAGCGGTACCGACGCGTACCGCCTCGGTGGTGGACGCGCCCTTCTGTCTGGCCTCGACCATTCGGGACAACAGGAATATCTCGTAGTCGGTGGACAGGCCGAACACGATGGCGATGATCAGCACCAGGACCGCCGCGAACAGCGGACCGGGTGTGAAGTTCGCGATGCCTGCGCCATGCCCGTCGACGAAGATCCAGGTCAGGATGCCCAGCGTGGCTCCGAGGCCCAGCGCCGACATCAGCGCCGCCTTGATCGGCAACACCACCGACCCGAACGCCAGGAACATCAGGAAGCCGGTGACCAGCACGAGCAACACGGCCATCAGGGGCAGCCGGGACATCAGCGCATCGATCGAGTCCTGGGTCAGGGCGGGCGTACCGGCCACCCACATCTTCAGGCCGTGCGTGTCGATGCCGCGCAGTTCCTTGATGGCCTCGGCGGCGGTGTCACGGTTCACCAGACCTGCCGACATCTGGATGACCGGCGGTCCGTTGTCGCCGTACTGGCCGGTCAGCGCGCCGTCGTCGGCGGAGGGACTGAACTGTTTGGTGAACCCGGGGATCTTGTTGGCCTCGGTGGCGATGTCGTTGATCTTGTCGCCACTGTCGTTGTCGTTCGGGTCATAGGCGATGACCAGCTTGATCTCTTCGGTGCGTTCACTCGGGAAGTACTTGTCGAAGTTCTCCTGGGCGACCCGGTTCGGATTGTCGGGCGGCAGGTAGGCCTCGCTGATGCCGCCGAACTTGATGCCGCCGAACGGGATGGTCAGCACGAGCAGGACCAGCACCGTCGGCACCGCGGTCGCGATCGGATGGCGCATCACCCAGCCGGACAGCCGCCCCAGAAGCCGTCCTCGACCTCTTGACGGGTCTTGGTGCGGCGGAGGAAGGGCAGCCCGAGCGCGTCGATCCGCTTGCCGAGGATGCCCAGGATCGCCGGCATCACGGTGAGGGAGAGGATGGCGGCGAGCGACACCGACGCGATGGCACCGTAGGCGACCGACTTGAGGAACCCCTGCGGCATGATCAGCAGACATGCGAGGGCCGCGACGATGATGGTCGCCGAGAACACCACGGTCTGTCCCGCGGTCATCACCGTTCTTCGTACCGCGGCCTTGGTGGAGTACCCCTCCGCGAGTTCCTCCCGGAAACGGCTGACGATGAAGAGGCCGTAGTCGATCGCGATGCCCAGACCGATCAGTGTGACCACCGACTGGGCGAAGATGTTGAGTTCGGTGACCTGCGCGAGCACCTTCATGATGCCCAGCGAGCCGGCGATGGTGAGGCCGCCGATGAGGACGGGCAGGCAGGCGGCGATCACACCGCCGAAGATGAAGAAGAGCATGATCGCCACCAGGGGCAGCGCGATCACCTCGGCTCGGTGGATGTCCTTGTCCATCCCGTCGGCCATGCTGCCCGCCACCGGTTGCAGGCCCGCGAGCTCGAATGTCGTCCCCTCGAGATTGAACCTCTCCGGGATGTTGTCGAACGACGGCTCGATCGTCTTGTAGTTCTTCAGGACCGTGGTGTCGTCGTCACCCTTGACACCGATACTGATGAACGCGTGCGTCTTGTCCGGACTGAAAGTCCTGGCCCGGATGGTCTCCTGGGCCGCCTTCGAGGTCGGGGTCTGATCCCGCAGGTAGAAGGGGTCGATGAGGCCCGGATCCTCGCGGTCGACCACGTCGCCGTGCTGGGTGATCAGGTCGTCGACGAAGTTCTCGACCTTCGCCCCGAACTCCGGATCGTCGACGGTCGTACCCGCGGGCGGGGTGATGAGCAGGATCACGTCCGAGCGGTGGTCGCGGCCGAGTGCGGTGTCGGCGACGACCGAACCCTGCGACGATTCCGACGTCGGGTCGAACCAGCCGCTCTGACTCAGGTGCTTCGAGAGATCGAGGCCATAGAGCCCGAGTCCCGCCATCAGTGCGATGAGCACGCCGATGACGGCAAAGCGCATTCGATAGACGAAAGTGCCGATGGCTCCGAACACGCCGTGGTTCCTTCCTCGTCGCGGGATCTGGTCGTCGGGTCGGGGTCGTGGTGCGGGTTCGTCGATCCGTGGTCGCATCGACGATGACCGTTGATTCTTCCAGGCGGTCCTGAGTTGTCCCTGAGTCGGCTGGTGCTGTTGTGTCGACTCAGTGCAGGAGTGCCTGCAGTGGTCGGAACGGTGTGAGCCACGCCCCGTCGTCGGGCAGTGAATCGAGCCCGATGCGCGGCAGCGGCTCACGGAACACCGCCGGGATGTCCTCCAGGTCGACGAACTCCAACTCTTCGGTGGTCAATGCCCAGCTGGCGTGTTCCCGGAACCCGATCACCGTGACCGGGATACCGTCGGCCACCACGTCGAGCAACGGCTCCCGGAACGCTTGTCCGTCGGCCGAGGCCACGATCAGGCCAGCTAGTCCCACAGTGTGCCTGCGAAGTTCGATGTGGTCGAGCATGTCGGCGTCCACATCGCTGTCGTCGGACAGCTTGGGCTTCGCGAACACCGCATATCCGACATTGCGGAGTGCGTCGACCCACGGCCGCACCACGTCGGCGCTGCCCGGCACGATGTTCGTGAACACCGTCGCCTCGGGCTCGACCCTTCGAGACGCTTCGCTCCTCAGGGTGCTGGGAGGCGTTTCGTTCGGGCCGGCCGCGCCTGCCGATATCTCCGCGGTCCGCTGCAGCAACCAGCGCCCGAGAGCGTCGAACCGCGGACGATAGGCAGCCGTGGGACGCCCGCCGAGGATCGCCCCGAGTCCCATGTCCATGTTGGGCGCGTCCCAGACGAGTAGTACCCGGGGGGCGGCGCTCTGACCGGAGATGTTCTCCGCGAACCCTTTTCCGGCGGACGCGGGTGGGGGAGTGATCTCCGGTGTGACTGTGTCGTCGCTCATTCGTGGCCGCCTTCGGTGTCCGGAGATGTCGGGAGATCGGGACGGACATAGACGAATTCGTTGACCCCGCGTCCCTCGCGCTCGGCACGGCCCTCGAACTTCGTGGTCGGCCGGTCGAGCAGGATCGGTGCGTCCCGGGTCAGCTGGATCACGTGCGGCCGGTCCCGGCGCTGGGTGGCGAGATGCTCCGCGATCCATTCCGCGTACCCGGCGTGGTCGGTGGCGATGTGGAGCACGCCGCCCGGCACGAGGCGGTCGGCCATCAGCTCCAGGGTGCCGCTCTGCACCAGCCTGCGCTTGTGGTGGCGTGATTTCGGCCACGGGTCCGGGAAGAACACCCGGATCCCGGCGAGGCTCTGCGGTGCCAGGAGTTCGGTGAGCACCACGACGGCGTCACCGCGGACCATCCGGACGTTTGTCAGTCCGCCGCGATCGACGAGCCCGAGCAGCTGGGCGAGCCCTGGTTTGTAGACCTCCACCGCGAGTACGTCGACGTCTGGTTCGGCCGCCGCCATCGCTGCCGTCGACACCCCGGTACCGCTGCCGATCTCCAGGACAGTCGGCGCGTCGCGCCCGAACAGCTCGGACAGGTCGACTGCTTCTTCAGGTTCGCGATCCACCCCGAGGGCCAGATCGCGGCCCAATCGGGGCCACAGGGTTTCCCAATTGCGCTGCTGACCCGTCGTCAGGGAGCCGCGGCGAAACCGGAAACTGGTGACCCGCGGATAGCGACTGGACTGATCGAGACTCTCGCTCACCGGTCCATCGTTGCGCATCGGTGCCCGTCGAGGACAGCCGACACGGGTTCTGTGCCGGTCAGCGGCACGCCGCGGGCCTCGGGAGGCTAGATTGCGAGGCATGTCGCACGACCCGATGACGCCCTTGACGAGCGCTCTGGCGCGGGTCGTCGAGTCGGGGCGGTTGGTGGCGCTCGTCGATCCGTTGTCGCCGGCGCGCGCGGCACTCGACGACGCCGCTCGTCGATACGGGCGGCCGTTGCAGATCTGGGTCGGCGGCCGTCCCGGAACCGGGCGCGACACCTTTGCCCGTGCGCTGCGGGAGCGGCTCTCGGTGACAACGATCGGCCCCGGCGCGGGCGAGATGGCCGACGCCGACGCCGACCTGTGGATGTATGTGCTGTCGGGACCGCCGCGGGCGGCCGATCGGGCCGCGGTTGCGGCGTTGCCCGCGGATCGCTCGGTGGTGGTGCTCGGCAAGGCCGACACCCAGGGCGCCGGGGCGGCGGCTGCCGACCTCGCCGCCGGCTGTGCCGCACGACTCGGCGTCCCGGTGCTCGCGGTGTCACAGTTGCTGGCCTGCGCGGATCTGTCCGACGCCGAGTTCGACTTCCTTCATCGGCTGAGCGCGGCAGGTGTGCGGATGCCGTCGATGGCCGGGCAGTTCCTCACCATCACGCCGGGCCGGGACCCCGATGCCGCCCCACTTTTCCCCGGTGACGAGCGTGCCCTGCGTGCCGGCCTGCTGCGCCGCATCGATCGGCGTGGCATCGAGATCGCGCTGGATCTCCTGGCCACCGACGACCCGGTCGTCGTCGATGCCGCCACCCTCAACGCGACCCTGCAGGCGCGGAGCGGCATCGAGCAGCTCGTGCCCCTGATCCGGGAGCGGGTCGACATCGTCCGTCACCGGCGGCTGGCGGACGTGCGATCGCGACTCGAGCTCGTCGCCGCCCGCGGATGGGATCGCGACGTGATCGAACAGCTGCTCGCAAATGGGGAGGTGGCGTGACGACCGCGCCGTCCCAGGTGGACGCGACCGCCCGGGTCCACGGGCTGACCGGATTCGATCCGGCCACGGTCGCGGGAACCGGGACGGGGGTCGCGGTGTACGGGATCGGCGGCACCGGGGTCAGCAGCTTGGTCGAGGCGTGCCGGGTGGTGGAGCCGAGCTCGCCGGTGACCGAGGGGCGCTGGGGCCGTCGCCCCGACGACGATGCCATCGGTATCGCCCTGATGGTGCTCGATCCGTCGTCGTCGGTGGGTGACGAGGAGAAGCAGGCCGTCGACGAGCTGCGGTCGCGGTTCGGGATCGTCGCGCTGGTCGGCACCAAGATCGACGCATTCTGGGATTGGCCGCGCATCCTGCGGGCGCATCGCGCCCTGCTCGACCCGTTCGAGCAGCTCCCGGTGTTCGCGGTCTCCTCGACGGCCGCGTTGTCGGGGGCGATCGAGGAATCCGGTGTGCCCGCGGTGGTCGAATGGATCACCGAGCACCTCGCGGCGCCGTCCGGTGTCCGGCGCGAACGGGCGCGGGTCTGCGCGGCACTCGCGGCCGTCGACCAGGCCCTGGAGACCCTGATGCGGGCGACCGATCCCGATGCCGTGTCGGCGACCGTCGACCGGCTGGCCGACCGGCGGCGGGCGCTGCTCGAATCCCGCGACCGGGGCCGTGCGGACCGGCTCGCCGCGGCGCGCACCGGCCTGGCGAGGGCGCGCAGCGAGTCCCTCGCCGATGTCGCGTCCGGGACGCGGGCTCTCGCGGCCGCGGCGACGGCCCGGTCGGCGACCCTGAAGCCCGCCTCGGTCGACAGCTACGTCCACTGGCTTGCCGGCGAGGCGTCGGCGCTGCGTGAACGCGTCGATCACGCGATCGACGACCGCATCGAGGAGGTGCGGGCGCCGGCGCTGCTCGGGATCGAGGCCCAGGTGGACGGTGGTCCTCGGCCTCGGCCCGACGTTCGTGCGCCCGACGATCGTGCGCCCGACCCCCCGTTCGGGCGGGCGGTGCCGTCCGGACGCCGCGGTGGCGAGGACGCCCTGCTGGTGCTGATCGGTGCGTCCACCGGGCTCGGGGTGGGACGACTGATCGTCGCGCCGATGGCGTCGGTGCAGACGCTGCAGTGGGTGAGCATGCCGCTCACCCTGCTGCTCGGGGTCGCCGTCGCCGCACTGGTGATCCGGGTGCGTCGGACCGCGGCCCTGCGTGCCGACCTGCGGAGTTGGAGCACCGACGCGCTGAACGAGACGCGCGGCCGGCTCGAACACCGGGTCGGGCTGCGGCTGGCCGCGGCCGACCCTCTGGTGGCCGGTCACATCACCCGCTTCTACGAACGGCGTGCGCGACAGGTGTCCGCGGAGGTCGCGGCGATCGATGTGAGACTGCGCGACCTGCGCTCGGGATCGGCGACGCAGGATCAGCGCGACCAGATCGGCCGGCTCCGCGGCACGCACCGCGAACTGGTGACGCTCGCACAGGCCTTGATCGGCGACGACGGGGATGTCTGAGCAGAATCGGAACCGCCCGGCGACTCGCTGCGTCCTATCATCACGGTGGTGTGCGGCACGGGTCCCGGACGAAACGAGGCAGCGTAGATGGACATGTCATTTCTCGGCGGTGACCCGCTCGGCGCAGATGGGTTCGGCGCAGATGGGTTCGGTGCGGATGGGTTCGGTGCGGATGGGTTCGGTGCCGACGAGTTCGGTGATGCGGATCGTGTGACGGCCGGCCAGGAGGCATCCTCGCCGGAAGATCACCTGTGGATGCATGCCGACGGGCGGGTCTGGGACCTCGGGCCGGCCGACGTCGACACCGACGACGACGGCGTACGGGATTCGCTCACCCGCACCGGCGCCGGCGGCATGACCGTCTACACCGATGCCGACCACGACGGTCAGGTCGACAAGATCACCGAGATCGACGCGCAGGGCATGTTCTCCTCGAGCACCCTTGACCTCGACAGCGGCGCCTGGGTGCCGACCGACACCGGGCGTCTCGGCTGAGGCTCCCTCACCTTCGGCGGATCGGCCGCTGCGAGCGGTTGCGATGCATGGGACTGTGGGATATGCCGCATCTGTTGGCCCCGGTACCTAGCGCCCGCTCGGTGAACGTATCCTGAGTTGACGACGACATCGCCGACGGCTATGCATCGGGCCGTCACCTCGGAGGAGACCCAATCATGACCTCAGCCACCATTCCCGGCCTGGACCCGAACACCGCCCCGACGAAACACGCCGGACTGCTGGCGTGGGTCGCCGAGGTCGCCGAGCTGACCCAGCCGGATCGGGTCGTCTGGTCCGACGGCAGCGACGCCGAGTGGGAGCGGTTGACCTCGCAGCTCGTGGAGGCGGGCACCCTCGTCAAGTTGAACGAGGAGAAGAAGCCCAACTCGTTCCTGGCCCAGTCCGACCCCGCCGATGTCGCCCGCGTGGAGTCGCGCACCTTCATCTGTGCGAAGACGCAGGAAGAGGCCGGTCCCACCAACAACTGGGTCGATCCGGCGGAGATGCGCGCCACGATGAACGACCTGTACCGCGGATGCATGCGTGGGCGCACGATGTTCGTCATCCCGTTCTGCATGGGACCCCTCGGTTCCGACGACCCGAAGCTGGGCGTCGAGATCACCGACTCCGAGTACGTCGTCCTGTCCATGAAGATCATGACCCGCGTCGGCCCGAAGGTGCTCGAGCTGCTGGGTGAGGACGGCTTCTTCGTCAAGGCGCTGCACTCCGTCGGCGCCCCCCTCGAGCCGGGTCAGGCCGACGTCCCGTGGCCGTGCAACTCCGAGAAGTACATCTCCCACTTCCCCGAGGACCGGGAGATCTGGTCGTTCGGCTCCGGATACGGCGGCAACGCCCTGCTCGGCAAGAAGTGCTACGCACTGCGCATCGCCTCGGTGCTGGCCCACGACGAGGGCTGGCTGGCCGAGCACATGCTGATCCTCAAGCTCACCAGCCCGCAGAAGAAGGTCTACTACGTCGCGGCCGCGTTCCCGAGTGCCTGCGGCAAGACCAACCTCGCGATGATCCAGCCGACCATCCCGGGCTGGACCGCCGAGACCGTCGGCGACGACATCGCCTGGATGCGCTTCGGCGACGACGGCCGCCTGTACGCGACGAACCCCGAGTTCGGGTTCTTCGGCGTCGCCCCGGGTACGAGCAACGACTCTAACCCGAATGCCATGAAGACCGTCGAGGCAGGCAACACGCTGTACACCAACGTCGCGCTCACCGACGACGGCGACATCTGGTGGGAGGGCATCGGTGGCGAGACGCCCGCGCACCTCACCGACTGGCTCGGCAACGACTGGACGCCGGACTCCGATTCGAAGGCGGCGCACCCGAACTCGCGCTACTGCACCCCGCTGGACCAGTGCCCGTCGCTGGCCGACGAGTGGGACAACCCGCAGGGCGTGCCGCTGTCGGCGATCCTCTTCGGTGGACGCCGCAAGACCACCGTGCCGCTGGTCACCGAGGCCCGCGACTGGCAGCACGGCGTGTTCATGGGTGCCACCGTGGGCTCGGAGCAGACCGCAGCGGCCGAGGGCAAGGTCGGTACCGTCCGCCGTGACCCGATGGCGATGCTGCCGTTCCTCGGCTACCACATCGGCGACTACTTCGCCCACTGGATCGACCTCGGCAAGAACGCCGACGCGACGAAGCTGCCGAAGATCTTCTACGTCAACTGGTTCCGTCGCGGCGACGACGGCCGTTTCCTGTGGCCGGGATTCGGCGAGAACAGCCGTGTGCTCGAGTGGATCGTCGGACGGATCGAAGGCGAGAACGAGGGCGTCTCCACCCCGATCGGGATCGTCGCCAAGCCCGACGAGATCGACATGGACGGTCTCGGCGACGTCCCGGCCGAGGACATCGAGGCAGCGCTCGCCGTGAACGCCGAGGAGTGGCGTCAGGAGATCCCGCTGATCGAGGAGCTCTTCGAGTTCGTCGGCGACAAGCTCCCGACCTCTCTGCAGGATGAGCTGGATCAGCTCAAGCAGCGTCTGAGCTGAGCGGGTAAGGTCTCCCCCTATGAGGTTTCGCTTGTGGGGGGCGGCACTCGTGTCCGCTTGTGCTGTAGGACTTTCCGTCGTGTCGGTCGGCGGGGCCGTGGCGGCCCCGCCGAGTCCGTCGTCGGGTGTGACGTCGTTCTACCGGGATTCGACGACCATCTCCGGACTGCCGAGCTTCGGCGGGATCTCCGGTATCGACCGCACCGGTAACGGCACCTACGCGATGATCTCCACCGACGTCGGCCGATTCGGCCCGGCCCGGTTCTACAACGCGACCATCCCGTTCAGCTCGGCGACCGGTATGGCGTCGGTCGGCCGGATCACCGGCGGCGGCACCGTCCTGGCCCCCGGCAATCTGCCGGTCCTGCCGGGTGGCGCGCAGTTCGAGGGCATCCGCCGTCTCGGCGGCGGCTACGTGGTCGCCAGCGGCGGCAACCAGCAGTTCGTGCGCGTGGTCGGCGGGCTCGGCAATCATCTGCGCGACCTCCCGCTCCCGGCCGCCTACCGCGTCTCCGCGAAGTCGGGACTGAACGGCCAGCGCGGACTCACCGGCGTCGCGGTGGCTCCCGGCGATCGGGTCAGTGCCATCACCGCGGGAGGGCTCAAACAAGACCCACGAACCTCTGCCCGCCTGCTCACCTGGGCCGGTCGAGGCACCTCCGAGCACGTCTACCGCACCGACGGCGACAAGGTGGCGGCAGATGTGCTGGCGGTCAACAACACCGACTATCTGGTGCTCGAGCGTGGCAAGGGCCGCGTCTCCCGCATCTACTGGACCACCACCCGCGGTGCTCAGTCGGTGACGGGCAAGCAGCGTCTCTCCGGCCGCGAGACGGCGATGCCGAAGAAGCCGATCTTCTCCACCGCGCCGCTGACCGGACTGGTCGCCGGGAACATGTCCGGATTGGCCTGGGGCAACTGGTTCCCCGACCACCCGTGGCTCACCTACCGTGCGCGGGCCTTGTACATCGTGACCAACGACGCGTTCTCGGGTCCGACGCGCGTGCACGTGCTCGAGGTCCGGCTACCGAAGCGCTGATCTGTCCGATGTTCGATCTACCCAGAACGTCGGGGTGGTCACTCAGGGATATTCCGGATAGCCAACGGACCGGAGATTTGGCACCGTTGAGGCCATGACATCGGCCCGTACGGACAGCCCCCACGTCGCAGCACACCCCATCGCCGCCGGTGCGGCCGATCTGACCAAGGTCTACGGCACGGGTGACACCGTCGTCGAGGCGTTGCGCGGGGTCACCATCGAGTTCGCCGCCGGTGAGTTCACCGCGATCATGGGACCGTCCGGATCGGGCAAGTCCACCCTGATGCACTGCCTCGCCGGCCTCGACGTGGCGACCGAGGGCAAGGTGCACATCGGCGATGTCGATCTCACCGGGCTGTCGGACAAGGCGATGACGATGCTGCGGCGCGACCGGATCGGGTTCGTCTTCCAGTCGTTCAATCTGGTCCCCACCCTCACCGCGGCGGAGAACATCACGCTGCCGGTGGACATCGCGGGCCGCGAGGTGGACAAGTCCTGGTTCGACGCGGTGGTCGACCGGCTCGGGATCACCGACAGGCTCACCCACCTGCCCAGCGAGCTGTCGGGGGGACAGCAGCAGCGCGTGGCGTGTGCCCGTGCGCTGGTCGGCAAGCCGGACATCATCTTCGGTGACGAGCCGACCGGCAACCTCGACTCACGGTCCTCCGGCGAGGTCCTCGACATCCTGCGTGCGGCGACCGACGAATTCGGCCAGACAGTGGTGATCGTGACGCACGATCCGCGTGCGGCCTCGTATGCCGACCGGGTGGTGTTCCTGGCCGACGGGCAGGTCGTCCGCGAGCTGGCGCGTCCATCGGCCGACGACGTCTTCGAGGTGATGAAGAACCTCGACGAGCCGGCGCCCGCCGAGCCGCACGCGCCCAAGCATGCCGCCGACGCCGCGGGCGACGACACCACGTCCGAGGTGCGCTGACACCATGGCATCGTCATCGGTGATGCGCCGGGTCTCGTTGCGAAACCTGCGTGCGCACAAGCTCCGTCTGTTCCTGACGGTCTTCTCCATCGTCCTCGGCACGTCGTTCGTGGCCGGCTCCATCGTCTTCACATCGACCGTCTCCAAGGCGTTCAACGAGATCTTCGACTCCGCCGCACCCGGGGTGTCGGTGCAGATCACCCCGGAGAACAATCAATCGCCGGGGGTCCCGCAGGCCGTCATCGACGATCTCGAGGCCCGAAAGTCCGAACTCGGCATCGACCGGATCGTCGCCGACTACTCGGGTCTGGTGACGATCGCCAACTCCGAGGGCAAGGCGTTGCAGACCGGGGGTGCGCCGAGCATCGGCAGCGCATATCTGCCACCCGACGTCGCGTTGTCGCCGGACACCAGCAAACTCGAGCCGGGCGGGCGCGGGCCCACCAACCCGAACGAAGTCGCGCTGAATGCCTCGGCGGCGGAGAAGGCAGGTCTGAAGGTCGGGTCGAAGACGAAGGTGGTCCTCGGACAGGGCTCGGCCGAACCCCGCGAGGTGACGGTGGTTGGGCTGCTCGATCTGCCCGGTTCCACCGGCGGATACGTCAACGTGCAGTTCGATCAGGCGACCGCACGCACGCTCTTCTCCGACGGACAACATGTGGCCCAGGTGGACATGTCCGCGGCCGCCGGGGTGACGCCTGCGCAGTTGCAGGAACGCGTCGAGAAAGCCCTGCCCCCGGATCTGTACAAGGTGCGCACCGGTGATCAGGTACGCCAGGACGAGAAAGACAACGTCAACCAGTTCCTGACCATCTTCACCGGAATCCTGTTGGCGTTCGCGGCGATCGGGCTCATCGTCGGAACCTTCATCATCTACAACACCTTCTCGATGATCGTCGCGCAGCGTAATCGCGAGCTGGCGTTGCTGCGCGCGGTCGGTGCGAGCCAGAAGCAGGTGTCGCGATCGGTGCTGTTCGAGGCCTTCGTGGTGGGTGTCATCGGTGGTGTCGTCGGTCTGGGGATAGGAATCGGTCTCGCCGCATTGCTGAAGGCGCTGACCAGTTCCGCATCCGGATTGCCCCAGGCGCCCTTGCAGATCAGCGTGTGGGCGGTGCTGGCAGCCCTGTTCGTCGGCGTCGTCGTGACGATGGTGAGTGCGTGGGTGCCCGCGGTGCGCGCGTCGAAGGTGCCGCCGGTGGAGGCGATGCGATCCGGGATGGCCGAGGGCTCGGCGCCGTTGCGCGTGCGCACCATCGCCGGGATCGTCGTCGGCGTCGCGGGGCTCGCGGCCATCATCATCGGTGCCATGGGCGTGGGTCTCGGTCCGGCCATCGCGGTCGGGTGCGGCTCGGCCGCGGCGATCGCCGCGGTTGTCCTGGCCGGACCGGCCCTGTCGCGGCCGGTGGTCGGTGCGCTGGGAACCGTCATAGGCGCACCCTTCGGCAAGATCGGACGGCTCGCGCGGACCAATGCGGTACGCAACCCACGCCGCACCGCCGCGACAGCCTTCGCCCTGACCCTCGGCCTGATGCTGGTGGCCGTGATCGGCACCCTCGGCACCTCGTTCAAGGGCACCATCGACGACGCGGTCGACACGGGGCTGCGCGCCGAGTTCATCGTGGCGGGGGCCAATCAGCTGCCGATCCCCGGCGCGGTCGCCACCGCCGTGGAGGGCGTGGACGGTGTCGGGTCGTCGGTCAGCTTCGGCGTGGTCCGCGCCGAGGTGGACGGCAAGACCGTCGCCGGTTACGGCGCGCTCGGCGGCCAGCCGAACGACGTCGCCGTCATGGACATGAAAGACGGTGCCTCGCCGAACCTTCCGGCTGACGGGATGCTGGTCAGTGAACGCACGCGGAACACACAGGGGTGGGATCGCGGCGACGTCGTCACGTTCACCGGGCCCACCGGGGAACAGATCCCGACGACGGTGTCCGGTGTCTACGCCGACAACGAGGCGTTGCAACCGTGGATGGTGGGGCCGGCCGTCTACGACAAACTCGTCCCACCCCCGGCGCGGGTGAGTGCCACCATCTTCGTCACGCCCGCACCGGGTGTGCAGGCCGACGAGCTGCGACAGAATCTGGAGAACGCCACCGATTCGTATCTGACGGTTCAGGTCCAGGACCGCGACCAGTTCAAGAGTTCGGTCTCGAGTCAGATCGACCAGATGCTGGCGACGCTCTACGCGATGCTCGGACTGGCCTTGCTGATCGCCGTGCTCGGCATCGTGAACACCCTCGCGTTGTCGGTGGTGGAGCGCACCCGGGAGATCGGCATGCTGCGGGCGGTCGGCATGCTGCGATCACAGGTGCGGCGCAGCATCTACCTGGAATCGGTGCTCATCGCGATCTTCGGCGCCATCCTCGGGGTGATCCTGGGCAGTGTGATCGGTTGGGCACTGGTGCGGACGCTGGCCAAGTGGGGACTGGGGACACCGGTCCTGCCGTGGAGTCTCATCGTGATCACGCTCGTCGCGTCGGCGGTGGTCGGTGTCCTCGCCGCGCTGTGGCCGGCCGTCCGCGCGGCCCGGACCCGGCCGCTGGAGGCGATCGCCGAGGCCTGAGCCGGTGATCTGAACGATCGCCGGTCAGGTCAGCGGGCTGCCGGCTCCCGCTCGGGTTCGGCGGCCGGCACTTCGGCTGGGGTCATCTCGTCGGGGCTCACGACGGCCAAGATTGCGGCGCCGACGAGGATCACGATGCCCATCACGATGCAGGCGGTGTTCATCGGTCCGACAAAGGCGTGTCTCGCCTGGTCGGCGACCTGCTCGAGAGCGCCTGCCTGCGCCGGATACCGGGTGGCCACCGCATCGAGGGCGTGCAGCGCTTCGGCGAGTGACCGGGAGATGTGATCGCCGAGCTCGGTCGACCCGGTGGTCGCGACCACGTCATGGGTGATGGGCTCGATGTTGCGGGCATAGCCGGCGGCCACGATGCTGCCCGCGAGTGCGATGCCGATGGCGGCGCCGACCTCGCGGAAGGTGTCGTTCACCGCCGACCCGACACCCTGGTTGGCGGAGGGCGTGTTGGCCATGATCGCCGTGGTGGGTGGTGCCGTGGCGAAGCCCTGCCCGGCCGAGCCGAGCAGCAGCAGCGGAAGCAGGCCGAGGTAGGACGAGTAGTCGAGCACGCCCATCAGGATCAGGGCGACGCCGGTGAGCCCGACCCCGAGGACGAGGATGATGCGCAGCGAGTAGCGCACGGCGAGCCAACCGCCGATCGGCGACAGGACCATGATCATCGCGATCAGGGGCAGCATCGCGGTGGCGGCCATCAGCGGCGACATCCCGAAGTCGAGTTGCAGGCGCTGCAGCACCACGAAGAAGAGGCCCAGCGACGCGAAGAACTGCACGAGGACCGTGAACGCGCCGGCGGAGAACGACCGGTTCGAGAACAACCGCACATCGAGAAGTGGTGCGTCACGCCGATACTCGACCAGCGCGAAAACCACCGCCAGCAACAGCCCCGCGACCAGCGCCACGATCACGAGTGCGTCGTCCCATCCGCGGCTGGGCGATTCGAGCAGCCCGACGACGAACAAGAACACCGCCGCGGTCGACAGCAGGGCGCCGGGGAAGTCGAAGGGTTTCGGTTGGTCGTCCCGTGAGGTCGCGATCGTGCACGACGCCACGGCCAGCAGCACCGTGACGGCTGCGAACGTGACGAAGATCGACCGCCAGGTGAACCACTCGAGGAGGAATCCGCTCACGAAGAAGCCGCCGATACTGCCGGCGCCGGCGACCCCAGCCCAGATGGCAACGGCGAGAGGTCGTCTGGACTCGGGTAGTTCGGAGGTCAGCAGCGACAACGTGGCGGGCATGATCATCGCGGCGGCGACCCCGGCGAGTGCCCGGCTGCCGATGACGATCATGGGGTCGTCGATCCACAACGGCGGGAGGGAGGCGATCGCGAAGACCGCCAGGCCGACGACGAGCAGACCACGCCGGCCGTACCGATCGCCCAGCGCGCCGAACGGCAGGAGTAGCGCGGCGAGCGCGACGGTATAGGCATCGACGAGCCAGGTCATCTGCGTGGAACTCGCTCCGATGGACGGTCCGATCTCGGGCAGCGCGACGTTCAGCGCCGTCATCGCGCCTGCCACCACAGACAGAGCTCCGCAGGCGACACACATCAGCCAGATCCCGCGGGCCCCGATCCGATCCACTCGCTGCTGATCCGAGACCATCGTCTGACCATACATGTGCAGGCATGTGTATGTTCAGCGTGCGGTTAGGCTGACGGCATGGCACGACGCACGGGCTGGGGCGGCGAACTCCCGGTCGACGACACCGAGGCGGTCGCCCGGATCCTGTGCGCGGCGCGCCTCGTCATCGAGTCGGAGGGAGCCGACGTCAGTGTGACCCTGGTGGCCCGGGAGCTCCGGGTGACTCGGCAGACGGTCTACCGATATTTCCGCAGCGTGCAGGAACTGTTGGCGGCCGTGGCCCTCGATGCGGGACGGACGGCCGCGCCGACCATCATCGACCGCGTCCGGACGATCACCGACCCGGCTGCGGTCGTCGTGGAATTGGTGGCGTCGGCGATCGAGATCCTCACCACCGACCGGGTGCTGGTGTTCCTGCTCGGACCGGGCGCCAGCACGGGCCTGCTCGGCGGCTCGATGACGGGACAGGTCGCACGCGACCAGGCCCGGTCGATTCTCGACGAGCTCGAGTTCGACTGGCACAAGCTCGGATTCGACGACGACACGTTCGATCAGCTCGTCGAGTGGTGCCTGCTCGTGATCGGCGCCTACATCCACCGCCCCGACGACGAGATCCCGGAACCATCGCAATTGCGGACCTATCTCTCCGTCTGGATGAGGCCGTCGATCGAGGCGGCCCGCGGCGGAAACCGCGGCGCGCGACGTCGGCCGGCGGCCGGGACAATGACACAATCGGTGCCATGAGCCAGCCACCCGACGATCGTTGGGACCCGAATCGGGAACATCCGGACACCCGACGATTCGATCCCGCCGACGAGACGGCCGCCTACCGACCTGACGACCGTGCCCCGCGGATCCGCCGCCGGCAGGCCCTCCGGGTCCTTACGGGCCGCCGCAGGCGTACACCGAGGCGGCTGCCTACGGCCCCCCGTACGGGGAGCCCGGACCCGGTGAGCCGCCGCCGCCCAAGAACACCGGCCGCACGGTCGGGTTGGTGATCGCCGTGATCGCGGCGGTGGTGGTGCTGGCACTCGTCGGCATCCTCATCGCCCGCGGTTCCGGCTCCGACGACGCCGAGCAGACGGCCGGCGCGAGCTCGTCGTCGGCGACCACCACCACCGCGTCGTCGACGACCACCACCACGACCACGGAGGAGACGACCACCACCACACCGACGCCGACGGTGGCGCCGGGCGCGGTGGTCTACCAGTTGACCGGCAACGGCGACGTCATCGGGATCAGATACATCACCGGCACCAGGTCCGCGGTGGTCGCGGCCGCCGGGACCCCGTGGTCACAGTCCGCAACGGTCACCGGCAGCACCGCCGAGCTCAACGCGATCGTGATCCGTGGGCCGGTCACCTGCAACATCCTGCACGGCCGCGACCTGCTTGCCTCGTCGACGAGCAACGGCGGACCCTTACAGTGTTCGGCGCCGCTGCCCGCAGAGTGATCACGTCGCGGGGTTGTCGTCGCGCCAGGTGACGAGTTCCCGTCGCAGCAGTTTTCCGGTGGGGTTGCGAGGTAGTTCGTCGAGGAAGATGACGTCGCGCGGCACCTTGTAGCGGGCGAGATGCGCTCGGACGTGGTCGCGGATCTCCTGCGCCTCCGGATGTGCGCCGGGCGCCGGGACCACGAACGCCCGCAGGCGGGTACCGAACTCGTCGTCGTCGACCCCGATGACCGCGACGTCGTCGATGTCGGCATGCTCGGCCAGCAGGTTCTCCACCTCACCGGGGTAGACGTTCTCGCCGCCCGACAGGATCATGTCGTCGTCGCGTCCGTCGATGTGCAGCAGTCCGTGCTCGTCGAAATGGGCCATGTCGCCGGTCGACATGTACCCGTCGATGATCTGCTTGTGCCGGCCGTCGGTGTACCCCTCGAACGGCGCCGAGCTCCGGACGAACAACCGACCGCTCTGGTGATTGTCCGACAGCGGCTGGTCGGCGTCGTCGTAGAGACGTAGCCGCCCGGCCACCGTCGAGCGTCCGACGGTTCCCGGTGCCAGGCGCAGCTCGTGCGGTTGGGCGACGGCCGCCACGGCGACCTCGGTGGAGCCGTACATGTTGTAGAGGACGTCGCCGAAGGCATCCTGGACGGCCTCGCTCAGCGCCGGTGTCAGCGGGGAGCCGGCGATGACGATGGCCCGCAGTGCGCGCAGGTCGTACTCGGCGATCTTCTCCGGACCGAGGGCGAGCATCCGGTGCAGCATGGTCGGCACCGCGACCAGCATCTCGGCCCGGTGCTCGGCGAGCGCGGCCAGCGTCTTCTCGGCGTCGAAGCGCCGCAACAGGACCGCCTTGTTGGCCTTTGCGGCGGACACCCCCCACATGCCGAACCCGGTGGAGTGGAAGATCGGCGACACGATGACGACGCTGCCGCGTTCCGGGAAGGGGATGCGATCGACGAACATCGCCGAGGCGAATGGATTCATCTTGCCGCGCGGAGCACCCTTGGGGAGGCCGGTGGTGCCACTCGTGAGGATGATGAACCCGCCCGGATTCTTCGGTAGCGGCGGCAACGAGGTGTCGCCGGTGGTGGCGAGATCCTCGACGAGCGGGGCGTCGTACTCCCCCTGATCGCCGTCCGACCAGGTGAGGAAGCGGGGTATCTCGGCGGGCAGGGCGCTGAGGAGGCCGATGAACTCGCTGTCGTGCAGGACCGCCCGCAGATTCTCCCGCTTTGCCACCTCGGCGAACTGGGACTTGCCGAAGCCGGTGTTCATCAGTGCGACCTTGTAACCGGCCCGGCCCGCGGCGGTGATGGTCAGTAGCAGTCCGCGGTGATCGCGCGCCAGCACGCCGACGACCGAACCCGGCTCGATACCCGAGGCGAGCAACGCATTTGCGAGGGCATTGGCCTGGTCACTCAGCTCGCGGTACGTCAGTTCGCCGCGTTCGTCGGCCAATGCGGGCGCGTCCGGATACTCCTGCGCATTGCGCAGGATGAGCGAGGCCTGCGCACCCATGGTGTTGGCCCACTTGATGCCGCGGAGCATCCCCTTGAGATCGGTGAAGTCGAGGATGCCGGTCCGTTGCAGGACCACCGCACTCTTGATGTTCCGAACACCGTCGTCGAGTCGATCCTTCACCTCGTCGAGTACGCCTGCCATACGATCCCTGCCTCTCCACGCTGCGGGGCTCGTGTGATTCGTGGCCCCCGTCACACCATTCTGGCCTGCGCGGCCGTTCGCGTGGCCGAACTCAGCGTTTCCGTAGCACCAGAACGAGATTCGTCCCGAGCACCTCGCGCAGGACCGGCACGCGCATGACCCACCACAGCCAGTGCGGCAGATATCTGGGGAACGCGCCGGCGCGGTGCGCACGCGCGTCGACGCCGGCGGCCCACCGCAGGCCCTGCGCCGCGGTCACCGGGAACAGGGAGGTGCCGAACAGATTCTTCGGCGGATGTCCGTGCCGTCGGGTGTACCAGCGGGCCGCGCGGTGTCCGCCCGCGTAATGCGTGAGACCCATCTCGTGTCCGCCGAACGGGCCCCACCAGAGCGTGTAACTGATGATCACCGTCCCGCCCGGCCTGGTCACGCGCAACATCTCCTCGGCCATCTCCCAGGGCGCAGAGGTGTGTTCGACGACGTTCGACGACACGGCTACGTCCATCGACGCGTCGGCGAACGGCAGGCGGCGGCCGTCGCCGCGGACCGAGGCGCGATGTTCCAGACCGCCCGCGTGCATCTCCGAGGGATCCGGTTCGACCGAGATGTAGTGCGCCCCGCGTCTGTCGAATGCCTCGGCGAAGTAGCCCGGGCCGCCACCGACGTCGAGAATCACGGCGCCGTCGAGGGGAGCCGGATGCCAGTCGGCGACCATCTGCGCCGTGTCGTCGGCGATGGCGCCGTAGAAGCGAGCGGGATCGCTCTGTTCGAAGCGGAAGTCGTTGAGCAGGCGGGCCGCCCGCGACAACGTCGCGTGGCGGGCGAAACCGGTCGTCGAGCGGATCATCGGGGAGCCGACCCCTGCTCATCGACCTCCGATCCGCCGGCGGCCTCCGCGGCGAGTTGTCTCAGTCCCGCCACGAAGGTCCGCAGCGCGAAGACGAACTCGGCTCGCAGATCTTCCGGCAGCGCCGGTAGCACCGTCGCCACGGAAGGGAACCGGTCGGCGTCGAGCCGACGGTAGTACTCGGTGATCGTCGCCCGCCCCGGCGCGGCGTCGTGGGACTCCTGCAGGGCATATCCGACGATGAGCCGGGCGAGGGCGTGATCGGCCGCCGCGGCTCTCGTGGGCGACAGCCCGGCGGCGAGGAGCAGTCGCAGAGACTCCTCGTATCGCAGCAGGCCCATCGGACCGAAATAGATCTGTCCGGCGAACAGCGCGGCCGAGTGCGGGTTCCGGCGCAGCGTGTCGAAGGCGATGATCGCAGAGCCCTCGACCACCGAACTCCAATCATCTCCCAGGTCCGCCGCCGCGATGTCGGACACCGCGTCGCGCATGACGCGTTCGGCGAGCCGCGTGCACAGTTCCTCCAGGCCGCCTGGCAGCTGGCGATACAGCGTGGAGGTCGAGGAACCGAGTCGTCGGGCCAGAGCACGCATACCCAGTCCCTCGATCCCGCCGGCGGCGAGCAATGCCAGCGCCTCGGTGAGGATCTCGTCGAGGGGCATCGGTGGTCTGCCACCGGCGGTGCGGTGCGCTTCGGCCGTCTCGGGCGGCGACTCGCGCCACCAGTCGGGTGACCCGAATTCCGGGCGATCGGTGGTTTCGGGCATCGGGGTGGCCTGGTCGTCCTAGCTGTTCGTGGAGGCGGCGAAATCACCGGTGGAGCGACGGGTCCGTCTCAACTAGGGTTGTAGACGTGCGTCGGGGTTTCGGCTACAGTGTAGCCGCAACGGCAATGCAGCCTGCATCTGGATGGGACCCCAGGGTCCGGACGCGGTGTGGAGGGGACGCCACGTACGGCCTTGGGAACCTCTCCGACGTTCCGGCGCCGATCGGTACGCTTGTCCTGCGATGACCGATTCGATTCATGTCCTGCTTCTCTGCTGGCGCGACACCGCCCACCCGCAAGGTGGCGGCAGTGAGCGCTACCTCGAACGCGTCGGCGCCGAGCTGGTGGCCCGGGGCATGCGGGTCACCCTCCTCACGGCCTCCTACCACGGCGCGCCCGACGAGGAGATGCGCGACGGCGTCCGCATCCTGCGTGCCGGTGGCCGTCTCTCGGTCTACCCACGAGCGCTCGCGACGATAGCGCTCGGCCGGTTCGGTCGTGGACGGCTCGCACGGACCGCGCCCGACGTGGTGGTGGACACCCAGAACGGCATCCCGTTCTTCGCCTCGCTCGTCGCGCGTGCGCCGACCGTCGTCCTGGTTCATCACTGCCATCGCGAGCAGTGGCCGGTGGCCGGCCGGCTCCTCGGCAGGCTCGGCTGGCTCCTCGAGTCGCGGGTGGCGCCGCGCGTCCACCGTCGGAACCGGTATGTGACCGTGTCCGGTCCGTCGGCCGCCGAACTCGCCTCCCTGGGTGTCGACGAATGCCGGATCACCGTGATCCGCAACGGGATCGATCCATTGACCGGACCGGCCGCCGATGCCTCGCATGCCGCGGAGACGGCCACCCGCCTGTGCGTTCTGTCGCGGCTCGTGCCGCACAAGCAGGTCGAGGATGCGCTGGCGGTGGTCGCCGAGCTCACGCACTCGCGTCCGGATGTCCACCTCGACGTGATCGGCGGTGGGTGGTGGTCGGACCAGTTGCGCAGTCGCGCGGCCGAACTCGGTGTCGATGACCACGTCACCTTTCACGGCCATGTCGACGAGGACCGTAAACACGAACTCCTGTCCCAGGCGAATGTGCACCTGATGCCCTCCCGCAAGGAGGGATGGGGCCTCGCCGTGATCGAGGCGGCACAGCATCAGGTCCCGACCATCGGTTATCGGAGCTCGGTCGGGCTCGTGGAGTCGGTCGAGCACGGCGTGACCGGGCTCCTGGTGGACGGCGTCGACGAACTGGTCAGTGCCACCAGGAAACTCATCGACAATCCGGACGAGGCCGCCCGGCTCGGCGACAACGCGCAACGTAAGGCGGCGGGCTACTCCTGGTCGGCGACCGCGGACGGTTTCATCGAGGTGTTCGACGACGTGCTGCCCACAACGCGGCGCCTGCGCTCGCCAGCACCGTCGCCGACCAGAGCAGATGCGCACTGATCACCACCGTGCGTGACGTCGCGGACGCATCCGTCCCCTCCGCCGGGTCGTCGATGCGGTAGAGCGTCAGGTCCGCGCCCCGGAACACCGCTGTCGCCTCCTCCGCGAGCGTGGCCGGTGGTGCATCGTTCTCCACCACCACCCAGCCGACGCCGAGGGCGGCCAGCGATGACGGCGATCCGCCGTCGTGGAGTGCGGCGTCCACGTCGGCTCCACGCCCGGCCGCCGGGTCCACCACGACTCCGTCGACGGTGAGCGATCCCGAATCGGTGACCGCCGCGCGCACCATCCGCGGCAGCGGGTCGAGGGATCCGACGTCGGTGAACCGGTAGCGGCGAACGGCGCCGGTGGGCCATACCGCGACCGCACCGCGGTCGGACGGGACGATACGGGCGACCGCGGCCCAGTCGGCCGGATAGGTGATGGGGCGGATCTGACCGCCGACCCCCCAGGCGAGGTCCGGTAGCGGCGCGACGATCAGCAAAGCCGCCCCCGCCAGTGCGAAACCGGCCGGAACCCAGCGCCGGACGGCGATCACCGCGCCCGCCGCGGCCACCGCGAAGAACGGCACCATCAGTGCCAGGTATTTCTGGGTGTCCCGGAACAGTCCGAAACCCGGCACCTCCGCGGCGAGCCGCGACAGTCCGTCGGCCACCGGGCCGAGCGTGGCCACGGCCACGACGACGGCGGTCGCCCCGGCCAGCACGGCAAGGGCGCCGATCAGCCGGTCGTGCCGAGCCCGATGAGACCAGAGCCACCGGCTTCCGACGGCGACCACGATCAACAGCAACAGTGTCGCCACCGCCGCCCACCAGATGGTCCGGCTCGCGGGCACCGCGTCGGCGTTCCAGATGCCGCCCAGCCCGAGCACCGTCCCGAACGTGCCCAGCCCGGATTCGGCGCGCGCCCCGAACACGGTGAAGCCATCGGCACCGGTGGTCGCCGGGGCGGTACCCGCCAGGGTCGCGGTGAGCCACGGCAGAGCGCCGAGAAGCCATATCCCGCAGAGGGTTCCGGCCGCACGCCATCGCCGTCCGCGGATCAGCGGGAGGGCGGTCAGTGCGAGGAGTGCGATGGCGGCGAGGATCGAGCCGGTCGGTGTGAAGCCTGCGCACGCCGTGGCGGCCGCGAGCTGAGCCCATGCCGGCCACCCGGGTCTGCGGATGACCTCGACGGCCCCGACCACGAGCCAGCCGAGCGCCGCATACGACACCATCAAACTCCAGTGGCCCTGCAGAAGGCGCTCGGCCACATAGGGATTCCAGATCGCGACGAGAGCGGCGGCCACCGCGCCGCTGCGGCCCGCGGATGGCACGAGGCGGATGGCCATCCGCCCGTAGCCCACCCCGGCAAGGGTGAGCGCCGCGAACGTGATCGCGGTGACCACCACCCCGCCGTCGACGATGGTGCTGAGCGTCGCGACGACCCAGTCCTGGGGGACCGCACGCGGCGCCACGTCGCCGAGGCCGAGCGCGGGATCGGTGACGAACGAGCGGGGTGTGGAGACCGCGTCGCGGTAGAGCAGATGTCCCGAACGCAGGATGGGACCCAGGATCAGCGCCGACAGTCCGGCGGAGACGAGGAACAAGGTCGGCAACAGATGCCGTGGGGAGGTCATCGCGTCTCGTCGGGTGGGCTCGTCGATGATCAGCGTCGTGGACTCAGTAGTGGTAGGTGTCCGACGGCGCCGGAACATGATCCGGATCGTCTTCGTAGACGGTGGACGACCCGATCCCGTACGCGCGCGCCAGATCGAGGATCTTGGTGGCCCGTGCGATGCGGGGGAGGTCGGAGCCGTTGCGGATCTCGCCACCGTCCCGCTCGAACTCCGCGAAGAACTCTTTGGCCCAACTGATCTCGTCGTGGGACGGCGACAGCCCCTCGTTGACCGGATGGCACTGGTCGGGGGTGAGGCAGATCTTGCCGGTCATCCCGAACTCGGCGCTGACCGCGGTGGCCTCGGAGAGCTTCAGGGCGCTCGAGCCGACGGTGGGCCCGTCGATGGCGCTCGGCAGGTGAGCGGCCTTGGCGGCGATGGTGAATCGTGACCGCGCGTAGGCGAGGGTCGCCGGGTTGTCCCGAATCCGGTGTCGCGGCGGAAATCGCCGATACCGAAGGCGAGGCGGAAGGTGCCCTTGGCGGAGGCGATCTCGCCGATCCGCTCGAGACCGCGTGCGGTCTCCACCAGCGCGACGATCGGGACACCGGGCAGGCGCTTCGCCGTCTCGCTCACATGATCGACAGATTCCACCATCGCGAGCATCACGCCGCCCACCGATGTGGTGGCCAGCGCCGCCAGATCGTCGGCCCACCAGGGCGTCCCGAATCCGTTGACGCGGACCCAGTCGGAGTGACCGTCGGCCATCCACCCGATCACGTTGTCACGCGCGGCGATCTTGTCCTTCGGAGCGACGGCGTCCTCGATGTCGAGCACGACGATGTCGGCGCGGGACTGCACGGCGGGTTCGAATCGGTTGACCTGCGCCCCGTTGACCAGCAGCCAGCTGCGCGCGAGTACCGGATCGATGCGGAATCCGGCCGGCCCGTCGGCTACTTCGTCGGTCGTGTTCTGGTCGTACATCGGGCTTTCTCACGTTCGGATGGGCTCACTGTCATTACCATCGTTGCCTATCGGCGTCCTCGGGTGCAAAGTGCCCCTTCCGGCCGTGCGGCACCTCCGACATGCACACTTGACCGCATGGTGGAGCGAACCGACCGCGGCGCGCTGGCCGGTGCCCTCGGCTGGGTGGCCGCCGGGTCGATGGTCGCGAACGGCTGCGCCTACCTCATCCATCTGACCGCTAGCCGGTGGTGGCTGAGCACGGCCGAGTACGGCGAATTCGCGGTCGGGCTCTCGGCGATGCTGGTGCTCGGCGTCGCGGCGCTGGCATTGCAGGCGGTGGTCGCCCGGGCGGTCGTACAGCACGTCGCCCCGGCCCGGATCCGTCGCATCTCACTGCTGACCGTGGGCGTGGTGATCGTGCTGGTGGGGGTGGTGGCCCCGCTGATGGCCTGGTTCGCGTCGATGGGGGTGGACGCGGCGCTGGCGGCGTTGTCGGCGGCACCCATGCTGGCGGTGATCGGTGCGGGGCAGGGGGTACTGCAGGGTCGCGGACAGTTCCGGCTGCTCGGCTGGGTGCTCGCGGCGGTCGGGGTGTTGCGCACGGTACCGGTGATCGGGGTGCTGGCCGTGGGGGCCGGACCGACCGGCGCGCTGGCGGCCGGTGCCGTCGGCGCCGGCGTGGGTGCCGTGCTGGTGGCGTGGGCCGTGCGGTCGACGGGTGCCGCGCGGCCGACGGTGCGCTCGGTGACGCCGGGTGGGCTCGATCTGCTCGACGTGGTCCGCGCCTCGGGTGTCCAGTTGGTGCTGATCGTGGCGGCGTCGGTCGATCTGCTGCTGTCTCGCACGGTGTTGTCGCCCGACGACGCAGGGATCTACGCGCTCGGGGCGATCGCGACGAAGGTCGCGTTCTGGCTGCCGCAGGCCGTCGGCGTGGTCTTCTATCCGCGGTTGGCCGACCCGGCGATCTCGAGGCGGTCGCTGGCCCATGCGGTGATGGTGGTCGCAGCGATAGGGGTGGTGCTCACCGCGGGCGCCGCCGTCGCGGGACCGCTGGTGCCGGTGATCGTGCGGCCGGAGTATCAACCGTTGGTCGGGGTGCTGTGGCTGTTCGCCTACACCGGCTCTGTGCTGGCCGTGCTCCAGGTCGCGCTGTTGTCGGCGATCGCCCGCCAGGCCACCGCGATCTCGCTGGTCACCTGGGTCTCGGTGGGCGCGGAGGTGGTGGTGATCCTGACCGTCGTCCATGGCATCGTCGCGCTGGCGGTGACCGCGGCCGTCACCGCGACGGTCGCCGCGGTCACGACGACGCTGGTGGGTCTGCGTCCGGGGCGGCGTTCGGACGCCATCGACGTGGCCGCCACGCGGGAATGATGACCGCCAGCCCGACGATGATCGTCGCGACGCCGGCGACCGCGGCGAAGATCGGCACCACCCGGCCCCACACGGTGATCGGCGAGGCGAGTGCGGTGGCGTGCTCACTCAGCCGTTGTCGGGTCCGGTCGTCGTAGGCGAAGGTCGCGGACATGTTGGTGAGCCGCTGGTCGGGCAGGGCGGTGTCGATGAAGCGATAGCTCTCGTCGACGGTGATGTGTGCGTCGACGATGGTGCCCGTGGTGGTGTCGACCGCGAGTTCCCATCGACCGCTGTGGTGCAGCGTCGCGCTCACGTCGCGAGCGGGGTCGACGCCCGGGACACCGAACCAGCCGGCCGGCCGCGTGATGATCGTCGGCGGGGTGCTGTTCGCGTCCCCGTTCTCGATCTGGTGGAGGTCGGTGTCGGGGACCACGGCGACGAACCGCGCCACGTCGCGCCCCTCGACCGTGGTGTCCCCGGTGTATCGCAGCGGCACGGTGCGTCGGGTCGTCACATCGAAGAAGGTGTGGTCGGAGGCGGACACCCCGAACGGCATCAGGTAGGTGAAGCCGTCGCGGTCGGGAACCCGGATCGGGGCCGAATTGCTGTCGTACTGGATCTCCGAACTGCCGTGTTGGTCTGCGGCGGCGGTGAGGTCGGGGAGTGCGGTGACCCGGTCGAGGGTGATGCGGTCGCGTACCGCTCCCAGGATCGGATCGGTGCACGATGTCTCGCCTGCGGCCGGTTTCACGTCGCTGCCCGGTCGCGGGGCCTCGGGATCGGTCTCACGGCCGTCGATCGTGAGGTGCTCGGCCCGCACCGACGTCCCGGCCTGCAGCGTCACCCGGTCCGCATCGGCGGGCCGGACCGCCACGAAACGTTGCTGCCGCGTCACGTCGGCGTCCACGACCCGGGCCGTCTGCGAACTCAGCGAACACCTGTCCAGGACCCGGGCCGGTGCGGTCGCCGGCGCGACGGTGGTGATGTCGGTGCTCAGCGGAATCGTGCGCAGGTTGTCGACGAACAGTGTCGGCAGCGCGATCGCCGCCGCCAGCAGGAAGCCGCCGACAAAGATCAGTACCGGTCCGATGAGGTCCTTGGTGGAGAGACGACTCGGCCCGGGCGACGACATACCGGCGAGCGTACTGGGCCGCACCGGTCGCCACCGAAACCCGCCGACCGTGCCCAGGTTCCCGCCGATCGTGCCCGTTTTCCACCGATCGGGCGCAGTCGACGGGTGCGACGGTGACGATCGGTACCCTGGTTGACCAGCATGACCACCACCGCAGGCAGTCCCGACCGCACACCCGATGTCGTCGGCGAGACGCGACGCTTCTTCCCACAACTCGAGGGAATGCGCGCGATCGCCGCGCTCGGGGTGCTGACCACGCACGTCGCGTTTCAGACGCGTGCCGTCGAGTTGCCGGTCGTCGGGCCTGCGCTCGGCCGCCTCGACCTCGCGGTGGCGCTGTTCTTCGGGTTGTCGGGGTTCCTGCTGTGGCGGCCGTGGGTGGCCGCGGCCCACACACAGGTGTCGCGGCCGTCGGTGGGCCGCTACCTGTCCCATCGGGTGATCCGGATCTGGCCTGCCTACGTGGTGGTGGTGGTCCTGGTGTTGACCCTGTTGCCGGATGCGAAGAACGCCGACCTCACGGTCTGGCTGGCCAACCTCACCCTGACCCAGGTCTTTGTGCCGCTCTCGTTGACGGCTGGTCTCACCCAGATGTGGAGCCTGTCGGTGGAGGTCGCGTTCTACGCGCTGCTGCCGCTGATCGGCTTCGCCCTCGTGCGATTCCGGGCCCGCGACGACGGGCCGGGACTCGTCGGCCTGCGGATCCCGGCCCTGCTCGGCCTCGGACTGCTGAGCCTCGGCTGGGCCTGGGTGGCCATGTCGCTGCCGGTACCCGCGGGCGTGGAACCGAAGAACTGGGTCTTCGGGCACCTGCCGTGGTTCATCGCCGGGCTGATCCTGGCGGAGGTGGCCGGGGCGATCGAGCTGCACGAGCGGCGGCCGGTGGCGCGCTGGATGCGCGTCGCCACCGCCGTCGGTGCGCGACGGTGGTTGATGGCGGCGGTGCTGGTGGTGGCATATGTCCTGGCATGCACCCCGCTCGCGGGCCCCACCGGCCTCGGGAACCTGTCGCCGCTGCAGTTCGCCACCAAGATGGTGCTCGGCGCTGTCTGCGGCCTGGCCGTGCTGGCGCCGCTGGTGTGCTCGGACGGCGCCGGAAGCGAGGCGAGCGGGCCTGCTCGTCGCCGCCCGTTCCGTCTGCTGACCTCGTCGCCGATGCTCGCACTCGGCCGCTGGTCGTACGGGATCTTCATCTGGCACCTCGCCGTGCTCGCAGTGGTGTTCCCGCTCTTCGGCATCGTCCCGTTCGGTGGTGACTTCCTGCTCGTGTGGACCATCACGGTGGCCCTCACCATCGGTGTCTCCGCGGCCGGCTACGCCTTCATCGAAGAGCCGGCGCGCCGATGGCTCCGCAGCCGCGAGACAAGACGAGCCCGCACCGATGGACCGTCCAGCGTGACCAACCACACCGTCAGCGATACCGCGATCAGGGCCGGTAGCTGAACCCACCAGTCGAATCCGTGGTAGCCGTCGGACGCGTGCCATGGCCCGCTCGCCAGGCCCAGGGTCGCGAGCAGCATGGCCGCGAAGACCGTCGCGACTCCGGTCCGAGGCCGTAGCCAGAGCGAGATGCCCCCCAGCAGAACCGATGTCGCCAGACCCCACCAGCCGGTCAGCAACCATGAAGTGCCCAACCATGACACAGCGGCCGCCGCGGTGACCCACCCCGGGGTGACCCCGTCGCGTGGTCGGTCGTCGTCGGCTGGGTCGACGTCGTCGGTGCTCCGCCGTGGCCACCACGCGAGGGCGAGCAGAAGGGCGACCAGTGCCAGACCCAGGCCGAGTGACCACCGGTAGAGCGAGTCGAAACGATAGGTCAGCGTGACGGTGCCTGCGGCACCGGGCGGGACCAGCCAGCCCTGCTGCCAGCCGTTCATCACCACCGGCTTCAGCGGACGGCCGCCGAGATCGGCCTGCCATCCGTTGTTGGTGCTCTCCGGGACGACCAGGATGCGTTGGCGTGCAGCAGAGTCCACCTGCACCGAGCGGTGTGTCGACGACCAGTCGGTGACCTGCGGGACCACCGGCGACGACCCGCCGTCGTCGGGGGCGCCACGGACCGGCAGGGACACCTGGTCGACGGTGAACGCCGCTCCGGGGTTCACCGACAATTCCTGTTCGCCGCCACCGAGTTCCACGCCTTCTGGTGTGCACGGTCGTGCGACGACGGGCTCACCGGCCCGCAGCGCGGCCGCGGTGGTGCGCACCGACATGCCGATCACCTGCCCCGAGACGGTGAGGCCGATGCCGGCGTCGCAACCGATTTCGACGATGCGGTCGTCGGCGGGTGGTGCCGGCGGAGCCGGACTGATCTGCACCTCGCTGATCCCCGCCGGAGCCGGCCGGGCGAAACCGAGATTGTTGACGTCGATGAGATCGGCGGTCTTGGTCACCGTGAGGTCGATGCGGTCGGTGACCGCCGAGTCCAGCTGAACCACACCGTCGCGCCCGACGTCCCGGATCTGCGGCCCGGTACCGAGGTCCACGCTCACGCGGCGGGGGGCGGCGGGGTACCGCTCGGGAGCGACCAACCGCAAGCGGTCGACACGCTGAGGGTGCGGGAACCGGATCACCAATTCCGGCTTGTCGCTGCGCTTCGTGTCCGACGACTCGTCCGTCGACGAGGAGGACTCCGGTGCGGTCCACGTGGTGCCGACGTCACCGTCCACCGCCGCCGCGGCGTTGCCGCGCGGGTCGTCGACGCCGGTCGGTCCATCTGCGGTGATCTGTCCGGGCGCGGAGATGAGTGCACGCAGCGCATCGCCCGACTTCGGTCGCAAGACCACGCTCGGGTCGACCTCGGTCGGTGCAGGCACCGACAGTGAGCGGGTGAAGATCCCCGGTGTCTCCGGGCTGAGGCCGAGCCCGGGTGTGCATCGCTGGACGTCGCCGTCGGCCACACATGCCGACCGGCCGGCCAATTCCTCGGTGAGCAACCAGCCCGACACCCGCGTCCCGGCGGGTGGCGGCGGCAGCACCGTGCGATGGCGGATGGTGAGTGGTAAGCCGCTGGACAGGTCGGCGAGCGCCAACTCGCCGATGGCGAACTGGTTGCCGCCCCGGCCATCTGCCGTGCTGATGGCGCGGATCTGCATCCACCGGGTGGGGCCGCTCGGGGCCGTGACGGTCACCGGTTCACCGGGCTCGACGCCCTGGGTGACCGAACTGCCGGCCTCGGTGGACACCAGGATGCCGCTCACGTCCGACCCGAGCGCCTTGCTCGTGGTGATGCTCACCGCGAGGTCGGACCGTGGCCGGGTGAAGTCGAGTCGCATCCACCGGCCCACCGCGGAGTCGAGGCCGCTGCTCACCCAGGCCGTGTCGGGATCGCCGTCGAAGGCCGCGGCCGGGGCGTTGGCCGGTGAGGTCTGTCCGAGTTGCGTTGCATCCGAGGCAGATCCGGAGGTGGAGACCCTGATCTGGCCGGGCTGGTTGTCCAGGAGCCATTGGCCCTCCACGAGGGGCTGACCGTCGACCGGGTAGTCGGGTACGGCGTTCTGGGTGCGGCGCGGATCGCCCTGGGCGCGGATGGCCGAACTGTGGTCGTCGACCCGGCCGAAGTCGGTCTCCCGATCGGTGGGGGTATCGGTGACCAGCACTCCACGGTTGTCGGTGAGGCCCGCGCGGCGCGCATCGGCGTCGAGGACGGCCGGGCCCATCGGTGTGCGACCGGCGCGAGCACGCTGTTCCTGAACTGCGGCAAGTGCTTCCGGCCCGCCCGCGATCCGCGGCGCCGCGTCGGCGTCGACGAGGACGGGTCCGGTGCCGGGGAATCCGACAGGAGCATGGACCGCGTAGATCTGGACGGCCGGCAGGAGCGGGCGTAAACCGTTGTCGCGCACCACCCCGGGCACACTCGGCTGTCCGACGTCGTCGCCGAAGGTCGCGACGCGATCCAGTCCTGGGGAACTGTTGAGGGCCTGTTGGGCGACGAGTGGCCGTGCCGATCGGGAGGTGTCCGGATCGAGATCGGCGCGTAGCACCACATAGTTGATGCCCTGCTGGGCGAGGGTGGCGGCGATACCCGGGGAGCCGCGTCCGTCGGCGATGTCGCGCTGGACGGAGTCGAGTGCCCGGATCGCGCCCGGCGGGGTGAGCGGAATCGCATCTCGCACGGCCCACGGATCGTCGGCGAGTGGTTGCATCGGCTCGTCGCGGGTGAGGCCCCAGAGCTGGTCGGCAAACGGTGCACCGGGCACCACCAGGCTGCGTGCCGGTCCGGTGCTGCCGGGTGGACTGCCGTGCGCGGACAGCCATTTCGCGGCAGCGGACCAGTGGTCGGGGATGGCGCGGTAGGTGCCGGCCGGTGCCAGTTGTCCGGTCCAGATCAGCGAGCCCGCTCCGATGGCGGCGACCACCACGACGATGGCGGCGGCCACCGGGCGCGACCGTTGCGGGTGGGCGAAGGCCGCTGCCATCTCACGCAGGGAGACGGTGCCGGGCAACGGCACCCGGGCGAGAAGGTGGGCGGTGCCCAGGACCAGCGGGATGCGGATGAACGGTTCGAATTTGTGGATGTTGCGCAGCGGGGCGCCTGCTCCGTCGAGGAACACCCGCACCGGTTCGGCGATGGGGGAACCCAACTCCCCTGCGAAGCCGAGGCACATCAGCAGCAGCCCGATCACCAGCACGGAGACCAGTCGTCCACGGAACGGCATGTGCCGCATGCACAACCCGGCGAGGCCTGCGGCGGCCAGCACGCCGGTGGCCAAGACGGCGGCCGGCTGGTTCACCAGCACCGCACCGGCAACCCGTTCCGGCGACACGAACGGTGTCCATGAACTGGTGCCGCGCAACACCTCCGTCAGTGACGTCCATTCCGTGGTGACTCGCGACGACTCGATGAAGTCGAGGAACGGCGGACTCACCCGCGACAGGATGAGCAGGGGAATCACCCACCAGGCGCACGCCATGGCCATGCCGAGCATCCACCACGCACCGAAGCGCCACCAGCGTGCCCGGGTCACCGCAGACCGCGACGGTCGCCGCAACATCGGAGCGTGCAGGAGCCACCACACCACGGTGACGCCGAGCGCGGCGAGCGTCGCCACCGCGTTGACCGCGCCCATCAGCGCGACTGCCGCGGCAGATTGCAGGGCGGGTCGCCAGATCGGTCCGTCCTCGCGGTCCAGGACGCGGATCAGCGGGACCATCACCCATGGGGCCAGCACCATCGGCAACGTCTCCGAGGAGATCGAGCCGATGGTGGTCAGCACCCGTGGACTCAGGACGAAGATGATGCCGGCGATAACGCGCGAGCCGGGCGAGCCCACGCGCATGGCCTCGGCGAGTCGCACGATGCCCACGAAGCCGACGACGAGGAGCAGTGCCCACCACGTCCGCTGGACGATCCAGGGCGGGATGTGCACGAGGTCGCCGAGCGCGAAGAAGGCGCCGTGTGGGAAGAAGTAGCCGTAGGCCTGGTTCTGCACCTGACCCATCGGAGCGTTGGGGGTCCAGAGGTGGGCGGCGCGGCTCAGGAAGCCGATCGGATCGGCGGTGAGGTCGAGTTTGGTGTCCGCGGCGATCCGACCGGGGGATTGCAGGAACGAGACGAGGAACGCGCAGAGCGTGGCGACGGCGATGCCTCGCCTCGACAGCGTCCGGTCGAGCGCGGGATCGCGGATCCGTGCCGGGTCGGACCGATCGACCTCGGTGGTCAGGTCAGGCCCGAAGGTCAGTTGTCGGCCCCGGCATCGCCCCGGGTGCCGTAGTCGACCGAGCCCTGAACGAAACCGCTGTTGGGGTTGACGCTGTTGACGTCCGTCGACGGGCTCGTCTCGGTGGACAGGAATCCACCGAGGAACACGGCGCCGAGTCCCACCAGGATGCCGGCGACTCCGGCCACGGCTCCGGCGACGAGGCGGTTGTTGGTCATGGCGACGAAAATACCATTGACCACATAGGTCCCTGCTGAGTGCGGGGAAACTGCACTACAGGGTGACGGGCGGTTGTTTCTCGCATTGCGCGGGCACGATGAACACCGGACGGTGGCAGTGCTTGAGCACGGCCTCGGCCACGCTCGACCGCAACAGGGCCTTCAGTCCAGACGCACCGCGGGTGCCGGTGACCAGCAGATCCACGTCGAGGGCATCGGCGGCGGCGACCAGCGCGCCCCACACCGTCGACTCGACCTCCACCAACGATCCGTGAGCATCCATCCCGACCGAGATGGCGAGTTCGACGCCCGCCTTGTTGAGGGTTTCCGCCTCTGCCTCGAGTGCGTGGTCGACACCTGCCTCGAGTTGGGTGTCGAGAAAGGGCTGCATCCCGCCGGAGAGGGTGGACAGCCGTGCCGGCGACATCCCGCCGGGCTGCCACGCCGTCACCACGTGCGCCGTCCCGGCGCGGAGAAACTGTGCGGCGTAGCGAATCGCGCGATCGGCGTTCGGAGAGCCGTCGTAGGCGATCATCAGTGTCTGCTGGACACCCTGGTCCATGGGGTCAGATTACATGCCAGACTCGAGGCATGGGCTCATCTCAGCGAGGTCGACGAGTGCGTGGCGTACTGATTTTGATGACGATCGCCGCGGTGGTGATCGCGGCCGCCGGTTGTACGTCGGAGGAGTCATCTGATCTCGCCGGGAGTTCGACGTCGGCGTCGGCCGGTTCGTCGTCGTCCTCGCCGGTGTCGTCGAGCGGCGTCGCCGAGCCGGTATCTGCTTGTGGTACAGCGGAACTCAGCAAGATGACATTGCGGCAGAAGCTGGCGCAGATGCTCGTCGTCGGGGTGACCGGGACCGCCGATGCCCAGTCCATCGTCAACAAGGAGCAGGTGGGTGGCATCTTTGTCGGCAGCTGGACCGACCTGTCGATCCTGTCGAGCGGTGCTGCCTCCCGGATCTCCCGTAACAGCCGGATCCCGCTGATGGTCACCGTCGATCAGGAGGGCGGTCGCGTCTCGCGACTGTCCGCGCTGGGTATCGACAGCCCGTCGGCCCGCGAACTCGCACAGACGAAGACCCCCGCCCAGGTGCGCGAGCTGGCGCAGTCGACGGGGCGGCAGTTGCGGCAGCTCGGTGTCACCGTCAATTTCGCGCCCGATGCCGATGTGAGCGCCGAGGCCGACGACGAGGTGATCGGCGACCGGTCGTTCAGCAACGACCCGGCCGTGGTGACCGAGTACGCGGGTGCCTATGCCGCTGGTCTGCAGTCGGCCGGGATCACCCCGGTGTACAAGCACTTTCCCGGTCATGGCCATGGCTCGGGCGACTCGCATCTCGGCGTCGTGGTGACCCCGCCGTTGTCGTCGCTCGAGCGCAGTGACCTGGTGCCGTATCGCACACTGCTCAAGGATCCCGGCAACGCCGCGGTGATGGTCGGGCACCTGATCGTCCCGGGTCTGACCGGTCCGGAGACGCCTTCCAGTATCAGTCCGCGAGCGATCGGCATGCTGCGGACCGGGCAGCCCTATGGCGGCCCGCCCTTCAACGGCGTCGTCTTCTCCGACGACCTGTCCGGCATGGCGGCCATCAGTGCCCGCTATCCGATCGAGCAGGCGGTCCCGATGGCCATCAAGGCGGGGTCCGACGTCGCGCTGTGGCTGGCGACCGACCGTGTCGGTTCGGTACTCGACTCGCTCCAGCGTGAGGTCGCGGCCAAACGGCTCACCGTTGCCCGCGTGGACCGTTCGGTGGTGCGTATTCTCCGCTCGAAGGGCGTTCTCACCTGCTGAACTTACCGGCTGGTAAGTAATCCGGTAAGCTCTGAACACTCAAGTGCGTGATGTGTGGGTGTCGAGGAGGTCTGATGGCAGGCGGAACCAAACGGTTGCCGCGCGCGGTGCGGGAGCAACAGATGCTCGACGCCGCCGTCAAGGTCTTCTCCGAAAACGGCTTTCGCGAGGCGTCGATGGATTCGATCGCCGCGCAGGCCGAGATCAGCAAGCCGATGCTGTACCTCTATTACGGTTCGAAGGACGAGCTGTTCAGTGCGTGCATCGCGCGTGAGTCGGGCCGGTTCATCGACGCCATGAGCGTCGGGTTCGACCCATCGCTGCGCCAGCGCGAGCAGGCCCGCACCGTCGTCAAGGAGTTCCTGCGCTACGTCGACGAGAACCGTCAGTCGTGGAGGGTGCTCTACCGCGTCGCCGTCGGTACGGCGAGTTTCTCCCACTTCGTCTCCGACAGCCGTGCCCGCGTCACCGAGATGGTGACCGAGCTGATCCGTGCCGGCACCACCGTCGAGGGTGCCCGCGACATCGACTTCGAGCTCACCGCCGTCGCGCTGGTCGGCGCAGGGGAGGCCGTGGCCGACCGGATCACCGAGGGGGACGTCGACCTCGAGACGGCGACCGATCTGCTCGTCGGCATCACCTGGCGCGGTCTGAAGGGTGTCGGGACGGTCGACGCGGCGTCGGCTGCGGACTGACTCGAGCGCAAACACACGCAGAACTCCCACAAACACGCAATGCATCGCGTGTTTGTGGGAGTTCTGCGTGTTGGGAGCCCGACACCGCCCAGTACTCTCGACCAGTGCACATCATCGCCGACTGGCTCGTCGAGCTGGTGGAATCAGTGCCGTCGTGGGCTGTGTATCTGGTGGCGTGCGCGGTGGTCTACGCCGAGACCTCGACGCTCATCCTCGGTCTGATCCTGCCCAGCGAAGCCGTGTTGCTGGCGGGCGGTGTGGCCGCGGCCGTCGGGCCGACGTCGATCGGGGCCCTCGTGGTGGCGGTCTGCGTATCCGCGGTCGCCGGAGATCTCACCGGGTATCGGATCGGACGTAGTTCGGGACATCGGGTGAAGGCGTCACGAGCGGGCCGGCGATTCGGAGAACACCGATGGCAGCGCGCCGAGGATCGGATCGACCGCGACGGCATGGTGGCTGTCGCAACCGGCCGCTGGATCGGATATGTACGCACCCTCGTGCCACCGGTGGCCGGGATGACCCGGATGCGGCCGGCCAGATTCGTCGCGGCCGATCTCATCGGCGCCACCACCTGGGCGACCACCGTTTTACTCGTCGGCTACTTTGCCGGCGCAGCACTGGGCACCACGCTGTTGCTCTACGCGACGGTCGCGCTGGTGCTCGTCGCGGGGGGTTGGTACGTCTGGCGGAGGTGGCAGAGGCGCCGGCTCGCCTGACACCCACCCCGAAAACACAGAGAACTCCCACAAACACGGGAAGCATCGCGTGTTTGTGGGAGTTCTGCGTGCGTGAAGCTCAGGCGCCTCGGGTGGTCGCCGTCAGGTGCGGATAACCCTTGCGACGGTTGAGGATCGAGATGTCGAAACTGCCGGCTCCCTCGATCCGCCGCGTATAGAGGTTCACCTTGGACGGCAACAGGATGGGCTTGCCGAAACGGACCGTGTAGGTGACGTCGTCGGGGAGCTGGGCCTCGACATTCGCGACCGCCGCTGCGGCACTCCACATCCCGTGCGCGATGGCCTTCGGGAAGCCGAACGCCTTGGCCGTCAGGTTCCCCATGTGGATGGGGTTGCGGTCACCGGACGCCTCGGCGTACCGGCGGATGCGTCCGAGGTCGACGGCGAGCAGTGCGTCCGGAGGCGGCGGGGCCACCTCCTTGGGGGCCGGCCCGCGTGGCTCGTCGGACAGGCTTGTGCGCTGCTGCTTGAGGAACGTCGCCACCTGGGTGGTCACGAGTTCCGAACCGACGCTGACCCGCGAGATCATGTCGACCAGAAGGCCTTTGCGGTGCTCACGCAGATTCTCCGCATGCGTGTCGATGGTCAGCGGCTCGCCGACGCCGATCGGCCGGAGCCGATGGATGCTGTTCTCGACGTGCACCGAGCCGACCGCGCCGAACGGAAAGTCGTTGTCGGTCATGACCTTCATCGCCAGCGGGAACTGCAGGACGAACGGATACGTCACCGGGAGCGTCGATCCGAACCGTTGCCCCGTGACGCGGGTGTAGGCATGCAGCCGTTCCGGATCGACCCGGACGTCTTCCAATCGGTAGTGCCGCTCGGGGATCGTGGCATCGGCCCGCACCGTGGCCGGTTTGCCGATGACCGGGAGCATGGCTCCGACGGCCTTGGAGTAGACCTCCGCGGTGCCGGGAGCGTGCGGCAGAGTGATCGTCTTACCCATCACGCACCAAGGAATCCCTGGCCGCACACGCGGACCACGTTGCCGGTGATGGCGCTCGACGCCGGATTGGCGAAGTAGGCGACGGTCTCCGCGACGTCCACGGTCTGACCGCCCTGCTGCAGCGAACTCATCAGACGACCGGCCTCACGTGTGGCCACCGGGATCGCCGCGGTCATCTTGGTCTCGATGAACCCGGGCGCGACCGCGTTGATGGTGATGCCCTTCTCCGCGAGGATCGGCGCATATGTGTCGACCAGGCCGATCACGCCTGCCTTGGACGCGCCGTAGTTCGTCTGGCCGCGGTTGCCCGCGATGCCCGCGATGGACGACACGTCGACGACGGAACCGTTCTCACGCAGCGCGCCCTTCTCGAGCAGGTCGTCGACGAGCTTCTGCGGGGCGATCAGGTTGACGCCGATGACCGCGTCCCAGCGGGCGTCGTCCATGTTGGCCAGCAGCTTGTCGCGGGTGATGCCGGCATTGTTGACGATGATGTCGATGCCGCCGTGTCGCTCGAGCGCGTGTTCGGCGAGCTTGGCGCCGGCGTCGTCGGCGGTCACGTCGAGCGGGAACGCGGTGCCCTTGATCTTGTTGGCGGTCTCCGACAAGGCCTCGCCTGCCTGCGGCACGTCGGCGGCGATCACATGGGCGCCGTCACGGGCGAGCACCTCGGCGATGGTGGCGCCGATGCCACGCGCGGCTCCGGTCACCACGGCGACCTTGCCGGCGAGCGGGCGATCCCAGTCGGCGGGCGCCTTGGCGTCACCGGCACCGACCCGGATGACCTGCGCGTCCACGAATGCCGACTTGGCCGACAGCACGAAACGGGTGGTCGACTCGAGACCGGTGAGGCCGGTCTTGGCGTCGGGAGAGACGTAGACGAGCTGGACCGTCGCGCCCTTCTGCAGTTCCTTGCCCACCGACCGGGTGAAGCCCTCGAGCGCGCGCTGCGCGATGTGCTCGTTCGGCTCCTTCACCAGTTCGGGTGTGGTGCCGATGACCAGCAGTCGTGCGCACGGCGCCAGCGAGCGCATGTTCGGTTGGAAGAACTCGAACAGCTGCCGGAGCTCGCCCGGCGAGGTGATCCCGGTCGCATCGAAGACCAGGGCGCCGTACTTGTCGGCGCTACGACCGGTCGTCGCGTTCTGGATCACGTCGTAATCGGGCGAGGTGAGGATCTCGCGCAGCGGCTCGACGACACGGCCGGAACCGCCCAGCAAGACGGGGCCCGGCAGTGCAGGCTCGGACGGCTTGTACCGACGTAGGGTCGGCGGGACCGGCAGACCCGCCTGCTTGGCGATGAACGAACCGGGGGCGGAGTGGACGAAATTCGAGTACAGGCCAGTGGCTGCCACGGGAGGTCTCCTCAGGTTTTCTTCGGCAGGTCGGTCAGACGTGCGGTGCTGCGCGACGACGCTCGCGTGAGCGCCGTTCGACAACTAACTTACTCATGAGTAAGAATAGCTCATAGACACCGAACTACACCCCCTGGGAGATCGAAGTGGCTCAGACACCCAAGACCCGCAGCATGCGCCCGGTCGCGATCCTCGGCGGCAACCGCATCCCGTTCGCCCGCCAGGACAAGGCCTATGCCGAGGTCAGCAATCAAGAGATGTTCACCGCAGCCCTCGACGGGCTGGTCAGCCGCTTCAACCTGCAGGGCGAGCAGCTCGGAATGGTCGCAGGCGGTGCGGTTCTCAAGCATTCGCGCGACTTCAATCTCATCCGTGAATGCGTGCTCGGGTCGGCACTGTCGCCGTACACCCCGGCGTTCGACATCCAGCAGGCCTGCGGCACCGGTCTGCAGGCCATCGTGGCGGTGGGCGACGGTATCGCGTCGGGCCGCTATGACGTGGCCGTCGGCGGCGGCGTGGACACCACCTCGGACGCGCCGATCGGCGTCTCGGAGTCGATGCGACGTCAGATGTTGCAGGTCAATCGGGCCCGCAGCGCCAAGGATCAGGCCCTCGCCGCGCTCAAGCTGCTTCCGAAACTCGGCATCGAGATCCCGCGCAACGGCGAGCCGCGTACCGGTATGTCGATGGGTGAGCACGCCGCGATCACCGCGAAGGAGTTCGGCATCAAGCGTGCCGACCAGGATGCGCTGGCCGCGGCCAGCCACCAGAACATGGCGGCCGCCTACGACAGCGGGTTCTTCGACGACCTCATCACCCCGTTCCTGGGTCTCACCCGGGATCAGAATCTGCGTGGCGATTCCACCGCGGAGAAGCTCGCCAAACTCAAGCCGGTTTTCGGGGTCGCCCTCGGCGACGCGACGATGACCGCGGGCAATTCCACCCCGCTCACCGACGGCGCTTCGACGGTGCTGCTGTCGAGCGACGAGTGGGCGCAGGAGAAGGGCCTGCCCGTGCAGGCCTACCTCGTGGACAGCGAGAGTGCGGCCGTCGACTACGTCAACGGGCCCGACGGCCTGCTGATGGCACCGACCTACGCGGTGCCCCGTCTGCTGCAGCGCAACGGTCTGACGCTGCAGGACTTCGATTTCTACGAGATCCACGAGGCCTTCGCCTCGGTGGTGCTCGCCACCCTGGCCGCCTGGGAATCCGACGCGTACTGCAAGGAGCGCCTCGGCCTCGACAACGCGCTCGGTGCGATCGACCGCGCCAAACTCAACGTCCACGGCTCGTCGCTTGCCGCGGGACACCCGTTCGCGGCGACCGGCGGCCGGATCATCGCGCAGGCAGCCAAGACGATCAAGGAGAACGGCGGCGGTCGCGCGCTGGTCTCGATCTGCGCAGCCGGTGGTCAGGGCGTCACGGCCATCGTCGAAGGGTAGGTCCGAGGGGCTCGGACATCGATCCGGTCACGCTCGTCGAAAAAAATTCTCGGATCGGTGTAACGCCGCGGAAAGTAGCGTAGATATACGAGTAGCTCCGGCTGAGCTGCCAGACCCCCGACCCGGCAGCTCGGCCGGGGCGCCTACTTTTTTCGGCGCCCTTCGCCACCACCCTTTGGTCGTCGTCCACATATGGTTGTTGTCGTGAGCAGGTTTCCGGTCGCGCGTACCGCGGTGCGCATCGTGGTCGGCGTGCTCGCGGTCACCGGTGTGGTGCTCGCCACGGATCTTCTCCTGACCAAGGACACCACCGCGCGTGGTGCCGTGGTGGCCGGTTTGCCCGCGGGACATCTCGACCGCGACGAGGTCCAGGGGGTCATCGACGAACTGTCGGCCCGCACCACCGAGCCGGTCTGGCTACGGACGGCGTCGGGCACCGCGATGGTCGGCTCTGACTCTCTCGGGCTCACCTTCGATCCGGATGCGACCGTCGACCGGCTGATGGAACAGCCGAAGAATCCGTTCACGCGGCTGGCGGCCCTGGCCGGCATGTCGCACACGGTCGATCCGGTCGTGCACATCGATCGGGCGGCCCTCGACAGCACGCTCGACGAGCAGCAGCCCACGCTCGAGAAGGCGGCCGTCGAGGGTGGGGTCCGCTACGAGGGCGCCACTCCCGTCGAGGTCATGCCGGTCGCGGGCGAACGCGTCGCACGCGACGCCGCCGCGGACACCCTGGCCGAGAAGTGGCTCTACCGGCAACCGATCGACCTGCCGGTGGAAGATTTCGATCCGACGGTCTCCGCCGAAGTCGTCCGCGAGACGGCCGCCGGTCCTGCCAGGCGTGCTGTCGCGGGGCCACTCACGCTCAAGGGTTCCGGCAACGTGACGGTGCGCGTGGAGCCCGCACAGCTCGGCTCGATCCTGTCCTTCGGTCCCGACGGCCGGGGCGGACTGCGGCCGGTCATCGACCCGAAGAAGGGCGTGGCACTGCTCGGCCCCCGGTTGGCGGGCACCGAACGCAAACCCGTCGATGCGACGTTCTCGTTGCGGACGGGCAGTCCCACCGTCGTACCGTCCCGCGACGGGGCGACGGTCGACTGGACGAAGACCTTCGCCTCGATCGCGGCGGTGTCGACCGGCTCAGACCCGTCGGATGCACGGTCCGTCGAGGTCGCCTACAAGCCGGTCCCGCCACGTCTGTCCACGGCCGACGCCCGCAAACTCGGCGTCCGAGAAGTGGTCGGCGAGTTCACCACCTCGGGATTCACCAGCGCGTCGGGCGAGAACATCCGCCTCGTCGCCGAGGAGGTCGACGGCGCACTGGTCCTGCCGGGCAAGACGTTCTCGCTCAACACCTACACCGGTCCCCGCGGGACCGCGCAGGGCTACGTGACCTCGACGATCATCGACCACGGGCACGCGGCAAAAGCGGTGGGCGGAGGCATCTCGCAGTTCGCGACGACGCTCTACAACGCGTCGTACTTCGCCGGCCTCGAGGACGTCGACCACACAGAGCACTCCTATTACATCTCGCGGTACCCGGAGGCGCGCGAGGCGACCGTCTTCGAGGGCGCGATCGACCTCGTCTTCCGCAACAACACGCCGCACGGGGTCTACATCGAGACCAGCTGGACGCCGTCGGACGTGACGGTCCGGATGTGGAGCACCACCACCGTCGACGTGCAGTCGATCACCGGCAACCGCCACTCCTACACCGATCCGCCGCTGGTGAAACTGGCAAAGGGAGAAGACTGCATCGCCTCGAGCGGCAGCCGCGGGTTCACCACGTCGAATACCCGGGTGATCTCCGACGCGAAGACCGGTGCGGAGGTGCGCAGGCACACCCGCACCGTCAAATACGATCCCGCGCCCGAGGTCGCCTGCGTCTGACACCCGTGCCGGTGACGACCACCGAACAATCGCTCGGTGGTGGGTGTCGGCGATGCCATCCTGCGATGTAATCTCCACCTCGTGGATATCAATGGAGCAAGTGCAATTGTCACGGGTGGCGCGTCGGGTATCGGCGAAGCCGCGGTTCGCCAGCTGGCGGCCAAGGGGGCCAAGGTCGTCGTCGCCGACCTGCAGGCCGACAAGGGTGAGGCGCTGGCCAAGGAGGTCGGTGGCGCCTTCGTGCGTGTCGACGTCACCGACACCGCGCAGATCGAGGCGGCCGTCACCAAGGCCACCGAACTCGGCCCGCTGCGTGCCCTGGTGAACTCGGCAGGCATCGGCTGGGCCCAGCGCACCATCGGCAAGGACGGCGAATTCAGTTCGGCCCACGATCTCGACGCCTACAAGAAGGTCATCGCGATCAACCTGATCGGCACCTTCGACGCCGCTCGCCTGGCCGCAACCGCGATGAGCCGCAACGAGCCGCTGGAATCCGGTGAGCGTGGCGCCATCGTCAACATGGCCTCGGTCGCTGCGTTCGACGGCCAGATCGGCCAGGCCTCGTACTCGTCGTCCAAGGGCGGCGTCGTCGGCATGACCCTGCCGGTCGCGCGCGACCTGGCTGCGGTGGGCGTGCGCGTCAACACCATCGCGCCCGGTCTGATCGACACCCCGATCTACGGCGAGGGTGAGGCGTCGGAGGCCTTCAAGGCGAAGCTCGGTGAGTCCGTGCTCTTCCCGCATCGCCTGGGCAAGCCCGACGAGCTGGCGTCGATGGTCGTCGAGCTGATCACCAACTCGTACATGAACGCCGAGGTCATCCGCGTCGACGGCGGCATCCGGATGCCACCGAAGTAGGCGACTGGGTTCGTCTGTCCCGAAACGGGTTCGTCCCCCGGGTATCGCCAGATTCTCCACAAACGTACGGAGAGTTCGGCGATACCCGGGGGACGAACGGTTTCAGGGGAACGACGCGGATCAGAAGATCGCTTCGTCGACCTCCATGATGTCGGCGTCGATGTTCTCGACGGTGCCGCGGACGGCGGTCAGCATCGGGAGCATGGTCTTGGCGAAGAAGCTCGCGACGGCGACCTTGCCCTCGTAGAACGACTTGTCCTCATCGGAGGCGCCGGCGTCGAGGGCAGCCAGGGCCACCTCGGCCTGACGCAGCAGCAGCCAGCCGATCAGCAGGTCGCCCACCGACAGCAGGAAGCGCACCGAGCCGAGACCGACCTTGTAGAGCTCCTGCGGATTCTCCTGCGCGTTCATCAGGAAGCCGGTGAGGCTCGCGGCCATGGCCTGCACGTCGTCGACGGCGGTCTTCAGCAGGGCCCGTTCGGTCTTCAGGCGACCGTTGCCGCCCTCGGCGTCGAGGAACTTCTGGATCTCACCGGAGACATGTGCGAGGGCCTGGCCCTTGTCGCGGATGATCTTGCGGAAGAAGAAGTCCTGCGCCTGGATGGCCGTGGTGCCCTCGTAGAGGGAGTCGATCTTCGAGTCGCGGATGTACTGCTCGATCGGGTAGTCCTGCAGGAAGCCGGAGCCGCCGAGGGTCTGCAGCGACTCGTGGCCGAGGGTGCCGTAGGCGCGCTCGGAGCCGACGCCCTTGACGATCGGCAGCAGCAGGTCGTTGACCTTGTGTGCCATCTCCGCGTCGGCACCCGAGACGATCTGGGCGGCAACGGGATCCTGATGGGAAGCGGTGTAGAGGTAGATCGCGCGCAGACCCTCGGCGTAGGCCTTCTGGGTCATCAGCGAACGACGTACGTCCGGGTGGTGCGTGATGGTGACACGCGGTGCGGTCTTGTCGGTCATCTGGGTCAGATCCGCACCCTGCACGCGCTCCTTGGCGTAGTCCAGAGCGTTGAGGTAACCGGTCGACAGTGTGGAGATGGCCTTGGTGCCCACCATCATCCGCGCGTGCTCGATGACGTCGAACATCTGCGCGATGCCGTCGTGGACCTCGCCGACGAGCCAGCCGACGGCCGGTGTGCCGTGCTGGCCGAAGCTCAGCTCACAGGTGGCCGAGGCCTTGATGCCCATCTTGTGCTCGACGTTCGTGACGAAGACGCCGTTGCGCTCGCCCAGCTCGCCGGTCTCGTGGTCGAAGTGGAACTTCGGCACGAAGAACAGTGACAGTCCCTTGGTGCCCGGCTTCGCGCCCTCGGGGCGGGCCAGCACCAGGTGGAAGATGTTCTCGGTCATGTCCTGGTCGGCCGAGGTGATGAAGCGCTTCACACCGTCGATGTGCCAGGTACCGTCGTCCTGCTTGACGGCCTTCGTGCGTGCCGCGCCGACGTCGGAGCCTGCGTCCGGCTCGGTGAGCACCATCGTTGCGCCCCAGCCACGTTCGGAGCAGATCGCGGCCCACTTCTTCTGCTCGTCGGTGCCGTTGTCGAAGAAGATGTTGGCGAATCCCGAACCGGCGGCGTACATGAACACCGGGGGTTGGCGCCGAGGATCATCTCGCCGATCGCCCAGTACAGCGAACGCGGTGCGGGCAGGCCGCCGAGTTCCTCGGCGACACCGATCTTGTCCCAGCCGCCCTCGACGAGTGCGTTGTAGGACTTCTTGAAGCTCTCCGGGATGGCAACGGTGTGCGCGTCCGGATCGAACACCGGCGGATTGCGGTCGGCATCGGTGAACGACTCGGCGATCGGCCCCTCGGCCAGTGTCTTGACCTCGCGAAGCATGTCGACGGCCGTCTCGTGGTCGAGGTCGCCGAAGTCGCCCTCTTCGAGCACCCTGTCGAGGTCGAACATCTCGAAGAGGTTGAAGTGGAGGTCGCGCATGTTGCTCTTGTAATGGCCCATGAAAATTTCCTTCTCTGACAAGTCCGGGTGGGCTACGAGTCGTTCGGCGATCGCATAAGTTACTCGCCGGTAACCTCAGGATACCTCCGATTCGGCGCGCGAACCAACTCGATCGGGGTGTGGCCGGTGCTGACCGCTGTACGCAGGGTTTTCGCTCGCGCGACTCGGACGATCCGGACATTGTTCGCGCCGCTTGCCGACCCGTACGACGGTGATCGTGGCGCCCAGGGCGACCGTGAGGCCGACGATGGTCGTCGCCGTGAGCGGTTCGCCGAACATCGCGGCACCCCAGAGCGTGGTGACCGGGGGCATGAGGAACATCAACGCGTTGACCGAGGTCACGCCGAGCCGGTCCACGAGGATCCAGTACAGCCCGTATCCGCCGAGGGTGGACAGGCCGATGAGCCATCCGATCGCGACCCAGAATCCCGGTGCCGCCGGTGGCATCGCGGTGCCGTCGACCAGGCATATCGCCGTGAAGATGACCGCCGACGTGGTGCAGTGGATCGCGAGTGACTCGGTTCGGGACAGGGTGTTCGGCCCGCGTCGGTCGAGGAATGTCGCCGCCACCAGGCTCGCCATCCCGGCGAGGGGGATCAGGTAGGCCCACCAGGGCGCAGCCGTGGTCGACGCGGTGGCGTCCGTCCACGTCACGATCACCACGCCGATCGCGCCCACGGTGAGTCCGAACCACTGCCTGCCACTCGCCGCGGCTCCGAGGAGCGGCCCGGCGAGCACGGCCACCACCAGCGGTTGCACGCCGTCGATCAGCGCCGTGGTCCCGGTGCTGACTCCGAGTCCGATCGCCCAGTAGACGGTCAGGGTGTACCCGCACTGCGACAGTGCCCCCACGCCGATCTGCGTCATCGCGCCGCGACGAGTTCGGCGTGGGGCGGGAGAGCGGCGTGCCAGAAGGGCCGCGACGGCCGACAGGGCGAGCGCGACGGGTATGAACCGCCACATCAGCAGCGTGGTCGCCGGTGCGTCCGACGCTCCGAGCTTGGCCCCGATGAACCCCGACGACCAGGAGGCGACGAAGAGGATCGACAGGCCGGCACTCAGCCATGCCGAGGGCGCTGGTCTGGTTGGTATACCGATCGGTGAAGTTCGCATACGGCCGACCTTACCGATCGGTGTAGTGTCTGTCAGGTGACCACCACGATCGAATGGACGCCGAAGGCGCGGGCAATCCTGGACGCGGCGTCGGATCTCTTCTACGACCAGGGCATCCACGCCGTCGGCGTGGACGCGATCGCCGAGCGAGCCGGGGTCACCAAACGGACGCTCTACGACAGATTCGGGTCCAAGGAGCGACTCGTGGTGGAGTATCTGCGGGCCCGCGACGCGTTGTGGCGAGAGCTCCTGGCCGGTCGGCTGGCCGCGGCCGACGCCGGCGCGATCGCGCAGGTGTCCGCCGTCTTCGACGCGAGCCGGGACTGGGCCGCCGAACGAGGTGCCAAGGGCTGCAGCATGATCAATGCCCACGCGGAGATCAGTGATCCCGCGCATCCAGCCTACGCCGTCATCGTCGGGCAGAAGCAGTGGATGCTCGATCTCTTCACCCGGATCGCCGAGACGGCAGAGGTCAGAGCCCGCGATGTGGTGGCCGCGCGCCTGATGTTGCTGCACGAGGGGGCGCTCGTCACCGCCGGGATGGAGGTCGTCGAGGACGCGTTCGGCCAGGCGAAGACCGTGGCCGTCGAGCTGCTGCGGTCAGAGCGCGTCGCGTAGGTACTTCAGGTCGTCGGGGATGCCGTCGGCGGGCGTCTCCAGGATCACCGGCGCGCCCGCGGCCGCGGCGACCTCGGCGAGGATCGCGGGGTCGATGTGTCCATCGCCGAGATTCGCGTGCCGGTCCCGGCCGGAGTCGAACTCGTCGCGGGAGTTGTTGAGGTGCACCAGGTCGATACGTCCGGTGATGGCCTTGACCCGTTCCACGAGTCCGACGAGGTCCTCGCCGCCCGCCCACGCGTGGCAGGTGTCGAGGCAGAAGCCGGCCTGGTCGAAATCGCCGACCGACTCCCACAGACGGTCGATCGCCTCCAACGTGCGGGCCATTGCGTGATCGCCGCCGGCGGTGTTCTCGATCAGTATCGGCACGCCGAATCCACCCTTGTCGACCTGGCGGTCGAAGAGCTTGCGCCAGTTCGCGAATCCTTCTTTCGCATCCTCGCCGTCGCGGAGATGGCCACCGTGGACGACGAGACCGAAGGCGCCGAGTTCGGCCGCTGCCGTCGCCTGTTGCTCGACGGCCTTGCGAGAGGGCATCCGCAACCGGTTGTTCAGACTCGCGACGTTGATCTGGTAGCTCGAATGCACGACGACGTCGACGGCCGAATCGCGGATGGCCTCGGCGTCCGCACGGGGGACCGGCTTCTTCCACCCCTGCGGATCGGTGACGAACATCTGGAAGACGTCGATGCCGAGTTCGTTCGCGGTGGACAGCGGGTCGGTGTCCTCACGCAGATGTGCTCCGATGCGCATGCGTCAACGATAGAGGCCGGCGGCCGGTCAGTCTCCGACGGCCGGCACCGTCTCGATGGTGATCGGGACGCCGGTCGCGATGAGGAGCCGGCACGGTGCCGCCGTGCCGGGATAGAGGCTGAGCCATTCGTGGCCGCGGCTGCCCTCGGCGTACACGGAGTCCAGGGTGCGGTCGAGGCGTGCCTCGGCTTCTTTGGTGATGATGTAGCGCTGATCGCCGTATCGCAGGTAACGGTCGGGCACGGCGCTCCTCCCAGGTCGATGCGCATGTGATACCGATCACGATCCTAGGCGAAACCGGCGGCAACGACGGATGCACGGCGGTTTGCCGATCGCCAAACGCCCGATGGTCACTAGGCTGACAGCAAGTGAATACGCTGGGTGCCCCGGACGGGGGTGTGGGTGGGCAGGAATCTCGGGTGAGCATTGACGACGCGGTCGACGTCCCGAACTCGGACGATGATGCGGGATCGCCGGTTCGCCGTGGCGAGAACACGAAGTCGGCATCGGTGGACGAGCGGGCCGGCGTGACCGAATCGGACCGGGCCGGCGTCGAACCGGTGATCGACGACGTGGCCGCCGCCGCCGAGATGGACCCCGAACCCAGCAGTCGTCGGGATCTCACGATGGTGCGGCGGGTCGCGATCGCCGCCTGGGTCGTGTTCATGGTCGTCGAGATCGCCCTCAACGGTCTGGCGTTCGACCGCACGCAACTGATCGTCCTGCTCTGTCTGGGCATGCTGGCCGCCACCATCGGCCGGCGCAAGGCGATCAGCGTGATCATCGACTGGCTGCCGTTCGCGTTGATCCTCGTGCTCTACGACTGGACCCGTGACGTCGCACGGATCGTCGACATGCCGACGCAGTGGCATCTGGCTCCCGACATCGACCACGCGATGTTCGGTGTCAACCCCACGGTCTGGCTCCAGGAACACCTGAAGGGCGCGTCGCCGCCGTGGTGGGAAGTCATCACCAGCGTCGTCTACATGTCGTATTTCATCGTTCCCTATGCTGCGGCGGCCGTCCTCTGGCTGCGTGACCGCTCGGCGTGGCGGCGTTATGCGGCGTGTTTCGTGGCGACGACGTTCCTCGCCCTGGTCGGCTACACGCTGGTTCCCGCCGCACCGCCGTGGGCGGCCGCCCGGTGTACCGCCGAGCAGGTGATCGATCATCCGCGTGAGCCGATGTGTATGGCGAACGAGGGACAAGCCCCGGGTGGCGGCATTCTCGGGACGTCACGCCGACCCAGCCCGGTGCCGCGCCGTATGTGGAGCGCATCTCCGCACGCGGCTGGAACGTCCTGAACATCCACGCGGCCTCGACGCTCGTGGAGGTGGGGCAGGGCAAGGCCAACCTGGTCGCCGCGATCCCGTCGCTGCACGCTGGTCTCACGATGCTGCTGGCGCTGTTCATGTGGCCGCGGGTGAAGGCGCTGGGCAAGACACTCTTCATGGGCTACGCGCTGGCGATGGCCTTCACGCTGGTCTACACCGCCGAGCACTATGTCTTCGACATCCTGTTGGGCTGGGGACTCGCGGCGTTCGTGATCGTCGTCGCGAATGTGGTCGACAAGTACTGGCTGATGCCCCGGAAGCAGCGACGTGACGCGGACCAGGCCCGGCCCGACGACCACGACGAGGTGGAGGTCGGGACCGAACCCGATCCGGCGGCGCCCCGGTAGGCTCGTCGTCGTGTCGATCGCCCGTCTCCGTCAGCTGCCTCGCAGCGCATCAGGGGCCGGTCTGCTGCTGACCATCGCGATGGCGATCGTTCTCATGCACACGGTGGTCGCCCACTGCGCGACCGGCGGTGAGCATTCGTCTTCGGCCGCCGGCCATCCGCAGCCCTCGACGGTCGTGCAGTCGGCGCAGCACGAGATCCTCGACGACACGTCGATGAGCGGGACCGACTGTGGGTTGCACCAGCACGCGTGCGTCTTCGTCCGCGCCGGTGATCCGGACGTCATCGTCCTGGCCGTCCTGGTGCTGGCGTGGGGTTTCCCCATCCCGCCGCTGTTGCGTTCGGTCCGCGGGCGACTGCGGCTCCGCGCGGGCCGGCCACCTCCCTGGGCGGTGCTGACACATCTGCAATTGCAGGTGATCCGCTGCTGATCGGCATTCGCCGGACCATCGGTCCGGAGGCCGATCCATGCCGCTTGCGCGCGTCCGCCGGACGTCGCGCAGGTCGGATTCACACTCTTGCAGAGGATTTTTCGATGAAACGACAGACAACCGCATGCTCGATCCTGATCGCCACGGCCCTTCTCGGGGCGTGTTCCACCGACGCCGACGACCCGGCCCCGACGTCGATGACCCCGATGTCGATGACCCCGACGTCGATGACCTCGGCGTCCGTATCGAGTGCGCCGGTCGCCGGATCGGCCGCCGCCGGGTCGGAGGCGATGTCGCACAACGATGCAGACGTCGCGTTCAACCAGATGATGATCCCGCATCATCAGCAGGCGGTCGCGATGGCCGAGCTCGTCGACGAACGCACCACGACGCCTGCCGTGCGTTCCCTCGCCGAGCGGATCGCGGGGGCTCAGCAGCCCGAGATCGATCAGATGACCGCCCGTCTGGGTTCGTGGGGCGTGCCCGCCGAGCCGGCGGAGTCGGGTGGGCACGGCGGCCACGGCGGGCACTCGATGTCGGGCATGATGACCGACGACGAGATGGCTGCGCTCGCCGCCGCGCGCGGAACGGACTTCGACCGGTTGTGGCTCGACGGGATGATCCGCCATCACGAGGGTGCGGTCGAGATGGCCGATGACGAGCTCGCTCGTGGGATCGACGGTCCGTCGCGCGATCTCGCCCAGCAGATCAAAGCCGCTCAGCAAGCGGAGATCGACGAGATGAAGCAGCTGCTCGGGCAGTGAGCCGGCCGGTCTGGTGCCCCTGCCACAGTGCGGGGCACCAGACCGTGGCGGTTCGCCCGCCCGGTGTCAGGGCTTGTTCAGCGGAAGCCGCATCAGATAGACCTGATATCCGGTGTAGATCGAGTACGTGAAGTAGAGCGAGCTGCCCTTCGACCACGGATGGATGAAGGGCGCGTACCCGGAGTACGGGTCGTTGGCCGGCACCACGACCTCACCGGAGGTCCACGGACCCCACGGATTGTCGGCGGTCCTCAGCACCACCCCGTTGTCCTTGGTGCCCAGCGAGATGTACTTGCCGAGGTAGTCGTTCCAGGCGACCGACAGCTCGCCGGTCGGCGCACTCATCACCGGCGTAGCCGAACCGGGGTTGTTCTTCACCCATTTGCCCCACGAGAAGTACTCGTACTTGCCGAGGTGCTCGATGTCCTTCTCGTTCACACGTGCCAGGTAGACCGAGCCCCAGCGTCCGTCGGGGGTTCCGTAGGTGTAGACCGTGTCGCCCACCTTGAGGTAGGCCGCCATCTGGAACTTGTGGTTGCCTCCGCCGTTGGGCCGGAATGCGTTGACCGCTTTCCAGTTCTGGCCGTTGTCGGACGAGGCCGCGAGCCCTGACCAGTTGGTGAACCAGATCCCGGGAGGTCCCCAGTGCTTCACCGACATGACATTCATGTACTGCTTGCCGTTCGCCGCGATGCCCGCGGTCGGGATGATGGTGACCTCGCGACGCAGGTCCGGCTTCAGCAGGCGTTTGGCGTGGCCCGGGCGTCCCGCGTGGCCCGTGAACGTCATGCCGTCGGAGAGGTTCCGGTCGGTGCTGCGCAGCAGCACGTTGGACCGCCAGTACCAGAGCTGACCGTAGAGCAGCGACCAACCGTTGAACGATTGCGTGTCGCCGAAGGCGGTCATGATCTCACCGCGGCCGTTGTCCCACATCACGCCGAGATCGGTGCCGACGATGTTGTACCGGCCGACCGTGTCGTTGATCGATCCGGGCCCGGTCAGACGTGCGACCACCTTGCCGTTGCCCGCCGCGACGGGGAATGCCTCCGCGGATGGTGTGGTCGCCACGCTCACAGTCAGAGTCGTCGCGAGGGTGGAAACCGCGAAAACCGTTCTCCATCGTCCTAGACGCCGCATCATGAGCGAGACCCTATCAAGACCTGATAGTGATCGGAGTGCGACATAAGGAACGTCAGCCCTCGGCGTACCTTTCGCCGGGCTTCACCGAGGTGAAATCAATGGTCGCGGCGGTATTCTCCACGCCTGTCACCATCCCGACCCCGAACTGGCCGTCGACGTCGTAGAGATTGGCGGTACTCGTCGATATCCCGTCGGTTTCCAGGTGGGTGGCCGCCTCCACCCCGATCCGTGTCCCGACCGGCAGCCGGGAGAGCGCGACGGTGAGATCGCAGTTGATGAACGCGATACCCGCGGTGCCCCAGTTGCAGATCAGGCTGGTCGACTCGCCGCTGATCACCGCGCGTTCGAACGGTGTGGGGTCCTCTCCGACGACGGTGGAGACCGCTCGGGTCCACAGCCATTTACGCCGGGCGTCCTGGTGGGCGCCCATGTCCCGGCTCCACACGATCTCGCCGCCGTGCTCTGAAGTGGTGCCGTACCACGGGATGTGGTCGTCCAGATCGGTCTCGGGCGGCCGGAACCGGGTCGCGTCGGCGGGACGGCTCCAGCGTTCTCCCGGCGGATCGGTGCTCTCCCGCACGAACACGGTGGTACTCCGCGCGACGATGACCTCTTTGCCGTCGACCACCTGGACGATGTCGACCTCGGCGACCTTGATCCTGCCGCCGTCCCGGATCAGGCGCCCCCGGGTGACGGTGACGGTGTCCCTGGCCACCTTGAACAGTTCGATGGTGAAACGCGCCGTGCGAAATCCGGTCGTCGCGAATTCGTCCTCGGCGGCGCGGGCGGCGAGCGCACACACCGCAGGTCCGTTCAACGTCGACGGCGCCCAGAGGCTGGCCGCATAGCGGGTGGGGACGAATCCGCGAGATTCTTCTCCATCGGAATCGACCGCCCCGGATTCGGGAGAGAAGAATGCGACCAGCGACACTGTGTTTCCCTTCTGTTCGGCGGGTGATTGTGGTGTCGCACCCTCCGAGACGTACTAATCTGCCTCCATGACAATTGCAGATTACGCAAAGCAGATTCCGAACGAATTGGTGAATGCCGTTCGCTCGATGATGATCGCGACGTCGATCGTCGGAATCGTCTTGGGAATCATCGCGCTCATCTGGCCGGGCGCGACCCTGCTCGTGATCGGTGTGCTCTTCGGGATCTCGTTGATCGTGGCCGGATTGTTCCGCATCTACACCGCGTTCGCGGCCAACCTGCTCTCAGGCGGCTGGCGGTTCGTTCTCGGTCTGGTCGGCGTGCTGATCCTGGCGGCGGGCATCATCGCGTTGTTCAATCCCGAGGAGTCGCTGGTGTTCCTGGCGATCTTCATCGGCATCGGGTGGATCTTCCAGGGCGTCGCGGATCTGGCCCACGCCGTCGCCGGCTCGGTGCACACACCGCGGTGGCTGCTGGTGCTCTCGGGCGTCGTCGCGATCATCGCCGGCATCGTGATGATGGCGATCCCCGGCCTCGCGCTGGCCACCTTCCTGTGGGTGGCGGCGATCATGCTCATCGTGGTCAGTGTGGTCACGTTGTTCACCCTGCCGAAGAAGATCGAGGATCCGGCGCTCTGAGCCGCAGTCGGTCTCGCCGTCGCGGATTCTCAGGCGATGGCGAGACCGTCGAACGTCACCGATGCGCGCGCCGACTCGACGTTCGCCGGCAACTCGTCGACGAGCCGGTTGATCATCACCAGGACGTCGTGGCTGTGGTTCAGTCGCGCGCTGTCGATGAGTGCGCTGTCGGTGAGCGTGTGGTCGGCGCTGATCATCGACAGCGGGTCCGCCTCGGTGCGGTGAGCGACGGCCGCCGCGAGTAGCCGGCGGGCCTGATCCGGGTCGGCGTCCCAGACGGCGTCGGCGGTGGTCAGGTAGAGGCGGACCGCGGGCGGGTAGTCGTGCAGGTTGACCAGTGCCCAGGCCCAGTGCTTGGCCACGTCGACGGTGTCGGTCTGCGCCGGGCCGTGGGTCCGCACGTACTTCCCGTGCAGCTCTCGGCACAACGGTGTGGAGTCCTCCCAGAGGTGCAGCTGTGACATGCACCGGACACAGTCGTGCAGATTCGACAGGTACTTGATGGAGTACGGGCCCTCGCGTCGGGACCGGATCTCGCGCAGGACCGAGAATTCGGCCAGGGCATGGGTGTATTCGCCCGCCGAGAGCAGGGCCTCGGCCTCGTCCTGCATCTCCTCGATCATTCCCCGATTGTCCCGGATATCGGCCGGCAGCGGGTGATTTCGTCGAAAGATCTGATCTCCCGACGACGACCCGGCCGCCGCCCGAGAAGGGCGACGGCCGGGTCGGTGTCGGCGTGCGGACGCCGAGATCAGTACTGCTGATTCGGCGGGTAGGGCGGCGGTGCCTGCGAACCGGCAACGCCGGCGGGCGCGATCTGCCCGCCGGTGAAGAACCGGTAGGCGTAGGTGCTCGCGATGATGGTCACCGGGATCGAGACCAGCAGCCCGACGAGGCAGAGGATGGCGCCGACGATGTTCAGGCCGATGCTGGCCAGGGCAAGCAGGAACAGCGGGCCGGCGTTCTTGCTGATCACCGAGAAGCTCGCCTTGATACCCGCGATAGGGTCCAGGTCGCGATCCACCACGAAGGTCAGCGACCAGTAGGCGAGGAACGCGAAGATGATGCCCGGGATGATCAACAGGATCAGGCCGATGTAGGTACCGATCGCCACGAGCAGAGCGGTGATGATGACCGGCCCGAAATTGAGGCGGAAGAAGTTCCCGATCGCCGGCTTGTTGCCGTCGACCTCATCGAGCGCTCCGCGGACGAACGCGCCCTGGAACACATAGCCGACGATCGCACTGATGATGCCGAACAGCAGATTGATCCAGAGGACCCGGCCGTAGTCGGACGACACGTTGCCGATCCAGCCGATCACGCCCGAGACGACCAGCGCGATCAGGATCGTCAGGATCCACGGGAGCGCGTTCTCCTTGAAGCGATTCCAGCCGTAGCTGATCGCATCGCCGACCGAGAACTGGGACGCGGGCGATGCGCCGTAACCCGCGGCTCCGGGCACCGTGCCATACGCACCACCCGGGGGCGGTCCGTAGCCACCGGGCGGGGGTCCGTAACCACCCTGGGGCGGGCCATATCCGCCCGGCTGTCCACCGGGCGGGGGCGGAGGCGGAGGCGGATAGCTGCCTCCGGGAGGCGGATAGTCACCACCGGGCGGCGGATATCCCGCTCCGGGCGGGGGTGCGCTGGGCGGGGGAGATCCCGGCGGCGGGTACGAACCGGGCGGCGGATAGTTGCCACCCGCGGGAGGTGGCGGGTTCGATCCGGGCGGCGGGTACGAGGGCGGCGGGTACGAGGGAGGAGGCGGGTTGCCCGCGGCGGGTTCCGGGGTCTGCCCGGGTACCCGACGCCGTCTTCGGGCTCGGGATTGCCGGGATTGCGTGGATCGGGCGGTGTGGTCATGGCACGGAGGATACGGAACTCCGGCCGCGGACCACGGTCTTTCCGCGTTGCCGCGGCGTGTCAGTGGCGAGAATGCTTCGGACGCTCGACGCCGCCCCGACGGGTCGTGGTACCGACCCGGCGACGATTGGTCGTCCCGGTGGATCCCGTCCGCCGGGACTGGCATCGTGAAGGTCGTGAGTGACATCGGCAGCACCCCGGAAGGTTCCGACGGCGAATACAGCCTCGACGACGACGATCAGCTCCAGCCCGAGGACACCCTCGACGACCGGGGGGTCGACGACGTCCTCGACGAGGGTTACTCGCCGCCGGATCATCGCCCGAGCGGCGCACGGCGAGGGCTGACCGCTCAGGAACAGCGTGACGGCGAGACGCTCGACGAGCGACTGTCCGAGGAGGAGCCCGACGTCGGTGCGGTGGATCCGCTCGACGACATCGAAAAAGACTGGCGTTCACACGCATCCGACCGCGACGACGCCTACGACGAGAGTGATCAGGCGGGCGGGGGCCGGGCCGGACGGTTGATCGCGCCCGACGAGGGCACCGGCGTCGACGACGAGCAGGAGTCCGTCGCCACCGACGCCGGCATCGACGGGGCGGGCGCCTCGGCCGAAGAGGCCGCCGTGCACTACATCGACGTGGACACCGTCGAGGACTCCGAGGAGGACGACGGAGACCGCGACTGACGTCGACGCCTATTTCGTGAACTGGGCGAGGGTTTCGCGGATGAACGTTCGCGCCGCGTCGATCTCCACACCGAGCGAGTCGAGGGTGGCCGCCACGGGCGGGTCCGTGAACAGGGCCAGCAGGAGATGCTCGGTGCCGACGTAGTTGTGCCCCATCTCCATCGCGATGCCGACCGTCCTCTCGAGGACCGCCTTGGATCGATCATCGAAGGGCACAAGTGATTTCTTGTCGTCGCTCCCGTCGTCGGCGCCACCGTCGGCGCCACCGGTCGCCCGGGGTCCCGGCGTGCATGCCTCGGCCAGCGCCGTCAGGTCCACGCCCTGGGCGCGCAGGGTCAGGTCGGCCACCGACTCCGGCGCCACCGCGAGGCCGCGGGCGAGATGTTCGGGGGTGACGGACTCGCTGTACTCGCCGATGGCGAGGTTGTTGGCCTCGGCGATCACGTTGCGTGCTCGAGGGGTGAAGCGCCCGAAGGGGTTCGGCTCCTCGGACAGCGGTGCGCCCGGGGTGCGCGGTACGAATCGTTTCTGTGCGGCCTGCTTGCTGACGCCCATGCTCGACCCGATCTCGGTCCACGACGCGCCCGCGCGTCGGGCCTGGTCGACGAAATGGCCGATCAGGTGATCGGCCACCTCGCCGAGATGTTCGGCGGTGACCACCGCATTCGCGAGTTGGTCGAGTGGATTGTCGTGCACGGTCCGGATGGCCGCGATCAGGTCGTCGAGACGGACGTTCTTCATCATGACGGGCTCAGGCATGCGTCAACACTAGGTTGACGCCGAGCGGGCGTCAACCCTTGGTTGACCTGAGTTCGCCGGCGCGTCTCGGGCTGTGCGGATTGTCGGTGGGATGTGATGCGATGGCTCGTGGCCCCGAGGCGATTCGTTGACAGCGGTACCGACCGTGGGAACGATGGAGGCTCGAAGGTTGCCCGTCCGTCCCGACCACGTGCCAGGTCACACAGAAAACGGGAGGTACCAGTGAGCATCACCAACCGGCCCGCGCCGGCGTCCGTCGTTTCCTCGAAGGTGGCGGACGATCCGAGTCCGCACCGATTCCTCGAGGTCCGCGCCCTGACCGACACGTTGACCGCGAACCTCTCCGCCGAAGACCAGACGCCGCAGTCGATGACCGACGCCAGCCCGGCCAAATGGCATCGGGCACACGTCACGTGGTTCTTCGAGGAGTTCATCCTCCGCAACGACCCCTCGTACGTGGTGTACGACGACACGTACCGCTACCTGTTCAACAGCTACTACGAGGCGGTCGGTGCGCGGCACCCGCGTCCGGAGCGGGGACTGGTGACCCGCCCCGGTGTCGCCGACATCGCTCACTACCGCGAATACGTCGACAGCGCGATGGTCGAGGCCCTCGAGCGCGGCACCATCGGCGACGACCTGCTGCCCTTGGTCGAACTCGGGTGCAATCACGAGCAGCAGCACCAGGAGCTGTTGCTGATGGACATCAAGCACCTGTTCTCGACCCACGCCTTCGCGCCGGTCTATGTCGAGCGCGAGGCCGATATCGCAGGCACGTCGGAAACCCTCACGTGGCGGTCGTGTGGCGGCGGGATCACCGAGATCGGAGCCGACCAGGGAGTCCACGTTCCGTTCGCCTATGACAACGAGGGGCCGCGCCACCGGGTCTTCCTGGAGGATTTCGAGATCGCCGAGCGGGCGGTGACCAACGCCGAATGGCTCGAGTTCATGGCCGACGACGGGTATCGCCGACCGGAGCTGTGGCTGTCCGACGGCTGGGCACATATTCGCGAAACCGGTTGGCAGGCGCCGGAATACTGGGAGTTCAGCGACGGTGAGTGGACCACCTTCACGCTGTCGGGCCGTCGTCGTGTCGCCCCCGACGAGCCGGTGGTGCACGTCTCCTTCTACGAGGCCGACGCCTACGCCCGGTGGGCGGGAGCCCGGCTCCCCACCGAGTTCGAATGGGAGGTCGCCGCGGCCAGCGGGGGAGAGGCGCGTGGCCAGTTGCTCGATCCGGCGCGGTGCCATCCCGGTCGGGCCGGCACCTCGATGGTCGGTGACGTCTGGGAATGGACCGCCAGCGCCTACCTGCCGTATCCGGGCTTCGTCCCGGCCAACGGCGCGGTGGGCGAGTACAACGGCAAGTTCATGTGTGATCAGCACGTCCTGCGTGGTGCGAGCGCGGTGACGCCGCCGGGCCACGAGCGGGTGACCTACCGCAATTTCTTCCCCGCCCATGCCCGGTGGGCGTTCTCCGGCCTGCGGCTGGCCCGATGACCGCCGGCATCGACGAGGCGCTGGCGGTCGACGCGGTGGCCGGTCTCTGGGCCGAGCCGCCGACGCTGCCCACCAAGTGGCTCTATGACGAACGCGGCAGCCGTCTGTTCGACGAGATCACCCGAGTGCCCGAGTACTACCCGACTCGGCGCGAGACCGCGATCCTGCGGGCGCGCAGTGCCGACATCGCAGCGGCCACCGACGCCGCCATGATGGTCGAATTCGGTTCGGGCACCTCGACAAAAACCCGACTGCTGTTGCGCGCGTTCGCCGAGCGGGCCGCGGGTGCCGGCCGCACGTTCACCTACGTGCCACTCGACGTCAGTACCGAGATCCTGGAGTCGTCGTCGGCGGAGCTGTCGCTGGACTATCCGGACATCGGCGTCGAACCCATGGTCGCCGACTTCACCAGTCCCGATCTCATGTTGCCGGCCGCCGAGGGACCGCGGATCGCCGTCTTCCTCGGCGGCACCGTCGGCAATTTCGATGTCTCCCAACGCGCGGCGTTTCTCCGCACCCTCGCGGACGCCCTCGCCCCGGGCGACTACTTCCTCCTCGGCGCCGACCTCATCAAGGACACCGGCAGGCTCGTCGCCGCCTACAACGACAAGGCCGGGGTCACGGCCGATTTCAACCGCAACATGATCGAGGTGCTGCGGGCCGGTCTCGACGGTCGAGGCCTCTACGTCGACGATTTCGATCACATCGCGCGATGGAACCCGGCCCGGCACCGGATCGAGATGTGGCTGCGTGCACGCCGCGACATCGATGTGTATTTCGCCGTGCTGGACAGACGATGGCGGTTGCCCCGGGGGCCGAGGTGCTGACCGAGATCAGTACGAAATTCGACCTGACGGATCTCGCGGAGGAACTCGCCGTCGCCGGCCTCGACGTGGTGACGACATGGACCGACGACGCGGACGACTTCAGCCTGACGCTCAGCCGTCGGTGAACACGGCGACGCGAATCTTCGTCATGCACTGCCCCTGAGTGCAGGCTGTGAGAAGCTTTTGTCGGCCCGGCGATCCCCGTCGGGCCGACATTGACATGCAAGGAGCATTTCCCATGTGGGACTCGTTCTGGGACTTCATCTGGTACACGATCGTCATTTTCGCGTTCGTGGCCTACCTGATGGTCCTCTGGTTCATCATCACCGACCTGTTCCGCGACAAGAAGTCGTCCGGCTGGCTGAAAGCGATCTGGGTGATCTTCCTGGTCATCCTGCCGTACATCACCGCGATCGTGTATCTGCTCGCCAAGGGTCGCGGCATGTCGGAGCGCCAGGCCGAGGCCGCCCAACAGGCCAAGCAGGCCACCGACAGCTACATCCAGTCGGTCGCAGGCAAGAGCCCGGCCGAGCACATCGCGGATGCCAAGGCCCTCCTCGACGCCGGGACCATCACCCAGCAGGAGTTCGACGCACTGAAGGCGAAGGCGCTCGCCTGATCTCGTGACGGGTTCATCGGCGTCATGCCCGAGGGAACCCACGTACTCGTCGACAGCACCCGCTCCCGCGTGGAGTCGGGTGCTGTCGACGTTTCACCGTCGAACCGATCAGCCGTGGAACGGGTCCTGGGTGCGGCCCACCAGGTCGGCGACCGAGCTGATCACCTCGGTCGGGCGATACGGAAACAGTTCCACCGACGTCGGGGTGGAGATCCCGGAGAGCACCAGCAGAGTCTGGAGCCCGGCCTCCATCCCCGCGATGACATCGGTGTCCATCCGGTCGCCGATCATCAGCGTGTGCTCGGAATGGGCGCCCATCTGCCGCAGCGCCGACCGCATCATCAGTGGGTTGGGCTTGCCTACGTAGTAGGGCTCGCGTCCGGTCGCCCTGCTGATCAGTGCGGCGACCGCGCCGGTGGCCGGGAGCGACCCGCTCGTCGACGGACCGGTGGCGTCCGGGTTGGTCGCGATGAAACGCGCACCTCGTTCGACGAGCCGGATCGCGGTCGTGATGGCCTCGAACGAATAGGTACGTGTCTCGCCGAGGACCACGTAGTCGGGGTCCGAATCGGTGATCACATAGCCGATCTCGTGGAGCGCGGTGGTGAGACCGGATTCGCCGACCACGTAGGCCGATCCGCCCGGACGTTGCGAATCGAGAAACCGGGCCGTGGCCAGCGCCGACGTCCAGATGGCCGGCTCCGGGATGTCGAGACCGATGCGGAGCAGCCGGGCCCTCAGATCACGCGGTGTGCGGATGGAGTTGTTGGTCAGCACGGTGAACGGCGTGCCGTTCGCCGTCAGCTCGGCGAGGAATGCGTCGGCACCGGGGATCAGGTGTTCCTCGCTGGTGAGCACCCCGTCCATGTCCATGAGATAGTTCCAGGCCATACGCCCGATTATGGTCGCGGTGAACGCGTGCCGCGTCGAACCCGCCGAATCGGCGATCTCGCTGACACAATGGACCGACCGCGGCCGGTTCAGCCCCCGGCCGGACAGCCGGAGTCAGAGGTCGCAGGTGATCGGGTATCTGTGCAAGCGCATCGCCGCGTGGGCGGTCCTTGTCTTCGTGGCCACCAACCTCACGTTCTTCCTGGCGACCTGGTTCCTCGATCCGCGATCGAACTACGCCGAACGCAAGCCGCCGCTCCCACCAGACGTGGTCGACCGCACGCTGACGAGCTACAACCTCAACGACAAGACTCCGGTGCTGGAACGGTGGTGGACCTGGCTGACCGGCATCCTGCTGCACTGGGATTGGGGTTCGACGCCGGTGGGGACCAGCGTCAACGCACAGGTGGGATTCAGGATCTGGTCGTCGGTGCAGTTGCTCACCGCAGCCACCGTGCTGGCGACGCTGTTGGGCATCGCGCTCGGTGTCTACACCGCCCTGCGCCATTACCGATTGGCCGATCGCGCTTGGCAAATGGTCTCGATCGTGATGATCAACATCCCGGTCGCGGTGGCCGGACTCGCGGTGGTACTCCTCGGCATCGCGATCAATCAGCAGGTGGGTCACACGGTGGTGTACGTCGCCGGGTCGTCGAGCATCGATGTGCACGGGTTCTTCCCTGTGCTGGCCGATCGCGTCAAACACCTGATCCTGCCGACGATCACGCTGGTGATGGTGCAGTATGCGGGACTGCACCTCATGCAACGCTCGCTGCTGCTCGACACGATCGAGGCGGACTATGTCCGGACCGCGCGCGCCAAGGGTCTCACCCGTGGTGTCGCGGTGCGTCGACATGCCTTGCGCACGGCGATCATCCCGGTGGCCGTCGGGGTGGCCTTCGCGATCCCGGCGGTGTTCACCGGCGCGGTCATCACCGAGACGATCTTCGGGTGGGAGGGGATGGGCCGCTATTTCGTGACGTCCATCAACACCAACGACGTCTACGGGGCGGTGGCGGTCGCCGCCTTCGGTGCGCTGGCGACCGCCGTCGGCGCGATCCTCGCCGATCTGGCGGTCGTCTACCTCGATCCACGGGTACGGGTGAGCTGACATGGTGATGATGCCTCCGGAACCGTCACGGCCGGACCGGTCACGTGACCCCGATTCTCCCCGTCTCCGGAGTCGCGACGCGCATGATCCGACCGCCACCGCGCCCATCATGGGTGAGACGGGCGGGATGCTTGCCGACGGTGTCGGCCCCCTCGAGGACAGCCTCCAGACACCGATCGCACGGCGCCGCCTGGGCCGGGCCGGACTCATCGCACGGCGGTTCGCGCGTCGTCGTTCGGCCCTGGCCGGTCTGGTGATCTTCGTGGTGCTGGTCTGTTTCGCGCTCTTCGGCGGCTTGTTCAGCGCATACTCCTACACCGACACCGATTTCCTCGCGATCGGGTTCCCGCCGTCGTCCGGCCATTGGTTCGGTACGAATGACGCGGGCAACGACCTGTACGCGCAGGTCGTCCACGGATTGCAGCGCTCCCTCGTCATCGCGTTGTCGGTCTCGTTGGGCACCACCGTGATCGCCGGCTTTCTCGGTGCGCTTGCCGCCTACTTCGGGGGCTGGGTGCAGCGGGTCGTCCTCGGCGTCATCTATCTGCTGCTGGTGGTGCCGACCTTCCTGATCCTGGCGCTGATCTCCACCAAGACCGGTGGCGACTGGCGCTGGCTCATCGTGGTTCTCACCCTCACCGGCTGGATGATGTTGGCGCGCATCATCCACTCCATGGCCCAATCGATCCGGGAGCGCGACTATGTGCGGGCCGCACGGTATCTGGGTGAGCCACCGGTGACGATCGTCGCCCGGCACATCCTGCCGAACCTAGCGTCGCTGCTGGTGATCAACTTCGCGCTCGGCGTGGTGGCGACCGTCCTCGCCGAGACCGGTCTGTCCTTCCTCGGCCTCGGTGTGAAGATCCCCGACGTCACGCTCGGCGCCCTGCTGCAGTCCGGCACCGGAGCGTTGTTCGCATCGCCCTGGCTGTTCTACTTCCCCGCGGCGGTGCTGACATTGCTGACGGTCTCGATGGCGCTGATCGCCGACGGCCTGCGCGACGCTCTGGACCCGACATCCGGATCGGGGGCCCGCGCATGAGCGGCGCATCGGATCACCGGCCCGAAACGGTGCTGGCCGTGCGGGATCTGCGGGTGTCCTTCGGTTCCGAGGCCGGTCGGGTCGATGCGGTTCGCGGGCTCTCGTTCGACGTGACCGCGTCGTCGACGCTGGCGGTGGTCGGCGAGTCCGGTTCCGGTAAATCGGTGTCCGCGTTGGCGATTCTGGGGTTGCTCCCGGATTCGGCGGAGGTGAGCGGGTCGATCGCGCTGGGCGGCCGCGAGTTGCTGGGACTGGCGGACAAGGCGATGTCGTCGATACGTGGACGGGAGATCTCGATGATCTTCCAGGATCCGCTGTCGTCACTGACGCCGGTGTTCACCGTCGGCGCACAGATCGTCGAGGCGCTCAAGGCCCATCAGGCGATCGGTACCAAGGCCGCCACGGCGCGGGCCGTCGAACTACTCGACCTCGTCGGCATACCGGACCCCGCGCGGCGGGTGACGGCTTTTCCACACGAACTCTCCGGTGGCATGCGTCAGCGGGTGATGATCGCGATGGCCATCGCGAACGATCCCGCGGTGATCATCGCCGACGAACCCACCACCGCACTCGATGTCACCATCCAGGCACAGATCCTGACGCTGCTGCGGACCGCCCAGGCCGAGACCGGCGCGGCGATGTTGCTCATCACCCACGATCTCGGAGTGGTGGCCGGGGCCGCCGACGACGTGGTGGTCATGTACGGCGGACGGGCCGTCGAGCGGGCGGCCGTGGAACCGCTGTTCGATGCGCCGCGGATGCCGTACACGATCGGTCTGCTCGGTGCGGTGCCGCGGGTCGATCGGATCACCGAGTCGCTCACGCCGATCCCCGGCACACCGCCGGTGCTCATCGATCCGCCGTCGGCGTGTCAGTTCGCACCCCGTTGCCCGATCGCCATCGACGAATGTGTCCGGCAGGAGCCGGTGTTGAGACCGGTGTCAGCTGCCGGATCCGGTGTCGAGGAACATGAGGCTGCGTGCGTGCGTGTGCGGGAGATCGGCGCGGACGCGACCATCGACGGTCGTCCGATCTACGGCACAGCCGCTGTCGAGACGCGCGCCGTCGCGACGGATGCCGACGAGCGGCCGGTGGTGCTGGAGGTGTCCGGTCTGCGCAAGCAGTTCCCGCTCACCAGCGGTCTCATGAAGCGTCGGGTCGGGACGGTGCGAGCGGTGGACGGGGTCTCTTTCGAGATCCGCCGCGGTGAGACGATGGCGATCGTCGGCGAGTCCGGCAGCGGGAAGTCGACCACCCTGCTCGAGGTGATGGAGTTCGGACAGCCCGCCGGTGTGGTCCGGCTCTCCGGCACCGACCCGGCCGGGCTCTCCCGGCGACGGTCACGGGTTCTGCGCCGCGAGATGTCGATCGTCTTCCAGGATCCGTCGGAGGCGCTCGATCCACGCTTCACGGCTTTCGACGTCGTCGGGGAACCGTTGCGCGCGCTGGGATTGTCGAAGGAGGAGACCGCCGATCGGGTCGGCGGTCTGTTCCGCCGGGTCGGTCTCGACCCGGCACATGCCGATCGCTATCCGTCGGCGTTCTCGGGAGGCCAGCGCCAACGCCTGGCCATCGCACGGGCACTGGCCACCGATCCCAGGCTGGTGATCCTCGACGAGCCGCTCTCCGCACTCGACGTCTCCGTCCAGGCCGACATCGTCAACCTCATCCGCCGGTTGCAGGCGGAGGGCGATGTCGCGTATCTCGTGGTGGCGCATGATCTCTCGGTGGTCCGGCACATGGCGGACAGGGTGGCCGTGATGTATCTGGGACGGTTCGTCGAGGCCGGGCCGGTCGCCTCGGTGTTCGACACCCCGAGACACCCGTACACCCAAGCGTTGTTGTCGGCGGTCCCGGTACCCGATCCGCGCGCCGAACGCGCCCGCACTCCAATCGTGTTGCGCGGTGAGCAACCGAGTCCCACCGACGAGATCACCGGATGTGCGTTCGCGGGACGGTGCCCCCTGTACCTCACCCTCGCCGAGACCGAGCGGGCCCGGTGCCGGGACCACGAGCCCGCACTCGAAGGACCGGCCGCGGGCCATCCCGCGGCCTGTCACTTCACCGACCGGATGCCGATGTCACAGGAGGCGCCGTGAAGCGAATCGTCGCGCTGACGCTCGTGATCTTCCTGGCGATCTTGGGACTCGCCGGTTGTGGTGTGCGACTGGACGACACGGCCATCTCGACGACCGGCGCCGACCTCAACCCGCAACCGCGGGAGAACCTCCGGGACGGTGGGAGTCTGACCACGGCGATCACCGAGGTGAGTCCGCAGTGGAACACCTTTCAGGCAGACGGCTCCGCATACACACTTCTGCTCTGGCGGTGGTACAACCCGACGCTGGCCTATTTCTCGCCCGACGGAACCTACTCGTTCAATCGCGACTACCTCACCGACGTCCGAAAAGAACTGGTGGACGGCAAGACCGTGGTCACCTACACCATCAATCCGAAGGCCCACTACAACGACGGCGCGCCGATCGACTACCGCTCGTTCGTGAACACGTGGCGGGCGAGCAGCGGTGCCGATCCGAACTACGTCGTGAGTTCAACCGACGGTTACGACCAGATCGATTCCGTCACCAGGGGCGTCGACGACCGGCAGGCGGTGGTCCGGTTCAGGGGGGTCTGGGCGTGGCCCGACGGACTCTTCAACTACCTGCTGAACCCGAAGGTGAACACCGCTGATCTGTACAACCGCGGATATCTGCAGAATCCGCATCCGGAGTGGGGCGCGGGGCCGTACACGATCGACTCGTACGATCCCAACTCCGGTGTCGTGGTCTTCAAGCGGAACCCGCGGTGGTGGGGCAACCCGGGCAAGCTGGAGCGGCGGGTGTTCCGGCAGATGGAGGACCAGGCCGCCATCAACGCCTTCCGCAACGGCGAACTCGACGCCATCGGAGTGGGTAGCAAGGACTCGCGCGCACAGGTGATCACGATGGGCGGTGTGACGATCCGGACCGCGGCCACACCGCAACAATCCCTTCTCGTCGTCAATCTCGACACCCCGATCCTGGGGGACCGGCGGGTACGCGAGGCGGTACTCCGTGGAGTCGACCGGAACACGCTGGCGCGCATCCGTTTCACCGGTCTCAACTACACCGAGCCGCTGCCGGGGTCTCTGCAGATGTACTCGTTCCAGCCCGGCTACGAGGACAACGTCAAGGGCGTCATCGACTACGACCCCGACCGCGCCCGCCGGCTCCTCGACGAGGCAGGCTGGCGCGTCGGTGATGACGACGACGGGATCCGGATGAAAGACGGCAGGCGATTGTCGCTGTCACTGCCGATCCTGTCCGACTCACCTGCGATCCAGAACCTCGGCCGCGCCTTCCAGGCCATCCTCGAACAGATAGGGATCGACGTGGTGGTGGCACAACGCCCGTCGTCGGACTTCTCGAAGATCGTCGTCAACAAGGAGTTCGATCTGTTCCTGATGGGCTTCTCGTCCAGCGACCCGTTCGGGATGGCCTATCTGTGTCAGACGTGGTGCGAGGGGTCGCAGCTCAACAAGGCAGGCGCCGGTTCTCCGGAGCTCGACGCCGAGATCGCCCGGGTGGCGCAGATCCCGGAGCCGATGGCACAGATCGCCGCCGCCAACAAGGTGGAGCGGCAGGCTTTCGCACAATATTCGGATCTGCCGCTGTTCAACGGTCCGGCGATGGTCGCGGTGAAGGAAAAGCTCGCCAATTACGGTGCGGGCCAGTTCTACATCGGACCCGTCGAAAATGTGGGCTGGCAGAAGTAGTCGCCCCGCTCCGCCCTGCCCCCTCCCGCCCGCCCGCCGACAGCAACTGGTTTCCCGCCGACAGCAACCGGAATCCCGCCGACAGCAACCGGAATCCCGCCGACAGCAACCGGAATCCCGCCGACAGCAACCGGAATCCCGCCGACAGCAACCGACTTTCCGCCCGACAGCACCACCTCGAGACGTCGACGACGATACTGAGGCCCCTGATCGTGCACCGAGTGCACGCCCGCGGTGCGGGGAACGTTGCTCTCGGTGAGATTCGTGTTGCTGTCGGCGAGAAATCGGTTGCTGTCGGCGGGAATCCGGTTGCTGTCGGCGGGGGGCGGGGGCGGGGGCGGGGCGGGGATGAATCAGGAGTGGGAGACGCGCCAGAGCGGGTTCACCGGTCCGTGGCCTGCGCCCAGCGGGTAGGCCGATTCGAGCCCCCGGGTGACCCAGCGCTTCGCGAACGCCACGGCGTCGGGAACCGAATAACCGTGTGCGAGCGCGCTCGCGGTGGCCGCGGCGAGGGTGTCGCCCGCCCCGTGGTCGTGGGTGGTCGCGATTCTCGGGTGGACGAACTCGTGGAACTCGTCACCGTCGAACAAGAGATCGGGACTGTGATCCGAGGACCGCAGGTGGCCGCCCTTCACCAGGGCCCAGTGCGCCCCCAGGTCGTGGAGGGCATGTGCGGCCGCCCGCTGCGTCGCCGCGTCGACGACGTCGATGCCGGTGATCAGCCGCACCTCGTCGAGGTTGGGCGTGACGACCGTCGCCAGTGGGATCAGTCTGGTGCGCAACGTGTCCAGGGCCTCGGCGGCCAGCAGTGCGTCTCCGTGCATCGACGCACACACCGGGTCCACCACGAGGGGGACTCCGTGGTCGCGTCCGATCCGCAGTTCGATGCAGGCGTCTGCCACCGCCTCGATGATGGGCGCAGACGCGAGCATGCCCGACTTCGCCGCCCCGACCCCGATGTCGGTGACGACGCTGCGCATCTGCGCGGCAACCGTCGTCGGTTCGATCTCCTGGAATCCCTGGACACCCACGGAGTTCTGCACGGTCACCGCGGTCACCGCCACACAGGCGTGCAACCCGAGAAGCGCAAAGGTGCGCATGTCGGCCTGGATCCCGGCACCGCCGCCCGAGTCCGACCCGGCGATGGTCAGAACGCGGGCCGGCGTGACACCCGGTGCGGCGGTGGGTAGTCCGAGATCGTCACTCATCCCGCGGCCGGACCGCCCGCGGTTGCCTCGAGTGGCAGGTAGACGCGATTCCCCGCCTCGGCGAACTCGGCCGATTTGGCGGCCATCTCCTCGGCGATCTTGCGGTCGATGTCCTCGGCGGTCACGAGTCCGTTCTCCTCGGCATAGGTGCGGACGTCTGCCGAGATCCGCATCGAGCAGAACTTGGGCCCGCACATCGAACAGAAGTGCGCGGTCTTCGCCGGCTCGGCGGGCATCGTCTCGTCGTGGTACTCACGAGCCGTGTCCGGGTCGAGGGCGAGGTTGAACTGGTCGGTCCAGCGGAACTCGAAGCGCGCCTTGGACAATGCGTCGTCGCGCTCCTGGGCGCCCGGGTGTCCCTTGGCGAGATCAGCGGAGTGGGCCGCGATCTTGTAGGTGATCACGCCGACCTTCACGTCATCGCGGTTCGGTAGTCCCAGATGCTCCTTGGGTGTCACATAGCAGAGCATCGCGGTACCGGCCTGCGCGATGAGTGCCGCGCCGATCGCCGAGGTGATGTGGTCATAGGCCGGCGCGATATCGGTTGCGAGCGGTCCGAGCGTGTAGAACGGGGCCTCTTCGCAGAGTTCTTCCTCGAGCCGCACGTTCTCCGCGATCTTGTGCATGGGAACGTGGCCCGGACCTTCGATCATCACCTGTACGCCATGAGATTTCGCGATCTTGGTCAGTTCGCCCAAGGTGCGGAGCTCGGCGAACTGCGCCTCGTCGTTCGCGTCGGCGATCGACCCGGGCCGGAGACCGTCACCCAGTGAGAAGGTGATGTCGTAACGCCGGAAGATCTCGCAGAGCTCGTCGTAGTGGGTGTAGAGGAACGACTCCTCGTGGTGTGCGAGACACCAGGCGGCCATGATCGAGCCGCCGCGCGAGACGATGCCGGTGACCCGCCGCGCCGTCAACGGCACATAACGTAGCAGGACCCCGGCGTGCACGGTCATGTAGTCGACGCCCTGTTCGGCCTGCTCGATCACGGTGTCGCGGTAGATCTCCCAGGTCAGCTTGGTGGGATCACCGTTGACCTTCTCGAGTGCCTGATAGATCGGCACGGTACCGACCGGGACCGGCGAGTTGCGCAGAATCCACTCGCGGGTGATGTGGATGTCTTTACCCGTGGACAGGTCCATGATGGTGTCGGCCCCCCACCGGGAGGCCCACACCATCTTCTCGACCTCCTCCGCGATGGAACTGGTGACCGCCGAGTTGCCGATGTTGGCGTTCACCTTCACGGCGAACGCCTTGCCGATGATCATCGGCTCGGACTCCGGGTGACGATGGTTGGCCGGGATCACGGCGCGACCGGCCGCGACCTCGCTGCGGACGAGTTCCTCGTCGACGCCCTCACGAGCGGCGATGAAGCGCATCTCGTCGGTGACGATGCCCGCCCTTGCCCATGCCAGCTGTGTCGATGCGCCCTCGATCGGCGCCGGTCGCTGCCAGGAGTCCCGGGTCGGCGCAAGGCCGCGTTCCACATCGATCACCGCGTTCGAGTCGGTGTACGGGCCGGAGGTGTCGTAGACGTCGAGGTGTTCACCGTTGGTGAGTTCGATGCGCCGATGGGGGATCCGCAGGTGATCGAGCTCGCGGTAGTACTTGTGGCTGCCCTCGATCGGACCGGTGGTGACAGCAGATTCAGATACAGATGTTCCCATGAGGGGCTCCCTACGCCGGCATTATCCGGACAGGTTCGGGCGGTCGGCGACCGCCTGTCGCCATCTCAGCCCCCGGTGATCGTGGGAGCCCCCGCGCTGTGCAATTGTGTGGCCGAACGGCCTATCGGACACCCTACGTGCCCGACGGCCACGGCGACCACCGGTGCCGGGCGATTGTTTCCCATGCGAAAAAACTGTCCGGGTTTCGCGATACCTACGGCATCGTAAGGTATGGTGTGACCGGGATCACATATGGTCCCCGTCCGCTGGTGGGAAGGGGAGTCCTGTCAACGGGTGGTCTCGTGACGCGCCGGAGGGGCTCATGCAACGGAAACATCGGCAGCGGCCACCGCAGTCCGCGCGGGCCATCCTGCAGCAGATCTCGCAGGTCGTACACAATCCCATCCGGGACCGGTTCGAGTTATGGGTGGCCGGCGACCTGGTCGGAGTCCTCGGCTACAGCATCGACAACGTGGACGGCGCACGGACGTTCACCATCCTGCACACCGTCCTCTACGACGAGTACACCGGCCACGGATTGGGTACGCGGCTGATGCGCGGCGCCGTCGACTACGTCCGTGACCAGGGCGCGCGGTTGCGCCCGGTGTGCTCGTTCACCAAGAGTTATCTGGACGCCCATCCTGGGCTCGTTCCGCTCGCGCCCGCCTGATCCCTCTGGTCCATTCCCTGCGGGTTAGCATAGGCTAGCCTGAGATTGGTGGTTGCTCTCGAGGGGAAGTAGGTCGGTCGGATGACGGAGACGACAAAACCGAAGTCGCGTGGTTGGCAGGGGGCCGTCCTCAAACTGTTCGGTGCCGACGACTACGAACTCACGGTGACCAGCAACGAGACGGTCACCGACGAGTACATCCGATTGGGGTTCACCGGGGGTGGGCTGCTCGCCGACCGTCCGGTCCATCCGACCATGTGGGTGCGGATCTGGTTCGAGAACAAGCACGGCAAGTTGCATCAGCGCGCCTACACGCTGGTCGACCCCGACCCGGCCACCGACTCGTTCTACCTCGAGTTCGCGATCCACGACGGCGCGGCGACCCGCTGGGCCCAGACCGCCGAGCCCGGGGAGACCATCTCGTCGACCTTCATGGGATCCAAGTTCGCGATCCCGGAGCCTGCGCCGGCGGGTTGGCTGATCGCCGGGGACACGGCGGCGCTGCCCGCCATCAACTCGCTGCTCGACGCGATCTCCGCGTCCGAGAATCCGTCGGCACCGGCCACGGTCTGGTTCGAGTATGTGCACGAGTCCGACAAGGCGCTGCCGCTGCGCCTGCGAGACCACGACACCATCAACTGGATCAAACGAGACGGCGGCCCGGATGCCCTCATCGAGGCCGTTCGTGATGCGGCGTTCGACGCGACAGGCCATTTCGGCTGGGTGGCCCTCGACATGAAGGGCACCCGGGCGGTGTCGTCGGCGTTCAAGAACGACTACAAACTCGGCAAGGCGGGCGTGAAGGCGCAGGCGTACTGGCGAGCGGGCGCGCCCGACTCCTGACGTTCCGCTCGGCCATCCGCCTGTGAACGGGTCGGCCGTGCACGGAATCGGCCGTCGTGGTGCGGTGTCTGATCCCTCAATCGGTGCTTGTGCTGGATACGGCGGAGTGCTGCTGCGTGCTCCCGGGCGTACCGAACGCGGCCCAGAGCCGCGCCAACTCACCGCCGGCCGCGATGAGCACGTCCGGCGGTCCGTGCTCGACGACGACTCCCTCGGAGAGCACCGCCACGACGTCCGCGCTGAGTGCCTGGGAGAGGCGATGCGCGATGACGAGGGTCGTGCGTCCGTCGGTTGCCGCAAGGGCGGCACGGTCGAGATCGGCGGCCTGGTCGCTGTCGGCCTCGGCCGTCGCCTCGTCGAGGATCGCGATCTCGGGGTCGGCAAGTACCAGGCGAGCCAGCGCGACCTGTTGTGCCCGGGCGTCGCCGAGACGGAAGCCGCCCTCGCCGACGACGGTGTCGATGCCCGCAGGCAACGCCCGAACCCATCCGTCGGCGCCGACCACGGCCAAGGCCTCGAAGGCCTCCGCGCGGGTGGCGGCGGGCGCGGCCAGGCGGAGGTCGTCGATGAGCGGTCCGGCGAAGACATGCACCTCTTGACTGACGGTGAAGACCCGTGCGCGAGCGGGTGTCACGACCTCGCCGCGAGTGGCGGTGAGCGTGCCGTCGATCAGGCCGGCGATCGTGGACTTTCCGGCGCCGCTCGCACCGACCAGGGCGAGACGACGTCCCCGAGGGATGTCGAGGTCGACACCGCGGAGGACCGGCCGGTCTGACGCGTAGCCGAAGTGGATGTCCCGCAACACCGGTCCCGTGGCGGTGCCCGGTGTCACCGAGGTGGTGGCTTCCGCGTCGGTATCCCGGGCCGGCGCGGCGGTCAGGACCCCGACCAGTCGGGTGAGGCCGGCGCCCGCCAGCTGCAACTCGGCGGAACTGTAGAGGATCATCCCGATCGGATTGAACAGGCGATGGAAGAGCAGAGCGGCCGCCGTCGTCGCCCCGACGGTGATGGCGTCTGCGGACACGAGCCAGAAGCCGATTCCGAGAATCGCTGTGAGGCCGACGAATTCGGCTCTGTTGACCCGACCCACCAGTCGGGTGAACAGGGTGAAGACCGAGATCGCGAGATCCCGGGTGCGCGCCGAGGCGGATTCGATCCGCTCGAGTTCACGCTCTTGCAGGCCGTAGGCGAGGACGGTGTCGCGACTCGAGGCCGATTCGACGATGGCCTGTGCGCGTTCGGCGGCAGCCGCGCGTTCGGCGGCGTAGACGGGCGCCGAACGGGGCACATACCAGCGAAGGGCCGCGGCATAGAAGGGGATGGCGCTCGCGCCGGCGAGTCCCAGACGCCAGTCGAGCCCGGCCATCGCGATCACGCTGACCACGGTCAGCGCTGCTGCGGTCACGACCGTCGGCACCACCGTGGTGACCGCACGGTTGATGACCGTCACATCGTTGTTCACCCGTGAGAGCACGTCGCCCCGACCGGCTGCCTCGATGATGTCGCGCGGCAGGTGAAGGGCTGCCTCCACCGCCTCGGCGCGCAGATCGGCGATCACGTCGGCGCCGAGGCGTGCCACCGAATACATGGTCGCTCCGGCGGCCAGCCCACCGACGGCGGCAGCGCACGCGGCGAGTATCGCCAGCGGGATCAACGATCCGGCGGTCGCGTGGCTGCTCACCCGGTCGATCAGGATGCCGAGGGCGAGCACGGGCACCACCGCGCACACGGCCGTCACCACGCAGAGCAGCACGACGGCGATGGTCAGGGCGGGCCGGGAGCGGATCGACCGGAGCAGCCGGCGGGTGGTCTCGGGTCGATCGGCGACCCGCAACGCGGTCACGATGTGGACTCCGCGGTCGCGACGGGCAGCGGCACCACACGATCGGCGACCGCCAGCCACGCGGGACTGTTCGTGATCACGGTCGTCGAACGACGAGTCCCCGCATCATGGCGGTGCCGGTACACGGCATCGGCGATCACGCGTTCGGTCATGGCGTCGACCGCCGTCGTCGGGTCGTGGAGCACGAGGGTCTCCGGGTCGCGGATCAGCGCGCGTACCAGCGCGATGCGCTGACGTTGACCGCCCGACAGGGACAGTCCGCGGTCGGTGACCGGGATGTCGAGGGCCTCGACTCCACCGCCGCCGAGGATGTCGCGGCTCCCCAGGGCTTCCATCAGCGCGACCACCTCGTCTCGCGGCGGGGCGCGGTGCCCGTCGACCACCAGATTCGACCAGATGGTGCCGGTGAACAGATCGACCGAATGCGGCTCGATGAGCAGGTCGGGCCGGTGGCCACACCCGGCCGCGAATTCGCGGGCAGTGGTGGGGTCGGGGGCCACCACCGCCACGAACTCGCCGGGGTGCCACGTCGCCGCCCGGCGGTCATCGGTGGGTTGGGCGGTGTCACCGCCGGACCGACTTCCTGTGGTGAGAGTCGAGATGCGTTCGGCCGATGCGCGAGCCGTCGCGACGCGGCCGGGTAGCATCGCGGCGATCGCGAGGGGCTCGGTGAGGAACTGGGCCACACCGAGAACGGTGATGAGCGCCCCGACGCCGATCTTGTCGGACAACGCGAACCACCCCGCCACCGAGGCGGTCCCCACCGCGATCAGACCGGTCACACCCGTCGCCGCGCCGAAGAACGCACCGTGCCCGACTGCTGCGCGCCGCATCGCGAGCCGGGTCTGCTCGTCGGCCTCCCGGTAGCGACCGGACGCCACGTCGAGCGCCCCGATGCCACGCAGTGTCCGCATCCCGGTGACGAGGTCGGTGGCGAGCGCCGTGGACCGGCCGATGTGGTGCTGCTGCGCGCCGACGAGACGCGTGGTGAACGGCGCGAGGAGTTGCACCACCGAGAGGATCAGCGGTACGGCGACGAGGACCGTGACACCGAGCGTGACGTCGACGCCGATGAGCACCGCGGCACAGGCGATCAGGGCCACGACCGCCGAACCCGCCTGTGGGACATAGCGGAGCAGGTTCCCCGTCTCGTCGGCGTCGGAGTTGGCGATGCTCAGCATCTCGCCGTCGCGCAGGTCCGAGGCGGTGATGGGGGTGCCGGTGATGATCGTCGCCGCGCATCGCATCCGGAGCCGATGCGCCTCGCCCTGCGCGGCCGTCATCGCGATCCGCGCGCCGAACCGATATGCGACGGTCAGGGCGAGGAAGACCCCGGCCATCACCGCCAGCCACCGGAGGAGGGACACGACGTCGGCATGGCCGAGGGCACGATCGACCGCCAATCCGATCAGGACGGGCACCGACACCTCGCAGAGCTGGTGCAGCGACAGGAGTGCGGTCGAGCCGATCAGCGCACGCCGGTTGTCCAGCACGCAATCACGTAGCACCCGGGCGCCGGTGCGGGTGCGCTCACCACGATGCCCGGCTGCCTGGTCGATGTGGCTCATGGTGTGACACGCCCGCTCTCGAGGTCGGGGAGTGGTCGGCGCAGATATGCCTCGACGGCCGGGCCGATGGTCCGCATCGCGGCGTACGAGCACATCTCCCAATGCGTGCATTCCACGCGGAGTTCGTCGATGTCGCCGGTGATCGGGCCGACCCAGCCGTTCTTCGCGGTCGAGCCTGCGGTGCCGGCCGGGTCGGCTGTCACGAAGAGCGTGTCCCCGTGGTACACCGGCGGAACATGGCGGCGGAGAAGCTGATCCGTGTGCGCGGCCGCATCGATGAGGTAGTGCACCATCTCGGGCCGCAATCCCGGTGGCATGTCCTCCACCTGCGCCAGCAGGTCGTCCACCGACGCCCTGGTCACCGGTGCGCCATGTGCTCCGTGCGCCGCGAGTGGGTGATCCTCGAGGCCGAGCGCGCTGACGAGATCGGTCAGATACATCGTTTCGTCGCGATCGGCGAGTCCGGCCGGTATCACGCTGTCCAGCAGGGTGAGTGATGCGACGGTGCCGCCTGCGGCCGAGATCCGTGCCGCGATCGTGTGCGCGATCACACCTCCCAGCGACCACCCCAGCAGGTGAACGGGCCCGTGCGGCATCACGTGTCGGATCTCGCGGAGATAGCGGTCCGCCACCTCGTCGATCGATTCGTAGGAGAGCACGGAGTCGCCGTCGACCACCCCCGGGATCTGTAGGCCGTACACGGGGCGGTCCGCATCGAGATGGCGGAGCAGTCCGGCGTATCCCCAGGAGAGCCCGATCGCGGGGTGGACGCAGAAGATCGGTGCACCGGTGCCGATCGGCCGGATCGGCAGCAAGACGCCCAATGCCGCATCGTCGGCGACAGGATCGGGATCGTCGAGTCCGCGGGCGAGCGCTCGGGGGGTCGGCTCGTCGAGCACCGCGGCGATCGACAACATCGAGCCGGTGTGGTCACGGAGCCGGGCAACCATTGCGAAGGCGGAGAGCGATGTGCCGCCGAGCAGGAAGAAGTCGTCGTCGATGCCCACCCGCTCGAGGCCCAGCTGATGTGCGAACTCCTCGGCGACCAGCTGCTCGGTCGGAGTCGTGGGTGGGGCGTACGCGGTCGTCGAGGCGAACTCCGGATCGGGCAGAGCTCGCTCGTCGACCTTGCCCGACGGTGTCGTCGGGATGGCGTCGAGGACCACGATCGCCGACGGGACCATGTGCCGCGGAAGTGTGCGCGAAGCGTGGTCGATGATCTCGCGGGGTTGCGGCCGCGCGTCGTCGGTAGGCGGCGAATCGGGGCCGACGACATACCCGACGAGCACCACGTGCCCTTGTGGACCAGGCTTTCCGACCGTGACGGCCTGCCGGACCGACGGGCTCCGGAGCAATACGGCCTCGATCTCGCCCAACTCGATCCGGTGGCCGCGGATCTTCACCTGACGGTCCGCGCGACCGAGATAGCGGATCGAGTCGTCGTCGGCGAGCGACACCAGGTCGCCGGTACGGTACATCCGATCGCCGGCGCGGCCGAACGGGTTCGCGACGAATCGGTCGGCGGTCAGGGCGGCACGGCCGTGATAGCCGCGTGCCAGGGCCGGGCCGCCGAGGTAGAGCTCACCCACCACGCCGCGTGCCACCGGGCGGAGCGCCGGATCGAGGACCGCCATCTCGAAGCCGCGGACCGGCCGGCCGATCGGGATTGCGCCGGCCGGCGTGACGGTATCGGGTTCGAGGGCTGCCACCGTCGCGATGTCGGTGGCCTCGGTGGGACCGTACCCGTTGCGCATCGCGCGGCCGGGTGCCCAGCGGGAGACCAGTTCCCGCCCGATCGCCTCGCCGCCCACCCCGAGGACGCGGAGTCCTTCGAGCGATTCGGGTTCCATCGTGGCCAGTGCCGTCGGCGTCAGCAGCGCGTGGGTCACGCCCTCGCGGCCGACCAGGTCGGGCAGCGTCGTCGGGCTCGCATCGGGATCGCTGATCACGAGGGTCGCAGACGCCGAGAGGGCGGCGAGCTGTTCGCCGACGGACATGTCGAAGCTCGGTGAGGTGTTGTGCAGAAAGCGAGAATCCTCGTCGACCCGGTAGGTGTGCCGTCGTTCGCCGACCAGGTTGGCGAGGCCCCGATGCGACACCACGACACCCTTGGGGGTGCCGGTGGACCCGGAGGTGTAGATGAGGTAGGCGGGATGATCGACGTTGTCGGCGAGGGTGTTTCGCCGCTCGGCGACGACCGGTGGCGCGGTGCGCGACGCCATCGGGTGATCGTCGAGGACCAGCCACTCGATCGAATCGGGGAGGTCGGCACGCGTCCGGCGATCCGTGATCCCCAATCGTGCGCCCGAGTCGGCGAGCAGCATAGCGATGCGGTCGGCCGGATAGGTGGGATCGACGGGCAGGAAGGCGGCGCCGGTCTTGGCGACGGCCCATACGCTGCGCACCGAATCGGCCGACCGGCGCAGCGCGATGGCGACGTACTCCTCGGGTCGCGCACCCGCGGCGGCCAGTCGCGCGGCCACCTCGTCGGACCACCGATCGGCTTCGGCATAGGTGATCGATCGCCCGGACCAGCGGATGGCGATGCCGTTCGGGCGCCGGGCCACCGCCCGACGGATGATCTCGCGCAGGGTCATGGCCGGCTCGGTGGGCCGACCGCGCAGCGGAACCGTCTGCTGCTCTTCGGATTCGGTCAAGATCGGGAGGGTTCCGACCGGAACCGACGAGTCCGCACACACGGTCCGCAGGAGGCGGTCGAAGCGCTCGACGAGCGCCGCGAGCGTGGCGTTGTCGACAACCCGTGTCCGAGCACTGAAGACGAGGCGTGGCTGTGGCTGCGTCTCGACGGTCAGGGTGAGCGGATAGTGGGTTGCCTCGTCGATCGCCACGTCGACGACCCGTACCCCGTCGACCCCGTTGGCCGTCTCGAGCGCTCCGGTGTCGATCGGATAGGACTCGAAGACGACGAGGGTGTCGAATCCGGCACCCGGGCCGGCGGCCTGCGCGATCTCGGCCAGACCGAGGTGGTGGTGGTCGATCAGGCGGGCCTGGTCGTCGTGGAGGCGTTGCCAGACCGCGGCGACGGATTCGGCCGCCTCGGCGCGGACACGCACCGGAACCGTGTTGATGAACAACCCGACGGTCTCGTCGACCTGATCGAGGTCGGCGGGCCGGCCCGAGACGGTCGCGCCGAAGGTGACGTCCAGTCCGCCACGCACGGCATCGTCGCCGGGCGCGAGGCGCCCGAGGATGATCGCCCAGAGCGATTGGATCACGGTGTTCGCGGTGACGCCTGCGTCGTTGGCACATCGCGCAAGGGCCGCCCAACGCTGCGGCCCGAGGTCGAGCGTCGCGCGCTGCGGGGGAGCGGGGTCGATCGAGGCGGCGGCCGCCGGTTCGAGCAAGGTGCCGTGTGTCCGCCCCGCGAAGGCCAGCTGCCACGCGCTGCGTGCCGCGTCCCGGTCCCGGTCGGCCAGCCACACCAGGAAGTCGCGGTAGCTCGGTGCGTCCGGGAGCGCCGCGTCCAGACCGTGTGCCGCGTAGAGGACGAGGAGATCGCGGAGCAGGATCGGCATCGACCAGCCGTCGACGACGATGTGATGGACGGTCACGATCAGCGCGAACGACTCGGGGCAGTGCGGACGAGTCCGAATCTGAGCAGCGGAGCACTGTCGAGTGCGAACGGCTGTGCGCGCTGTCGGTCGCGGATTCCGTCGAGGCGGCCGGCCCGCAGGTCCGGGTCGAGATCGGTGAGATCGTCGACCTGCCAGCCGGGTTCGGCACCGGCATGCAAGAGGGCCACCAGGTCGCCGTCGTCGGAGGTGGTGAAGGCGCTGCGCAACGCAGGATGCCGTGCGACCACCGCGCGGGCCGCCGTGTGGAGACGGCCGGTGTCGACCGGGCCGTCCAGTGTAATGGTTGCCTGCGACACATAGATGTCGGACGCGGCGAAGGCCGTCGAGACCCCCGACGCCAGCGCCGCGTGGAATGCGAACCCCTGTTGCAGCGGCGAACTCGGCCACACGTCGATCAGGTTCGGGTACCGCGCCACCCACCGATCCAGGTCCCGCTGGCCGACCTGGGCCGGGGCGACGTCCGACGGCGTCCAACCGTGCGCGCCCTGGCGAACCGTGTCGGCGAGCACGCCCAGGATCTGTTCCCACCGTTCGAGGATGCCGTCGACGGTGCTCTCGTCGATGATTCGCGCGACGCGATCGACAGTGGCCGTCAAGGTCAGGTCGGTCGGGGTCGCACCGGTCACGATGGCGTTCACGTCGAGCGGCGCCACCGCGGGCATGCCGGTATCGGGTGCGGCGTCGAGCCTGCCGACCTCGTCGGTGGGCATCCATCCGAGTCCGGCGAACTCGGTCGGGATGGCGTCCGCCGACACCCGTCCCAGATAATTGAGGCTCACGGTCGGCGCGATCAGATCGAGCCCGGAGCCCGTGGCGTGTGACGGTGACAGCTGCCCGATGATGCCGTAACCCGCTCCACGGGAGGGCAACCGGCGTATGAGCTCCTTCACGTACTTGACCGCCTCGGTGGTCGACGCGGCCTCCGGGAGGGTACCCGGCGCCACGTCGAGGCGGCGGCGATCGATGAGCAGCGGGAAGGCGGTGGTGAACCAACCGACCGTGCGCGAGAGGTCTGCGCCCGGCAGCAGGGCCTCCTCGCGGCCATGCCCCTCCAGCTGGACGACCAGCGAGTCAGGTGTGGTCGGTGCGCAGGCCACGGCCAGGGCAAGGGTCGCGACGAGGACATCCTCGGTGCGCGCGCGGAACGCGGTCGGAATCGACTCGACGACCGCCCGGGTGAGATCGGGGCGCAGCCGGATCTCGTGCCGGACCAGATCGGCGACGGTGTCACGCGCTGGATCGATCTGCCAGGCGTCGCCGTGCGCGAACTCGCCGTGGCCGGACTCGTCGAATGTCGTTCGCCAGTAGTCGATCTCGTCCTGGGCGATCTCGGCCGCACGGTCGGTCAGACCGTGCGCCCACCGTCGCAGTGATGTGCCGACCGGCTCGAGCGCTGCGGTCTTCCCCACGCTCACCGCCGACCACGCGGTCATCATGTCGGGGACCAGGATGCGCCACGACACCCCGTCGACCGCGAGGTGGTGGATGACCGCGACGAGTAGATCGTCGGCGGATTCCCGGTGGAGCCACACGAATTGGCTCATGATGCCCGACCGGGGAGCGAGACGTCCCAGCGCGTCATCGAGAGACGCGCGTGCGACCTCGTGTATGTCGGCATCGTCGGCCACCTCGACGTGCCGGATCAGGGAGTCGACCGGTACCGCGCTCTCGGCCTCGATCTCCAATGCGGAATCCTGATCGACCAGCCGGGCCCGCAGGGCGTCGTGATGGGCGATGACGGCCGAGAGCGTGGCGACGATCCCGTCACGTCCGATTCCTGCGGGCAGGCGCAGGACGAGATGCTGTGCGTAGCGGTCGATTCCGCCGGGTCGGCCGACCAGCCATCGCATGATGGGGGTGAGCGGCAGGCGTCCCACCCCGCCGCCGGGGAGCTCCTCGAGACCCGGGTGGGCGTCCTGGGTGGCCGCGACACGTGCGAGCGCTGCGACGGTCTTCCGTTCGAACACGTCACGCGGCGTGAGATGCAGCCCGTTGGCGCGGGCTCGCGACACCAGGCCGATCGCTCCGATGCTGTCACCCCCGAGCGCGAAGAACGAGTCGTCGGCGCCCACCCGGTCGCGTCCCAGCAAATCGCCGAAGATGTCGGCCAGCACCTGTTCGTCGGACGTCCGCGGTGCGCGGTACGGCTTCTCGGCGGCGAATGTCGGTTCGGGGAGTCTGGAGGCGTCGAGCTTGCCGTTGGGCGTGACCGGCAGCCGTTCGAGGACCACGACATCGTCCGGCACGAGACCGGCAGGCAGACGCTGTTCACACCACGATCGCACCGTGTCCACGTCGACCGGTGCATCGGGCATCCCGACGACATAGGCGACCAGCCGGGCGCCCACCGCGGTGTCACGGACCATGACCACCGCGTGCCGGATCTCAGCGAGTTGTCCGAGGGCGGCCTCGATTTCACCGAGTTCGATCCGGCGGCCGCGGATCTTGACCTGATTGTCCGATCGTCCGTGGTACTCGAGGTACGGGCGATCGAGGTCGCCCGGCACCCACGAGACCACGTCGCCCGTGCGGTACATCCGGGTGCCCGCCTCCAGCGGACAGGCCACGAAGCGGGTCGCGGTGAGTGCGGTGAGGCCGTGGTAACCCCGAGCCAGACCGGGACCTGCGAGGTAGAGCTCCCCCGGACACCAGGGGGAACCGGCCGCAGCCGCGAATCGAGGACCATGAGCGCGAAATCGTGGACCGGGCCACCGATGGTGATCGGCGCGTCCGCGGTCAGCGTGGCAACCGTGGCGATGTCGGTGGCCTCCGTGGGGCCGTACCCGTTTCGCATCTCGCGTCCGGGCGCCCACCGGCGGACCAGGTCGGCGTTGACGGCTTCACCGCCGACGCCGAGCATCCGCAGACCGGTGAGGCGCTCGGGTGTGAGGGTGGAGAGGACGGTGGGCGTCAGCAGCGCGTGGGTGACCCCGGCGTGCGTGATGACGTCGGCGAGTTCGTCGGGTGTCAGCCCGGGCGCGGCGACGACGAGGGTCGCCGACGCCGACAGCGCCGAGATCTGTTCGCCCACAGCCATGTCGAAGCTCGGTGAGGTGTTGTGCAGGAACCGGGTGCCGGTGGTGACCCGATAGTTGTGGCGTCGTTCGGCGGCGAGCGCCGAGAGGCCGCGATTGGTCACCACCACGCCTTTCGGCGTACCGGTCGACCCGGAGGTGTAGATCATGTAAGCGGCGTCGTCGAGATGCGCGGCCTGCGTTGTCGCGCCGAAGGTCTCGCGCCCACCGAGGCCGCGGCCCGTCGTCGCGAGGTCGTCGAGATCGTCGAGGACCAGCCAGTCGACGTCGTCGGGCAGGCGATCGCGGAGGGCTCGGGTGGTGATGCCGAGCGTCGCGCCGCTGTCGGTGAGGATGTGCCGAATCCGCTCGGACGGGTAGTCGGGGTCGACCGGAACGAATCCCGCCCCGCAGCGGGCGACCGCCCAGACGGACCGGACCGAGTCCAGGGATCGTTCGATCGCGATCGCGACGAACGCCCCGGGCCGTGCGCCGCGTCCGATCAGGTGGTCTCCCAGCACCGACGCCCAGCGCCCTGCCTCCCGGTAGGTGACCGCGGCGTGCTCGCCGTCACGACCGTGGTGGCTGAACGCGATGGCGTCCGGTGCGCGGCCGATGGCCTCGTCGATGATTCCCCGAGGGTCCGCGCGGGTGGGGCGAGGGGACCGCGAGCCGGCACCAGGGCGTCGTGTTCGGCGTCGGTCACAGTGTCGATCGAGAGCACCCGGCGTTCCGGGTCCCCGTCGGCGAAGGCCTCCAGCACGCGGATCATCCGTTCGTGGTGGCGGCCGAGCGTATCGGGGTCGTAGAGGTGATGGTTCGCCAGGATGTCGACGCGGGTGCCGTCGGCAGCCGGGTAGAGATTGACCATCATGTCGGCGACCGGACCGGATGTCAGGACATTGAAGTGCCCTGCGACAGAGCCCAACTCGAGGTCGGTCGGGAAGTTCATCACGTTGATCGTCGGGCCGTACAGCCCGCCGAGTTCGGCGCCGTTTGTGGCCAGGGACGGATCGGCCGCGACGAGATCGGCACGCAGATCCTCGCTCCGGTAGCGCTGATGGCGCAGAGCGCCGGTCAGTTCCAGGCCGGTGGCCTTGACCAGTTCGCCGACGGTGGTGGTGGCGCCCACCTGCATCCGGATCGGCACCACGTTCGACACCATGCCCGCGGCCTTGCGCAGCACGGCGTTGGTGCGTCCGGTCACCGGCAGGCTGAGCACCACGTCGGAGGTGTCGGTGGCGATGGCGAAGTAGGCGGCGACGGCGGCGATGGTGACGGCGGCGTCGATGCTGCCGTACCGCTCGGCCGCGTCGGTGAGACGGCCCGACAGGACAGCCGAGATCAGGCCGCCACCACGCAGCGGCGTGATGTCGGGAGGTCCGGCCGCGCCGGCCGGTGACAGCGGTGCGGGTAGATCGCGTGCCTTTGCCATCCAGTGCTCGCGATCGGTCTGGAAACGCTTCGAGTCCCGGTACTGCGCATCGGCCGCCACCAGGTCCGCGAGCCGCGAGGCGGCATAGCTGTCGTCGGCCGGGGCGGTTCCCGCCAGCTCGGCGGTGTAGAGCTCGGCCGCGCGATTCATGAACCGGATCGCACCGTATCCGTCGACGACGACGTGGTGGATGCACGAGTACCAGTAGTGATGCCGGTCGCCGAGGCGGATGACCGCGCCGCGGATGAGTCGGTCGGAGAGCAGGTCGAACCCCGCGGTGTAGTCGGCGACCATCCAGTCGTGCGCGGCCGCGGCCGGGTCGTCGCGATCACTGACGTCGACGATCGGGAAGTCGTCGTCGCCGGACCGGTCGACCACCTGGTGGGGGACGCCGTCGACCTCACCGATGCGTACCAGGCACTCGACCTCCGTCAGGCCGCGTCGGCAGACGCGATCGAGGAGATCGATGTCGAGGTCGCCCTGGAGTTCGACGTACGTCGCGATGACGATCGGGGTGTCCGGGATCAGTTGCTGGGCGAACCACAGTCCACGCTGTGCGGCGGTGAGAGGTAGTCGGGGAGCCGCGGCACCGACCTGATCGTCGATCGTTCCTGGGTTCAACGGAGATTCCTCGCGGCGATGTCGAGGCTCGTTGTCACCGAGCCGTGGGATGAGGTTACGCTTACCTCACTTATTTGAATTGAACATCCGCACGCTGTCAAAACCCGGAGGTGTCCCGAACGGGCGCCGTCCCGTCGGTTGCGGTGTGCCACAGGGAGGATGAACTGGATGCGGATCGTGACCTTCGGCTATCAGACCTGGGGCCATCGCACGCTCGAGGCACTCATCGATTCGCCGCACGAGGTGGTGCTGTCGGTGACGCACCCGCCCAGCGAACATGCATACGAGACCATCTGGTCGGATTCGGTCGAAGACCTCGCCCGTGCGCACGACATACCGGTTCACCTGGCACAACGCCCGGATGACGAGCTGATCGAGCGCGTCAAGCATCTCGAGCCCGACATCATCGTCGCCAACAACTGGCGTACCTGGTTGCCGCGCGAACTGTTCGATCTGCCACCGCACGGGACGCTGAACCTGCACGACTCGCTGCTGCCCAAGTTCACCGGTTTCTCGCCGGTGATCTGGGCGCTGATCAGCGGTGAGACCGAGGTCGGCCTCACCGCACACCGGATGGACGACGGTCTCGACACCGGCGACGTCGTGCTGCAGCGGTCGGTTCCGATCACCCCGACGTCCACCGCGACCGAACTGGTCCAGGCGACGATCGACCTGATCCCGGGTGTGCTCGGCGACGCGCTCGAGCAGATCGAGAGCGGCACGGCCGTCTGGACGCCGCAACGCCTCGAGGACCGGACCTTCTTCCACAAGCGATCCGAGATCGACTCGGCGATCAACTGGAACTGGCCTGCCGAGCAGATCGATCGCTTGGTACGAGCGCAGTCCGATCCATACCCCAACGCGTACACCCATTTTCGCGGCCGGCGCCTGAGGATCACCAAGGCGTCGGTGTCCCGGTGCGTCTACGGCGGTACGCCGGGACGGGTGTTCATCCACGAAGGCGACGGAATGGTGATCGTCTCCGGCGCCGACGCGCACCTGGGACGTAACCGTGGCCTCGTCATCGAACGTCTGCGGACCGATGACGGTGTCGAGCACGCCGCCAAGGAATTCTTCCCGCACGGAGGCGGATACCTCGGGTGAACCCACGCTCCCGGCCCGTCCGGGCGGGGCTGTCCCGCATCCGTGTCCTGAACCTGCGCGAGATCCGGACACATCGCTTGCGGGTCGTCACGGCGCTCACGGTCGTGGCCGTCGCCTCCGCCCTGCTCGTGGCGGTCCTCGGTGCCTACGGATCGATGACGGAATCGGTCCGCCAGGTCAATGCGGCCATCAGCGGCGCCGCCCAGGTGGAGGTCGCGTCGACAGCCGATACCGGCATCGACCAATCGCTGGCCGGCGAGATCCGTGCGAACGTCCCGGATGCGAAGTCGGTGGTCCCGATGATCCGCGACTCGGTCGTCGTCGGCGATCGCACGATTGCGTTGCTGGGATCGGATTTTCGCGTCACCGCTCTGTCCGGTGAACTGCGTGGAGCCGTCGCCGGTCAGTCGGCGGGTCTGAACCAGCAGGACCTCCAGGACGGGATCATCGTCGGCGCCGCGACCGGTCTGCGCGAGGGGCAGACGCTGAGCGTCAACGGAATCGACGTCCGCGTGCTCTCGGTTGTCGATGGCCCACAGTCCGCCGTCCTCAACGGGGGCGACTTCGCGTTCGCGTATCTCGGACTCGCTCAACGTCTTCTCTCCCGCGGCGACACCATCGACTCGATCCTGATCGCCGCCGAACCGGGAGCGGACCTGCTCGCAGTGCGCTCGCAGGTCGGACGGGTCGTCGGCGGTCGTGCCGCGGTCCTCGATCCGGACTTCCGCGTCGAGGCGGCCGAAGCCGCCGGCTCCGTCACGCGCGACGCGACGTTGCTGGTGTCCCTGATCTCGCTTGTCATAGCCGGGTTCCTGGTCTTCAACACCATGAACATGGCCGTCGCCTCACGCAGGCAGTCGCTCGCGATGATGCGTGCGCTCGGCGCCCGGCGCGGACATCTCGTCGGCGACCTGCTCGGTGAGTCCGCACTGCTGGGTCTGGTCGGCGGTCTCGTGGGTCTGCCGATCGGGGTGCTGGCCGGGCGTTGGGCGATCGGCCGGATCCCGTCGACCTCGTCGGATCCGATGGCCGGCGTGATCAGTTATCACCTGCCGCTGTACGCACCGATGGTCGCGGTGATCGCATGCGTCGTGGCCTGTGTCGCGGCCACCGGGCTGGCCGCGCGATCGGCCTTCGCGGTGGCCCCGATCGAGGCGATGAGCGCAGGCGACGTCGCCGACGGCACCGAGGGCCGTCGCGGATTCAGATGGCTCGCGGGCACTGCCGGCGTCGGCTTGCTGATCGGCTCGTGGTTGATCGCGACCACCGTGCACGATCGGGTTGCGGTGGTGGCGGGTCTGGTTTTCGCGGTGGGGGCGCTGCTGCTGTGCTTCGCCGCGGCGACGCCGCTGGTGCGTGCCGTCGTGGCGCTGGCGAGGCGACTCGGCGGCCCCGGACAACTGGCGGCGGTGAACACCGACCGGGCCCCACGCCGGGTCTGGGCGACGTCGATGACGGTGGCGGTCGCGGTCACGGTGGGCCTCGGCACGTCCGGAGCCCTCGACAACATGGTCTCGTCGATCGCGAGTTCACTGGACGGGCTCAGTGATCCGGACTTCTACGTGGCCTCGTCGGAACCGGGGGCGGTACCGAAGGGGCCGGTGCTGCCGTCCGCCATCGCCTCCGAGGCCGCCACGGTCCCCGGTGTGCGGGAGGTGGTCGGTGCGCAATGGGCGAGCGTCGCCGTGGGAGATGCCCGGATCCTTCTGCAGGGACTGGAACCGAACTCGTTGGCGCCCTTCATGCGCAAGGCGAATCCGACGGCGGTCCACCAGGTACTGGCCGGGACGGCATCCTGATGTCGAACGCGTTGGCGCGCACCATGGGTGTGCGCATCGGCGACACCCTGACATTGGCCACGCCCGTCGGGTATCGCGGGCTGGTCGTCCGGGACACCGTGGACTATCTCGCGATCGGCTCGGGTGCGGCGGCGATGTCGAACTCCCTGATGTCGACCTGGTTCGACGATCGGGGAGACACCTATCTGCAGGTGATGACCGAGACCGGCGCCGACACCGATCAGGTCAGGGCCGGTCTCGAGAAGATCGCCGCGGCACATCCGTCGGTGGGGGACAAGCCCGTCGACGTCTACTCGGGTGCGGAGGCGCTGGCAGCGACGGAGGCGTCGGTACGGCAGGCGGGGGCGTTCACGATGGCCATCCAGTGGATCGTCGCGGTGGCCGCCGCGGTGGCACTGCTCAACACCCTGTTGCTCTCGGTGCTCGAACGGCGCCGAGAGCTCGGTGTGTTGCGGGCGATGGGCGCGTCGCGGCGGTTCGTGTCGCGGATGGTGATGGCCGAGGCGGCCGCGACGGCTGTCGTCGGATCCGTCCTCGGCCTGGTCATGGGCACCGCGCTGCACCTGTTGTCCGACAAGATCCTCGCCGCCACCACGTCCGTCGAGATCCAGTTCTCGCCCACCCCTTCGACATTGGTGTTCGTTGCCGCAGCATGCACGCTCTGCGTGGTCGGTGCCGCCGTGCCCGCCAGGCGTGCCTCGCGGATGAACATCAGCGAGTCGATTCTCGCCGAGTGACGATGTACTGGCTCGCTGAGCGTTCCGCGGGACGCCGGATCTGCCGGTGTCGACCGATGGATTGTGAGGTAGCCGGTTCGTCCAACCAGGGGGTTCTGTGACGTCGGTTACCGATCTGAGGTCGTCGAAGAGTCTGTCGTCCACTGTTTTTGACGACTCGCAGCCAGAGTCCTCCAGCCGTGTGGCAGCGGAATGCCCAGCAGGCCGCACACCTCGAGCTCGCAGCCGCCTGACGTTCCGCGGAACGCACGGCACGCGGCTCACCTCAGCTCGACACCGACTCGCGTAACGTCGCCTTGTCGATCTTGCCGACTGCGGTGAGTGGCAGGGACGGCACCACCCGCAGCGCGTCCGGGAGTTTGAACGCCGCCATCCCGCGGTCGGTCAGGAACGAGCGGACGGCGTGCAGCTCCAGCGGCTCGCCACGCGGGTGATCATGGGACAGCACGACGACGGCGCAGATCTTCTCGCCCAGCGACTCGTCGGGGAGGCCGATGACAGCGGCCTGTCGAATCGATTTGTGCGCCAAGAGGTTTTCCTCGACATCATCGGCCGCCACGTTCTCGCCGGCGCGAACGACGGTGTCCTTGATCCGACCGGTCACCGCGAGATGCCCGGAGGGCAGCCGCCGCACCTTGTCGCCCGACCGGTAGTAGCCGTCAGAGGTGAACGACCTCAGGTTGTGTTCGTCGGCGCGGTAATAGCCCCGGATCGTGTACGGGCCGCGGACCAGCAGCTCGCCCTCGGCCCCGTCGGGGACATCCCGGCCGTCCCCGTCGACGACGCGGATCTCGTCGTGTTCCGACATCGGTGCGCCCTGGGTGGTGTGCACGAGGTCCCGAGGGTCGTCGAGACGCGTGTAGCAGATGAGCCCCTCGGCCATGCCGAACACCTGTTGGACCACCTCGCCGAGTGCGCCGTCGAGGGCCACCGCATCGGGGGCGGCGAGTTTCGCGCCGCCGACTTGCAGCAACCGCAGCGAACTGATGTCGGCGGGCTCCCATTCGGTTGCCGCGCACCATACCTGGGCCAACGCCGGCACCAGAGCGGTCACGGTCACCCGGTGTTTCTCGATGAGGTCGAAAGTGTTGTCAGGACTGGGGTTGTCGGTGAAGACGACATGTCCGCCGACCGTCACCATCCCGAGTATCCCGGGGCAGCAGAGCGGGAAGTTGTGGGCGCCGGGCAGCGCCACGAGGTACGTGTCGTCGGCGTGGAGGCCCGCGATCTCCGCCGAACGCCGCGCGTTGTAGGCGTAGTCGTTGTGTGTGCGCGCGATCAGCTTGGGAAGTCCGGTGGTGCCGCCCGAGATGAGGAACAGGGCAGGCGCGTCCGCGTCGATGTCGTCCTCGTGGGGGAGCGGCACGCGGGCAGGGTCGGCATCGGGCAGGGCGGAGAACGGGCCCGGATCACCATCGACGAACACCATGCGCACCGACGGCACCGTGTCGACCACCGCGACCGCGAGCTCGCGGTGGTCGAACCCGCGGCGATCGTCTTCGGTGATGTAGGCGACGGCCCCGGACCCGGCCGCGAGATGCACGATCTCCGCGCTGCGATGTGCGGGCAGGGTCAGGACCGGGACGGCGCCGGCCCGGAGCAGACCGAAGAGGACGATCGCGAACTCAGCGGAGTTGTGCTGCTGGACGATCACACGATCGCCGGGGCGTAGTCCGACCGCCGCGAAGCCTGCCGCGCGGCGGCGCGCGGCCACCTCCATCTCGCGGTAGGTCAAGGTGCGCGGGCTGTCGATCGTTGCGTCGGTGACCGCGGGCGCATCGGGACGTTCCGACGCTGCGCGTTCGAGCAGGTGCCAGAGCGGTCGCTCGGGGAAGATCCCCGACTCACGGTAGCGGCGTTGCGCGGCTACGGGGTGCGGCACGAAGCCTTCGGCGAGGTCGGAGGCGCTGGTCGTGGGCGTCGTGTTCGGCATGCTGGGGCCCTTCCGGCACGTGTGGGTATGCCTTGGCTCGAGAGATCGATCATGTGCAGTGAAGCACAGTGAATTAGGTTACCCTTATCCGCCGTCGAGGCCGGAAGTCGATAGTTTAGGCTGTCCTAAGAGAATCCGTCCTGGATTTCGACTCACGAAGGAAGTCCGCATGTCGTTGACTGTCGATTCGCACGCCGCCGATGCGCCTCGCCGCCCCCGGCTGACCGCGGAGGCCGCCGCCCAGATCTGCTCGGCATGGGCGGCATCCGGGGAGTTCGGCGAACACGTCGTGTACGAGAGCGGTCGGCGGTGGACGTTCGCCGCCGGAGTGGCCGCGCGGATCGTGGTCACCACCACCGAGGTGATCGTGACCGAAGGCGATCAGGAGACGCGCATGCGATGGGAGGGTGACCCGTCGGTCGTCCTGGCCGAAGCTCTGCATTCACTCACGGACACCGACTGGCGCGTGTACGGCTGGGTCGGCTTCGACTACTGCGCTCCGATACACGATCTCGCCGATCGCGTGCCCGACGACGTGGTCCTCGCGCACCTGATGGTGCCGGAGTTCGAGGCGTTCGTCGACGGGTCGGGGATCGACACCGGCACGGCAGACGCCGGGCGGGCAGCGCGGCTGCGCGAACTCGCGGCGACCGCGACCCCGCCACCGGCGGCGACGCACGTCGACGTCGGCACGGACCACGATGACTATCGCGGCCGCGTCGCCCAGGCCATCGACGAGATCACCAGGGGCGACTACCAGAAGGTGATCATGTCCCGTCGCGTCGACGTCCCGTTCGACGCCGACATCCCGGCGACCTACGCGCGCGGCCGGGCCGCCAACAATCCGGCACGGTCGTACCTGCTCGACCTCGGTTCGTTGTCCGCCGCGGGCTTCAGCCCCGAACTGGTGGTGGCGACCGAGTCCGACGGCACGGTGATCACGGAGCCGCTCGCGGGTACGCGGGCCTTCGGGCGGTCGGCGGAACTCGACGCCGCGGCGCGCACCGAACTGCTCGCCGACGCGAAGGAGATCGCCGAGCACGCGGTGTCGGTCCAGGCCTGCTTCGAGGAGATCGCATCGGTCTCGTTGCCCGGCACCACCGTGGTGAGCGAATTCATGGTGGTGCGTGAACGCGGCAGTGTCCAGCATCTCGCGTCCACCATTCGTGGTGAGTTGTCGCCCGAGGCCGGGCCGTGGCGTGCGCTGGCGGTTCTGTTCCCGTCCATCACCGCGTCCGGCATCCCGAAATCCGCTGCACTGGAGGCGATCTATCGGCTGGAGCCCGATCGTCGGGAGCTCTATTCCGGTGCTGTTGTGGTGGCGTCGTCGGCGGGCGATCTCGAGGCGACACTGACGCTGCGAAGCATCTTCGCCGTCGGTGGCCGGGCATGGCTGCGGGCCGGTGCCGGTGTCGTCGCCCAATCGAACCCGGACCGCGAGTTCGAGGAGACCTGCGAGAAGCTCGGCAGCGTGGCCCCCTTCGTGGTCCGCAGCCGGCGAGTGTCAGAGGGGAGTGACAGGTCATGAGCAACCACCATCACGAGGTCACGAGTGCGATCGCCGAGGCACTCGACATCGCGCCGGAGGACGTCCGGCCCGACACCGACCTCATCGAGCTCGGGCTGGATTCGATCAGGATGATGAAGATCGCAGGGCGGTGGCGTAAGCGCGGTCATCGCCTGAACTTCGCCCAGCTGGCGGCCGAACCGACGGTCGACTCGTGGGCGGCGATGCTGGCGGCGACCGCCCCGGACGCCGACGTCCGGGGCGTCGACGAGCACGCTCCAGGTCCGGCGGCCGGGCCGGGGACATCGGCAGAAGACGTTGCCGCACAGTCGGAACCGTTCGCTCTGGCGCCGATGCAGCACGCGTACTGGATCGGGCGCACCGAGGTGGCAGATCTCGGCGGAGTGGCCGCGCACCTCTATGTCGAGTTCGACGGCGTGGGGCTGGACATCGATCGGCTGCGTTCGGCCGTGCACGCCCTGGTGGCCCTCCACCCGATGCTGCGGGCGGAGTTCCGGCCGGACGGGACCCAGCGGGTTCTCCCGTCGTTGTCGCGGGACCCGCTGCAGATGCAGGATCTCCGATCCCTCGACACCGCCGCGGTCGACGCCGCGCTGGCGGACACCCGCCGTACGAAGAGTCATCAGATGCTCGACGTCGCGGCCGGACAGGTGGTCGACCTGACCCTCACGCTCCTGCCGGAAGGCCGGCACCGTGTGCATCTCGACATCGACATGCTGGCCGCTGATGCCATGAGTTACCGTGTGCTGCTCGCCGATCTGGTCACCCTCTATGACGGCGGTGCTCCGGCGGCACCCGCTTACACCTATCGTGACTACCTGCAGCATCGGGCAGCACATCCCGATCCCGCCCGGGCTCGCGACCAGGCCTGGTGGGCCGAGCGGATCGGCGATCTGCCCTCTGGACCCACACTTCCCACGCGGAGTGACGGGTTCGGTGATCGCACAGATCCCCACCGGGTGGTCCGGCATCACCATTGGGTCGACCCCGAGGCGAAGCAGACGCTGCTCGCCGCGGCGCACGAGCGTGGTGTGACGCCGGCGATCGCCTTGGCCGCGGTGTTCGCCGCCACGATCGGTGCGTGGTCCAGCGACGACCGTTTCCTGTTGAATGTTCCACTGTTCCACCGGGAACCGGTGCACCCCGATATCGATCGGGTGTCCGGTGACTTCAGCTCGTCGATACTGATCGACGTCGACGTGCAGCACGCCCAGTCCGTCCTCGATCTCACGCGCGCGATGCAGAAGACCATGCACGCCAACGGCTCACACGCGAGTTACGGTGCGCTCGAGGTGCTTCGGGACCTCGGTCGGGAGCGGGGCGAACAGGTGATCGCCCCGGTCGTCTACACGAGCGCGCTCGGTCTCGGTGAGCTGTTCGCGGATGCCGTCCTCGAACGGCTGGGAGAGCCGTCCTGGATCGTCTCGCAGGGCCCACAGGTGACGCTCGACGCGCAGGTGACCGAACTGCGTGGCGGGCTGTTGCTGAACTGGGATGTGCGTGAATCGGCGTTTCCGCCCGGTGTGGTGGAGGCGATGTTCGCCCAATACACCGCCGCCATCGATCGTCTCGGTGACGGAGATGCGGGCTGGCTGGCCACCTCGGCCCCGCAGTTGCCCGCCGAGCAGCGGGCCACCCGCGCGCGTGTCAACGCCACGGCAGGCGAGACGAGCGGGCGTGTCCTGCACGAGGAGTTCTTCTCGCGCGCGACGCATGAACCGGACCGGACCGCCCTCGTCTGGCGCGACGGGTCGCTCACCTACGGAGACCTCGCACGCGAGGCGTTCGCGGTGGCCGGAGCGCTGCGCCGCGCCGGGGTGCTGACCGGCGACGCGGTGGCCGTGCAACTCCCCAAGGGGCCCGACCAGGTGATCGCCACACTCGGTGTCTTCGCCGCCGGGGCCGTGTGGGTCCCCATCGGCCACGACCAACCGGCATCCCGCCGGGCGACGATCGTCGAGACCGGTGAGATCGGCGCTCTCATCGCAAGCGGTACGGCCCTCGACGATGTGCCGCACGGCGTGCGCACCATCGATCTCGATCGGGCGCGCCGCGACGGCACACCGTTCTCCGAGGCGGTCCTGCCGGATCCGGAGTCGGTGGCCTACATCTTGTTCACCTCGGGTTCCACCGGTACGCCGAAGGGCGTCGAGGTGCCGCACCGGGCCGCCATGAACACCATCGACGACATCAACGACCGGTTCGCGGTCGGACCCGACGACCGGTCCCTCACCATCGCGGCGCTCGAGTTCGACATCTCGGTGTATGACATCTTCGGGCTCTTCAGTGCCGGGGGAGCGGTGGTCGCCGTCGATGCCGAGTCCGCCAAGGACCCGGGCGCGTGGCTCGCACTCCTCCGAACCCATCGGGCGTCGATCCTCACCTGCGTTCCCAGCGCACTGGACATGTTGCTGACCGTTGCGGAGACAGATCCCGACGGACTCGGGGATTCGGTGCGCGCGACGCTTCTGGGCGGAGACTGGGTGGGTGCCGACCTCCCGCGGCGGCTGCACGCGCTGGCTCCCGCGGCACGATTCGCCGGACTCGGCGGCGCTACCGAGATCGCGATCCACGGCACCGTCTGTGAGGTGACCGACCCGCCCGCGCACTGGACATCGGTCCCCTTCGGCACGCCGTTGCGCAACGTGGAGTGCCGCGTCGTCGATTCGTCGGATCGCGACTGTCCGGACTGGGTGACGGGCGAACTGTGGGTCGGGGGCGCGGGCGTGGCTCGTGGGTACCGCAACGATCCGGAGCGCACTGCCGATCGGTTCGTCGAGCGTGAGGGACAGCGGTGGTACCGCACCGGCGACCTCGCCCGGTACTGGCCGGACGGCACGATCGAGTTCCTCGGACGTGCCGACCATCAGGTGAAGGTCCGGGGCTTCCGGGTGGAACTCGGTGAGGTCGAGGGGGCGCTCCGTTCGGCCACGGGTGTCCGGCAGGCCGTCGCGACGGTGATCGGCGGCTCGGCCGGTCCACGTCACCTCGTCGCGGTGGCCGTCGTCGACGACGCTGCGACAACACCGTCGACGATAGCGGCGGAACTGCGAGACCTGCTGCCCACGTACATGATCCCGTCGCGGATAGAGATCGTCGATGCCCTGCCGCTCACCGGCAACGGCAAACTGGACCGCAAGGCGATCGACGCAACGCTCGCGGGTGGCGACTCCGTCTCCGAGAGAGTTCCCCCCTCGACCGATCTGGAGCTGGCGTTGGCCGGCATCGTGGCCGAGGTGCTGGGGGTCGATGCGGACCGCGTCGGCGTGACCGACGACTTCTTCGCGATCGGCGGTGATTCGGTGCTGGCCACCACGGCGGTCGCCCGGGTGCGCGAATGGCTTGACGCGCCCCACGTCGGGGTCGTCGACATCTTCGCGGCGCGTTCGGTGCGAGACCTCGCCCGTCGCATCGACGAGGCCGACGAGCGGCCGGGGCGGCTCGAGCAGGTCGCCGCCCTGTACCTCGAGGTGCTCGAAATGGACGACGAGGCGATCGATCGGGCGACTCTCGACGACGAGTTGACGGGCAGCAACCGATGAGCGGCCGGCATCCGGAGACGATGATCATCGTGGGCGCGGGCCCCAAAGCGCTTGCGGTCGCGGCCAAGGCGAAGGTGATGCGTGATCTCGGACTGCCCGCCCCCGTGGTGCGGGTGGTGGAGGCGCATGCGGTCGGTGCGAACTGGCAGTCCATCGGCGGATGGACCGACGGACGTCACCGGCTCGGCACCAGCCCGGAGAAGGACATCGGCTTCCCTTATCGGTCGGCCGTCGCCGGTCGCGGAGACGGCTCGCTCAATGCCGAGATCAGCAGGCGGATGCTGGATTACAGCTGGATGTCGTTCCTGGTGGAGCACCAGACCTATGCCGAATGGGTGGACCGCGGACGGCCGAACCCGCACCACAACGTGTGGGCTCGGTATCTGCAGTGGGTCGCCAACCGTGTGGAACTCGATGTCACCATCGGTACCGTGCGGTCGATCTCGGCCGACGAGGACCAGTGGAGTCTCGACGTGGTCGGTGCCGACGGCCGGACGACCGAGATGGTCGGAGACGGTCTGATGCTGACCGGCCCGGGATCGAGTGACAGCGCGATGATCGATGACGAGCGCGTGCTCTCGGTCTCGTCATTCTGGGATCTGGTGTCGCGCAGAGGTTTGCCGGTCGCCTCACGTGCTGCGGTGATCGGTGGCGGTGAGACGGCAGGCTCCGCGCTGGACGAGCTCGTCCGCCACGAGGTGATGACAGTCTCGGTGATCTCGCCGGGCGCGACGATCTACACTCGCGGCGAGAGCTATTTCGAGAACGCGATGTTCAGCGATCCCACCGGGTGGTCGAACCTTTCGCCGGAGGAACGGCGCGACGTGATCCGGCGTACCGACCGAGGGGTCTTCTCGGTGACCGTTCAAGAGAATCTTCTCGGGGACAACAGAGTTCACCACCTACAGGGCCGCGTGGTGTCCGCGCGGCGAACCGACGACCTGATCGCGGTGACGCTGCACAACCCCGGCAGGCCGGCGCAGACCCACACCTTCGATCTGGTGGTGGACGCGACCGGCGGTCAGCCGCTCTGGTTCCTCGACCTCTTCACCGAGGATGCCGCCGACCTCCTGGAGCTGACCCTGGGATGGCCCCCGACCCTCGAGCGCATCGAGTCGTCGATCGGGCACGACCTGGCGGTGACCGGTTTGTCGCCCACGCTGTATCTCCCGAACCTCGCCGGGTTCGCGCAAGGACCGGGATTCCCGAATCTCAGCTGTCTCGGCGAGGTGTCGAACCGGATCCTGCGCATCGCCACCCGGCAGCGGCGTCGCGGCGCCCGTGACCATCGTGTCGACGAGGCCCACTGATGGGTGATCGGCAGGTCCGCGCGGCCGGCGGCGGACGCTCAGAGCGTCGGTACGTCCGCCGCGGTACGGCCGAGCACGTGCAGGGCGATCCGGCGATCCGGCCGCACGTCGAACTCGCCGACGTCGGTCCATCCACGTTTGGTCAACGCTGCGCGCATCCGTTCGTTGCGCGCATCCGGTTCGAGAACCACTCGGCGACAACGATCGTCGGCGTCGAACAGGGCGCCGGCCAGCTCGGCCATCCATGCCGACATCACACCTCGACCGGTGAGCCCGGGGTCTGCGGTGGCGATGTGGAGACCCATGTCATGCGGATCGGCCGGGTACAGCGCGGCGATCTCGTCGCGCGCCGGTCGATAGAGTTCGATGTATCCGATCTCGGTGCCGTCGAGGGCCACGATCATCGGTCGCGAATAGTCGCCGGCCAGCCGATGCGCCGAATCGGCGCGCCAGCGTTCCTCCGGCCATTCCTGTTCCCACGTCTCGACGAGATGCGCACGGGCGAACCAGGAGACCAGGAGCGCAGGGTCGCCACCGTCGGGATCGACCGGTCGCAGCGTGAACCGGCCCGTCAGATCCGGTACCACCGGGGGGCCCGCGGCCTCGACTTCCGCTGTGACATCGGTGATCTCGCGTCCGATCGTGTACGGGACGCCGGATCGGGTGTCGGCGGTGTTCATCAGCGGCGCTCCATTCGACCTCGTAGAGACTTTCGAGCACAGGTTAGCCTACGCTCAGCCCACCATTGGAAATGATGAGATGACAGACAAGCAGAACACCCCCTCCCGGTCCCCCCTCGGCGCGCTGCGCCAGTTCCATCAACCGCTGCGACCCGGATCGCCGCCGCTGCTCGTCTTCCCGCATGCGGGGAGCGGGGCCTCGGCATACCGAGCGCTGTCCGAGCTGTTCAGCCGGGAGTTCACGGTGCTGATCATGCAGTACCCCGGACGGCAGGACCGGATGCGTGAACCGGCTGCGATCGGCCTGCACGATCTGGCCGCGGAAGCGTATGCCGAGTACTCGTCCCGCCCCGAACTGGCGGGGACGCCGGTGACCGTGTTCGGACACAGCATGGGCGCCCTCGTCGGCTTCGAGTTTGTGCGGCTCGCCGAACAGGGGCCGGCACGGGTCGCGCGGCTGGTGGTCTCCGCCGCCACCGCTCCGAGCCTGGTCGCCGACCTGCCGCCGCATCCGACCGACGACGAGGGCCTGATGGCCCATCTGTCGGTGCTCGAGGGCACCGGTGACGGCGTGATGGGCAGCGATGCGGTGATGCGGATGGCGCTGCCGGTGCTGCGTGCGGACTACCAGGCGTTCGACGCATACCGGGCGAGCCCCGAGGACCGGGTCGCGACGCCCGTCAGCGTCATCGGTGGCGCCGACGACCCGGTGATCAAACCGCACGATCTGCACACGTGGTCTGCCCACGCCGACGATGTCGAGGTCAGCGTGTTCGACGGCGGACACTTCTACCTGCACGAGAACGGTCCGGGAATTCTCGACGTACTGACCGAACCCGCGGTGAGTGGGCGCCGATGATGTCGTCACCCGAGCAGATCGTCATCGCCGGGATGGCGGTCGAGGCCCCCGGCGGGATCGAGACGACGGCGGACTACTTCACCGCACTCGCCGACGGCGTCGAACTCATCGAACCGTTCCCGCGAGACCGGGACTGGCCCGTCGACCAGGTACTCGCGCTCGGCGCGCTCGACGGGTGGGGAGACGTCGTCGACGCGGGTGGATTCCTGCGTGGCGCTGCCGAGTTCGACCCGATGTTCTTCGGGATCAGCCCCCGTGAGGCGATCGCGATGGACCCGCAGCAACGTGTGGCGATGCGGGTGGCCTGGCGTGCGGTCGAGAATGCCGGCATCAACCCGACCACCCTCGGCGACGAGGAGATCGGTGTGTACATGGGTGCTTCGCTCGCCGAGTACGGGCCGCGTGCCGCCGCCGTCAACGAGTACTCCGGCCACCGGATCGCGGGAACCGCATTGGGTGCGGTGGCCGGCCGGATCTCGCACGCACTCGGTGTGGTGGGGCCGTCGATGACGGTGGACACCGCGTGTGCGTCGTCGCTCACCGCACTGCACCTGGCCGCAAACGCCGTCCGAAACGGCGAGTGCACCTGGGCGATAGCCGGCGGAGTCTGTGTGATGGGCTCGCCCGCAGCCTTTTTCGAGTTCGCAAAGAACAACGGTCTGGCCGCCGACGGTCACTGCCGCTCCTACAGCGCCGCTGCCACCGGCACACTCTGGGGCGAGGGCGCCGGCGCGGTGGTGGTCGAGACCGAGGGCCGTGCGCGCCGGCTGGGACACCGGATTCTGGGGACGGTGCTGGCCACCCGTGTGAATCACAACGGTCGAGGCGCCCCCATCGTGGTGCCGAGTGCCGATGCGCAGCAGCGGCTCGTGGAACGCACGATCGGGGCGGCGGGCGTGTGCCCGGCCGACATCGACGTGGTGGAGGGACACGGGACGGGTACGCCGCTCGGCGACCCGATGGAGCTGCAGGCCCTGCAGAACACGTACGGCGCGGCCCGCACCGGTGATGACCCGGTGCTGCTCGGATCGGTGAAATCCAACGCCGGACATGCTCAGGCCGCGGCCGGGATGATGGGTCTGATCAAGGTGTTGCTGTGCGGTCGGCACGGGATGACCGTGCCCACTCTGTTCGCCGACGACCCGACCGACAAGGTCGACTGGGACCGTGGCGGTCTGCGGTTGTCGACCGGCACCGCGCCGTGGCCGGCACGTGACGGAAGAAGACTGGCGGCGGTGTCCAGCTTCGGCGTCGCCGGCACCAATGCGCACGCCATCGTCTCGATGCCTGTGACCGACGGAGAGATCGCTCATGCCTGAACACCCGACATCGACCACAGCGACGACCGGACCTCGTCTCCCGGACGGCCGCGTGGCGGTTCTCGTGTCCTCCGACGTCGCCGATCTGGTCACCGAGGAGGCAGCCGCGCTGCTGGCCTTTGTGCGGGCCCACCCGTCGGTCCCCGTCGGGAGCATCGGCGCCCACATCATGGCGACGCGGCCCGCGCGCCGCCATCGCGCCCTGGTTCTCGCCGGCGACCGGGACGAACTCGTCGATGCCCTCGCGGCATTGGCAGGCGGTCGTGCCCACCCAGGGGTGATCCGTGGGGCGGGCCCGGCGATGGCGCGTCGGGTCGCCTACACCTTCCCCGGCCAGGGCAGTCAGCGTCCGGGGATGGGACGCAGTTACTACGAGCTGTCGGCCCCGTTCCGACACGCTGTCGACGCGTGTCATGAGCAATCGCTGCGGTTGTTCGGGTCTTCGCCCCGGGATTACGTGCTGGGGGACGTGGAACCGGACGATCCGTCGGTGACCGATGTGCGCGTCATCCAGCCGGCGTTGTTCATGCAGATGGTCGGGTTGACCGCGATGTGGGACGCGGCAGGTGCGACGCCGTCTCTCACGGTGGGACACAGCCAGGGTGAGATAGCCGCCGCGCTGCGGAGCGGCGTGATGACCTTGTCGGACGCCCTCACCATCGTGACCATCCGTGCCCGACTGGTACACGACCTCTCACCGCGCGGGCACACGATGGCGGTGGTCGGGATCGACATCGACGAATGCGAGGACATGCTCGCCCGGCACTCCGGATGGGCGCAGCTGTCGGTGGTCAACTCCGCCCACATCCTGTGTGTCTCGGGCAAGCGCGACACCGTCCTCGAGATGGTGGACTCGTTGAGCGCGCAGGGCAAGTTCGCGAAGGAGATCCGCGTCGAGTATCCCGCGCACACCAGCATCGTGAGCGAGTATCAGCCCGCCTTCCTCGACGCACTCGGCACCTATCTGGAGAACTCGACCATGCTCGCCGGCGACCTGCCGTGCATCGGTGCCACCCTCGGCTGCGCGGTCGACGAGTCGATGGCGTTGGGGGACTACTGGTTCTGGAATCTGCGCAACCGTGTCCGGTTCGACAAGGCCGTCGATCGTGCCGCCGTCGACCACCGGGCCGACTTCTTCATCGAGATGTCCGAACACCCGACCCTGTTGCTGGCGATGGGCGAAACACTCTCGGAGGTCGACGATGACGGCCTCGCGGGACGGCCGGTGATCGGGACCTCGCGACGCGACGCGAACGGACTCGAGGAATTCACCCGCAACGTGGCGGCGCTGGCGGTGGCCGACACCGGATTCCGTTGGGATGCACTGGTCGCCGAGGTTGGTGGCGTGCGTTTGTCGCCGCCGCTCGAGGACTTCCCCAACACGGTCATGCGCCGTACCCACCTGTGGGCAGACCGGGAGGCCGGTCTCGCGGATCCGGTCAACTCGCCGCAGTGGGCGGCCGGCCGGGCCGGCCGGACGGTGCATCGTCTGACTGCCGGATGGAAACCGCTGTCCCGGCGGAAGACGTTGGCGCCGCGGCGTATCGCCGTACTCGATCCGACCGGCGGATGCGCCGGCCTGGCGGCCGCGATCCGGTCGGCAGCGGCCGGACACGGCGCGTCGGCCACCGTGGTCGGACCCGGCGACGGCCCGATACCCGCGAACGATGTCGACACCGCGGTGCTGCTCGTCGGTGGAGCAGGCAGTGCGCCGGACGACGCCGCGCGGGTGCTGGCGGACGTAATTGCCGACGCGCGATGGCGGACGGGGCTGCACACGCTGCCCGACCAGTTCTGGTGGGTCACCGTGGGTGGTGAGCAGGTCACCGATGCCGATCCCGTTCCCGACATCGTCCACGGGTCGATCACGGCAGCGCTGCGGTGTGCCGCCGCCGAGCATCCCACCACCCGATTCCGTCACCTCGATCTGGAGCCGTCGGCAGATGCGATCGCCGCCGGCGAGGTGCTCACCGCGGTGCACATCGCGGGCGAACCCGAACTGGCACTCAGAGGCGGGACGGTTCACGTGAAGCGCTGGGCCACCGCCGATTCCGTGGTGGCGGGGCCCCAACCGAAGCTCGACCACGTGGTGATCACCGGCGGTACCGGCAAACTCGGCCTCGAGTTCTGCGAACACTATGCGTCTGCGGGGGCAGGCCGGATCACGCTGCTGAGCCGGACGGGCGGATCGCCGGAGGCCGTGCGCCGGATCGAGGCCCTGCGCCGGCGCGTCGACACGGTGATCGAGATCGTCCGCTGCGATGTCACCGATGCCGCCGCCGTCGATCGCCTGATCGCCGCGCAGGCCGAACCGGTCACCCTGCTCCTCCACGCAGCGCTCGACTATGTGTCGACCTCGATCGACGCGATCACCGACGCCGCGGTCGCCGACTCGCTGGCCGCCAAGGTGACGGGACTGCGGAACATGGTGCGGGCACTCCCCGCCGACGACGGAATGTCGGTGGTGGTCTGCTCATCGTTGGCCGCATCGCTCGGCGGAAGAGATCAGGCCCTCTACGCGTTGGGAAACCGGATGCTCGGCATCGCTGCTGCGCAGCTTCGCGATGAGGGGATCGCGGCCGCGTCGATCGAATGGGGACTCTGGCGCGTGCAGGGCCCGCTCGACGCGGATGGGGTCGCCGCGGTGGAAGGTGCCGGGGTGGTGCCGATGGCGCCGGCCGCGGCCATGGCGGCGGGATTGGTCGATGTGACCGGCGACAGCATCGTGTTGTCGGCGGACTGGACCGAACTACACGATCTGCTCGGTCTGTTCGGCTACCAGCCGGTGCTCGCCGATCTGGACCTCTCCACCGCGCCGGTCCTGCCGGCGCCGTCCGAGCCGTCGATCGCGGTGGTCTCCGATGTCGCGGCCGAGACTGTTCACGATGAGCAGCCGGCCGATTCCGGGTCCGTCCCGCGCGCGGGCGTCGCCGACCTGCTCCGAGCGGAGCTCGCCGTCTCGATGGGCCTCGGTGCCCAGGAGATCGATGTCGATCCCGATGTGCCGCTCGTCGCGCTCGGGCTCGATTCACTGCAGGCACTCGACTTTCGCAAACGTGTGAAGACAACGCTTGACCAGGATCTTCCCGTGGAGGCGATCCTCGGCGGTGCGTCGTTGCACGAGGTCGTCGATCTCATGCGATGAGTACGACTGACCGTCTGTCAAGTAAGGTCAGGCTAATCGGCCGAGTAAGGGGAAGTGGTCTCATGGCGCCCACATATGAATCATCGGGTACGCACACACAGATGCCGTCGGGGTACGACGACATGGATACCGGGCCCATCGGCCCGCAGGCATATTCGGCCGCCGAGGGTGCCGAAGCCGTTCCTGCCGAAAGTGGCGCCGCCGAGAGCGCCGGCAGTGGGGGTGGCGGGGGCAGCGGGGTCAACTGGCCGACCGTGATGATGGCCGGCGGTGTCGCCGCGATCATCTCGGCGGTGGTCGTGACGATCGGCGTGGTCGGACTGCTGGTGTCCGACATCGGTCGCAGTGGCGATACGGCGAGCGGCGCGCAGCCGACGGTTGTCAACCTCGGCTCGGCGCAGAGTGCGGTTCCGCCAGGGGCGGCCCCACCGCAGGGCTCCGCGGCGAATCCTCCGGCCGCGGCACCGGCCGCGCCCGGTGCCGCCGCGGACAAGGGCGGAGAGGGCAGCAGTGCCGATCTGCCCGCGGGCGAAGGTGCGTCGGGCGGTGGGATGATGCCGGGCGCCGCTCCGCAAGCCGTCCCGCAGGCGCCGGCCGCACCTGCCCCGGCCCAGCAGCAGTCCGCACATCCGGCGAAGACCCCCGCGCAGTTGCAGAACGACCTCGACACCCTCACCGGCAACGGCTCGGTGGCACGCAAGGCGCAGGGCCTCGAGGGGGGCGCCAAGGCCGTCCGCCAGGCGCAACCCATCGTGACGCTGCTGCAGCGGTTCCGTCCGCTGGGCATGACCTACCGCATCACCGGCCCGGTGACCGTCACCGGCAACACCATGAAGGCGACCCTCGAACTCCGCTCTCCCGGTTGGCAACCCGCCCGTATGCCGCTCTACTGGGTGTGGCGCGACGGGCAGTGGAAGCTGTCCAATCGATCGATCTGCGACCTGGGCGCCTACGGCGGCATCCCCTGTTCGCTGTGACCCGCGGCGGCGTCACGTCTGCGTGACCCGGGCGCGCCAAGTTAGGTTTGCCTATGTAAACTAGCGGGCATGGCTGAGGACCTCTTGCAGCGGAAGAAAGAGTTGCTGCGACAGCGACTCGCGGCCGACGGACTCGTCCGGGCCGATGGCAACAGCGATGCCGTTGCGCCGGCCCGGCCGGAGGGGGCGACCTCCCCGTTGGCGCCCGCCCAGCGTCGTCTCTGGTTCGTGTCGCACCGTGACCCGTCCGACACGTCGCTGAACGTCGGTGTGGCGTACCGCCTCGACGGTCCGCTCGACGCGGGCCGTCTGCGCGACGCGTTCGACGCCGTGGTCGCTCGCCACGAATCACTGCGCTCCACTTACGAACTGGGACCCGACGGTGACCCGGTGGCCCGCCATCACGCGCCCCGTTCCGTGCCGTGGCAGGAAGTGGACCTCGCCGAATCGACCGGACGGGCCCGCGACCGTCGGCTGCAGGTCCTCTCGCGCCGCGAGTTCGGTACCCCGTTCGATCTCACATCGCAGTTCCCGATCAGGTTGCTGTTGGCCAGGCTGGCGGCCGACCAGCACATCGTGATGCTCACCGTGCACCACATCTGCTGGGACGACGAATCCTGGTCGGTGCTGTTCGACGAGGTGAACGCGGTCTACAACGCCGGCGATTCATCGTCACGACCCGCGCTCACGCGTCAGTACGCAGACCTGCCGCACACCGACCCGGAGGTGGTCGCGAACGATCTGCGCCATTGGCGCGAGCACCTGAACCCCGTGCCGGAACCGCTCGCGCTACCGGCCGACGCGCCACCGGCCGGCGCCGAGCGGTCGAGTGGACGTGTCATCCGAGCGTTGTCGCCGGAGCTGAGTCGCCGGGTGGACGAGTTCGCCCGGGAATCGTCGGTGAGTCCGTTCACCGTCCACGCCGCCATCACCGACGCGCTGATCCATCGGATCACCGGCGCAGTCGATTTCACCGTCGCGGTGCCGGTGACCCACCGTCCTGCCGACGCGGCCGACCTGATCGGGTACTTCGGCAACACCCTGCTGAACAGGACGCGGCTCGTGCCGACCGACTCGCTGGCCGTCCTCACGGCGGCCGCGAGGGACCGGTTGATCGCCGGTTTCGCCCACCAGAACGCTCCGGTCGACGCCGTGGTGGGAGCGATCAACCCGGACCGCGGGACGGGCGGAGACGGTCTGGCACAACTGGTGTCGGTGAGCTTGAGTGCTCGGCGCCAACCGGGTGGTCCGGCCCTCGACGGCATCACCGCGCGTCACGTCGACGAGCTCACCACCCCGAACGCCCAACTGCCGCTGGAATTCGGCATCGTCAGCGGTGACCGGACACACCTGGAGCTCGAGTACGACGCATCCCTCTTCGCGGACGTGCTCGCCGAGGGGATCGCGGACGCCTACGTCCACCTGCTCGGTCAGGCCCTCGCGACGCCCACGCGACCGGTCCGTGACCTCGAGCTGCTCGACCCGGCCGCGTACGCCCGCGTGCTGGAGGCGTCGACCGGCCTGCGCGCGCCGGTTGCCGACACGACCGTCGTGGATCTGTTCGCTGCGGCGGTCCGGGCCCGAGCCGACCATGAGGCGGTGGTGTCCGACGACGTGGCGCTGACCTATCGGCAACTCGACGAGCGCTCGAATCGGTTGGCGCACTGGATGCTGCGTTCGGGGGTCGGGACCGAAGACCTGGTGGGTCTGCGGATGGGCGGGTCCGTCGGCTTCGTCGTCGCCTCGCTGGCGGTCCTCAAGGCCGGTGCCGCCTACCTCCCGATCGACCCGGATTACCCGGACGATCGCACGGAGTTCCTGCTCGACGACGCCGCTCCCCGTCTGGTCCTCGACGCCGACGCACTCGTGGCGGCGGAGGCCGAGGCAGCCGACTGCCCCGACGCCGCGCCGGACGACCGCGATCGGCGGTCGCCGTTGCGACCGGACAATCTCGCGTATGTCATCTACACATCCGGGTCCACGGGTACGCCCAAGGGCGTCCCGGTGGCGCACAAGGCGATCGCGGATCACCTGACCGGCTTCGGTGCCGGTGAGGTGCTGTCGCCTGACGACCGACTGGTGCAGACCTCGTCGGTGAGCTTCGATGCGTCGATGTTCGAGGTCTTCTGCACCCTCGTCGTGGGTGCGACGCTGGTGATCCCGAAACCACGAGCAGTCCAAGATATCTCGTACATGGCCGACCTACTCGTACGTCAGCGTGTGACCGTCATGCACATGGTGCCGACGCTGCTCTCGACGCTGCTGATGGTGCCGGAGGTCAAGCAATGGACGATGTTGCGAACGGTCCCGGTCGGTGGTGAGGCGTTCTCCGGCGAGGTCGCCGATTCCTTCACCACCACCTTCGACGCGGCGCTGTCCAACAACTATGGCCCGACCGAAGCGGTCGTCGCGGCGACGCACTTCCCGGTGGACGGGCCGCAGGGCAGTTCGATCGTGCCGATCGGCACCCCGAACACCAACGTGACGAGTTACCTGCTCGACGCCGGTCTGCACCTCGTGCCCGACGGTGTGGTCGGTGAGATCTACCTGGGCGGGTCGCAACTCGCGCGCGGATATCTCGGACGGGCCGCACTGACCTCGTCCCGGTTCGTCGCCGACCCGTTCGGTCGGGGTGGCCGGCTCTACCGCACCGGCGATCTCGCCCGGCGGAACAGCAACGGCGACCTGGAATTCGAAGGACGCGCCGACGAGCAGGTGAAGGTGCGTGGATACCGGATCGAACTCGGTGAGGTCGAGGCGGCACTCGTCGATCACCCGGATGTCGCACACGCCGTAGCGCTGGTGGATGACGCCGGCTCCGGGGCCCGGCTGATCGGCTACGTGATCCCGGCGCCGCATGCCGGTGACGCGATCGACCTGGCCGACGTCCTCCGCAACGCACGCACAGTGGTACCCGAATACCTGGTGCCCGCAGCACTCGCGGTCATCGACGAGATCCCGCTGACGGCCCACGGCAAACTCGACCGCGGCGCACTGCCCGACATCGGTGCGGTGGCGCAGTCGGACCGGGAGCCGGCCACACCGACCGAACGTCGCGTGGCTGCGGTCTACGCCGAGTTGTTCGGCCGCGACGACATCTCCGCCGGTTCGTCGTTCTTCGACCTCGGGGGCCATTCGCTCCTGGCGGCGCGGCTGGTGACGACCCTGATCACCGAGTTCGGCATCGACGTGGACGTCCGCCTTCCGTTGGACAATCCGACGGTCGAGGGGCTGGCCGCGGCAGTGAACACCGCCGTACGTGACGAGTTCGGTATCGACCTCGACGAGCTCGGCGCTCTCGACGACCTCGACGACACCGACCCCGCACCCATGGATGCCGGGCGGCCCTCGGTGGCGACCGGGCGGCCACCGCTGCAGCACGTGGACCGCCCAGATCCCGTTCCGTTGTCGTTCTCGCAGTTGGCCATGTGGTTCCAGCACCGCTTCGAGGGGCCGGGCGCCGCGGGGAACATCCCACTGGCACTCCGGATCGACGGTCCACTCGATGTGACGGCGCTCGCTCGTGCGGTGGACGACGTGGTCGGCAGACACGAGTCGTTACGGACGACCTTCGTGGAGCGCGACGGGCTGCCGACGGCCCGGGTCGCCGAGCGTGTGCAGCTCGAACTGCCGGTCGTCGACGTCGGCGACGCCGACGAATGTGCGTCGATGCTCGCGGATGCGCGCGAGCACCTGTTCGACCTCGCAGTCGGACCGCTGCTGAAGCCGATGCTGCTGCGGGAGGACGAGACGAGGCACGTCCTCTCGCTGGTGATCCATCACATGGTCATCGACCACTGGTCGACGGATGTGCTGATCTCGGATCTCGTGGAGGCTTATCGTGCCCGCGTAGCCGGCACGCGGCCGGATCGCGCGGCCCCGGCGCTGACCTACACCGACTACGCCCTGTGGCAGCACCGGGTGTTCCCGGTCGGTGTCGACTCCGATCGGCAATTCGACGACCCGGCAGCCCAATTCGGCCGTCGGCAGATCGATCACTGGCAGACGGCCCTGGCCGGACAGCCCGACGAGATCACCGTTACGCCCGACCGCACGCGCCCGCAGGCCCTCACCAAAGCCGGGGTGCTGGCCGATCTGGCCGTCACGCCGGAGTCCCGGCAGCGCCTGCGCCGGCTTGCCGACGACGCAGGCGCGACAGAGTTCATGACCGTCACCGCGGCGCTCACCGGTCTGTTGAGCCGGCTCGGTGGCGGGGACGACATCGCGGTCGGTACACCGGTCGCCGGCAGGCTCGACCCCGGCACCGACGACCTGGTGGGGCTGTACGCGAACATGGTGGTGCTACGAACCCGCATCGACGGCTCCCTGACCGTCGGGGAGCTGATCGGCCGCAGCCGCGACGCGGTCCTCGGCGCTTTCGCGAACCAGGATGTGCCGATCGAACGACTGGTCGAGGCGATCAATCCACGACGCACCCGATCACGTAATCCGCTGTTCCAGAGCATGATCCATTTCCGCGATCGTGATCAGAATGCGTGGGGACGACCGATGGACGCCGCCGGTGAGACCACCCTCACGCTGCTGCCGGTGGAGCAGGACACGTCGTTCCTCGACCTCAACACGATCCTGACGGTCACCGAGGACGGCGGACTCGAGGGTCGGGTCGTCGGCAGCGCCGACCTCTACGATCAGGAGACGATCGACGGGATCGCGGCCGCTTTCGCGGCAATGCTCGAATCCTTCGGTGCCGGGCCGGATACCGCCCTGGGGGCGATCACGTTGCCCGCGATCCCCGGAGTGCTCACCGCCGATCGACACGGCGACGACCCGTCTGCACTGGCACGTCTGATCGTCGACGAGCGCCCCCGACGAGTGCATGCTTCGCCGCGGACCCTTGCTGCGCTGCAACACACCGGGTCCACCGATCTCGGATCGGTTCGAGAATGGGTGGTCACCGAGGCGGGCGCGGGTTCCTCACTCGCTGAGTCCCTTGCCGCGCTGTCGCCCGGGTCCCGCCTCACCGATCCGTATGGGGAGGTGGCCCCCGCCGTGGTGGCGATGGCGCAGACCGCCGGGGGCGGTGCCCAGACCCCGACCGAGGAACGACTGATCGCCATCCTCTCCGATCTGCTCGGTGTCGACGGACTCGGCCGCGACGACAACTTCTTCGCCGTCGGCGGCGACAGCGTCATCTCGATCCAATGGTCGGCGCGCGCGGCGGCCGAGGGATTGCCGCTGGCCCCTCAGCAGATCTTCGACCACTACTCGATCGCCGAACTCGCGGCCGCGGTGGACGCCGCGGAAGCCGAGGGGGTCGGAGACGGTGTCGTCGACGAGCCGGAGGCCGCGCCGATGAGCGCATCCGGACTGAGCGACGACATGCTGCAATCCCTCGGCGCGGCATGGAAGTCGCAGCAATGAGCGACACGCCGGAGATCGAGGACGTCCTTGCGCTCAGTCCTCTCCAGGAGGGGCTGTTCGTCCTGTCCGAGATGTCGGGCGACGGGATCGACCTCTACTCCATGCAGTTCGTCGTGGAGATCACCGGTCCACTGGATCGTCACATGCTGCGCCGAAGCGTGGATCTGATCATGCAACGACATCCGAATCTGCGGGTGTCGCTGTGGGACAAGGATCTCCCGAAGCCGGTACAGATCGTGCCGTCGCGTGTGGAGGTGCCCTGGGAGGAGCTCTCCGTCACCGCTGCGGAGTTCGACGATCTCGCGACGGCCGAACGTGCCGAGCGTTTCGATCTGCGGCGCGGACCGCTGTTGCGGGTGAAGCTCGTCGAGCTGCCCGGAGGACGATCGCGACTCCTGCTGACCGCACATCACATCCTGATGGACGGTTGGGCGATCGCGCTGTTCTTCCAGGAGCTGCTGGCCATCTACGCGGCAGGCGGCTCCGCGCGGGGTCTGCCGCCGGTGCGTCCCTATCGCAACTACATCGCCTGGCTGGCGGCGCAGGACGCGGCGGCGGCGCGCGAGGCGTGGGTGCGACATCTCGACGGAATCGAACCGCTGATGCTGGCCGGGCCCTCGGTTGCGACCGCCGAGCCGATCCGTTCGCGCCACGAACTATCCGCCCCCGTCACGGAACGTCTTGTCGCGTGGTCACGTTCGGCGGGACTCACCCTCAACACAGTGGTTCAGTTCGCCTGGGCGACGGTGCTGGGTCGCCTGTCCAACCGTGACGATGTGGTGTTCGGCACCACCATCTCGGGACGCCCCCAGGGGCTCACCGGTGCCGATGAGATGATCGGACTCTTCATCAACACCGTGCCATCGCGGGTCCGGCTCGCCGACGCCGGTACGGTCGCCGAGAGTTGCGCCGCGCTGCAGCGTGAATCGAGTCGGATGCGCGATCAGGGCTATCTGGGGCTCTCGGAGATCCAGCGGTCGGCAGGGCATCCATCTCTCTTCGACACGTTGTTCGTCTTCGAGAACGCGCCGATCGGCGCGGCGACCGAGCCGATCAGCGCACCCGACGGCACGCGATTCCTGCCGTTGGCGATGGAGAGTCTCGCGCACTACCCGCTCACGGTGGTCGCCTATCTGCTCGACGGTGAACTCGTCGTGATGACCGAGGCCATCGAGGACGCACTCGGCGGCATCGCCCCGGGCGACGTCGCGGAGCGGGTGCTGCGAGTACTCGAACAACTGCCGGACGCCGCCGCCCGCCATCCCGGTGATCTCGACGTGTTGCTGCCCGATGAGCGCGCACTGATTGCGGCCTCCACCGAACACACCGCCCCGCATGACATGCCTCGGACAGTCGTCGAGGCGTTCGTCGAGCAGTGCGAGCGGACTCCCGACGAGCCCGCGCTGGTGACCGATCTCGAGGCGATCAGCTATGGCGAACTGCGCACCCGCGCCGCGCGACTGGCCGTCGAGCTATGCGACCGTGGGATCGGGCCGGAAGCCGTCGTTGCCGTGGCACTTCCGCGGTCGTCGCAGTCGGTGGTGTCGATTCTCGCGACGATGCTGGCCGGTGGCGCCTACGTGCCCATCGATCTGGCCTTCCCCGATGAGCGGGTGTCGAACCTGCTCACGCAGTCCGCCGCCGCCGTCGTCATCACCGATCGTGCACACGCCGCGCGCTTCTCGGGGACAACCGTCGTCGTCGACGACGCCGACACGGCCGCGCGAATCGCCGCTCATCCAAGCGAACCGGTGATCCCGGCGATCGGACCGTCGAGCGCCGCCTACCTGATCTTCACCTCCGGATCGACCGGAGAACCCAAGGGCGTCATCGGAACACATGCCGCGCTGGTGAGCTACTGCCGTGATCACCGCGACCACATGCTCGCGCCGGCCCGGGCACGGCTCGGTCGCGCGTTGCGGGTCGCGCATGCCTGGACGTTCAGTTTCGACGCCTCCTGGCAGCCGCTCGCCGGTCTGCTCGACGGGCACGCCATCCACCTGTTCGACGAGGACTCGATGCGGGACGCCGGCAGGCTGATCCAGGGTCTGGCGCGCCACCGGATCGACATGATCGACACCACCCCGTCCATGTTCGGACAACTGGCCGCAGCCGGTCTCGTCGGCGGGCGAGGGGTGGCCGATCCCGGCGCCCAGGACGACGCCCGACGGCATCTGTCGGTCCTCGCGTTGGGTGGCGAGGCCATCGGACCGGCGCTGTGGGCACAGTTGTCGGACCTGCCGGACACGACCGTGCACAACTGTTACGGCCCGACCGAGACCACCGTCGAGGCGGTCGTCGCCCGCGTCGCCGACTCCGAGGTGCCCACCATCGGAAGCCCGACCGACCGGATGAGCGCCTATGTGCTCGATTCCCGGCTGCGACCGACACCGACCGGAGTCGCCGGCGAACTGTACCTGTCGGGTGCCCAGGTCACCCGGGGGTATCAACGTCGGGCAGCGATGACGTCGACGCGGTTCGTCGCGGACCCGGTACGGCCGGGCGAACGGATGTACCGGACCGGTGATCTGGTGCGCCGCAACGACGCCGGGAACCTGATCTTTGTCGGGCGCAGCGACGACCAGGTGAAGATCCGCGGATACCGGATCGAGACGGGGGAGGTCGAGGCCGCGATCCGTCGGGTGCCCGGCGTGACCGCAGCGGCGGTCGTGGTGGTGGACCGCACCGTCGGGCCCGCACTGGTCGGTTTCGCGGCCGGACCCGACATCGACGACGCCAGGACGATCCGCTCCGCGCTGGCCCGCACGCTCCCGGCGCATATGGTGCCGTCGCGTGTCGTCGCCCTTCCGGCGCTGCCGATGAACAGCAACGGCAAGGTCGACTCGATCGTGCTCGCCGACTCGGCTACCGCGGCGCTGCGCGGCGGGTCCGCCGTCGCCGACGCCGACCTGACGCCGACCGCGAAGACCGTGGCGATGGTGATCGCCGACGTGTTGGGGACGTCCCCGGCCGCCGATGACGACTTCTTCGATCTGGGACTCGACAGCATCGTCGCGATGGCTGCGGTCAACGCACTCCGGGACCGCGACCTCACGGTCACGCCGCGGATGGTGTTGTCGCATCCCACCGTCGTCGACCTCGCCGACGCCATCGACCGTGTCGAGGAGGCCGGGTCGACGTCGGCGGGACCCGGCCCGGTCTCCGCCCTGCCGGTCGTCGAGTGGATGTACGAGTACGGGCACTACCGGCGGTTCACCCAGACCGTGCTGTTTGCGTTGCCACCCGATCTCTCCGACGACGACCTCTTGACGGTCCTGCAGGCCACGATCGACGCCCATGACATGCTCCGGTCAATCCTGACCCCGGAAGGTCTGGTCACCCGCGAACGCGGCACGGTCGTCGCGGACGCGGTGCTCACCGCTCGTGACGGCGACGATCTGCCGACAACGGTGACCGCGGCGGCGCGCGAGGCCAACGACCGCGTCGACCCGATGGCCGGGCAGATGATGGCGGCGACCCGTTTGCGGTGCAAGGACTCTCCCGACGTCCTGTTGCTGGCCGTCCATCATCTGGCCGTGGACGCGGTGAGTTGGCAGGTGCTGTTCGCCGATCTCGCCGGTGCCGGCCACGCGCTGCGCGCCGGCACCGAGCCGAGCGTGCCCGCCGAGCACACCGACTACCGTGCCTGGTGTGACCACGTCGTCGCCCGAGCCGACTCACCGGAGGTCCTCGCCCAGGAGTCGTACTGGGCAGCCCAGGTGGCGGGCGAGGACCCGGCGATCGGTGCGCGGCGGCCGGAGCCGTCCACGGACACCTGGGCGTCGCTGCGATCGGCCGTCACCCACACCGACGTCGACGTCACAGCGACCATCCTGCGATCCGTCGACCGCACCACCGGGGTGCGCGAGTTCCTGCTTGCCGCACTGACATTGACCATCGCGGCGTGGCGTGCCCAGCGCGGGGAGAACCCCGCGGGCGGCGCCTACGTGGCCCTCGAGGGGCACGGCCGCGAAGACCACCTGGCCGGACCGGACGTCGACACGTCGCGCACCTTGGGCTGGTTCACCAGCGTGTTCCCGGTGCGACTCGGCGTCGGGAAATCGACGGTGGCCGACGACGTGCTCGCCGACCCGGCGGCGGGGCGCGAGCTCCTCGCGCAGACTTCCCGCCACGTCGCCGAGATACCCTCGAACGGGCTGGATTTCGGTGTGCTGAAGTACCTCTCCGGGCTTCCCGTGCTGCAGGCGGCGCCAGAACCGCAGATCGAGTTCAACTATCTCGGCCGATTCGATCTGCACACGCCGGGGTCGTCATGGCATCCATGGACCCCGATCACCGACCTCGACATCAACGACCGGCTGCCGACGGACCCGGAACCCGACCTGCCCCTGCGGTATGCCCTCGACGTGGTCGCCGTTGTCCGTGCGACCGCGGACGGTCCCCAGCTGGTGACCAACTGGCGATACGGCGACACCGTCCTGACCGCCGACGAGGTCGGCGAGCTGACGGCGCTGTGGGAGCGGTCGGTGGTTGCGTTGGCGGGAGCCCTCGAGGCGTAGGCCGGAGACTCGCTCTCTTTGAGCGGGAATCTGGATACCGAGCTGGGAGGTGGATTCATCGGTTGCACTATTGGGCGAGTCGGTGGGGACAGCACGACTGAGACAGATCGACGCGGACCAGTGGTCCACGATGGTCTGGCTGATCGGCGCGATAACCAGCTGCCGCATCCGTCAGTACCGGATTCAGGGGTGTGCCGAACCCCGGCGACAACCTTGAGCCACCTGGTTCCGGATCGAGCCGGCGCCCACGGCGGTTGCGACGCGAGACGGCGGAGCGTTCCGGTGGAAGGCTGACAATTCAGATGTGGTTGCCGGCACCGCTGACCGAGAGAGGTGCTGCTGAAGGTAGGCCTTCTCGGTCAGCGGTGCCGGGCCCGCCGCTTTCACACTGTTGAGTTGTCAAGGTACAGATGCGGTCCCGGCGTGGCCGGGTGCGAGATTGTGGTTGGTGGAGAGTCGTTTCTGGGGTCAGGCGGCGATGACGTCGAGGGGGACGGTTTCGCCGTCGACGAGCAACGGTGTGATCGTGGGGTCGCAGGCAAGACGATTCATCGTCGCGCGGGTGACCGATCCCATGTACTCCAGTGATGCCGGGGATGGCGCATCGCTGGGAATGGTAAGTAGCACATGTGTTCTCGGCGCTACGCTGAGATCGTTGCCGCCGCCGGCCGCGACGTCGAGCAGAGTGTCCAGCGCGTCGGCCAGGCGTCGCTCGGTGGAGCGGGCGTCGGGGGAGCCGTCGGGTTCGGGCCTGGGTTTGCCGTAGTGTTCCATCGCGGCCTGGAATTTCTCGCCGACCTCGGCGTCGAGATCGGCTTCGACGTGCAGGCGTCCGTCGGTGGTCTTGTTCTTGGTGAGTGTGTTGATGGTGCGGTCGTCGGCGGCGGGCAGTCCGCCGGGGGTGTCGTCGGCGCGTTGGTTGCCCAGGCTGCGGGCGCGGTCGCTGATCTCGGCGGGGGTGGCGCCGGAGAAGTGTTGTCCAAGAAGATCTGTCACACAACTCAGACGCACGGCGTCGTCGATCGGTTCCGGTGACCGTTTGCCGATGTGCTCGATCCCGCGGACGAGGGCGTCGGTATGTTCACTCGAGATGACGCCGTCGACGGCATGCGCCGATAAGGTCGGCAGTAGCGCCAGTGCGCCGGCGATACGGATGTAGCGGTGTGCCACGGATGGGGCGAAACCCATGACGATCAACAACTCTCGCGTGGTGCGACCGTGGTCTTTGGCCACCCGCAGTCGGTCGAGTGTGCCGGTCAGTTGCGCGGCATGATGGTCGATCAGATTCCGAATCTCATACAGGGCGCGCATCTCCTCGAACGCGCTCTGCCCGCTCATCGACTCGTGGTCGAGGTGAACGGCGCTCAGAGCGTCGCCGATGGCGATCAGTGATGCGGTCGATGACATTGCGGCCTCCCGAATGACGGAACAGGACAGCAGGACATAGGTTTCTCAGGTGTTCTGTGCGACGGGCCGGCAGGTGGACACGGGGCGCGCTTCGTCTTCTTCTTTCCTGCTGGTGACAACACTACGACATGGCACCGACGGGATCGATCAGAGCGAGATCGCGACGAGAGGCGACCGCAATCGCACACCGGACAACATCGTGGCGATCCGATAGGCCGGCCGAGATGACGAGCAGAGGGCGACCACATATCCACTGCACGCCGACGACCTGTCCGGCGCACCTCCGACGATCATCACGGTCGCCGGATTCGATCCACTGCGCGACGAGGCGATCTCGTACGCCCAACGGCTGGTAGCGGCCGGCGTTGCGGTCCGACTGATGCGTGAGGGTGGACGAATGCTCGGTGCGAGTCAGCGGACGATGTCACCCCGTGCGGTTTGCTCCTGCCCGGAGGTGAGCGACGACTCTCATTGTCGCGGCGTCCCGACGACAAAACTCCCGACGTTGCACTCGACGAGCTCGTCGGCGCCGGTGGCCTCGGCGAATGCCGCCGTGTCACCGTAACCCTGCGCCACACCACCCAAACCCATTGCGGTGGAGGTGAGATAGAGCGTCTGGGTGAGGACGCCGACGTGCTTGAGGATCACCGCGTATGGCATCTGCTCGTAGGTCCACATGATCCGGCCCGGTCGTGCGGCGAGCACGAGCAGCACCTGCGGGAGCTGTCCGTCGGCCAGCGTGAGGGATGCGGGTGCGATGAGGCGACGGACGGCGGGGTCGTCGTATGGCGCCACCGGTCGCAACATGTGGTCGAACGAGTCGTAGTGGTACATCCCCGGTGCGATGCCGTCGGCGGTGCGCACCACGGCGTACACCTCGAGCTCGTACAGTGAGCCCCCCGACGGGAACGGGCGTGACGGGAGTTCTTCGGGCACCGAACGATTCGCGTTCGTGGTGCGAACACCGCGGGTCCGTGCGCATCGGTGTAGCAGTTCACCCAGCTGTGCCGCGCTCATCGGATGTCGATCGTCGAAGTCGCGCACCGACTTCCGATCCTCGACCACGGCGGTCAGCGGCCGGTCGTCACGCCGCAGTGCCTCCAGGTCGGGGGTGGGGAGGGCCACGGGCTCCCCGTCGTAACGCTCGCGCCGCGCGGGCAGCGGTTCGAACTCACCGTCGGCCCACCGGGTGGGACCGAAATGTGCCCAACTGGTGCCGCGGTCTCCGACCGTGCTCCGCCGGTGGAACCACAATTCGTGCGGACTCCAACTACGCGTGGCGAAGTCGTGCTCTTCGGTACCCGCGCCGACCGCATGGCCCGACCACGCGAGGTCGGCGGACAGCCGGTCTCGGACCACCGCCGGAAGGGTCGAGGCCAGCCCGGTGAGCGTCGCGAGGACCTCCGGATCGTGCACGACGACGTCGCACCATGATCGGGGATTCTCGGCGACCACATCCGTCCCGTTGCGCCGCACCACGGTGAACCGTGACAACTCGAACGAGTCCGGACGTGCGGTCGGACGCGACGTGGGAGGGCGGCGAAAGGGGCGGAGAGAGTACAACTCTCGGGCTCCGACCGAGACGATCATCGTCACCACGCCTGCGTCGATCAGTCGGTCGAGCAGATCGGACGTGTCCGGGTCGGTCTCGTCGTTGACGTGCAGCGGGCCGCTGTTGAGCGTTCGCAGAAGCGTGATCTGGCGCGGCGACAACCCGTCGAGCCGCTGTTTGGCGGGCAGGAGGACGGCCACGCCGTTGCCGCCGAGCAGGCAGCGGGCGCCATGGGTGAGCGTGTAGACCGTCTGCGGCTCGACCGCCGGGGATGGGTTGGTCATCGCGACGTCAGACGGAGGCCTTCTGCAGAGCCGGGTGCATCTTGTCGAGAAGGTACGGAATCGACAGCGGCGTCGGCTCGTTCAGACCGCCGATCTCGGCCACGGACAGGCGACTCACGGCCCCGCTGCGCACCGATCTGAGATTGCGATAACCCGGCAGCTTCTGCAGCGACGACATCAACTGATCGGTGTTGGCGGTGAGGACCAGCAGATCGGAGTCGAGCAGTGGCACGTTCTCGGTGGAGATGGGATATCGCGGCTGCCCGTTGCGCCGGAAGCCGGCAACGAGCGCCGGGGCGATGTTCATACCCAGCGAGCGGAACAGGTAGGTGGCGCCGTCGTCCGGGTCGCCGAGCACCTGGATCTGATCGTTGGAGTACATGTAGGCCATCGTGTAGGTCTTGCCGTTCAGCCCGGGGAGTTCCTTCTTGGTGGCATTGACCTTGTCGTCGACGCCGGCGGTGATCTCCTTGGCCTTCTCGGGTTGCCGCAACACCGTGCCCAGGAACGTCACCATGTCCTGCCAGGGGTCGATCTGCTTGCCGGTGATGCCCGGGATGGTCGGTGCGAGCTTGGAGATCTGGCTGTACATCTCCGGCTGTCCGTCGGCCATGTAGGAGGTCGCCAGGATCAGGTCCGGCTTCGCCTTGGCGACCTGCTCGACGACGCCATCGGTGCTGAGGGCGGTCGAACTCTTCAGCTGATCGCTCGACCACGGTGCGGGCTTGCCGGTGAGGACCTGGATGTTGTCGAGGTAGGCCACCGGCGTGACGCCGAACGACAACGCGACGTCGATCCACTGGGCGCCCAGCGCGACGATCCGTTTGGGCACACCGTTGATGGTCACCGACCCCTTGGAGGTGTTGACCTGGATCGGCGCACCGCCGTCGGATGCCGAGTCGTCGGGAGAACTGCAGGCGGACAGCGCCAGCGTTGCGCTCACCAATGTGATCAGCAGGACGAGGAATCCGCGCGACACTCGAAACATGGGTGCAGCTTAGCCTAAGCTCAGTAACGCTCCGACGGTCGGTCGTGCGGATCCTCAGAGCTCGAGGACCACCGGCGCGTGGTCGCTGGCGCCCTTGCCCTTCCGGGCGTCACGGTCGACAAACGCCCCGCGTACCCGGTCGTCGAACGCGGGGGAACACAACAGGTAGTCGATCCGCATGCCCTCGTCGCGCGGGAACCGGAGCTGGGTGTAATCCCAGAAGGTGTAACCGTCGGTGTAGGGATGCGCCGAGTCGTGGAAACCGGCCTCACGAATCGCGTTCAGCGCGGCCCGTTCGGGCTCGGAGACGTGGGTCTTGCCCTCGAACTGCGTGGGATCCCACACGTCGTCGTCGGTCGGGATGACGTTCCAGTCGCCGGCGAGCACGATCTGTGCGGCGGGGTCGTGGGCGAGCCACAGCGAGCCGATGTCGCGGAGTCGGCCCAGCCAGTCGAGCTTGTAGCGATAGTGCGGATCGTCGAGGGCGCGGCCGTTGGGCACGTAGAGGCTCCACACCCGGATCGCGCCGCAGCGCGCGGAGATCGCGCGTGCCTCGCGCGCGGGAGCGGTGTGGTCGGCCCCGTAGCCCGGCTGGCCTTCGAACCCGATCTCCACCTCGTCGAGCCCGATCCGCGAGGCGATCGCGACCCCGTTGTATCCGCCGCTGCCGACATGGGCGACGTCGTAGCCGCCGGCCAGGAAGCTCATCAGCGGGAACTCGTCGTCGCGGCATTTCGTCTCCTGCATGGCGAGCACATCGATGTCGTTGCGCTCCATCCAGCCGACCACGGCCTCCGAGCGCGCACGGATCGAGTTCACGTTCCAGGTGGCGATGCGCATGTCAGCTCTCGATCAGGGCGACCGGCGAGCCGGCGTCGTGCCAACGGGTCTCGACCCGTCGGCGAAGGGTGGATGGGCTCCGGAGTACCACGGCGAAGGCGGCGGGCGGAGCGGCGACATCGCGGTAGTGATCCCGGTAGAACTCGAGAGATCCTGCGAACCATCGCAGTTCGTCGGGCTCGTGACTCAGCAGGCGTGGCGCGTTCTCGATGACGGTCAGGTACGCAGAGGGGGCACTCACGTCGGGCGGGATGTCGTCGAGGTGGCGCATGCACTCGTCGAAGGCGTCTTTGTTCTGTCCGAAAGCATCGGGAAACGCCCAGGCCCTGGCGAATTCGTCGAACACCGCCGCGACCGTCGGCATCCGGTCGGCGTCGACCGACCGTACCGCGAGACGGTGTGGCACCCAGGACAGCTGCGCTCCGGTCAGCACCCCGGCCACCGGCCCGAATCGTCCGGCGGCAGAGACGAACTGTCCCAGCGGGATCGGTGTGTGCTCAGAGGTGGTCACAATGTCGGCCCCCGGATCTGGACGAACGTACGGTAGTGATCGCTGGTGTACCACGCGCTGCCGTCGCTGCCGGTGACGATCCGTTCGGCGTCCCGGCTCTGACCCGGTTCCTTGGGATTGACGTCCCACTCCCGATAGGTGATCCGATGTCCACGATCGTCGGTGGCGGGCAGGTTGCCCTCGGCATTGCGGAAGACATCGCCGCCGTGGGTGCCCGGGGCCTGCGCGGCCGCGGGCCATTCGCCGGCGTCGATCAGCGCCAGGGTGCGCTGGACATGGGCGGGAACCGCTTGCGAGTCGCCCGATGACAACGGCATCGACGAGGACTGCACCGCCGTCGCAGAACCGTTCTCCGGGGGTCTTGGTCGTTGCCGCCGAGTACCCAGGTGAGCGCCGCAACCACGGCGATCGCCACCACCGTGGCCACGGATCCGATCGCCTGCCGCCGCTTGCTCACGCCCGCCGACACCACGCGCCCAACCCTACGAGACGATCAGATCTCGACGTAGCGGTATGTGTGATGCAGACCGAAACCGAGGGTGCGATACCAGTTCCCGGCGATCCTGTTGTCCGCCTCGACCTGCACGTAGATGCGCTGCGCGCCGTGGTCGGCGCCCCACTCGACGAGCTCGGCGACGACTCGTCCGGCCAGTCCCTCGCGTCGGCGCGACGGCGAGGTCCACAAGGCGGTGAGTCCGAGCCATCGGGTGCCGTCGGTGGACTCGGTGACCGTCGCGCGTCCGATCGACACCGGTTCGTCGTCGCCGATCGAGGCGAAGGCCAGCGGGCCACGCGAACCCGCGACCACGGGCGCGGCGACCTCGACGTCGACGTCGGTGCCGCGATACGCGCGCAACCACGCGGTCGTCGGTCCATCGGCCAACCGGACCGGGGCCTCGCGTCCCCGAGCGGAGATGCCTGCGATGTCGCGGACCAGCATCTGCACCTCCCCGCTGACCGGCCGTCCGTCGATGTGTCCGGCCGGGACGAGCCGTTCGGGCAGCGCGATCATCGTCGGCAGACCGCGGTCCGAATACCAGGCGCGCATCGCCGAGATGGCGGCGGCGTCGGTGTCGGCACCGAACTCCACGGGCACCGCCGAGTTGGCCCGCCGGGTGAAACCGCCTCCTGCCCGCAGCAGCCAGCCCGACACCATCGCCGATTCGGTCCCCGGCCACGCTGCGGCGGCCGCCGCCTCGACGGCCCGGATCTCGGAGTTGCGGATCGTCACCCGGGACAGGAGTCGGATAGAGGTGATCGCCGCCCGCGGGATCGATTCGTGGGCGCCGTCGCGCTCGATGACGAGAGGATCGCCGTCCGCGCGCAAGATGCCGGTCACATCCGACTGCGCGGCCGCCGGATCGCCGCGCCAGTCCGCGGGGGTGGCCGCGCCGAGGCGGTAGCGGACGACGATCCGGTCGCCGACGAACGGCTCGCTCATCGGCGCGAGTACCAGGTCGCGGCGACCACGGCGTCAGTCCTCGTCGTCGTGGCCGAACGGGTCGTCGACGGCGCCGGGCAGCCAGGACAATCCCGGCACGCCCCAGCCCTGACGCTTGATGGTCTTCTTGGCGGCGCGGGCGTTGCGGCCGACCAGCACATCGACGTAGAGGTAGCCGTCGAGGTGCCCGACCTCGTGCTGCAGCATGCGGGCGAAGAAGCCGGTGCCCTCGATGACGACCTCGTCGCCGTTGCGATCAACCCCGCTCACGCGCGCCCAGTCGGCGCGCCCGGTGGGAAACTGCTCACCCGGGACGGACAGGCATCCTTCGTCGTCGTCGTCGGGATCGGGCATGGTCTCCGGGATCTCCGAGGTCTCCAGCACCGGGTTGATCACCTCGCCGCGCCTGCGCCGCACCTCGTACCGCTCACCGTCCGGGCAGTCGTAGACGAACATCCGTTTGCCCACCCCGACCTGATTGGCCGCCAGGCCGACACCGTTGGCGGCGTCCATGGTGGCGAACATATCGTCGAGGAGCGTCACGAGTTCCGCGGCGGGACGACGCTGCGCGTCGAGCTCGACGAGCTCGGTCGGGTGATGCAACACCGGTTCGCCGACGATGCAGATCGGGAGGATGGCCATGCCGGACAGATTACCGAGCGCCCTCACGCGGTTCGTCCACGTGTACCGGCGACGGCCTCCGGTCTCCTCCGCCGGTCGCCGTGTCGTGGCGAGTCACACCACGAACCGGCCCGCCGATCGTGGTTAGATGATCACCGAACCACATTGCTGTGATTTGTTCGGTGACCTGAATATCCGGTTCGGTGGAGTTTGTTCGGGCCGGTGGGTCGGGGGACCATTTCCAGCGATGTGATGTGCACGAGGCGATCTTGAGGGAGCGAGATGGACGGCGCAGCTGCGCGAAGCCAGAAGCAGGGCGATCAACCCACACCCACAGACCCCACCCACACAGCTGCCGACCGATCGACGACCAATCCTGTCGACCCTCATGAGGTCGGTCCGGACGGGCTGTCCCGTCGCGAACACGACATCCTGGCGTTCGAACGGCAGTGGTGGAAGTACGCCGGCGCCAAGGAAGAAGCCATCAAGGAACTCTTCGGGCTGTCGGCCACCCGCTACTACCAGGTGCTCAATGCCCTCGTCGATCGGCCCGAGGCGCTGGCCGCCGATCCGATGCTGGTCAAGCGTCTGCGACGGTTGCGTGCGTCGAGGCAGAAGGCTCGCGCGGCCCGTCGTCTCGGCTTCGAGATCACCTGATCGCACCGGCCTCACGACAGCGGTGACCGCACCCGGCGCACCTACGGATGTGAAGTAAGGTTCTCGGTGATGAATCCTGATCGTGAACCGAGCCGGTTGCCGCTCCGCGCCGGCGCCATGCTGCTGCTGGCGTTGGCCATCGTCTGCATCGGGTTGGGTTGGCACTCCGCGGCGACCAGTGGCGACAATCCCGAGCAGGATCTGCAGCAGGCACAGAATCAGGTGACGTCTGCCGCGGCCCCGAGTCCCGCTTCGGCCTCGTCGTCGCCGTCGGCGAGCGCATCGGCCGACACGCCGGAGTTGTGCGTCTTCAATGCTGGATCCGTCTCCGGGCTGGCCGGCGAGGTCGCCGACAATCTGAAGGCCAAGGGTTACCAGACGGCGTCGCCCGGCAACCTCACGACGTCGTCGATCACCGAGAACACGATCTTCTACGACGACGGCCAGAAGTCGGCGGCCGAGGAGGTCGCCGCCGCACTCGGCGGTGACGCGAGTGTGGAGTCCCGCCCGTCGTCGTTCACACAGTGCACGGACGGGATCCCGGTGATCGTGGTCACCCGATGACACCCGACTCGACCAGTGCCCGATGACAGTTCGCCAGACCACGGCCCGTTCAGATCACAAGGAGTGACATGACCGTCAGATCGACATCCGGCAATTCGACCCGTCGTACGTTGGCCGTGGTGGCCGCGGCCGGCATCGTCGGCGCGGCGCTGGCCGCATGTACTCCCGACGAGCCGGCGTCCGACACACCCGGCACCACCCCGTCGGTGGTGACGGGAAACCAGGCGCCCCCCGGGGAGCTCGACGACGCCGACGGCGCGGGCGAGTCGCCCAAGGAGGACGCCACGGCCAAGCTGATCAACGACAGTGGCAAATCCGTCGGCGAGGCGACATTCACGCCGAGCGGGTCGTCGGTGAAGGTCACCGTCCGATTGAACGCCGAGAGCGGGATCCCGGCGGGCTTCCACGGCATGCACATCCATCAGAACGGTGTCTGCCAGACCGGTGGCGGCGAGGCGTTCTCCAGCGCGGGCAGTCATCTGCAGGTGGAGGGGCACACCGGCCATCCCTCCAGCGGGGACCTGATCTCTCTCAACGTCCTGAAGGACGGCACCGCCGAGACCGTCACCACGACCGACGCCGTGAACCTCGGCCAGATCGTCGGCAAGGCGATCGTCATCCACGAGAAGCCGGACAACTTCGCCAACATCCCCACCCGGTACGCGCCGGCGCCGGACGAGCAGTCGATGAAGACCGGCGATGCGGGTAACCGCCTGGCGTGTGGGGTCATCGAGGCCCACGAGTGACCCGATGCGGCGCTGATCCGCGGTCATGATCACTCCGATCGAGTTCGACGGATCGCCGACCCCCTCCCTGGGGGTCGAATGGGAGTTCGCCTTGACCGACAAGGTGTCCGGCGATCTGTCGAACTCGGCCGCAGACCTGTTCGCGCTGGTGTCCGAACGGGTACCGGACCGTCGCGGCAAGGTACACAAGGAACTTCTTCGCAACACCGTGGAGATCGTCACCGGTATCTGTCGTGACACGCCGGAGGCGATCGCCGATCTGTCCGCAACGCTCGACGGCGTCCGTGGCCTCACCGAGGAACTCGGTGTGGATCTGTACGGTGCCGGCACCCATCCGTTTGCCGAGTGGTCGACGCAGCTGCTGACCGAGGGGCACCGATACGCGGAACTGATCGAGCGGACCCAGTGGTGGGGACGCCAGATGCTGATCTGGGGTGTGCACGTGCACGTCGGGATCAGTCACCGCGACAAGGTGTTACCGATTCTCGGCGCGCTGTTGAACTATTACCCGCACCTGCTGTCGCTGTCCGCGTCGTCCCCGATGTGGGCGGGGCAGGACACCGGCTATGCCAGCAACCGCGCGATGATGTTCCAGCAGCTGCCGACAGCCGGCCTGCCGTTCCAGTTCGCCACCTGGGCAGAGTTCGAGGGCTTCGTCACCGATCAGATGACCACCGGCATCATCGATCATCTCAACGAGATCCGGTGGGACATCCGCCCGTCGCCACACCTGGGCACCATCGAGGTCAGGGTCTGCGACGGCATGACCAACCTCGGCGAGTTGTCGGCGCTGGTCGCGCTGATCCACTGCCTCGTCGTCGATCTCGATCGCCGCCTCGAGTCCGGTGAGGATTTGCCGCAGATGGCGCCGTGGCTGGTACAGGAGAACAAGTGGCGCGCAGCGAGATACGGTCTCGACGCGATCGTCATCCTGGACTCGGACTGCACCGAGCGGTTGGTGACCGACGATCTCACCGACGTCCTCGGCCGGCTCGAACCGGTGGCGCGAGATCTGAACTGTGCCGCCGAACTCGCTCGCGTGGCCGACATCGTCGGCAGGGGCACGAGCTACCAGCGCCAACGCGAGGTCTATCGACGCACCGGTGATCTGCGTGCGGTGGTGAACTCGGTCGTCGGCGAGCTCGAATAGACGCTGCCCTTCCCGCCTGTCCCGGTCGGCGGGGACGCGTGCCGGGTGGGCGGGGAGCGGGCTAATCCCGCGTGCCGGAATCCATGTCCTCGCGTGCGATGAGGCCGTCGCGCGCACGCTGCTCCTGATAGACGAGCCTGCCGATACGATGCGCGATCACCGGGGCGGTGATCAGCGCGAACAGACAGGCCAGCACCAGCATCCCGACGTCGACGTTGCGGCCGAGGCGGATCATCGCACCGATCAGGACCAGCAGCAGCCCGAAGGTCTGCGGTTTCGTCGAGGCATGCATGCGACTCAACGTGTCCGGGAAGCGCAACATGCCGATCGAGGTGGTCAGTGCCATGGTCGCTCCCAGGAGCAGCAGCACCGACGAGATGATGTCACCGATCATTGTTCGTCATCCCTCACCCGGAATCGCGCGATGGCGACCGATCCGACGAAACTCACCAACGACAGCGCGACGATGGCGGGCACCACGGTGGAGTCCCGGCTGTACGCGGCCCACGCACCGAGCCCGCACATGCACAGCGCGATGACGGTGTCGAGGGCGACGAGCCGATCAAGGGTGGTCGGCCCGCGGAGGACGCGGATGGTGGTCAACGCCGCGGCGATCATCAGCATCGCACTCACGAGCACCCAGACGTAGGTCATGGCTCACCTCCGTTCGAGCGTGCGACGCGGTGAAAATCCTCGTCTATCCCGTGGTACGGGCTGGGATGCCATTCGCTGTCCCGCTCGAATGCCCGGATGAATGCGCGCTCCACGAACGCGATCTGTTTGCGGAACGCCACCAGACGCTTCTCGTCCCGGACGTCGAAGACGTGGACGTAGAGCATGCGGCGCCGGTGGTCGATCTCCAGCACCATGGTGCCCGGCACCAGGTTGAGGTAGTCGACGGCGAGCGTGAGAACCAGATCGGATTTGATCGCCACCCGCACTCGGATGACCGCGCCGAGCGGCGGTTTGCCCGGCCGGATCGCGGCCCACGCCACCTGGGCGCTCGAGATGAAGAAGTCGACGATCAGCCGTCCGATCAGGATGAGCAATCCGATCGGGTGGATGCGGCCCTCCACCGGCACCCGCGGCAGCGGCAACAGGGTGACGATGGCGGTGGCCAGCACGAGGCCGCCGATGATGTTTGCCCAGGAAACCGTGCCCCACAACAAGACCCAGACAAAGGTGAGCCACGCCAGACTCCACAGCCGCACCGCGACCTCGCGCGAATCGCTCCCGAACCACCGCGGGATGCGGACGTGATCGCGGATCCAGACGTAGCCGCTGACCACATGCCAGAAGATGAACAGCAGTGAGACCCGCCATGCGGTGATGATGCGGGCGCGTACCGGACGCGCCGCGGACCGGTTCTTCATCGGCCGTCACCTCCGAGCACCGCTTCCATGTAGATGCCGCGGTCGGCGATGTCGGTGGCCGCACGGTCGGTGAAACCGATGATCGGACCGGCCCACAGCGTCAGCACGAGTCCGGCGCCGACCATCACCGCGGTCGGGATGACCATGCCGATCGGCATCCGGCCGACGTCGGCCCGGTCGTCGAAGGCGATGTCGGCGCTCTCGTCGATCAGCGCCGACGGGCCCTGGTCGGCCAGTTCGCCCTCCGGGGCGTCCGCACGGGCACGCCAGAAGCCCTTGGTCCACACGCGCGCCATCACGTACAGCGTGAGCAGGCTCGTCACGACCGACCCGGCGACCAGCACCCACGCCAGCACCGAGCCGTCCTGCGCGCCGGCCTCGAGGAGCGCGACCTTGCCGATGAAGCCCGAGAACGGTGGGATGCCACCCAGATTGAGCGCGGGGATCAGGAACAGACCGGCCAGCACCGGGGTGGAGATGAGCCCACCCAGACGGCGCAGCGACGACGACCCGGCTTGGCGTTCGATGAGACCGACCACCAGGAACAACGTGGTCTGCACCAGGATGTGGTGGGCGACGTAGTAGATGGCCGCCGACAGCCCGAACCGCGACGACAACGCGATACCGAACACCATGTACCCGATGTGGCTGACGAGGGTGAAGGACAGCAGTCGTTTGATGTCGGACTGGGCGATCGCGCCGAAGATGCCGATCAGCATGGTGAGCAGACCGGCGATGAGGAGCACCGTGTCCATCGAGCCGCCCGGGAACAGCAGGGTGTGGGCGCGGATGATCGCGTACACACCGACCTTGGTGAGCAGGCCGGCGAACACCGCGGTGACCGGTGCGGGGGCGGTCGGGTACGAGTCGGGCAACCAAGTGGACAGCGGGAACACCGCGGCCTTGATGCCGAACGCGACAAGCAGCACGGCAAACAGCGCGTTGCGGGTTCCGTCGGGCACGTTGTCGAGGCGCGCGGCCATCTCGGCGAGGTTCAGCGTCCCCGTGGTCGCGTAGGCGAAGGCGATGCCGGACAGGAAGATCAGCGACGACACCATCGAGACCATCACGTAGGAGGCGCCTGCGCGCACCCGCTCGGGACTCGCTCCCAACGTGAGCAGCACGAAGCTCGCGGCCAGCAGGACCTCGAACGAGACGTACAGGTTGAACAGGTCCCCGGCCAGGAAGGCGTTGCACACACCGGCCGTCAGGATCAGGTAGCTGGGCAGGAAGATCGACACCGGCTGCTGCGACGTCCCGTCGCGGATGCCCTGGCCGACCGCGTACACGACGACGCAGAGCAGCACGATGGTCGAGACCACCAGCATCAGCGCCGCGAGCTGGTCGACGACCAGCGTGATGCCGAGCGGGCCGTTGGGGAAGCCCTTGTCACCCCACCCGCCGATCGTGACGGCGAACGTACCGCGTGCATTGGTGAGATAGAGCAGGATGCACGATGCGATGAACACCACCGAGATGGCGCCCACCGCGATCGACCGCTGAAAGCGCGGGCTTCGGCCACCGAGCAGCGTGAGCGCGGCCGCCAGGATCGGTACCAGCGTGGGCAGCGTGATGAGGACCGGGATCCACGACGGCTGCGGGGTCATCGGCTCCCCCCATCCTCGGGACGGGAGACGCTGATCGCGGAGTCGTTGTCGCGAACGTTCTCGTCGATGACATCGGCGTCTTCGGGCATGAGGTCGGTCTCGATCATCTCCGCATGCCGTGCCGCGAATTCCTCCGGTGTGATCGGGTTGCCCTCATCGTCGTAGAGATCGCCCGCCGCAGTGTCGGCGAGGGTGATCGGGTCGTCGGTCCGGTCGCGGTCGGGCGCGGTGTCCAGCGATCCGCTGAGGATCTTCACGTCCTCGGTGTCGTCCTCGAGATCGTCGTCGTCGCGGTTGATCACGAAGAGGCGATAGACCAGCGACAACACGAATGCGGCGACGCCCATCGTGATGACGATGGCGGTCAGGATCATCGCCTGTGCCAGGGGGTCGGCGTCGGATGCTCGGCTCTCCGACGACCGGCCCATGATGGGCGGGTTGCCCATGCCGCCGGACACCACCAGGATCAGCAGGTTGATCGCGTTGCCGCACAAGAGGAGCCCGAACAGCATGCGGATCAGGCTGCGTTCCATCAACAGGTAGGCGCCGCACGCGGCCAGCACACCGATGACGATCAGCAACCCCAGATTGACGCTCATTGGGGCACCTCCCCGGCGGTGACGCGCACCGGCGCCGGCGTGTTGTCGGCCGCGCTGGATTCGACGTCGAGGCGGGCGCCGAGGCTGCGCAGGATGTCGAGAACCAGCCCGACCACGATCAGGTAGATGCCGAGATCGAAGAACAGGGCCGTCACGAGTTTCACGTCGCCGAGCACCGGCAGCGTCATCTCGACGACCGCCGACGACAGGGCAGGCGCACCCAGCAGGAGCGATGCCGACGCGGTACCGGCGGAGATCGCCAGGCCGGCGCCCAGGATGCGACCCGGCTCGATCGGCAGCGCCTCGCCGAGTTCGTACCGGCCCCCGGCGAGATAGCGGAGCACCAGCGCGAGGCCCATGGTGAGACCGCCGGCGAAGCCGCCACCGGGGGCATTGTGACCGGCGTAGAAGAAGTAGACCGACAACACGACCATCGTCGGGAAGATCAGTCGCGTCGTAGCCTCGAGGACCATCGACCGGTGGCGCGGGTCGCGGAAATCGCTGCCCAGCAACCATCGGGTCCGGTCCGGCGGGATGGGATCGTCGACATCCTCACCGTTGATCCCCGCCTGCAGGCGCGCCGCATCGGCGACGCGCGGTGCGGCACCGAACCGGCGGTTGCGGAACACCATGGACGCCACGCCGGTCGCCGCGACGATGAGCACGGAGACCTCCGCAAGGGTGTCCCAAGCCCGCACATCGACCAGCAGGACGTTGACCGCGTTGGCGCCGTGGCCGAATTCGTAGGCCGCCGCCGGGATGTCGACGTGCAGCGGCTGCTCGGACCGTGCCGCAGCCGCGAACAGGCCGATGATCACGAGCGATGCGCCGAACGCGACCCCGATGAGCGCACGCAACGGTTTGAATCGGGTTGCGTGGCGGGGCTCGGGCTCCGCGGGCAGTTTGCGCAGCACCAGGACGAAGATCACCAGCGTCAGCGTCTCCACCAGGAACTGGGTGAGCGCGAGGTCGGGGGCCCCGTAGAGCGCGAAGAGCATGCCCGCGCCGTAACCGGTGAGACCGACGACCAGGGTGGCGGCGAGACGGTTGCGCAGCAGCACCGCGGCCACGGCGGCGACCGCGATGATGGAGCCGATCACGAATTGCACCGCGGTGTCGAACCCGGCGATCTCCAGGCGCGTCCGCGATCCCAGGGCGAGCGCCGCGACCGGCACCACGATCGCCGTCGACAAGATCACGCCCTGGGTGATCGGTAGAGAGCCGCGCTGGGTGTTGCGGGTGAGGAGGAGGGAGAGCGTGTCCGCGGTGCGCAGGGTCGCGTCGTAGATGCGGTCGGCGTTGAGGAGCGGGCGGTATCGGAAGAGCTGTTCGCGCATTCGCCGGGTGAGCAGGAACAGCAGTGCGCCGGCCACGATCACGATGATCGAGAACACGACCGGCAGACCGAAGCCGTGCCACATCGCCAGGTGCTCGAGCTCGTGGCCGTAGGCCGGAAGGGTTTGCGCGTACGGCTCGAACAGGTCACCGACCTGCGGGCTGAAGATGCCCGCGATCACGCCGCCGACGGCCAGCAGGACCGGCGCCGCGAGGAACATTGGGGTGGGCGGATGCATCTTGGCCACCGCCGGGCTCGGTGTGGAGCGGACCTTACGGCCGAACGCGCCCCAGAGGAACCGGCAGGTGTAGGCAAAGGTGATGACCGAACCGACCAGCAGCACGATGTCGATCGTCTCGGACTGCCAGGGCACGTAGGCGCCCGTGTCCCACACCGACCCGAAGGCCGTCTCCTTCCCGACGAAGCCGATGGTCAGCGGCAGCCCGGCCATGCTGGCCCCGGCCACCGCAGCGGTCAGCGCGAGCACCGGCAGGCGATGACCCAGTCGGGCCAGTTTGCGGATGTCGCGGGTGCCCGTCGAGTGGTCGATGATGCCCACGACCATGAACAGCGCGGCCTTGAAGAATGCGTGCGCGACGAGCATCGTGATCCCGGCCATGGCGACGTTCGCGTCGCCGATGCCGACCAGCACCGCCATGAACCCGAGCTGCGAGACCGTTCCGAAGGCGAGTACGAGCTTGAGGTCGAGTTCCCGCAGGGAACGCCAGCCGCCGAGGATCATCGTGACCATGCCGAGTGCGACCACGGCGATGTGCCAGCTCGTCGTCGTGGAGAAGGCCGGGGCGAGACGTGCGATCAGGTAGATGCCGGCCTTGACCATGGCTGCCGCGTGCAGATACGCGCTGACCGGGGTCGGCGCGGCCATCGCGCCCGGGAGCCAGAAATGGAACGGCACGATGGCGGATTTGCTCAGCGCGCCGATGAGCAACAGGACTACGGCACAGTCGACGTACCCGCTGCTCGCGGGCGGATCGGCCAGGAGATCCGAGAGCAGGTAGCTGCCGGTCTTCTCGCCCAGCATGATGATGCCGACCAGCATGGCCAGCCCGCCGGCGGTGGTGACCAGCAAGGCCTGGGTGGCGGCGCGGCGCGCGGTCGCGCGGATGCCGTAGAACCCGACGAGCATGAACGACAGCACGGTGGTCAGTTCCCAGAACACGTACAGGACGAGCATGTTGTCGCTGACCACCAGCCCGAACATCGCGGCGGCGAACGCGATCATCTCGCCACCGAACACGGCGACCCGCGGCCTGGCGTCGTCGAAGTAGTGGGCGCAGTAACAGAGCACGAGTGCGCCGACGCCGAGGATGAGGACCGACAGGATGGCACTGAGGGTGTCGAACCGGGTGACGATGTCCATCTGCAGGACCGGCACCCATTTCACCGTCTCGACGACGGGGGGCTCGCCCTCTTGTGGCCAGTTCAGGACGACCCAGACGAGCGCCCCCGCGGGAGCGAGTGCGAGCACGTAGAAACCACGTGTACCCAGCCACTTGATCACCGGCGGCGCGAGCAGCGCAGAGACCGCGAGCGCAGCCAACACGGAGATCAAGTGGGCACACCGTCTTTCGCAGATTCGGGCGGGGTGTCACGGGCGAGGCCCGCCCGCTCTACCTTACCGTTGCTGGCATGATGCGCTTCTACAGGCTGTCAACCCTGCTCGCAGTGGTGGTCGCGGCCGCGGTGTTGCTGTCCGGTTGCGGGTCCGACGAGGACGCCGCACCTGCCGGTGCGGCGTTGCCGAAGGACTTTCCCGCCGCTCAGGTCCCGTTGGTCGAGGGCACTGTGCTGACCGCCGACGGAACTCGCGCGGACGGGTGGTCGGTGACCGTCCAGGGCGGTCGTGACTCGGGGAACGTGCTCGAGAACGCGGTCACCACTCTCACCGATGCGGGCTTCGCCGAATCCCAACGCAGCGCCGACGGCGGCCAGAAGGTGGTGATCCTCTCGGCGAAGAAGGGGAGCGCGACCTACTGGGTGCAGGTGGGGACCACTGCCGGGGCGGCCGGCGGCGGGTCGTCGGTGTTCTACCAGGTGAGCGTCGACTGACCGGTTCGCTGTCCGCCTTGCCCGATCTCACAGTGAACTGACAGGTGCGCGGCAGTCTGCGGTCAGCCGGCGGACCCAGGGTGGATGTCTCTTTTACATTTCGTAGAAAGTGAGACCGACACCGATGTCCACACCACAGGGGGCGACGATCGCCTCGAGCGAACAGTCCGCCGGTCACCGCGGCGAGCCGGGACCCGACAACACGCCGACCGAGGCGTTCGAGCCGGCTGGACAGCCAACCGGACGGCCGGCCGCCACCACCGCGGTCAGCGACAAGCTGCGCAATGCGGTCATCGCGGGCGGCATCGGGATCGCCGTCGTCTTCGCGCTGATCGGGTTCGGGGCCGGCTACTTCGCCGGGAACTCGTCGTCGAACCAGGGGCCCGGTATGAACATGCCCGGCGGCGTGCAGGGCGGGATGCCAGGCGGGGGAATGCCAGGCGCGGGAATGCCAGGGGGCGGGATGCCAGGCGGTGGCACGGGAACCGGCCAGGGCGGCATGGGTCAGATGCCGGGCGCCCCGGGTCAGATGCCGGGCGGACAGACCGGTCAGGGACAGATGCCCGGTCAGCAGGACCAGACCGCGCCGACCCAGGGGTCGACCACCACCTCCTAGTGGAGTCGCACCTCGTGACGAGGGCATCGCGGTAGCGTGAGCTGCATGGCCTCGCACCTCGTGTGCCCCGTCGTCAACAGCCGCGATCCCGAGGGCCTGGCAGGTTTCTGGTGCCGGGCGCTCGGGATCGACGTGACCAGGCGCTGGTCCGACGATCGCGGAACCGAATTCGTGGAGATCGGGTCGTCTGACCACCCCTGCCAGCTGTTGTTCCAGGCCGCGACCGATCCGGCGCCCGACGTCGCGCACCTGCATCTCGACATCCGGCCGTCGCACACGACGCAGATCGACGAGGTCCGACATCTGCGGGACGAGGGAGCGGTGCTCGTCGCCGACGACGCCGACCTGCCGTGGGTAGTCCTCGCCGATCCGGAGGGCAACCAGTTCTGCGTCCTGCCGACGGACGATGGGTGCGGATGACCCGACCCATCGGCGGCCGGCGCTGCTACTCGACGCGTCGCTCGGCGTAAGAGCGCAGGTTCTCCACCTGCGCCGCATCGAGCGACGGGCGGACCCGCGTGCGTGCCTCCGCGACGTCGTCCGGGCTCACCGTCGCGGCGTCGATGTCACGCCGCATCGCCGACAACGCGGCCTCCCTCAGCAACGCCGAACAGTCGGCGGCCGAGTAACCCTCCAGGTCGTCGGCGAGCGCCTGCAGATCGACGCCCTCGGCCAGCGGCACATTGCGGCCCGACGCGCGCAGGATCTCGGCGCGGGCGGCGGCATCCGGCGGCGGCACGAACACCAGCCGTTCGAGGCGGCCGGGACGTAGCAGGGCCGGATCGATCAGGTCCGGCCGGTTGGTCGCCCCGAGCACCACCACGTCCTGAAGCGGCTCGACGCCGTCGAGCTCGGTTAGCAGCGCGGCGACCACCCGATCGCCGACGCCCGAATCGGTGGACTGACCGCGCCGCGGTGCCAGGGCGTCGATCTCGTCGAGGAAGATCAGTGACGGCGCCGACTCACGCGCCCTGTCGAACAGGTCGCGGACCGCCTTTTCCGACGATCCGACCCATTTGTCCATCAACTCGGCACCCTTGACCGTGTGCACCGACAACCGGCCCGACGCCGCCAGTGCCCGCACGACAAACGTCTTTCCACATCCCGGCGGACCGAACAGCAGGACGCCCCGCGGCGGCTCCACGCCCAGCCGGGTGAAGGTGTCCGGATGCTGCAGTGGCCACAACACGGCCTCGGTCAGCGCCTGCTTGGTCTCCACCATGTCGCCGACCTCGTCCAGGGTGATCGAGCCCAGCGCCACCTCGGGCGAATCCACCCGTGAGACGGGGCGGATCACCTCGAGTGCTCCGACCAGGTCGTCGGTGCGCAGCGCGATGCTCGGCCTGTCGTCGGTGCGGGTCTGTCTCGGCCCGCTCGCTGCGCTCCCGGCGCCGGTCTGATTCGGCCCGCTCGCTTCGCTTCCGGCGCCGGTCACCCGAGCGGCTGCGCGCAGTGCGGCTTCCCGGGCCAGGGCCGCCAGGTCGCCTGCGACGAAACCCGGTGTGCGGGAGGCGATCACGTCGAGGTCGAGATGACCTTCGCTCGGCACGTCGGTGAGGATGACGCCGAGCAGTCGCGCGCGCGTGGCCATGTCGGGCAGGCCCAGGATCAGCTCGCGATCGCAGAGCGACGGATCGCGCAGCCGGCTGTCGAGGCGAACGGCCTCGGCGGTCGTCGCGATCAACGCGATCGTGCCGGCCTGTGCCCCGGCCGTGGTGTCGCCGCGATCGGCGATGGCTGCACGGAGCTCGTCGAGGATCAGGGTGGAGACCGGTTCGGCCGGAGCCGGGTCTTTCGGCGCGGGCAGCAGGGCATCGACGTCGGTGACCAACAGGACACCACCGCCGTCGCGAAGGTCCGCGATCGCCGACCGCACCGCCGCCAGACGTGCACCGGCCTCCAACGCACCGACGGTGGGCCCGTCGACAGTGGTGAGCCGACGATCCGCACACACCGAACGGACCAGCGTGGCCTTGCCACCACCGGCGGGACCGGTCACGAGCACACCCAGGCGTGGTGCGGCGCCCAGCGTGCGCAGCACCTCCGGCTCGTCGAGCGTGATGGTCAGCCATTCGGTGAGCTTGGTGACCTGGCTGTCGAGGCCGACCAGAGTGGAGACCGGCCGGGCCGCGATGCTCGACGACGAGCCATGCGAGACCACCCCCGGCGTCGTCGTCGGCGCGGTGGCGGAGCCGGCGCCGGCGGATCGGCGGGCCGATGACGACGGCTGCGTGGCCGCGAAGCCCAGCGCCGTCGACGGGGCGGGCGCCGAGGGCGGCGGCGACACTTTCGGCGCGCCGTCGCCTGCCCACAACACTGCGGTGTTGGTCTGCACACTCACCGGACCGGCCGGGTCGGTGGCGGCGACCGTGAGCAGCTCATTGGTCCAGGTGATGCCGACCGACACCGCGAGGGCCCGGGTGGCCGCACCGGCGGTGAACTCGGGTCCGAGGTCCCGTGGCAACAGCGACACGGCGTCGCCGACCGAGACGACCTTGCCGAGGAGTGCCCGACGCAGCGTCGTCTCGTCCACCGACCGCGTGGCGAGTGCGGAACCGGAGACGGTGATGCGGGTGGCGCCGTGCACCTGCACCGGTGCCACCACCACCGACGCGTTCTCGCGGACGCCGGCGTTGGAGAAGGTGATGTCATCGAGCAGCGCGGTACCCGTCGGGGTTCCGGAGCCGGCATCCGCGACCACCGCCGCGGTCACCCGGGCACCGGTGATCGAGACCGCATCCCATTCACGCAGGCCCAGAGCGGTGAGCACTTCCGAATGCACCCGCACGATCCCGCGGCGCGCGTCCGCGGCCGAAGGGTTCACGCGTGCGGTCAGGGTGAGCTGGACGCTGCCCGGCATCAATCCATCTCCTCGGTCACTGGTTCAGAGCGGGCCCCGGACGGCGCCGGATCGTCGACCGCAGGGTGGTCGACCGGAGGCTGGTCGGGCGCCGCGACGATGCCGGTCGGGCGTCGCAGACCCAGTCTGGCCTGCGACTTGCCGCCTGTGCTGAGCCGTCGTCGACGTCCCGGTTGGGCCCGGGCGATCGCCCGGCGCTCGGCCCGTCGTGCGGCCGGGTGAGCCTCCCAGTGTTCGGGACGATCGGCGACCCACCGCCGGTTGCGCCATGCGAACGGGATGTGCAGCAGATACGCGACGATCGCGATGATCATCAGAAGGTAGGGGAAGGTGAGCAACAGCGCGGCGCCGATCGCGACCCCCACGAGCAGTCCGGCCAGCGCCCGCGGCGGTACCGATGCCGCCTTCAGAGACGCCGTCGGCACCCGGCTGACAGCCAGCAGTGCGACGAACACCAGCCATCCACCGACCACGGGCACCGAGGTCCACCACCCCGAACCGAACTGCTGCGACAGCCCGATCGGCAGCAGCGCGATGATCGCGGCCGCGGGCGCGGGCACCCCTATGAAGAAGTCGCGGGTGAAGCCGGGCGCCTCGTCGTCGTCGAGCAAGGTGTTGAACCGTGCCAGTCGCAGCACGATGGCGCAGCAGTAGATCAGCGTGAACGCCCAGCCGATGTCCTCGTCGGGCATCAGATACAGGTACACGATCAGGGCAGGCACGACCCCGAAGTTGATGGCGTCGGCCAGTGAGTCGATCTCGGCGCCCATCCGGGTGGTCGCGCCCATCATCCGGGCGACCCGGCCGTCGAGACCGTCGAGGAGGGCGGCGGCCACCACGAGACCCATGGCCGCATTGATGTCGCCGGTGCCGGTCACCCGGATGGCCGTCAGTCCGGCGCAGATCGCGAGGATCGTGAGCGCCGACGGGACGAACATGCGGCCGACAGCCGCCTGCTTGGCGAAGCGGGCGCGCTCGGACTGCGGCCGGGCCGGGGGTTGGGGCGCCGTCGACGTGCGAGCACGCCGCGTCGCATGGGTGGTCGGCGTGCGGTGCGACGTCGAGCGCTCGGTTCTGCGGGCGTTCGGCATGGCTCAGCCGAGGGCCGCGAAGACGGTTTCGGCGCCGACCGCGCGCTGGCCGACTCGCACCATCGGGTCGGTCCCGGCGGGGAGGTAGACATCCACGCGCGAACCGAACCGGATCAGGCCGTAGGTGGCCCCGACGGTGAGGGCTTCACCGACCACGGGCTCACAGACGATGCGCCGGGCCAGCAGCCCGGCGATCTGCACGACCGCGACGTCGTGTGTGGTGTCGGGGCCGACGGGGCAGCTCAGGGTCATCGTGGTGCGCTCGTTGACGCTGCTGGCCTCCGGGAGGTCGGCCGAGACGAATGACCCGGGGGTGTGTGTCACCGACGTCACGGTGCCGGTGATCGGTACCCGCTGGACATGGACGTCGAAGATGGACAGGAACGTCGACACCCGGGGCAGCGGCTCATCGCCCAGACCCGACTCGGGTGGCGGCACGGCCTCGTCCACCAGCGCGATGGTGCCGTCGGCCGGCGCCACCACCACGCCCGTGGAGGTGGGGGGCACCCGGGATGGATGACGGAAAAATGCGGCGCAGGCGGCGGCGGTGAGCGCGGCGGGCCGGGCGATCCACGGGTGATGACGTCCGACGACCGCGATCGCGGCGGGTGCCGCGACGAACGGCAGTCCGGCACGGTGAACCGGTGGAATCGTCTCACGCGCCAGGTCGATGAGATGACCTGCTCCGCTGCGCGTTCCGTCCGGACGCGGGCGCCTGGCCACCATCGACCTCCTGTTGCGAGAAAACGGGTGTGCGTTCGGTCGGCACGTGCGGGCCCGCTCGTTTCAGCTTAGAGCGTGCGCGGTGACGTCTCGCGTCACTGCCTGGACCTCAGAGAACGATGACGTCGACAGGCGACCCGGCGGTCACCGAGTCCGTCTCGGCCGGGATGTCGATCAGCGCATCTGCTCTGGCAAGGTATCGCAGGTGATGCGACGCCGGCGGGCCGATCGGATCGACGAGGGGCATATCACCCTTCTGACCGCCGAGCACCCCACGGAGGAACTGTCGTTTTCCTCCGGGGGAGCGGATGTCGGTGGTGAGTCGTGCGGTGACACGCCGACGTTCGGACGGCAGTCCCATCGCCGCTCGCAGCGGCGGGCGGATGAACACCTCGAACGACACCAACGAACTCACCGGATTGCCCGGGAGCGTGATGATCGGGACCCGGCGACCGCCCGGGGCGGTGTAATGACCGCAGCCTTGCGGCATCCCCGGTTGCATCGCGACCTTCGTGAACTCGACACCGGTACCGGTGAGGGCGTCCTTCACCACCTCGAAGGCGCCGGCACTCACCCCACCGGAGGTGATGATGACGTCCGCGTCGTCGCTGATCTCGTCGAGACGTGCGCGGAACGCATCCACGTCGTCGGTCACGTAATGCACGTGTGTCGCGTCGGCGCCCGCCTCCTGGGCCGAGGCGGTCAGCATCGGCCCGTTGGATTCGTAGATCTGGCCGTAGTGCAATGGTTCGCCCGGTGTCACCAGCTCCGAGCCGGTCGAGAGCACGACGACCCGCAGTCGGGGCCGAACCGAGACCTCGGTGACGCCGAGTGCGGCGAGCAGGCCGACCTGAGGAGGGCCAAGCCGGGTGCCGGCCGGTATCGCCGTCTCTCCGGCCTCGATGTCGGAACCCGCTCGGCGAATGTGTTTGCCGGGCGGGACGGAGGTGGCGATGGCGACCTCGTCCACCGCACCGTCGGTTGCCTCCACCGGGACCACGGCGTCGGCGCCGGCGGGCAGTGGTGCGCCGGTCATGATCCGGTGGGCGGTACCCGCGGCCAGGGTCAACCGATCGGTGCGACCCGCCGGGATATCCTGCGCCACCGGGAGCCGGACCGGGGATTCCGCTGCGGCCGAGGCGATCTCGTCGGCGATCACGGCATACCCGTCCATCGCCGAGTTGTCGAAGCCGGGCAACCCGATCGGTGCGACCACCTCGGCGGCCGTCACGCACCCGAGGGCGTCGGCGACACGCGCGGTCACTGGATCGTGGATACCGAACAGTGCGGCGACAATGGCCTGGTGATCCGACACCGATCGCATCCGCCCAGCATGCCATCCGGGTCCGGCGAGCGTGCAGGGTGCCGCTGACGGGTCTAGATTTTTGAGCATGGCTCTCGGATTGCTGCTCGACATCGACGGGGTGATGGTCACCTCGTGGAAGGCGCTGCCGGGCGCCGTCGAGGCCGTCGCCGACCTGGCTGAGCAGGGATATCCGCGGATGTTCCTCACCAACACCACCTCGCGGTCGCGCGGGGAGATCGCCCAGGCGCTCAACGACTGCGGTTTCGAGGTCGCCGCAGACGAGATCCTCACGGCGGCCAAGTTGACCGCCGAATATCTCACCGCGAATCACCCGGGGAAGCGGGCGTGGGTGCTCAACGAGGGTCCCATCGCCGAGGACATGACCGGGGTCGAACTGATCGACGAACCGAGCCGGGCGCAGGTGGTGGTCCTCGGCGGGGCCGGCCCGGTGTTCGACCATCGCGCGCTGTCGCAAGTGCTCGAACTGATGGTTGCCGGGGTGCCGGTGGTCGCGATGCACCGGTCCATGACGTGGTCGACCGCGGATGGGCTCAGCATCGACACCGGCGTCTATCTCGAAGGGCTCGAGAAGGCGGCCGGCCGCAAGATCAAGGCAATCGGCAAGCCGTCACCGCTCGGTTTCCGTGCGGCCGTCGACATGATGCAACTCGAACCCACCCAGGTCGTGATGGTGGGCGACGACATGCACAACGATGTGCTCGGTGCCCAGGCCGCCGCCCTCGTCGGGGTGCTCGTACGAACGGGCAAGTTCCGGGAGGAAGCGCTGCGGGCATTACAGCGCGACGAGTTCGGCCCGGTCCCAGACCACATCGTGGATTCGATCGCGGACGTGCCGGCCCTGATGCAGAAGCTCTCCGACCGGTAGCCGACGAGCCCTCGGCCTCAGGCGGCCCGCGACGCCGACGACTCCGCGGCGCGCTTGATCTTCTCGAGCGTCTCGGCCATACCCAGCTTGAGCTCGGCCTCGAAGTTGGTGGTCCCGCCCATCATCTTGTCCACCAGGAACGAGGACACCTTGGTGGTGCCGTTGCCCACCTCGCGCTTCTCGGTCAGCGTGACACCGGTGGTGGACGGTGCGATGGTGTAGCTCCACACCGTGCGGTTCTCCGCCACGCGGAACGCCAGCTCCTTGGCGGGGGTGAAGCGGACGACCTTCGAGGTGGTCGGCCACACCAGCGCGCCACGGCGATTGATGTTGACGGACTTGGTACCCAGTCCGATCGTGCCGCCCCGGATGATCATCTTCTTGCATTGCGGGCTCCACTCGCCCATGCGCTTGAGGTCGGAGATCACCGCCCAGACTTCCTCTGCGGAGGCGTTGATGTCGATGGATTCCTCGATCAGCGGCGCGGCCATGGTGTTCCCCTCGGTGTGGTCGATCTGTGGTCGATCAGTCAGCGACGACCCTAAGAGCTTATTGAGCAACCGTCAATAGCCGCCGGCTCGCGCCGACCGGGCGCAGAGTTCCCGCCGATCGGGATGATGGGAGACGCGGCGGGCGCAACTCCGGTCAGAAACTCAGCGCAGCGCCGATGACGGCGCCGACACCGATGAACACGGCACCGCAGATCCAGCCCGCTGGATGCTCGTCGTCGTCGAGCAGCAGGGTGCCGAGTTTGCCCGGGGTCAGCCAGTCCATCAGCACGAATGACCACATCATCACGGCGATGGCCAGCACCGTGTACGCGACGGTGTAGAGCACGCCACGCCACAGTTCGAGCATCATCGAGTCGCGGACTCCGGCGACCATCACGACGGACAGCCCGATCACCTGGGCGGTCGCCAGCATCACCGCGTTGCGGTTGTGGTCGAGCCAGATGAGGTTGCGCAATCGGCCTGGCGTGACGAGATCGAGGGCCACGAATCCGAGGACCAGCAACACGATCCCCATCAGGCTGTAGGCGGCCGCGTCGCCCAGGTTGTCGCGCAGGTGGTTCATGAAAGAGACAGTAGCGACCCGAGATCGGGCGCGTCGCCCGGAACGCCGAGGCCCCCGCCACGTGTTCGGGGATGATTCCCGAAACGCCGGCGGGGGCCCTGGCGGTCAGTTCGGACCGAGTCAGCCGATCATCACCATCTCGTGGTCACCGACCGAGCGTGCCAGCACCGACACGTGGTCGGCGGCGTCGCCGAGGGTGTGCGAGATCGCGGTCAGGCGGCTCAGGTAGTGGCCGACCGGATATTCCGCGGTCATGCCGATACCGCCGTGCATCTGCACCGCCTCCTGTCCGATGACCCGGCCCGAGCGGCAGATCTGCAGCTTGGCACGCGACGCGACGGTCGGGTCGCAGATGCCGTCGGACAATGCGGTCGTCGCATACAGGCTCATGCTGCGTGCCAGCTCCAGCTGGGCGTACATGTCCGCTGCGCGCTGGGTGAGCGTCTGGAAGTGCGACAGGGTCACACCGAACTGCTTGCGTGTCTTCAGGTATTCGACGGTGAGGTCGAGGGCGCGTTCCATCGCGCCGACTGCCTCGGCGCACAACGCGGTCTGGATACCGACCTCGGCGTCGGCGATGACCTGGCTCGCGTCGCCGCTGCCCAGACGGGTGGCGGCGGCATCGGTGAACTCGAACTGTGCGCCGCGCCGGCGGTCGTGGGTGCGGTAGGGGGTGCGGGTGACGCCATCGGCGCCTGCGTCGATGAGGAACAGGCCGATACCGTCGTCGGTACGCGCCGACACGACCAGCTTGTCTGCGCAGTCACCATGCCCGACAAGGACCTTGGTGCCGTTGAGCCTGCCGTCGGTGGCCGTGGTGGTGACCTTGGCGGCGGGCCAGCGGTCGCCGGCCTCGAGGTGCGCGAAGGCCAGCAGGAGCTCGCCGGAGGCCAGGCCGCCGAGAATCTCGCCGCGGGTGGCGTCGTCGGCGGTGGCCGCGACGAGCGAGCCCGGCACGAGGACCGAGTCGAGGTAGGGCTCGGGTGCGAGCGAGCGACCGATCTCGGTCATCACGCTGGTGAACTCCACCGGTCCGGCGCCCATGCCGCCGTCGTCCTCGGGAAAGGTGAGGCCGAGGATGCCGATGTCGGCCAACGACTTCCACACCCCTTGTCCCAGCCGAGTTCGGTGTCGGTCACCGCGCGCAACGTCTCGACGTCGTACTTGCGGGTGAGCACTTCGCGCACGGTGTCGCGCAGCATTGTTTGTTCATCGGAAAGTTCGAAATCCATGACAGGTTCCCAGGTTCTCGTGAGTCGTGAAAAAAGTTGAGGCGGTGGGTGTCTCAGAGACCCAGCACGGCCTTGTCGATGATCTGGCGCTGAACCTCCGACGATCCGCCGTAGATGCTGACCTTGCGGTAGTTGAGGTAGGTCGGGACGGACAGCTGCGCCCACTCCGGCGACGCGACGTCGGCGGTGCCGTTGGCGGCGGACGCATCCAGGCCGGCGACCGGCAGTGAGTCGGCACCGGCGATGTCGGCGAGCAGCTCCATGGCCTCCTGCTGCAACTGGCTGCCGCGCAGCTTCAGCAGCGACGACGCCGGGTTCGGCTTCCCGTCCGCCGACGACGCGGCCACGCGCAACTGAGTCATCTCGAGGGCGAGGAGGTCGTTCTCCAGCTCGGCCAGACGGGCCGAGAGCAGCGGGTCCTCCAAGAGCGTGCCGCCGGACGCGGTGGTGATCTGGCGCGCGAGTTCTTTCGCCTTGGCGAGCTTGGTCTTGGTGTAGCCGATGCGGGCGATGCCGCTCCGCTCGTTGCCGAGCAGGAACTTCGCCTGGGTCCAGCCCTCGTTCTCCTTGCCGACGAGGTTCTCGACCGGCACGCGGACGTCGTTGAAGAAGACCTCGTTGACCTCGAAGCCGCCGTCGATCAGCTGGATCGGGCGCAGTTCCACGCCGGGGGTGTCCATCGGGAACAGCAGCATGCTGATGCCGGCCTGCTTCTTCGCCTCCGGATCGGTGCGCACGAGGCAGAAGATCCAGTCGGCGTACTGGCCGAGCGTGGTCCACGTCTTCTGGCCGTTGACGACGTAGTGGTCACCGTCGCGCACCGCGCGGGTCTTGAGCGACGCGAGATCCGAACCCGCCTCGGGCTCGGAGAAGCCCTGGCACCACCAGATGTCGAGGTTGGCGGTCTTGGCCAGGAAGCGGTCCTTCATCTCGGGCGAACCGAACTGCGCGATGACCGGACCGATCATGCCGACATTGAACGGCAGCAGGTCCGGGACGTGCATCAGGCTCATCTCCTCGCGGTAGATGTGGCTCTGGATGGGGGTCCAGTCGCGCCCGCCCGCCTCGACCGGCCAGCCCGGTGTGGCGACACCGTGCTCGTTGAGGATGCGTTGTGTGGTGATCAGGTCCTCGGGGAAGTTCATCTTGCCCGCCTCGGAGCGACGACGGAGATCCTCGGGAACCTTCGCGAAGATCGCCCGCAACTCATCGCGGAACGCCTCTTCTTCGGGACTGAATGTCAGCTGCATGAGTTCTGTCTTACTCCTGGTCAGGGGGCGGTGGGGTACAGACGCACAACGTGGTGCTGCCGCGCGATGCATCCGCTGACTAAGCGCTTGCTTAGTGATACTCTGCACTATGCCGCGACCAGCGGCGCATGTCAATGTCATCAGAGGCAGCCTCATCAGAGGCGGGGTCAGCAGGATCCAGCGGAAACGGAGGCCGGCGACATGTCAGTCGTGGAACCGCAGCCCCGTGCCGTCGGGGCGCGTTCTCGGTTGCTGCGAGCCGCGGTGGAGGCATTCGCGACAAAGGGATTCGACGCGACGACCACCCGAGACATCGCCACCGGCGCGCAGATGAGTCCGGCAGCGGTGTACGTGCACTTCCGGTCCAAGGAAGAAGTACTCTACGAACTCTCCGACGCCGGGCACCGCTCGTTTCTGGAGTTGATCGATGCCGCCGACGATCCCGCGCAACCGCCCGCCGCGCGGGTGCGGGCGGTGATCGGTGCGCTGGCAACCCACCACGCTCGTGATCACGTGTGGTCGCGGGTGGTCAACTACGAGTTGGACTCCCTCTCGGTGGAGCATCGGCAAGCGATCGGCGTGATGCGCAAAGAGGTGGCCCGACGTGTCGGTGCGATCGTCCAGGCCGGCATCGCCGCGGGTGGTTTCGACGTCGACGATCCGCAGGCAACCACGACGTTGCTGCTCTCGATGGGGGTCGACGTCGCGCGCTGGTACCGGGAGTCCGGCGCGATGACGCCGGAGCAGATCGGTGAGTTCCAGGCGGACATGGCCGCGCGGATCGTCGGGGCGAGCGAGTCAGCCTCGCGCTGAGATGGCGTGGTCGGACTCCGCCGGGACCGGCGTCGTGGCGCTGGCGCTTCTCGTCGACCGACGTCGGATGGTGGCCGTCGTGAGCGCACCGACAACCGCCAGCACCAGGACGTAGGCCACATAGCCGACGACAGTTTCTCGCAGACCGATGTGCGACACGATCAGCCCGGCTATCACCGCAGGCAGGCTGAAGGCGAGGTAGCTCGCGACGAACACCGAGGAGAACACCTGACCGCGTTGTTGTGCGGGTGTGGCCGCGCTGATGCTGTCGAGTGCGCCGAGGAAGGTCGCCGCGAAACCGGTTCCGGCGACGACCGAACCGACCACGTAGAGCGGCAGCGTTTCACCGAGCACGCCTGCCAGCGAGATGACGGCGCCCCCGGCGAGCGCCGGATACCCGAAGGCGAGTTTGCCGGCTGCGTCGCGGCCGGTGATGACCAGCGAGGTCAGCGCCGCGGACGCGAAGAAGACGAACAGCAGGACGCCGGCTTGGGCATGATTGGCGACCCCGAATATGCGGGCGACGACCGAGGAGCCCAGCGACAGGTACAGGCCGCCGAGTGACCAGGTGGCGATGAGTGCCGGGACCGCTGCCAGGAAGGCGCCACGGACCGCAGTCGGCACGCGGACCTGCGGCGCGAGGGTGGTGACGAGGTGCCGACGAGACGTGAACCCGATCTTGTCGGACGTTTCTGGCACCACCAGCAGCGCGATCAGCAGTGCCGCGAACAGCGCCAGGGTCACCTCGTAGACGAGGAATCGAGGTGCCGGGGCGTACTCGACGAAGATCCCGGCGACCGCCACACCGCCGGCGAGGCCGATCGCCGGCGCAGCGCCGGTGATGGCGGAGCCCAGCCGGGGAGTGGGCTGCAGGTCGACGACGGTGGCGGTCAAGGTGCCCATGGCGGCGCCGGTCGCCAGGCCTTGGAGCGCGCGTGCGGCCATCAGGACGCCGACGTTGTCGGCCTCGACGAACAGCACCATGCTCACGATCAGGAGCACCAGCGCCATCGCGAGGACCGGCCGACGGCCGATGTGATCGGACAGCGACCCGACGGTCAGCAGGCTCACCAGCATGAAGAGGACGTAGATCGCGAAGACAGCGGTGAGCGTGAACGCGGAGAAGCCCCAGAGCTGCTGGTAGACGGGATACAGCGGCGAGGGAGCGGCAGAGGCGAAGAGGACCATCACGAACGTCGCCGTGACCACCCAGAACGCGCGGTGTGGGTGCAGTCGAGTCATCTGATCTCCCTAAAGCAAAGAAATTTGCGTTAGATTCAACGTAGCCAGTGGGGGTTACTAAAGCAAATTGGTTTGCAATAATGGACGGCATGAGTGGTTCCAGTGCGGCTGCGGCTGCCCGTCCCGGAGGGTCGAGGCGACCCGGTGGTCGGAGTGCGCGAGTGCAGTCGGCGGTGTACGCCGCGGTCGGGCAGCTCGTCGGCGCCGGCCGCCGCGACACCATGACGATCCCTGAGGTGGCCGAACTCGCCGAGGTGAATCCGAGCAGCATCTACCGGCGATGGGGGTCGATCGAGACACTGCTCGGTGAAGTGGCCGTGGCCGCGCTCACCCAGGGCGAACCGCTGCCCGACACCGGCATTCTCGACGACGACCTCGCCGAGTGGTCGAAGATCATCGCTGCCGACATCGGGCGTCCGAAGCGTCGAGCGTATCTGCGCGCCATGGTGTTCGCGCGCAACGACGTCGTCGAAGAGTGCCCCTGCTGGGAGATCCGGCGCGAACAGGCCGAAGAGATGGTCGCCCGGTCCGCCGCCCGGGGTGAGGCGACGCCGTCGGTCCGCCAGATCCTCGACCATGTGATCGCGCCGCTCTATCACCATGCCGTCTTCGGACTCGCCCTCGACGACACGTACGCCGAAGATCTGGCCGCCGATGTGATGACCATGCGCACCGTCCTCAACCAGTCGATCGAGTAGGCCCCACCCGACGAACCATGGCCGCTCGACGCCGCCAGCCGCTACGCTCCCCGCATGAAGAAGGTCCACGCGTTCGGTGACGATGCACTCGGTGATCTCGACGGTGTCGGAGTTGCCGCCGCGATCCGGTCGGGACAGATATCCGCCGGCGAAGCGCTCGAGGCCGCGTTGGCCCGGATCGATGTGGTCAATCCGCAGGTGAACGCCATCGCCGTCGACGACCGGGATCGTGCCCGCAAACGTGCCGCCGACGACGATTTCCCGGCCGGCTCATTCGCCCGCGTGCCGTCGATCATCAAGAACAACACCCTGTTCGAAGGTCTGCCGGTCGGCAACGGTTCGGCCGCGATGCCCGACCTGCCGGCCAAGGGCAACGAACCGTTCACCGAACAGTTCCTCTCCACCGGCGTCAACATCGTCGGCGCCTCCACCCTCCCTGCCTTCGGTCTCACCGCGACAACGGAATTCGTCGATCGAGAGCCCACGCGCAACCCGTGGGACACCGACTTTTCCGCCGGGGCGTCGTCGGGCGGATCGGCGGCGCTGGTGGCCGCCGGCGCGCTCCCGATCGCCCACGGCAACGACGGCGGGGGCTCCATCCGGATCCCCGCGGCTGCCTGCGGACTGGTCGGGCTCAAACCGTCGCGCGGTCGGGTGGCGCCGTCGCCGACCGGCCGGATCCTTCCGGTGGACATCATCTCCAACGGCATCCTGAGCCGAACCGTCCGCGACACAGCGCACTTCATCGACGACGCCGAGAGATTCCGGCCACCCACGGGGCTCCCGACGGTGGGTCTCGTGGAGGGCCCGGGGTCGAGACGACTACGGATCGGGCTGATCAACGACACGGTGACGGGGGCGCCGATCGATGCCGACACCATGTCCGGGCTCTCGTCGGCGGTGGACCTGCTCACCTCGCTCGGGCACGACGTCGAGGTCACCCCCGTACCGTTGGACGAGACGTTCGTCCGGCAGTTCACCGACTACTGGTCGATGCTGGCGTGCTCGATGCACCGCCTGGGAAAATTACTGGTGGGCAAGGACTTCGACCGCGATGCGCTCGATCCGTTCACCGTCGGTCTGTCGCGGCGCTATCTGCGCGCCTTCTGGCGCACACCGTCGACGATCGTCGGGCTCAAACGTGCGACCGCACGGTTCCGCACCGTGTTCGACCGGTTCGATCTCATCGTGTCGCCGACGTTGTCGCACGTCACGCCGAAGATCGGCCATCTCGATCCCGGCGGGGATTTCGACGAGATCTTCGAGCGGTTGGTGCATTACGTCGCGTTCACGCCGGCCAACAACACCACGGGCACCCCGGCGATCAGTCTGCCGATGAGCCGGAGTTCCGACGGTCTCCCGGTGGGCATCCATTTCTGCGCAGACCTCGGCCGTGAACGCCAGTTGTTGGAACTGGCCTTCGAGATCGAGGCGGCCCGGCCGTTCGCGCGAATCCAGGACGCCTAGTTCACTTCCGCGGATCCATTTCGTTCCCGCTCCCTCGGTCGAAGGAGCGGGAACGAAATGACGTAGCGGGAACCGGAAGCTAGTGCGACACTGCCTTTTCCGCGCCGACTCCGGTGAGTGAACGCACCTCCATCTCGGCGTTGCGTTCCGGTGTACCGACGTCCGACGGCGACGTGAGCGTTCCGACGATGCCGAGGATGAATCCGATCGGGATCGACACGATGCCGGGATTGGCGAGCGGGAACCACGCGAAGTCGGCGCCCGGGATCATCGCGGTCGCCGAACCGGAGACGGCCGGGGAGAAGATGATCAGCACGATCGTCGAGATCAGGCCGCCGTAGATGCTCCACAACGCGCCGCGGGTGTTGAACCGCTTCCAGTACAGCGAGTAGAGGATGGTCGGCAGATTCGCCGCGGCGGCGATCGCGAACGCCAGGGCAACCAGGAAGGCGATGTTCTGGCCGTTCGCGAGGATGCCAAGGATGATGCCCATGATGCCGAGCACCACGACGGTGTAGCGCGACACGCGGACCTGATCGGCCTCACTTGCCTTGCCGCGCTTGATCACACTGCCATAGATGTCGTGGGCGAACGACGCCGAGGCTGTGATGGCGAGCCCGGCAACCACGGCGAGGATGGTCGCGAATGCCACCGCGGAGATGATCCCGAGGAGGACCACACCGCCGAGTTCGAACGCGAGCAACGGAGCGGCGGAGTTCTGTTTGCCTGCCGCCGCCATGATCTTGTCCGGACCGACCAGTGCCGCAGCGCCGTAACCCAGGACCAGCGTGAACAGGTAGAACGCACCGATGAGTGCAATCGCCCAGACCACCGATTTCCGTGCCTCTTTCGCGGTCGGGACCGTGTAGAAGCGCATCAGCACGTGCGGCAGACCCGCGGTGCCGAGCACCAGGGCGATGGCCAGCGACACGAAGTTGATCTGTGATTCGAATGAACCGCCGTACTGCGCGCCGGGGGCGAGAACGTCACGGGCGGCGATCTTCTCGTCAGACGATCCGGAGATCGCGTCCTGGGCCGAGCCGAGCATGCTCGACACGTTCATGCCGAACTTGGCCAGCACGATGAACGTCATGATCGCGGCACCGGCGATGAGCAGGACCGCCTTGATGATCTGGACCCAGGTGGTGCCCTTCATGCCACCGATGAGGACGTAGACGATCATCAGCGCGCCGACGACCGCGATCACGATCGACTGTCCGACACGGCCTTCGATGTCGAGGAGCAGGGCGACCAGGCCGCCCGCGCCGGCCATCTGAGCGAGCATGTAGAAGAGCGTGACGGCGAGGGTGGAGATGGCCGCGGCCAGACGGACCGGACGCTGCCGGAGCCGGAAGCTCAACACGTCGGCCATCGTGAACTTGCCGGTGTTCCGGAGCAATTCGGCAACCAGCAGCAACGCGACCAGCCAGGCGACGAGGAAGCCGATCGAGTAGAGGAAGCCGTCGTAGCCGTAGACGGCGATCGCGCCGGCGATGCCGAGGAAGCTCGCGGCGGACAGGTAGTCGCCCGCGATCGCGACACCGTTCTGCGGGCCGGAGAAGCCTCGTCCGCCGGTGAAGAAGTCGGCGGCGGACTTGTTGTTCTTGCTCGCGCGGATCACCACGTACATGGTGACGGCCACAAAGGCCGCAAAGATCGAGATGTTCGCCACCGGGTTACCGACCGCGGCGGCCACCACCTGGGTGTGTGAGGAGCTCATGCGTGGACCGGCCCTTCCATCTCGTCACGGATCGCTTCGGCGCGGGGGTCGAGGTCGCGATTCGCGAAACGCACGTACAGCCCCGTGATGACGAAGGTGGACACGAACTGGAGCAGACCGAGGATCAGGCCGACGTTGATGTTCCCCCAGACCTCGGTAGCCATGAAGTCATGGGCGAATGCTCCCAGCAGCACGTACAGCGCGTACCAGAGCAGGAAGAACGCCGTCATCGGAAAGACGAAGCGGAGAAGCCGTCGGCGGAGGTCCTGGAACTGCGGGCTCGCCTGCACCTCCAGGAACTGTTCGGCGGTCGGCGGGTGCGGTACCGCGCCGGGTGGCTGTTCGATCGTGGACACGTCTGCCTCCTACAAGGACTGTGATGACACTCTGGACAGGAGACTATTGAGGTCCAGGTCACAGGAGAATGTGGTGGCGCGGGTCACACGCCCAAGCCCGACGACTGTGCGCCGGGCGGTCGATGGGCGACGACGAACGGTTGGCCGCGACTACTCCTTCGGCAGCCGCTCGATACCCATGCCGAGCCGCTCGGGGACGTGCATCCGCGCGAAGGTGCGGGCGAGATCGACCGGTAGATGCCGCCGGGTGGCGAGACTCACCACGATCATGGTGGCGAATGCCAGGGGCACCGTCACCGCCGCCGGGTACCCGATGATCATCGCGGGCCAGCCGCCGAGCGCGTCGTTGTCCACCACGCCCGCGATCGCCAGACTCGTCGCCACCCCCGACGAGAACCCGCCGACCATCAGACCGGCGATGGCGCCGGGCGCTGTGAGGCGTCGCCACCAGATCCCCAGCACCAGAAGGGGACACAGGGTGGAGGCGGCCACCGCGAACACCAGGCCGACGGTCCGCGACAGCTCCAGGGAGGTGGCAGCCAGCGACAGACCGATCGGGATCAGGCCGCCGATGACGGCCGCGAGGCGGAAATCGCGGACACGGCCCCGCAGCACGTCGGTGGCCAGCGCTCCCGCGACGCTCACCAGAAGGCCCGACGACGTCGCAAGGAAGGCGGCGATCGCACCCGCCGCCACCAGCGCGGCGAGGAACTGCCCGGCCACCCCGCCGACCGCGGCGCTGGGCAGCAGCAGAACCGCGGCGTCGGCCGTCCCGGTGATCAGGAGTTGGGGCACATACAACCTGGCGAAAACGCCGAGCAGCGTGGGGAACAGATAGAACAGCGACAGCAACGCGATCACCGCGAGCGCGGTCCGGCGTGCCGACCGACCGTCGGGATTGGTGTAGAAGCGCACCAGAACGTGGGGCAGTCCCATCGTGCCGAGGAAGGTCGCGACGATGAGCGACAGGACCTCGAACAGCGGCTGACGGCCCCCGAGCCCGCCACCCGAGGCGATCCAGTCGGCACCGGTGGTCGGGGCGCCCTCGACCACCGGGGTGGCGGCGCCGGCGTCGAGGTGGATCACCGTGCCGCTCGCGAGGTCGTGCGGACCCGTGGAAGGGATCACGCCGGACTCCACGTGCTCGCCGTCGAGTGTGCCGGTGACGGTCACGCCCGTCGTCTCGGCCACCGTGACGGTGACATCGGTGGTGATGTCGACCGTGGTGGCCTGCGCGACCCGCGGTGGTGCCGGCGCACCGAATTCCGCCCGGTCGGCGAAGAACACGGCGAGCAGGGTCAATGCCGGCACCGCGATCGCAGTGAGCTTGAGCCAGTACTGGAACGCCTGGACGAAGGTGATCGACCGCATGCCACCGCCGACCACGTTGACGATCACGATCGCGCCCACGGCCACCACCCCGATCCACACGGGCGCACCCAGCAGGATGTTCAACGTCAGGCCTGCCCCCTGTAGCTGCGGGATCAGGTAGAGCACGCAGACCACCACGACCACCGTCATCGACGCCAACCGGGCGGACGGCGAGTTCAGCCGGAATTCGGCGAAGTCGGGCACGGTGTACGCGCCGGATCGACGCAACGGCGCGGCCACGAACAGCAGCAGCCCGAGATATCCCGCGGTGAACCCGACGGGATACCAGAGCGCATCCGCGCCGTATTTGGCCACCAGTCCGGCCACGCCGAGAAACGATGCGGCCGAGAGGTACTCGCCGGAGATGGCGGCCGCATTCCAGCGGGAGCCGACGCTACGCGACGCCACGAGGAAGTCGGAGGTGGTCCGGGACAGGCGACCGCCGTACGCGCCGACGACGACGGTCGCGACGGCGGCGAGACCCAGCGCGACCGCGGTGAGCGCGTCGACGTCGGTGCTCACGGTTGGTCGCGCTCGTCGTCGACGACCCCGATGAAGTCCCGCTCGGCCTGTTCGGCGAACCGCACGTAGAACCAGCCGGTCACGTACAGCAACGGATAGAGCAGCAGGGCGAGGATCAGCCAGTTGAGCCGGATGCCCAGCACGCTGACCGTGGTGAGCCACGGAAAGATGGTGCCCACCAACGGGATCGCCACGATGACGGCCACCACGGCCACCGCCAGCCGCAGGGCGAGCCCGAGCTGCGCTCGCATCAGCCCACGGACCAGGGCGTCACCGACCTCGGTCTGTTCCTGGACCTCGACGCGGGTGCGGACCATCCGGGCGCCGCGCCGGCGCGACAGCACCACCCGTTCCCGCTGTGGTTGTTGACCGGTCATCGCTGGGCCGGATCGTCGGAGCTCGACTTGAGCTCACGCATCGGATCACGGATCAACAGGTCCTTGAGTTCACGGAGCTGACGTCGGCTCACCGGCAGTTCGACGGCCGCCGACGAGCCGTTTGCCCGAACGCACACGACCGTCGTCGAACCGCTCGAGCGCAGTCCGGTCACCATCGGCAGAGCCACCAGGTAGGACCGGTGCACGCGCTGGAACCCGTGATCCTGCCAGCGGGAGGCCAGGGTGGACAACGGTATCCGTACCAGGTGAGCGCCCGACTCCGAGTGCAACCGGGCATAGTCGCCGACCGCCTCCACCCATGAGATGCTGTCGCGGCGCACCAGTGAGGTGACCCCGGACAGCTCCACCGGGATCACCTCGTCGGTGGGGGACGCTTGCGGCGGAACCGGACCGGCTGGTTGACCGCCGGCCTCGCGGACCGCCAGGACGCGCGAGATCGCCTGGGTGAGCCGTTCTTCGCGCAACGGCTTGAGGAGATAATCGACCGCGCCGACCTCGAACGCGTCGACCGCCTTGTCGCCGTGAGCCGTCACGAACACCACGGCCGGTGGGTCGGCGTACTTGGTCAGCACGCCTGCGAGTTCGAGTCCCGAGAGCCCGGGCATGTTGATGTCGAGGAAGATCGCGTCGACGTGGTGCTCGTTGAGCTGCCGCAGGGCTTCGGTGGCGTCGCCGGCACTGAGCACCTCGTCCACCTCGGGCTGATGGCCGAGCAGGTAGGCCAGTTCGTCGAGCGCCGGAGGCTCGTCGTCGACGGCGAGGACCACCAGCGACATTCGGCCACCTCCCTTCGTGGACATGTCAGGCGCGGATTCCGGCACGGAACTTGGGGACTCGCATGCCGACTCGGGTGCCCGCATCGATCCCCGTGTCGACCACCAGACCGTAGTCGTTGCCGAATGCGGCCCGCAGCCGATGATCGACATTCGTGAGCCCCACGTGGGCACCCTCGGATTCGTTGCGGGCGGCATTCTCGGCCGGGGTCAGTGCGTCGATGTCGCCGGACCGCAACAGTTCGGGGTCCATCCCGACCCCGTCGTCCTCGACGGTGATCACGCAATCGGTCCCCTCATCGCGGGCGATGATGGTGATGGTGCCACCTCCCTTTCCCGCCAGCCCATGGCGAACGGCGTTCTCCACGAGGGGCTGCAGAGCGAGGAAGGGCACGACGACGTTCAGGACCTCGGGCGCCACCTGGAGCCTCACGTTCAACGCCGGCCCGAACCGGGCACGTTCCAAGGTCAGATATCGGTCGATGTTGCGCAGTTCGTCGGCCAGCACCGTGAACTCGCCGGCCGCGCGGAAGGAGTACCTCGTGAAGTCGGCGAAGTCGAGGATCAGCTCCCGTGCCCGCGCGGGGTCGGTCCGTACGAACGACGCAATGGTGTTGAGTGCGTTGTAGATGAAGTGTGGGCTGATCTGTGCGCGCAGCGCGAGGACCTCGGCGCGGTCGAGGCGAGCCCTCGACGCCTCGAGGTCGGCGAGCTCGATCTGGCTCGACACGTACCGCGCGACCTCGCCGACCGCACCGAGCATGCCCGGCCCGGGCCGGTGGGTGGTCGCGACCACGAGCACCCCGACGCTGCTCCCGTCGGAGATCAACGGCTCGGCGATGAGCGCGCGGACCGGCGACTCCGGACCGCACGGATCGTTCACCAGCACGCGGCGCAGACCCGGCTCCGCGGTGCGCGCGGCCTCCGCCGAGGCGGCGGTCAGGACGTCGTCCCACAGCGGGTCGTCGGCGGGCTCGTGGGCCAGCGCCTCGCCCACGGGATCGTAGAGTGCCAATGCATCGGCCGCGGTGAGTGCTCGCAGATGTGGCAGGGCGTCGCGCGCCGAGGAGGCCGAGAGTCCCGCGCGCAACGACCGGGCCGCCTGCGACGCGGTCTGCAGCGCGAAGTGGACGGCCCGCTCGGTCGGTGTGGTGACCACCCGACGTGTTCGGACCAGCACCACCGCGACGACGGCGACGAGGACGATCACCACCACCAGCGCGACCGCCAACTGACCGGACATGGTCTCCACGATCTCATCCTCGCGGAGGTTCTGACGGGAACGGGATCATTCCGACGACCAGGTCGATGAGTTGATGACGGTCGGCGTGCCACTTCTCGCGCGGCAGGTGTCCGGTCAGGTCGAGGTCGGTCACTCCGTGGGCCGCTGCCATCAGCACACCCGCGTAGGGGCGGGCACGCTCGCCGCCGACGAGTCTGCCGACGAGTTCGAGAAACGTGTCCTGGGCACGTCCGGCGGCCTCGGCGACGGATGCCGGCTCATCGGTGGTCTGCGCGAACATCAGTCGGTACAGGTGTGGCCGGCTGTGGCCCAGATCGGACAATGCCCCGAGGGCCGTGCGCAGTGCCCGTTCCGGTGACAGCGACTCGTCACCGGTGATGGCGTCGAGTCCGACCGCGACGGCGGCCCACGCGTCGGTGGCCACCGCCTTCAACAGGGCGTCCTTGTCGACGAAATGGCGATATGCGGCAGATCTCGACACCCCTGCACCGGCACCGACGTCCCGTAGCGTCACCGCCTCCGGACCTCCGCGATCAAGGAGGACGACGGCCGCATCGAGCAGGGCCTGCCGGGTCTGTGCGGCACTCTCCGCCCGGGTCGCCATGCCGACAAACTTATCAGTTGACATTGTCCACTCGAATGGGTTCACTGGGTTGACGCTGTCAACTCAAAGGAGCGGGCCATGCACGCCATCGTGATGACCGGCGCGACCCGAGGCATCGGGCGCGCCGCGGCGCTGGAGATGCTCCGCGCCGACCCGGATCTGCATCTCGTGTCGTTGTCGCGAAGCAGTATGTCCGGAGATGGTGTCCGACAACCGAATTCAATTGACCAGCGGATCACGACGATCGACACGGATCTCGCGGACATCGGCCGCATCCGGGCCGCGGTCGACGAGATCTCCCGTCGACTCGACGGCGGAACACTCCCGCCGCTCATGGGCTTCGTCGGCAACGCCGGGCTGCAGTTCGTAGACGCGCTGCACGAGACGGTGGACGGTCTCGAGAGCACGTTCGCGGTGAATGTCGTCGCGAATCATCTACTGCTCAGGGGTCTGCTGGACCACCTGTCGGCGCCCGCCCGAATCGTGATCACGGTGAGCGACACGCACTTCGGCGATCTCCGGCACAACCTCGGTATGGTGCCCGCGCCACGTTGGTCGTCGCCATCGGTCCTGTCCCGTCCGGGGGCGTTCGACGAGCCCGACACGGTGCGCGCCGGACGGCGTGCCTACTCGACCAGCAAGCTGGCCGCCATCCATCTCGTCCACGAGTGGTCGCGTCGGTTGCCCGACGGGATCGACATCCTCGCCTACAACCCGTCGTTCGTGCCCGGGACCGGTCTGACCAGAGCGGCCGGGCGTCGCGATCGGCTCGTGAGTCGCTGGCTGCTCCCGGCGCTCACCCTCTCGCCGACGGTCGACCGGATATCCACGGCAGGAAGGAAATTGGCCGATGTGGTGCTCGGACGCACACCGGCGGCATCCGGTGCCTACGTCGACCGCACCCGTGTGACGGCGTCGTCGGACGAATCCTACGATCCCGACCGCGAGCGCGCGCTGTGGGACTTCCTGGAGGATCTCGTGCCGCCGCGAGCCGCCGCACCTCAGTAGGCGGCCCACTCCGACTGTGCGTACCGCAGGATGCGCGGGTCCATGAGGGTCGACGGTGGCATGTCGAGCGGGGTCCGGTCGGCTGGGAACACCGCAGCCGCGGCCAGCTCGTCATCGTTCAGGAATCGCATCGGGTGCGGAAGATCGAGCCGCAGTTCGGGCCGAGTCGTGGCGTTCGGCCCGCTCGCTTCGCTCCCGGCGGCGCCGGTGGTGTTCGGCCCGCTCGCTTCGCTCCCGGCGCCGGTGGTGTTCGGCCCGCTCGCTTCGCTCCCGGCGCCGGTGGCGACGCCGAGGAAATAGCCCCAGTCACCGAAGGACGGGACGTCGACGTGATACGGCACCGTCGCCACCCCCGCGGCGGCCAGCGTCGCGCCGATGCACCAGAACGACTTCGGCGCGAAATAGGGGGAACCGGACTGCACGACCATCCGCCCACCCGGTGCCAGATGCGCCGCCACCAACGCGTAGAACTCGGTGGAATACAGCTTGGCCGTGGCTGATTCGTCCGGATCAGGCATGTCGACGACGATCGCGTCGAAGGTGTCCCGGTTGTCGCGCAACCAGGAGAAGGCGTCCGCACTGACGACCCTGCTGCGCGGATCGTCCATCGACCCACGGTTCAGTTCCACCAGACGCCGATCGGAACGCGCGAGCCGGATCATCTCCGGGTCGAGTTCCACCAGGGTCGCCGACGCCACATCGGGGTACGCCAGCACCTCGCGCAGTGCCAGCCCGTCACCGCCGCCGAGGATGAGGACGCGGCCGCGGGTGCCGGTCGTATTCGGCCCGCTCGCTCCGCTCCCGGCGCCGGTGGTGTTCGGCCCGCTCGCTCCGCTCCCGGCGCCGGCCATCACCGGATGGACCAGCGACTCGTGATACCGGTACTCGTCGATCGACGAGAACTGCAGATCCCCATTGAGATACAGACGCGTGTCCGGACCGATCGGCGTCCGGCGTTGCGTGATCACGATGTCCTGGTACTGGGTTCGCTCGGCAACGACGATGGGGTCGCGGAACAGTGCTTGGCGCGCGGTCACCTCGAATCGGCTCGAGTAGACAAGACCGAGGACGAGCAGCACGACGACACCCACCGCTGTGCCGCCGAGTACGAGGAGCCGGCCGGGGCTCAGCGATCGGCGGAAGACGACGAAGACGAGGAAGCAGCCCGCGGCGGCATTCACCAGCCCGACGACCAGCGCGCCGCGTAGTTGCCCGAAGACAGGCAACAGCAGGAAGGGGAAGCAGAGTCCGCCGATGAGGGCGCCGATATAGTCGGCCGCGAACATGTCGGCGACCGCGGAACCGGCCTCTTGCTTGCGGATTCGCTGCAGCAGCACCATCAGCAGCGGGATCTCGGCACCGATGAGCAGGCCGAGGACGAAGGCGACCACGATCAGCGCCGGGGTGTACAGCGACAGGTACGCGAACGCCGCGTACAAGGCCATCACGGACATGCCGCCGAGCAGGGCGAGGGCGAGTTCGATCAGGGCGAACGACGTGACCGCCCTGTTCTGCAGCGGTTTCGCCGCGAGCGAGCCGATCCCCATGGCGAACACCATGACCGCCAGCACGATCGAGGCCTGCGTGGCGGTGTTGCCGATGAGGAAGGAACCGAGGGAGACCAGCGCCAGCTCGTAGACGAGACCACAGGCCGCGCAGACGAACACCACCGCGAGCAGCGACGCGCGCGACAGGCGGGACCAGGAGTCGACTGAACCGTCGACGTCCGGGGAGGTGACCGTGTCCGGACCGCTCACGACGACGGATGCGACGGCGACGGGTCGCCGTTCACAGAATCGCCGATGCGACGATCAAGGCGACGCCGACATGGGCGACCGACTGTACCCACACTGCCGGGTGGGGTTCCGGGCGCAGCAGCAGCTCGCCGAGCCGCCCGGGCGTCGCGACGTCGATGAGGGCGAATGTCGCGGCCGTCACCGCGATCCCGATCGCGGTGTACACCGCCGTGTACACCAGACCTTCGACGAGTCGGCCCTCGCTGGCGACGATCGCCGCGGTGACGATGATCGCGATCCCGGCGAGATTCGATGACACCAGGATGCCGGCATTGCGATTGCGCTCGGCCCACAGGTGTTCGCGCAACCTGCCGGGAGTGAGGAGGTCGAGGACGATGAAGGAGATCGCCATCAGGGCCACCCCGGCCAAGCTGTATGCGCCTGCCGCGTAGGCATTCTCGAAGATGTCTCGGATCACGGTGTCTCTCTCCCGGTGTGTGGTGGTTGAACATGTCCGGTCACTTGCCGCCCCCGCCGCTTCCGCCGCCCCGGTAGCCGCTGCCCGATCCGCCGAAGTTCGGTGTCGGAACCCAGAATCCACCGACGTAGGAGTGGTAGTGGTGGTAACCCGACCGATAGTCGCGGCTGAGCATGACGCGGGTCTGGGCGGCGGCCAGCGGGAACAGACCGATGAGGTAGTCGGGATACTGCAGGAACTGGCTGCCGTCGACATTGTCCGGATTGCTGGTGTCCCCGCTGCGCTGGTCGGTCGGACGTCGCACGTCGCTCAACTCGGCGGCCACCGTCGTCGGGGTGCCGTCGGCGATGTAGGCGTCGACGTCACCCTCGTCGTGGGCCTCGTCGCGCTGGTAGTGCGACGTGATGTAGTTGCGTACGTCGCCGCCGCCGTTGCGGACCGTTCTCACCGAGCACGTCGCGACGACTGCGAAGAGTGCGACGATCACGATCACCGCGATGACGATGTTGCGCGTTCGGTGCAGACCGCGACGGGGGTCGTCGCCCGGGGCGGGGCCGCGCGGGCCGTCGCCGCCCGGTGGTGGTGGCGGGAACCGTGGTGGCGGGGGCTGGGTCATCGATGTGCCCCCGGAATCCGGCGCAGCTTGCTCGAGGTCACCACGAGCTCGGAGTTCTGCGGGTAGGTGTGCCAGGTCTGCCAGCTGATCGTGTCGTCGTCGTCGTCGGCGGCGGCGGCGATCACCGCGGTGATCGCCAGTGGCAGGCCGGGGAAGTGACCCATCACGGCGGGGGCACCGGCGGCCAGGTGGTCGCCGACGCGGCGGTCGAGGTCGCCGACGACGGACTCCATCCGGTCGGTCTCGCAGGGCTCGATCCGTGAGGTGAACGTGTATCCGTCGGTGTCGACGGATGCGGGGAGCGGCTCGTCGATGCCGGGCAGGCAGGCCACCGTCTCGCACAACCGGTGGACGCCGTCGTCGACCACGACCTGATGGCTCGCACCGAGGAGTCGGAGCGACAGCGTGCGCGCGCCGATCCGCCGGTCGCAGCGCGCCAGTGGTTCCTGCAGCTCGGCGGTCAGGGAGAAGGTGAGCCGGCGTGCACTGGTGTCGGCGTAGCGAACCTGGAGTCGGGTCTGACCCATCACGATTCGGGCGCCGGGCCGGACGGATAGATCCGGTACTCGCTGCGCTCGATCACCTGTCCGCGAGCACATTCCCATCCGGAGCCGAAGTCCTCGAAGGACAGCCGCTCGTCGCCAGCCTCGTAATCGTGATAGCGCATCGACCCGCGGGCGGCCAGCCCCGTGGTGCCCGCCGAGGTGAACTCCGCCGACCCCGACTCGTCGGAGACATACCGGCGACCGTCGAGTTCGAGGGTGGCAGGGCCGGGGACCACGGTCACACCGGACAGCTCTTGCCATTGGACGACCTCGAGGTCCGGGTCGTCCTCGACGGAGATCCACGCCTTCTGGCCGGTGCCGGTGTCCAGGAAGTTCTCGGTCCAGACGAAACCACTCTGCGACAGCCGGAGGGTGCCGCGGACCGCGAAGGTCTCGCCGCGGATCTCGACCAGGTCGCTCGGCTTCAACTGCCGGGGATCGCCGCGGACCGCGTCGTCGTCGGCCGTCGAGAACGGGTCGCCGGGCCGGTACGCCCGGTCACGCAGCGCGTCGGACTCGGCTTGCCGGAGCTTGCGGTTGCCCAGGAAGTTGAACACGACCACTACCGCGATGATCAGCAGCAGTGCCACGATGACGATCAACAGGATCTCCACGCGCCCGACCCTATCGGTAACCGGCTGAATCGGACATCCTCGGCCATGCGCACGAATGACGCGAACCTGTCAGAGCCGCCGTCAGAGCAGTCCCCGTCGACGCGCCTCGGCGACCACCCGCGTCCGACTGTCGACGCCGAGCTTTTCGAAGATGTGCACGAGGTGGGACTTGACGGTGGCCTCTGAGATGGTGAGCGTCCGTGCGATGTCGCGATTGGAGTCGCCGTCCAAGAGCCGTCCCACGATTTCGAGTTCGCGCTGTGTCAGGGCGGTGTCAGGCGATTGCATCCGGCCGAGAAGTCGCGCCGCAATGGGCGGCGCGAGTACCGTCTCTCCGGCGGCGGCCGACCGGATGGCGCGGACGAGGTCGTCGGGGTCGGCGTCCTTCAGCAGGTATCCGGTGGCGCCGGCCTGGACAGCGCGCAGGATATCGCTGTCCGTCTCGTATGTCGTGAGGATGAGCACTCGGGGTGGATCCGGAAGCGACCGAATCGATTCTGTTGCCTGAACCCCGTCTCCGCGCGGGCCAAGCCGCAGGTCCATGAGCACCACATCGATGCCGTCGCGTCGCACTGCGGCCAGCGCGTCGGCCGCGGTACCGGCTTCCGCGGTCACTTCGATGTCGTCGACGGGCGCGAGCACAGCGCGGAGACCGGCTCGCACCACCGGGTGGTCGTCCACGAGGAGTAGTCGGATCACGCGTCGAGCTCCTCGGCGGCGGCGGAAACCGGAATCCTCGCTCGTACCGCGGTTCCGGTGCCCGACCCAGACTCGATACTGACGTCGCCGCCCTGCTGTGACAGTCGGCCACGCATCGCGGTGAGCCCGTATCCTGTCCCATCTCGGCGCGGTCCGTCGTGGGCTGTCGGGTCGAAGCCGTGCCCGTCGTCGACGACATCGATGCTGACCTCGTCGGACTGATACGTGAGGGTCATCGTCGCCGAATTCGCCCCCGCGTGGCGGCGAGCATTCGACAGGGCCTCCTGCGCCGCGCGGAGCAGAGCGACCTGGACGGCGGTGGGTAGCGGACGCGAATTTCCGTGTTGTTCGAAGACAGTTCGCAAGCCGGACGCGGAACTGTCGTCGGCGAGTGACCGGAGAGCGTTCGTGAGGCCATCCCTCTCGAGCGTGACCGGGTTCAATCCGAGGACGAATCGCCGGGTCTCGGCGAGTGCTCCGGTGGCGGTGTCGAGTGCCGTGCGCAGCTGCGCCGATCGATCCGCTGGCGCGGGCTGGCCGAGCGCCGCGTGCAGCAACATGATCACGCTCGCCAGACTCTGCCCCACGGTGTCGTGGATCTCCCCGGCGAGACGCTCGCGCTCGGCCAGACGACCGGCCTCGCGTTCACGTGCCGCCAGTACCTGCTGGGTGCGCGTGAGCTCGTCGAGGAGCCGTCGGCGTTCCTCAGACTGGGCTCGTAGTCGCTGGTAGATCTCGGTCATCACCGCAGCGCAAGCCACGCCGATGACCGGTCCGAAGATCGCTCCGGCGACCCAGCGCTCCTGATGTGCCGTGAACCCGACCGCGGCGGCCAGCGCGATCGCGATCTCGATGGGGATCGCCGCCCGGATGGGAAAGAGATGCCAGACCAGTAGCGCGAGCAGGAAAGCCAGCCACACGAACTCACCGGAGATCACGATGAGTCCGAGCCAGATCAGGATGAGGCCGGTCAACCACAGCTGGGCCATCTGCCCGCGTCGGCGCGAGACCCACACTGCTCCGGCGCAGTACCAGGCAGCGGCCACGACGGTGGCCAGGATCGGCACCAACGGTGTGGATGACGCCTGTACGGCCCGGACGGCGCCGAGCGAGAGCAGCACGGCGAACAGTAGATGTCCCGCCAGCAAGACGTGGTCGTCGGCCTCCGGGACTCCTTCGTCATCCGGCCCCGTGCGGGCACGCTCCGTCTGGCCAGAGGGTGGGTTCACACCCACCAGTATCCCCAGCGGTCGCCGGACGCCGCCTCCAACTTTCGATGGACTTCTGCGTGGACCGAAAGATCCTTTGGAACCCACCGGTGTGCCGATGTGTCCCGGGACCGCCCGATCGAGGCTGGATACGTCAGCAACGACGAAGGGAGTGCGGTGTTCATCGGTATCCGTGACGTCAGATTCGCCAAGTGGCGATTTGTCCTGATAGGTGCCGTCATCGCGATGATGACGTTCATGGTGGTGGCGTTGTCCGCGCTTACGGGCGGCTTGAAGAACCAGTCGATCTCGGCCATCAGCAGGTTACCCGGGCAGACCCTGGTGCTCCGAGACGCAGCCGGAGCGGACGGCCCGTCGCTCTCGCAGAGCGAGCTGGACGCACCGACCGTTGGTCAGGTCGTCGACGAGAGCGGTGATGACGCATCCGAACTCGGCGTGACGACGACCCGGATCGGGCATGGCAGGATCACCTCGACGGCAGCCGTATTCGGCGCCGGGCCGAGACTGACGCCCCCGCCCGACACCGGTCGGCTGCCGGGAACCGGCGGTGTCATGCTCGGGCGGGAGCAGGCCACCGCGCTGGCTGTGACGGTCGGCGACCTGGTGACTGTCGACTCCACGCGGTTGCGGGTCGATGCGATCGGCCCGGCCGGCGACTATGCTCACACGCCGGTCGCGTACACGGCGATGGACACCTGGCGCGCGCTCTCGCACGGACAGAATACGAGTGCGGTGGTGCTGTTCGGCGGCTCGACCGACGCTCCCGGAACGACGAGCATGCCGATGTCGAACGCTGCCGACGCCGTTCCCGGCTACCGTTCCGAGCGCGGGTCGCTGCTGGCCATCCAAGCGATGCTGCTTGCGATCTCCACGCTCGTCGTCGGCGCCTTTTTCGCTGTGTGGACGGTGCAGCGCCTGCGCGATCTCGCCGTTGTGCGCGCACTGGGAGCCGGCCGCTGGTACCTGCTGCGGGACGGAATCGGGCAGGCAGCGCTCGTTCTGCTCCTCGGTGAGACGGTCGGCGTGCTGCTCGGGGTCGGTCTGGCAGCTGCCGCGGCGGCGACCGTCCCGATCTCGCTGAGCGGCGTTGGCGTCGCGCTGCCCGTCGTGGCGATGGCAGTGCTCGGCAGCGCGGGCGCGCTACTGGCAGTGCGTCGAGTGACCGTTGTCGACCCGGTAGTCGCGATGTCGCGGTGATCCGCTCGTCGCGTCGCGTACCCGGAGTTCTTCTGAACCCCATGACTGATCCGATAGGAGCCCACCATGAGTCTCTCGCTGTCCGATGTCACGTTGACCTTCCCCGACGGCCGCGGCCGGCTGACCGCTCTCGGCGACGTCGATCTCGACGTCGCGAACGGCAGCTTCGTGGCCGTGACCGGGCCGTCCGGCTCCGGCAAATCGAGTCTGCTGTCCGTCGCCGGCACTCTGCTGACCCCGGACTCCGGGCAGGTCGAGATCGACGGCATCTCGACAACCGGCCTATCCGCCGATGAGCGAGCCCGCATTCGGCGCGACCGCATCGGGTTCGTGTTCCAACACGACAACCTGCTGCCCTCCCTGACTGCCCTGGATCAACTGCTGTTGACCGTCGATCTGCGCGGGCAGAAACCGGCGCGGTATCGGGACGAGGCGCTCGCGCTGCTGGATGAAGTCGGTGTCGCCGCCGCCTCGTCGCGTCGGCCGCACGAGTTGTCCGGCGGCATGCGGCAGCGCGTGAACATCGCCCGGGCGCTGATGGGCTCGCCGTCGCTGCTCCTGATCGACGAGCCGACGTCCGCCCTGGAGACCGAGCGCGGTCGGGCCGTCATCGAGTTGATCGGCGCCCTCGTGCGGGAGCGTGACGTTGCCGCGGTTCTCGTCAGCCATGACCTGGATTCGATGTCGGTGGCGCCGGGGTGCGGCGTGGATCGCACGCTGCACATGTGCGATGGTCGCCTCGGTTCGCCGGTGCGGACTTCGTCCTCTTCTGCATGACCGGAGATGGCGCGTCGAGCCCACCAGCCGGTCTCTCCTTGCACTCGACCCGGCCGAGTGCTAAAAACGAACTTGGCACTCGCAAGCTGTGAGTGCCAGGTCGGGACGGTGAGACCGGTACCGAATGACACACCGGTCGTCCGTCGCGGGCACCGAGTTCCGGCCATAGATACCTGGTGTCACCCCCTATCGGAGGATCACTTACCCATGGCCAAGCAAATCGCGTTCGACGAAGAGGCCCGTCGCGGCCTCGAGCGGGGCCTGAACAGCCTCGCCGACGCAGTCAAGGTGACGTTGGGACCCAAGGGTCGCAACGTCGTCCTGGAGAAGAAGTGGGGCGCCCCCACGATCACCAACGATGGTGTGTCCATCGCCAAGGAGATCGAGCTGGAGGACCCGTACGAGAAGATCGGTGCCGAGCTCGTCAAGGAGGTCGCCAAGAAGACCGACGACGTCGCAGGCGACGGCACCACCACTGCCACCGTTCTGGCACAGGCTCTCGTCCGTGAGGGCCTGCGCAACGTCGCTGCCGGCGCCAACCCGCTGGGTCTGAAGCGCGGCATCGAGAAGGCCGTCGAGGCCGTCACCGAGTCCCTCCTCAAGAGCGCCAAGGAGGTCGAGACCAAGGAGCAGATCGCTGCCACCGCGGGCATCTCGGCCGGCGACTCGTCGATCGGCGAGCTCATCGCCGAGGCGATGGACAAGGTCGGCAAGGAAGGCGTCATCACCGTCGAGGAGGCTCAGACCTTCGGGCTGCAGCTGGAGCTCACCGAGGGCATGCGCTTCGACAAGGGCTACATCTCGGGCTACTTCGTCACCGACGCCGACCGTCAGGAAGCCGTCCTCGAGGACCCGTACATCCTGCTCGTCTCGGGCAAGGTGTCGACCGTCAAGGACCTGCTGCCGCTGCTGGAGAAGGTCATCCAGGCCGGCAAGCCGCTGCTGATCATCGCCGAGGACGTCGAGGGCGAAGCCCTGTCGACCCTGGTCGTCAACAAGATCCGCGGCACCTTCAAGTCCGTCGCCGTCAAGGCACCGGGCTTCGGTGACCGTCGTAAGGCCATGCTGGCCGACATCGCCATCCTCACCGGTGGCGAGGTCATCAGCGAAGAGGTCGGCCTCTCGCTCGAGGGCGCGGGCGTCGAGCTGCTCGGTACCGCTCGCAAGGTCGTCGTGACCAAGGACGAGACCACCATCGTCGACGGCGCGGGCGATGCCGACGCGATCGCCGGCCGCGTGGCCCAGATCCGCAGCGAGATCGAGAACAGCGACTCCGACTACGACCGTGAGAAGCTGCAGGAGCGTCTGGCCAAGCTGGCCGGCGGTGTTGCGGTCATCAAGGCGGGCGCGGCCACCGAGGTCGAGCTCAAGGAGCGCAAGCACCGCATCGAGGACGCCGTCCGCAACGCGAAGGCTGCCGTCGAAGAGGGCATCGTCGCCGGCGGTGGCGTGGCCCTGCTGCAGTCCGAGGCTGCGATCTCCGGTCTGTCGCTGACCGGTGACGAGGCCACCGGTGCCAACATCGTGCGCGTCGCGCTCGAGGCTCCGGCCAAGCAGATCGCCATCAACGCCGGGCTCGAGCCGGGCGTCGTGGCCGACAAGGTCCGCAACTCCCCGCTGGGCACCGGCCTCAACGCCGCGACCGGCGAGTACGAGGACCTGCTGGCCCGCGGCATCAACGACCCGGTGAAGGTCACCCGCTCGGCGCTGCAGAACGCTGCGTCGATCGCCGCTCTGTTCCTCACCACCGAGGCCGTTGTCGCCGACAAGCCGGAGAAGAACCCGGCCCCGGCAATGCCGGGTGGCGACGAGATGGGCGGAATGGGATTCTGACCTGACTCCGTCAGGGATGGGGCTTCTGATCGCTTGATCCGAGCCTGCGTCTTCTCAACGCATCCAGACCGAAGGCCGGTCACCCTCGCGGGTGGCCGGCCTTCGGCGTTGCCCGCCGGGCCCCGATCCGTCGATCGGGCACACTTCTCCGCCGAGCGTGCGCTCACCTGTCCGCGGCGGGTCTGCCACGATGGACTCATGACCGATCCGACCGTCGCGCACATCGAACTCACCACCGTGGCCAACTTGCGGGATGTCGGGGGCTGGAAGACGACCGATGGTCGTCGTGTGGTCACGGGGCGACTGTTTCGCTCCGCGGCGCTCGACAAGGCGTCGGAGTCCGACCGTGCCTACCTGGCCGGACTGGGCATCCGCACGATCTACGACCTCCGCTCGGACGCCGAATCGGATGCGGAACCGGATCCGGTGATCGACGGTGTACGCGGCGTCCGTCTCGACGTCCTGGCCGACGCGCAATCGGTCAGCGCGCCCGCCAATCTCGACAAGGTGCTCGCCGATCCGGTCACCGTGGCGGCGGCCAACGAGAAGCTCGCCGACGGCAGCGGGGTGGAGCGCATGATCGAGGCCTACCGCGAACTCGTGAACCTACCGAGCGCGCTGAACTCGTATCGCGCGATGTTCCGTGGTCTGCTCGACGGCACGCCCGCGCTCTTCCACTGCACCGCGGGGAAGGACCGGACCGGTTGGGCGGCAGCCGCATTCCTCACGCTCATGGGCGTCGACCGCGACGGCGTCTACGGCGACTACCTGCTCACCAACGATCTGTTCCTGCCCGCCATCGCGCCGGTCTTCGACGGCTTCGAGGCGGCAGGCGGAGACCCCGAACTGCTACGTCCCCTGCTCGGGGTGCAGGAGGCCTACCTCGACGCCGCGTTCGCCGAACTCGACCACCGGTTCGGCACCATCGAGAACTACTTCGCCGATGGACTCGGCGTCGATGCCGACGCCCAGGCGGGATTGCGGGAGAGGTTCCTCGACGCCTGACCGCACGCAGGCCACCGTGATGTCACGGGGATCGCGGGTCTCAGCGGAACACGATGCACGTCGTCGTGCCGTGCGCGACGAGTTTGCCGTCGTCGGCGAACACCTTTCCCTCGGCGGTCGCCGTGCGTCCGCCGACATGGATAACCGTGCCAACCGCGGTGAGTTCACCCGCGTCCACGGCCACCGACCGGATGTAGTTGATCTTGAGTTCCAGGGTCGTGTAGCCGACCCCGGCCGGCAGCGTGGTGTGGACTGCACAGCCCATCACCGAATCCAGCAGCGTCGCGCAGATACCGCCGTGCACGGTTCCCAGCGGGTTGGCGAAGTCGGCCTGGGGGGTGACGGTGAACGACACCCGGCCCTCGTCGATCTCCTTGGCGCTCATGCCGAGGAGTCGCCAGATGCCCGGACGGTCGGGGTCGGGGTCGCTCATGGCGGTCCGCAGCAGCTGCAGTCCGGTCATGGCGGACGGATCCTTGATCTCGATGTCGGGGCTCATGACTATGTAGGATGGCATAGAACCCACCGATTATGAAGACCTGCATAGGGAGTGTGATGAGTTCGGTAGACGGGCACCCCACCGAGACCAGGCCTCCCGAGGAGTCGCGGCCGCGTGCGGCCGAACGCGGTCCGCGCGAGCGCATGGTCGTGCACGCAGCCGATCTGATCGGCCGAGACGGGGTCGCGGCGACGTCGATCGGCGACGTGATCGCCGCGAGTTCGGCACCTCGCGGGTCCATCTACCACCACTTCCCGGGCGGCAAGACCCAGCTGATGACCGAGGCCGTGCGGCACGCAGGCGACTACATGGCCGGCCGGATCAGCAGCGAGAGTTCGGCCACCCCGGCCGGGGCCGTCGCCGAGATCGGCGACGTCTGGCGCCGCATGCTGGTCGCCACCGACTTCGAGTTCGGCTGTCCGGTGCTCGCGGGCGGTCTCGCCCGACGGTCCGAGCCGCAGGTCGCCGACGAGGCCGAGCAGATCTTCGCCCGCTGGACGCGACTGATCTCGACGCGACTGGTCCACGAAGGCGTCGAGGTGCACCGCGCCGATTCGCTGGCGCACTTGATCATTGCGGCGATCGAGGGTGCCGTCGGGCTCTGTCAGACCCAGCGAACCGTCGAACCGCTCGACCGGGTGATCGATGAACTGGCACGTCTCTGCGAGGCCGCCGCCGACTGACCGCCCCGCCCGGCGTCATCAGGCCCGACACGATCGCGTAGGTTCTACTCTCAGTGCACGGATGCGTCCACGTGGTATACATCACGTCGGCGCCCGAGTGAGATGGGGAGGGTAGACGTCATGACGCCGGTGTACCGGCAGATCCTCGGTTCGGACTTCGATCTTCTCCACCCCAACGTGGCGTGGCGGTACAGCATCGATTCGACGTCCGGTGTGGCTCAGGTGGCCACCGGGATCTACGAGTCCGTCTACATCTCCTCCGCGCTGCCGCCCCCGTTCTGGTGGCATTACGCCAAGCGCAATGCACTGCCCGCCAAGTCGAGTCGGATGGTCCCCTTCACGCAGGGACATTACTGCTACGCCGACGAGATCGGTCGCGAGTGTCTCGCCGTCCTGCGCGCCTTCAACTACACCACCGGGACCCGCAACCTCAATTCTCTGCTGGTGTCCGGCCGTGGCGGGCTCGTCGACTATTTCGGCGACGGACCGGAGTTGCTCTATCCGATCGAACCCTCGGTGACCAGAGCGGGCGAACTCCTGCTCGAGAGCGGTCCGATGCGATGGCTGGGCCGCGGGCCGAAGGTCGGTATGAAAGGTCTGTTCTCCGCGCAGCTCAAATACATCGAGGGATGGGATGAGAAGCGGCAGCGCTTCCGTTGCGACGCCACCGTCCGCAACCCGGTCATCGGGGAGATCCTCCATTTCCGCGGCTGGTTCACCGCAGTGGATCAGGCCTGCACCCTGCGCGACATCCCGGACGAGGCCTGGCCGCTCAACCTGGTCGACCGGGAGGCCTGATCGCGATCGTCGCGTTGGGTGCGTCATCACGCATCCGGCACGGTAGGTTCTCTGCCATGGCTGTCTCCGCGAAGATCGAATTCGAAGTCGCTGCTCCGCCGTCGCTCGTGATGGAGGTGCTGATGGACGTGCCGTCCCTTCCGGATTGGTCGGGTCCGCACAAGGAGGCGGAGGTCCTCAGCGAGAACGAGGACGGTAAGCCCGAGAAAGTTCGCGTGGTGGTCACCGCGGCGGGCATCTCCGACGAGCAGACACTGGCCTACACCTGGACAGAGAACTCGTGCACGTGGGACCTCATCGAGGCCAACCAGCTGAGCGAACAGCACGGTGTCTACGTGGTGACCCCCGACGGCGAGGGCTCGCACGTGGAGTTCACCCTCGACGTCGAGTTGAAGATCAAACTGCCGGGCATGATCGTCAAGCGGGCCCAGAAGATGGCGGTCGACACGGCTCGAAAGGGATTGACGGCCGAGGTGCAACGCCGCGCGGCCGGCTGACGCAGGCGCTCACGACGATCCCCGGTCTCGGCCGGGGATCGTTTCGTCAACCCGGGACCCACCTTTCGGCGGTCTGTGGGTACGCTTGCTGTCAGTGCTGCTGCACTCTGCGATCCGTGGCGAATGAGGAGGCCAATCTCTATGCGTATCAACAAGTTCGGTGCTCGAGCCGCGGCGCTGGTGATCGGCGGTACCTCGCTGGCGTGGATGATCGGTCTTGCGGGCGGTGCCACTGCCGGCGCCGCGACCACGTGTGCCGCCGCCGACGGTCATCAGATCCAGCGCATCGTCGGCAACGGCGGGTGCGGCGCGAAGGCGGGCCCGGGCAGCCGGGCACAATCGGAGGATTCGAGCGATTCGGGCACAGCGGTCGCGGTGGCGGACAAGGGCGGCAACGCGAATGCGCGAAACCTGCAGCCGGGATCGTCGGCACTCGCAGGCGCCACCACCGGAGGAACCTCCTATTCGGTGACGACGGGCCCGAAGGCATTTTCCCTCGCCCAGGCCCGCGCGGGCGGCACCACCATCGCGATCGGCGGCTGGGGCGGGCAGGCCATCGCAGGCGCCGGCGGAGCCGTCTGCCAGGGCGGCTTCGCCACGGCATATGACAGCACCACCGGAAAGGCCTGCCTCCACTCGGGATCGGTCGACCTCCGCAACTGAGGTTCGGCTCGCTTCACCCGGTCGCAACGCCCCGTTCGGCCGTTGCGCATATCGTTGAACCGTGACCGAGTTACACGATCCTGCCCTGGGGACATCCATCGAGGTCGGCCCCGATTTCAGTCTGCTCAACGGCCGGGAGGCACTCCAGCAACTCGTCGACCTGCACGACGTGACCGCATTCGCCGTCAACGACGACGATGACGACGACCCGGTGCTGCTGACGCTGCCCGAGCGCAATGTGGTCGACACCTGGCGTCAGGACTATCCGTACGAGGAGCGGATGAGCCGGCGCGAGTACGAGGTGACCAAGCGTCATCTCCAGATCGAGTTGTTGAAGTTGCAGAAATGGTCCAAGCAGACCGGGCAACGTCACCTGCTGGTGTTCGAGGGACGCGATGCCGCCGGAAAGGGCGGCACCATCAAGCGATTCAACGAACATCTCAACCCCCGCGGCGCGCGGACCGTCGCATTGGGGAAGCCGAGTGAGCGTGAATCGACCGAGTGGTATTTCCAGCGCTACGTGCAGCACCTGCCCGCGGGCGGGGAGATGGTCTTCTTCGATCGGTCCTGGTACAACCGCGCGGGAGTGGAAAGGGTCATGGGCTTCTGCACTTCCGAGCAGTACACGCAGTTCGTCGAGCAGGTCCCGGCCTTCGAGAAGATGCTCGTCGACGACGGCATCAACCTGGTGAAATTCTGGTTCTCGGTGACTCCGCTGGAGCAGCGCACGCGGTTCGCGATCCGCCAGATCGATCCGGTGCGGCAATGGAAGCTGTCGCCGATGGACCTCGCGTCGCTCGACAAGTGGGATGCCTACACCGAGGCCAAGGAGGCCATGTTCGCGGCCACCGACACCGATCACGCACCGTGGACCGTGGTGAAGAGCAACGACAAGAAGCGGGCCCGGATCAACGCGATGCGCCACGTCCTGAGTCTCTTCGACTACAAGGGCAAGAGCGACGATTTCGTCGGCGAACCCGACCCGCTGATCGTCGGACGCGCACGCGATCTGGTCGGGGAGTAGCCACCCCGACAGTCCGTCGATCGCCTCGGTAGCCTCGTGGCTGTGCGCACATTCCTCAGCGGGCTCCTGACACTGGTGGCGATGGCGGCGATCGTGTTGGCCTTCCCCTCACTCTGGGTGAAGGAACGACTGGTCGACCCAGAGGGCTTTGTCACCACGGTGACGCCGATGGCCCAGGACGAGAAGGTCCAGGACTACCTCGCCACCCAGATCGCGTCGTCGGTCACCGAGCGGGTGAACGTCCCCGCGGCGTCGGCGGTGGTGGAACCGGCAGCGCGTGCGTACACCCACAGCGACGCGTTCGAGGCCGACTTCGTCGACGTCGTGTCGCAGCAGCATGCCTGGTTGTTCGATCCTCCGCCGGCTACCGGTGACACCTCGGTCATGCAGCTCGACATCACCGACATGGTGAATCGGGTGATCGCGCAGACGAACATCGATGCCCGCGTGACGGGCCCGATCCTGGTGCCGCTCAACCGAGACGGGTCGGGGCTGGAGGCCGGGCGCTATCACGACGTGGGCCGGCAGATCACCGAGATGGCCTACTGGTCGCTGGTGACAGCGGTCGCCGGGAGCGTGCTGGCGTTGCTCATCGCGCGGCGCCGCGGAACCGTACTCGCATGGCTCGGTGTCGGATTGATCGCTTCCGCGGCATTCGCGTGGGCTGTCGGCATCTTCTTCGCTGAGCGCGCCAAGCAGGAGGTCGACGGCACCGAGGATGCCGGCCGAGAGGTGGCCAGGGTGATCATCGACGGCACCGTCGCGGACCTGCACCATGCGGCCCTGATCGTCGGTGCGGTCGGGGCAGGCGTGGTGGTCGTCGGATTCGTCGCACGACTGGCCTTCGGCCGATCGCCCGCCCGCCGCTGACCGACGCGACGATAATCGGCGGGTGTCGCGCGCACGTGTGTTCTGCGTTCAGGTGTGGCGCGTCGTCCGCGGCGCGCCACTGACCTTCGCATGGTTGGTGGCGTTGCAAATCACCACGATCATCCAGCGCTCGCTGACACCCGAGGAACTCGCCCGGCTCCTGGTTGAGCGGTCGACCAACCTGCATCACCTGTCGACCGACCCGATCCAGGTACTGGTCAGCAGTCTGTTCTGGATCGACGGATCGTACTGGCTGCCCTATCTGATCCTGTTCTGCATCTTCCACGTGCCCGCCGAGCGGTGGTTGGGATCACCGCGCTGGCTGTTGGTCGGTCTGAGCGCACATGTGATCGCCACCTACGTCAGCGAGGGCATCCTCGCCGTGGCCATCCGCCACGGGATGGCCGGCTCATCGCTGGTCGACGTCACCGACGTCGGCGTGAGCTACTTCCTGGCCGCTGTGGTGGGAGTGCTCACCTACCGGATCGCATACCCGTGGCGCTGGGTGTATCTCATCGGGATCCTCGCGGTGTACGGCCTGCCCCTGATGCTCGACGTCACCTTCACCGGGATCGGGCATCTCTCGTCGCTGCTGGTCGGACTCGCCTGGTATCCGATGGCGCAGGGGCGGCACGCGACACCCTGGAATCCCCTGGACACCGTGCGCCGGTGGGGTCATCTCCCGGCGAGTGTCCGCCACAGGAACTCGTAGGCCAGAGCGGATTTGAACGCGGCCTGCTTGTTGTCCGCTGCGCCTCCGTGGCCGCCCTCGATGTTTTCGTAGTAGGCCACGTCGTGACCGAGTTCCTCCAGGCGGGCAACCAGTTTGCGTGCGTGTCCGGGATGGACGCGGTCGTCGCGGGTGGACGTGGTGACCAGGATCTGCGGGTAATCGGCACCCGACTGCAGGTTCTGATAAGGGGAGAACGGCTGCATGTACGACCACTGGTCCGGATCGTCTGGATCACCGTACTCGGCCATCCAGGAGGCTCCCGCCAGCAACAGGTGGTAGCGACGCATGTCGATCAACGGCACCTGACACACGAGGGCGCCGAAGAGTTCCGGATAGCGGGTCAGCATCACGCCCATCAGCAGGCCGCCGTTGGATCCGCCCTGCGCGCCCAGCTGTTCGGGCGTGGTGAGTCCCTCGGCGACCAATGCCCGTGCGACGGCGGCGAAGTCCTCGTAGACGAGGTGACGTCCGGCCTTCTGGGCCTGCGTGTGCCACGACGGTCCGTACTCGCCGCCGCCACGGATGTTGGCGATGACGTAGATCCCGCCGCGCGCGATCCAGCTGCGGCCGCTGATCGCCAGATAGCCGGGCGTCAGCGAGTTCTCGAAACCTCCGTAGCCGTAGAGGAGGGTCGGTCCCGACCTGACACCGCTGCGCCGGACGACGAAGTACGGCACCTGGGTACCGTCGTCAGAGGTCGCGAAGTGCTGTTCGGCGATCACATCGTCGGCGTCGAAGAACGACGGTGACTGCTTGATCACCTCGGGCCCCTTGCCCGACTCGCCGTAGAGCAGGCTGGGGGGAGTGGTGAACGAGCTTGCCGACCAGAAGATCTCGTCGCTCTCGTCGGCATCGGTGTCGAGCACGGAGATCGTGGCCAGTGAGGGGAGCCCCGACATCTCGACCGGCGTCCAGGTGCCGAGCTCCCGCACCGAGACCTCGGTGTGCACGTCGTGCAGCGTCACCAGGATCAGGTGTGAGCGGGTGAACGTGTAGTCGCTGAGACTCGTGTGGGCGTCCGGCGCGAACAGGACCGTCGCCTCGCGGGCGCCGCCGAGATAGGCCTCGTAGTCGAACACCAGCAGCGTACCGGCGGCATGGGTGACACCGCCCACCGACCAGTCCGACCGTGGCATCACGAACAGCCAGTCGTGCCGTACGCCGGAATGTGCATCGGTCGGGACGTCGACGAGAATCCTTTCGTCGCCGCGGATCTCGTATCGCAACGCGTTGAAGAAGTCCGTCGCGCGGCTGGCGAAGTGTCGCTCGTAACCCGGTGTGCTGTCGAACGTGACGCCGACCGAGACGTCGTCGACCTCCCCCGCGAACACGGTCACCGCGTCCCGAAGTGGGGTCCCCCGCTCCCATCGTTTGACCACACGTGGGTAGCCCGATGTGGTGAGCGACCCGTGCCCGTCCGGCTGTTCGCCGAAATCCGTTCCGACGTAGACGGTGTCACGATCGATCCAGCCGATGCTGGATTTGTTCTCCGGGAGGACGAATCCGTCGTCGACCCAGTCACGGGTCTCGAGATCGAACTCACGCACCACGTTCGCGTCCGCACCGCCGCGCGACAGCGACACCAGCGCATGCCGGTACTCCGGCCGCAGAACGGTGGCGCCCGCCCACACCCAGTTCTCGTCCTCGGCTGCCGCGAGCGCATCGACGTCGATCAGCACATCCCACTCGGGGGCGTCGGTCCGGTAGGACGCAAGTGTGGTCCGTCGCCAGAGTCCCTTCGGGTTCGCCGCGTCGCGCCAGAAGTTGTACAGATGGTCGCCGCGACGGCGCACATAGGGGATGCGATCGTCGGTGTCGAGAATCTCGAGGGCTTCGGACTCGAGCACCGCGAACCGCTCATCCGATGTCAGATCGTCGACGGTGGGTTGATTGTGGGCGCGCACCCAGTCGAGTGCCCGGTCCCCACCGACCTCCTCCAACCACAGGTAGGGATCATCGGTATCGATTGTCTCGTCGGTCGCGCGCCCAGTGCTCATCGAGGTCCTCCGGCTCTGCTCGTGTCCCGCCAACGTAGCGCGAGTACCAGTGGCGGTGCCGGTCGAGGTCTGCCGCTGGTGACCGTGTTCACGTGGCGACGGGTCACCGCGCGGAGTCGTCGAAGCACGCCCCTCGCACGTCGGAGACGGATATTCTGTTGGTCGGTCGGAGGGAGTCGTGTCAGGTCGGGAGCCAGCGGTCACCTCGAGGAAGCAGGTATGGACTCATGGGCGTTCGGACCACATCGCACGCGCGAGTCCGACGATCGGCCGCCGCGCTCGTGGCGACGGCACTCGCCGCCACCGCCGTCGCCGCGTGCGACACCGCACCATCGGACACCGGCTCCTCGTCGTCGTCGGCGACCTCCGCCGTCACAGAGCCGGTCGACCCGAACACCGTCGTCGCACAGGACCTCCCGGCCGATGCGGTCGAGACCGCCGTCGGCAGGCTCGACGGCCTCGTCGAATCCCTGATGGCGTCCACCGGGATTCCGGGGATGGCGGTGGCCGTGGTACACGGCGGTGAATCGGTGTACGCCAAGGGTTTCGGCGTGGCCGAGGTGGGCACCGACCGGAAAGTGGATGCCGATACAGTGTTCCCGTTGGCCTCGATGTCGAAGCCGCTCGGCTCCACGGTGATCGCCAAGCTGATCACCGACAAGGTGGTGGGGTGGGACACCCCGGTCGCGGAGAACCTTCCGGGCTTCGCGCTCTCCGATCTGTATGTCAGTCAAAACGTCACCATCGGGGACATGTACGCGCACCGTTCGGGACTACCCGATCATGCCGGGGACAAGCTCGAGGAGCTCGGGTACGACCGGGAGCAGGTCCTGGCCCGGATGCGCTATGTGCCGCTCGACCCGTTCCGCGTCACGTACAACTACACCAACTTCGGGGTGACGGCGGCCGCCGAGTCGGCGGCGCGCAAGTCCGGGAAGGACTGGGAGACGCTCTCGGAGCAGGCGCTCTACGGTCCGCTCGGCATGACCCACACCAGTTCTCGTTTCCGCGATTTCGAGGCCGAGCCCGACCGGGTCGTCGGCCACGTGCAGGCAGACGGCAAGTGGGTCAAGACACCGCAGCAGCGTGATCCCGACGCCCAGGCGCCTGCCGGTGGCGTCTCCTCATCGGTGAACGACCTGACGCACTGGATGGCGATGCTGCTCGGCAACGGGATGTACGCCGGCAAGCAGATCGTCGGTGCGGACGCGCTGCTGCCGGCCGTCACCCCGGAGATCGTCTCGTCGCCCGCCGGCTCCCCGGACGCCCGCGCCGGCTACTACGGGTACGGATTCAACGTGTCGGTCACCGAAGGCGGGCGCACGCAATACAGTCATTCGGGCGCCTTCTCGATGGGAGCCGGAACCAACTTCCTGGTCATGCCGTCGGCCGACGTCGCGATCGTCGCGTTGTCCAACGCCGCACCTATCGGCGCCGTGGACGCGCTGACGGGTGAGTTCGCCGACATCGTCCAGTTCGGCGAGGTCCGCCACGACTGGCGCACGCTCTACGGGGACGCCTACGCCGCGATGGCCAAGCCGTCGGGCAGCCTGGTGGGCCAGCAGCCGCCGGCGGATCTGACTCCGGCGCAGCCCTTGTCGACGTATGCCGGCACGTACCGCAACGATGTCTACGGACCCGCCGTGGTGCGCGAGCAGAACGGCAAGCTCATCCTCGCCCTGGGCCCCGGCGGGGCGACGACCCACGAGCTCGGTCACTGGGATGGCAACACCTACACGTTCACGCTGCGCACCGAGAACGCCGAGCCCGGGTCGATCTCCAAGGTCACCTTCGACGGCGCGGGGAACGAGCCGAGCCCGCGGATGACGATCGAGTACTACGACGACGAGATGTCGAACGGCGAGTTCACGCGGACCTGACCTCCGCGTCGCACCCACGATGTGGTTCTGGCCGCAGTTTCGGCTTCCGGCCGCAGGATCCGCCTGAAGCCGGAACGTGGAAGTGCGGCCAGAACGGACCGAGGAAGGTGGGGTGGGTGGGGTTAGGGGAGGGGGTCGGGGACCTCGCCCGCCCGGATCGGGCAGCGCGTGTGACTGTAGATCGTCGGCATGCAGAGGTTGCAGTGCACACAGCGTGACGTCGTCGTCGGGTCGGCCTGGATGAGCAACGGCAGGTCCGGTTCGCGCAGGAGCGCGCGGCCCATCGCGACGAAGTCGAAACCCTCCGCCAGCGCCAGGTCCATCGACGCGCGGTCGGTGATGCCGCCCAACAGGATCAGCGGCATCCGCACCGCGGCGCGCAGCTGGCGAGCCAGGGGCAGCAGATAAGCGTCGTGGTACTCGTAGTGCTTGAGGAACACCGGGCTCATCGCCTTGAGGCCGAGCCGCATGGCGCCCCGGAACGCGTCCGCGAACTCCTCACGCGGCGGCTCTCCGTGGAACAGGTACATCGGGTTGAGCAGCGAGCTGCCGGCGGTCGGCTCGATCGCGTCGAGGTGGCCGTCGGACTCGAGGAGCTGTGCCACCGCACACGCCTCGTCGATGTTGAAACCGCTCAGACGTCCACCGTGACCCGGCCCGGGTGTGCCCACGCCGTCGAACATGTTGAGTTTCGCCCAGACCGCGGCCTCGTCGCCGACCTCGTCACGAACGGCCTCGACGACCTCACGTGCGAACCGCGCACGGTTGACCAGCGAGCCGCCGTATCCGTCGCGCCGGTGATTGAGCAACGGGGACAGGAAGCAGCTGATCAGGTAGTTGTGTCCGCAGTGGATCTCGAGGCCGTCGAACCCGGAGTCGACGGCGATGCGCGCCGCGCGACGGAAGGTCGTGAGCATCTCGGTGATCCCGTCCGCGTCCAGCTTCTGGGTGACGGACATGCCCATCGGCGCAGGGATGCGGGATGGGCCGAGCGCCTTCTTGCGATTGGACACCGAGTTCGCCACCGGACCGGCGTGCCCGAGTTGTGCGGCGGCGAGAGCGCCTTCGGCGTGGATGGCGTCGGTGAGCTGTCGGAGGCCGGGCATCGCCTCGTCGCGCAGCCAGATCTGGTGACGGTCGGTCCGGCCTTCGGGAGCCACGGCGCAATAGGCCACCGTGGTCATCGCGACCCCGCCCGCGGCGACCTCGCGGTGGAAGTCGATGAGGTCGTCGGTCACCAGTGCGTCCGGGGTGGCGCCCTCGAAGGTCGCGCACTTGATCAAACGGTTGCGCAGGGTGAGCGGTCCGAGGCGCGCCGGGGTGAACGGATCGGGTGCGGTCATGAGGTCTCCTGGGGCGGGGCTGCTGATGGGGACGGATGGGCGGGGACGGAGAGGCCGGCGACGACGAAGTCCGCGAGTGCCGCGGTGGCGGCGGGTGGCAGCGGCTGCTCGCCGCCGAACTGCGTGAGGATCAGCTGGAACGCAAGACCCCAGCGTCGGCGCGCATCGTCGTCGGAGATGTCGTCGACCAGGCGGACGAGCACCCCGGACCAGCGGTCGAGCTGGAACCACGGACGGGTCCAGGCGGCCTGCGGATGCGACCGGACGAAGCGCGCGAGCAACCGCAGATGCAGTCGGCCGACCGGGTCGTCCTGGATGTCGACAAACGGCCGCAGGACGAGGTCGACGAGTTCGGTGACGTCCGAGATGGCCGGATCGAAGCGGTCGAGCGGGTCGGCCCAGAGCGGAGCCAACCGATCCTCGAGGAGTTCGACGGCGAGCCGGTCCTTCGAGCCGAAGTGATAGTGAACTGCCGCCGCGTTGGCGTCGGCGGCAGCGCAGATCGCCCGGACCGACACCTTCTCGTAGCCGTCGGCGAGGAACAGCGACTCGGCGGCGGTGAGCAGTGCCGTTCGGGTGGGGCCGCCCCGATGGGCGGTCGTCGGCGGGGGCATGCGTTCGATGGAAGCACAACTCAATCATCGTTTCAATCATTGATTGAAAGTCCGGACATCGGTGCCCCTCGGCGCTATGCTCACGCGGTTGTCGCGGGCTGACGCGGGCCGTCGACGACTCGCGTGACCCGACGGGGCCCGCGCCTGCGGTCTCGACCCGCGTCATCCGGCAGAAGTTACTACTCGGTATGGGGACGCCCTGCGGCCGCGACATGGTGCGACGTAGGCTGGCAGACGTGTCTGAACACTTCCAAACAGTTGTCCTGGGTGCTGGTCCAGGTGGGTACGTGGCCGCGATCCGGTCTGCCCAGCTGGGCATGAAAACCGCCGTCATCGAAGAGAAGTACTGGGGCGGCGTCTGCCTCAACGTCGGATGTATCCCGTCCAAGGCGCTCCTGCGCAACGCCGAGCTGGCCCACATCTTCAACCATCAGGCGAAGACCTTCGGCATGACCGGCGACGTCTCGTTCGACTTCGGTGCGGCCTTCGACCGCAGCCGCAAGGTGTCCGACGGCATCGTCAAGGGCGTCCACTTCCTGATGAAGAAGAACAAGATCACCGAGATCGACGGTTACGGGAAGTTCAAGGACGCGAAGACCATCGTCGTCGGCGATCGGGAGATCACCTTCGACAACGTCATCATCAACACCGGCTCCACGGTGAAGCTGCTGCCGGGCGTCGAGCTGTCCGACAATGTCGTGACCTACGAGACGCAGATCCTCACCCGCGAGCTGCCGAAGTCGATCGTGATCGTCGGTGCGGGCGCCATCGGCATGGAGTTCGGCTATGTGCTCGCCAACTACGGCGTAGACGTCACCATCGTCGAGTTCCTCGACCGCGTGCTGCCCAACGAGGACGCAGATGCGTCCAAGGCCATCGCCAAGGAGTACAAGAAGCTCGGCGTCAAGGTGCTGACCTCCACCAAGGTCCAGTCCGTCAAGGACAACGGCGACAGCGTCACCGTGAGCTACAAGGACGCCAAGGACAACGACGGCGAGATCACCGTCGACAAGGTGCTGATGTCGGTCGGATTCGCACCGCGCGTCGAGGGATTCGGCCTCGAGAACACCGGCGTCGAGCTGACCGACCGTGGCGCCATCGCCATCGACGACTTCATGCGCACCAACGTCGACAACATCTATGCCATCGGCGATGTCACGGCGAAGCTGATGCTCGCGCACGTCGCGGAGGCCCAGGGTGTGGTGGCCGCCGAGGCGATGGCCGGCGCCGAGACGATGACGCTCGGCGACTACCGGTTCATGCCGCGTGCCACCTTCTGCCAGCCGCAGGTCGCGTCGTTCGGTCTCACCGAGGCGCAGGCCAAGGACGAGGGCTACAACGTCAAGGCGACGACGTTCCCCTTCAGCGCCAACGGCAAGGCCCAGGGGCTCGGCGAGACGGCAGGCTTCGCGAAGCTGCTCACCAACGCCGACACCGACGAACTGCTCGGCGGACACCTCGTCGGCGACAACGTCTCCGAGATGCTCCCCGAGATGACGCTGGCCCACAAGTGGGACCTGACCGCCAAGGAACTGGCCCGCAACGTGCACACCCATCCGACCCTGTCGGAAGCACTCCAGGAGACCTTCCACGGCGCGATCGGGCACATGATCAACCTGTGAATGTCGATTCGTAGCAATAATCCGCGGCAGGCGCGGATTATTGCTACGGAATGGCCATGAAGCAGCGGCAATGGACGCCGACGTTCCCCCTCGACATCCGCGCGACCGTCGGGATGCTCCGGCGCGGAACGGGTGACCCCGCCTTCACCTATGGGCGGGACGGGTCGGTGTGGCGGGCGGTGCACACGCCGGACGGGCCGGGCACCCTGGCGATCCGCTCCGACGGCTCCACCGTCACCGGCCGATCGTGGGGCGCGGGCGCCGATTGGCTGCTCGAGCAGATGCCCGACCTGCTCGGCGCACAAGACGACCCGAGCGCGCTCGTCGTGCGCGACGAGGTGGTCGGACAACTCGTCCGACGGTCCGAGGGCCTACGCATCGGACGTACCGACCGGGTCTGGGAGGCGCTGGTACCGGCCATCCTCGAACAGAAGGTCGTCGGCACCGAGGCGTGGCGGGCGTGGCGATATCTGTTGCGCCGCTATGGTGAACAGGCTCCCGGGCCGGTGCCGGACACCATGCGGGTGCCGCCCGCCCAGCCGATGTGGGCGCAGATCCCCAATTGGGAATGGCATCGCAGCGGGATCGAGCCGGTACGAATGCGCACCATCCGCGGAGCGACCTCGATGGACGTCGAACGCCACCCCGACCGTCTCCGGCTGCTGCGAGGCGTGGGCCGGTGGACCGAGGCGGAGACCCGCGCGCGGGCGGTCGGCGACACCGATGTGGTCAATGTGGGCGACTATCACATCCCGGCGCTGGTGGGACAGACCCTGATCGGCCGGCCCGTCGACGACGACGGCATGCTCGAACTGCTCGAACCCTATGCGGGGCAACGTCAGCGAATCATCCGGATGATCGAGCTGAACGGATCCCGGCGTGAGCGGCGCGGACCGAGGATGTCGGTGCGGGACTACCGGGACTTCTGATCCGCCTCACGCGGGTCCGGCTTGACCGCGAGCACGTACTGTCCCTGGCCCGTGATGGTCTGCTCCACATGCTCGGCCCCGGCCGCGTGGAGCCGCTCGACGATCTCATGTCTGCCGAAGATCCGATAGCCCGACATCCCCGCGACCTCGCGGACGCCGGGCAGCGAGGTGAGGTCGGTCTGCACCGACGTGAAGATCACCACCTCGCCACCGGGGCGCGTCACGCGCAACAACTCGTCGACGACGGGCAGCGGATCCGGGATCAGGTAGAGCGCCGCCAGACAGGTGACGGTGTCGAAGCTGTTGTCGGCAAACGGGATCGAGTGTGCGTCGGCGCGGATGTAGCTCGTGCGGTCGGTGGCGTTGGTACGGGCCGCCTTTGCCAGCATCGACGGGGAGAAGTCGATGCCGATGCTCCGGCCGTCGCCGCTGAGGCCGTCGGCGAAACGACGTGTGTAATTGCCCGGGCCGCAGGCGACATCGAGGATGCGCCGGTCGCCGGGCCGCGCCAGGTACGCAGAGAGTGCGGTGTCGAAATCTGCGGTTCCCGATCCTCCGAGACTGAACAGCCGGGTGAAGACCGGCCGCCAGAGTTGTTCGTACACATGCGAGAACACTGGGTTGCGCATCAGCTGCTGCGCAATCGAATCCATGTCGTCTCAGCCCCCGGGGTGGTGTGGTTCAGACGCGGGTGTCCCGCTGCACCCGCAGCGTGCCGATGGTCGTCGCGAGCATGTCGTACTGTCCGACCAGCAGGACGAACGCGATCAGCTTGCCGTCGTCGAGATGTCGACGCAGGGCGGTCCACGTCTCGTCGCTGATGTCCTTGGCGGTGACGAGTTCGTCGGTTGCCTGCAGCAGCGCCCGTTCGCGATCGCCCCAGCCGGCCTGGGGTCCTTCCAGCACGCGGTCGAAGATCTCACCCTTGACACCCGCACGAGCGCCCAGCCGTCGGTGGTGATCGAGCTCGTAGTCGCAATCGCGTAGATGCGCGACCCGGATGATGATCATCTCGGATTCCTTGCGCGACAAGGCGCCGAACGGCATCAGTCGTCCACCGAAGTGCAGCCAGGCACGGAACAGGCCCTTCGCCCGGCCAAGGGTGGAGAAGATGCGCGCGTTGTCGACACCGATCACCCGGGCCGCCCCGCGGGCGAACATCCAGTTGATCGGTCCGAGTTCGCGGAACCCGCCGGGCGCGACGCGAGGTGTGGTGGAGTCGCCCGGCGCGACGTGCGGAGTGCCCATGACGCCACGGTAGACTACCGAGACTATGACGAGCACCACACAGCGAACGTTCACCAGTGTCGAGGAAATGAAGGCTGCGATCGGGGAGGATCTGGGGTCCGGCGAGTGGATGGAGATCACTCAGGACCGCGTCGATGCCTTCGCCGAGGCGACCGGCGACCATCAGTGGATTCACGTCGATCCGGAACGCGCGAAGGACGGCCCGTTCGGTGCCACCATCGCGCACGGGTACCTGACGCTGTCGCTGCTGCCGGTGCTGGCCGGTGGCATCTTCACGGTCGAGGGACCCAAACTCGTCATCAACTACGGCGCCAACAAGGTGCGCTTTCCCAACCCGGTGAAGGTTGGCTCACGCATCCGTTCGAACGCCGTGATCACCTCCGTCGACGAGACGCCCGCGGGTGTGAACATGGTGGTCAAGAACACGATCGAGATCGAGGGCGTCGAGAAGCCGGCGTGCGTCGCGGAGAACGTCCGCGTCCTCGTCTACTGACCTCGTCGGCAGGCGATACCGGTCATCGGCGCGGACACTGACTGACCGGCCGGTGACCGGACAACCGCTCGTCGAGCCAGTGCATCGCGTCGCGGAAACCGACGAACACGGTCGTCATGTGCTCTCCGGGGTACTCGCGGTAGCTCGCGTTGGCACCGAGGCGGCACTGTTCGGCGAAGAGCCCGCGGGCCTGACTCGCGGGAATCCACCATTCCTGCGCGCCGTGATAGATGTAGATCGGCATGGGGGCCTTGTCACCATTCATCGCGGTGATGTCGAAGATGCGTTCGGCGACCGGCGATCGGAACGGGTCCGGATCGGTGGACAGGATCTGCGTCGGAGCGAAGGTGAAGCCGAAGTAGCCCATCGTGCCGGTGCACAGGTTCTTCATCATGTCGTTCGTGGCCAGCTGTCGAGCCAGGTTGTTGGCCATCGGCAACAGTTCGGGACGCTCGCGCGCGATCCCGAGGATGGCCGCGTGGAAGACGCCTGAGGCGAGGTTGGCGTTCATCGCTCCGGCGAGCGTCCGATAGTCGGCGGGTACCCCGCCCATCGCGGCGCCGACGAAACGATGCGTCAGTTCAGGTGCATACGACGACATCAGCTTCGCCGTCGCGTTGGTGGCGATCGCCCCGCCCGAGTAGCCGAGCATCGCGATGGGACCCGTGCCGAAGTTCTCCCGATCGAAGGATGCCGCGGCGCGAACCGAGTCCAGGACGACGTGCGCCGCGACATACGGTTCCGCGTAGGCCATCCTGGCCCCGGTGTGATCCGGCACGATGACGGCATAGCCCCGGGCCAGGGACTCCTGCGTGGTCTCGGGGCGCAGATCGGTGTTGTTCGTGTCGCCGCTCTTGCCGTGGGCGAAGGTGTAACCCGTGGTGCACCGCGTTCCGAGCGCGACGATCGGCGGATTGTTCACCACCACCGGGCGAGACCCGGGGCCCTTCCACGGCGTCGGCGGCACGAAAAGGGTGGCGGTGGCGAACAGCGGACGGTCCTGGGCGTCGACGGTGCGGAACTTGATCTGGCGCGCGTAACCGACACGGACCTCCAGAAGCGGTGCCGCGACCTTCGCGACCGAACGACTCCGGAGGATCTCGCCCGGCCGGTGTCGGGCGAGATCCTCCGGCCAGAGGTCGAAGAAGTCGTCACCGGTCGGTGACGGCATGATCGCCTCTCGTAACTCCTGGAGTTCGCGGGTGGCGCCGGGGGTCTGCGCGCGCAAGGGGATACGTGTCAGGCTCGGGATCGTCGGCGCCGGGACGCTGTCCTCGATCTCGCTGGGTATCTGGGCGGGCAGGGGCGAGAGGTTCGGCGGGTCTGCGGCCGCGGTGGCCGCCGTCGCGCAGGCGACCGTGACCGCCACCATCGTGCCCATCAGGGCACGTCGCGCGTATCGGCCCCACGCGTTGATCGCCGGCATCACTCACTCCTCATACTGCTGCGGGCGATTCGGGATCGGCTGGCAGTGGTCGCCACCTCGCACCCCATTCGCTTTCTCTGACCAGATCTTCGAGAAGTCTAGAGTGCGTCCCCGACACGTGCGCGCAGAACCCGAACTCGGGTCCGTTTGTCGGTCGTCAGGTCAGCGTGGCCCGCGCACCCGCGGGCATTCGTCGCCTGCCGGGATGCCGCGCAGGCGACGGTCGAGCCACTCGACGGCGCCGGGGAAGCCCAGGACGGCGGCGCTGACGTGCTCGCCGAAGACCTCGCGATACGCGGCGTGGGCGCCGAGTCGGCATTGTTCGCGATACAGGTTCCGGGCGCCCACCGCGGGGATCCACCACTCCTGGGTGCCGTGATAAATGTACAGGGGCACAGCAGATTTACGGTCGGCCATCTTGGTGACCCGGTAGATGTGCTCGGCGACCGGTGAGTGGAACGGGTCCGGGTCGTTGGAGAGCAGCTGCATCGGCCAGAACGTCTGTCCGGCGAGCGCCGCCGGGATCGTGCACACGTTCTTCAGTGGCGAGGTGGCCAGCCATTGTGCGAAATCGTTTGCCATCGGCAGGATCTCGGTCCGCTCGCGCGCGATACCGAATGTCGCGGCGTGGAAGAGCCCGGTGGCGAGATTGGCGTTCATGCTGCCGACCAGGATGCGGAAATCGGCAGGCACCCCACCGAGAGCGGCGCCGACGACGCGCCCGATCAGTTCCGGGGCGTAGCCGGCGAGGAGCTTTGTCGCGCCGTTGGTGGCGATGGCCCCACCCGAGTAGCCGGCCATCGCGACGCGGGAGGCCCCGAAGGCGTGGCGATCGAGGTTGCCGACGGCGCGGATGGCGTCGAGCACCACGTGGCCCGCGACGACGGGTTCCGCATATGCCATCCGCGGACCCTGGTGGTCGGGGATGAGCACGGCATATCCATGCGAGAGTGCCAGCTGGGTGGTCGGCGGGATCAGGTCGGTCACATTGGTCGCTATCGAAAAGCCATGCGCCAGAGTGTATCCAGGGTCGCATGCGGTACCGAGTGAATCGATCGGCAGATTGTTGACCAGAATCGGGCGGGCGGCGGTGGTACGTGGTGCCCGTGGCTCCAAGATGGTCGCCGTGCCGAACGACGGTGCGCCGTTGGCGTCGGTGCTCCGGAACTTGATCAACGTGGCGAACCGAATAGGGGCGGTCACGACCGGCGCGGCCGTCGCGGTGACGTCGCGGGTGGCGATGATCTGTCCCGGCGACATGGCCGCGAGGCTCGTCGGCCAACGGTCGAACAACGGGTCCCCGGTCGGCGACGGCAGCGCCGCCTCCCGCAACTCGAGCGTGCGGTGGTCGAAACCCTTGGCCTGCGCGCGCATCGGGATTCGGCCGAGTCGTGGGAACGGTGGGGGTGGGAGTGCGCCGTTGATCGCATGCGGCACCTGCGAGGGGACGGGCAACATGTTCGGTGGTTCGGCGCCGGCCGCGGCGGTGCCGATCACCGGGGCGACGAGAGCGGTGGTCGCGGTGAGGACGACGACCGCGCCGAGGGTGACTACGCCACTCCGGAATCGAAGGGCCGCAAGGTATGAGCGTTTCCGCTTCATGGCGTACTCCCTCTCGGGTGTGAGGGGAATCCCCGTTGACCTCCTCACTGGCCGAAGCGTACGACCGCGTCCGAGTCGTTTGACTGGGACGCGCGACCGACATGTGTAACCGTGACTGAAATGTGACCGCTATCACACCAAGGGGTCTGGTTTGATGGTCAGTTCGTCATATAAGGGGACACCGTGCTGCGGTGTTCATCGATGTGCAGGGTGGCTCCGAGTGCCGGGAACGCGCGCTGCGCACAGTTCTGGCGCTCGCAGACTCGGCAACCCGCGCCGATCGGCGTGATCTGCGCCTGTGGACCGATCTCCAGTCCGTCGGAGTAGATGACCCGGCCCGCGTGGCGGAGTTCGCAGCCGAGTCCGATGGCGAAGGTCTTGCCGGGCTGTCCATATCGGGCAGCGCGCCGTTCGACGGTACGTGCGACCCAGAAGTAGTCACGGCCGTCGGGCATCTCGGCGATCTGGGTGAGGATCTTGCCCGGTGATCCGAAGGTCTCGTAGACATTCCAGAGCGGGCAGGTGCCGCCGCTGGAAGAGAAGTGGAATCCGGTGGCGGACTGTCGTTTCGACATGTTCCCGGCGCGGTCGACGCGTACGAACGACCACGGGATGCCGCGCAGGTTGGGTCGCTGCAGTGTCGAGAGTCGGTGGCAGATCGTCTCGTAGGAAACCGAGTAGAACGCCGACAATCTCTCGATGTCGTACCGGAAGTCCTCGGCGGCACCGTGGAATTGGCTGTAGGGGAGAACGGCCGCGGCGGCGAAGTAGTTGGCCAGCCCGAGCAGAGCAAGCGAACGCGCCTCGTCACTGGTGAAGTTGCCGTCGTCGACCAGCCGGTCGAGCAGGTCCCCGTATTCGAGGTAACCGAGTTCCGCGGCAAGTTTCATCGTCCGCTGTCCGGCGGACAACGCGGCGGAGAACTCGAGCCGGCGTGTCTCCGGATCGAATCGGTGCAGCGTGTAGTCGCCGAGATCGACTCGGCGGATGATGCTGACGCCGTGCACGTTCTCGAGGCGGTTGGCGATCTCTCGCCGGATGTCGGCCGAATGCATCCGCATCCGCACCGTCATCTCCTCGGCCGCCACGTCGAGCTCATGAATGTAGTTGCGGCGCTGATAGAAGTAGTCGCGCACCTCTTCGTGCGGAGCGGTGATGGAACCCCGCATGCTCCGATCGCCCCGTTCGTCGGTGGCGGCCGCCAGTTGATCGGTGGCGATGCGATAGCGCTGATGCAGGTTGACCATCGCCTGTGCGATCTCGGGATGTGTGGCGACCAGGGAACTGATGGCGTGCGCCTCGGTCGCCGACGGTGCGGCCTCGACGTCGTCGTCGAGAAGGACCTCACGCAGCTCGGCGACCAGCCGGACACTGTCCTGGGAGTCGAAGAACTCCTCGTCGACGCCGAAGACCTCGGTGATCTTCGACAGCACCGGCACGGTCAGCGGCCGCGCGTCGTGTTCGATCTGGTTCAGGTACGAGGGCGAGATGGCCAGGGATTGTGCGAGCGCGACCTGGGAGAGCCCCCGCTCGGACCGGAGCTGACGCAGCCGCGAACCGACGTAGGTCTTGGTCATGGCAACCTCCTGCCGGGCGCGTGCGGGTGCGTGGATGCGGGCGCCGCGGCGTGGTGGGCGCCGCTCCGCTCGCCTGCATGTTCAGGGTACGGTGACCGCGTGCGTCTCCCGGTCCAGTGCCATCGGTCGGCTTCGGCGATCATCACGGCCACAGCAGTGCTGGCGGTTGTCGCCGGATGTGGCGGCTCCGATCCGGAGGCCGGGTCGAATGCCTCGGCGGTTCCGGCGGATCTGCTCATGGCGCCGGGGGAGCTGCCTGCCGGCTTCACGCCGACCCAGTTGTCGGTCACCGACCTCGTCGCGGGGAACCGGGGCCCGATCGCGGCGGCGGCGAAGGCTGCGGTGACACCGCCGGAATGTCGTCCGACCGCTGATGCCGACCTGAATCCGCAACTGGACGCCGCGAACTCGGCGGTGCTCGCGGCGCGTGGTGAGAAGGGGTCCCTGGTCGAACTGGTCTCGACCGTCCGTCGTGACATCGAGGCCGACATCCGCGCGACGACCGGCATATGCGCGACCACCACCACCGTGATCGGGAGCGGCAACCTGCGTGGTGCCCGGATCGTCACCCGGTACACCGAGGTCCCGCCGCCGTCTTCGGAAGACGACGGAACGGTGCAACAGTCGTCGACCATGCGATCGACGGTCACGACAACCCTGACCGATGGTGCGGTGAGCACCCAGATCGGCTTCGCGGGATATGCGATCGTCACCGGTCCCGGCGGGGCGCCCGTCACCGTCCAGCTCACCGTTGCCGGCGAGGCGACGCCGGCCACCAAGCCGCCGGCCCCGGCGACGCAACCGATGACAGATGCGGAGTTCGCGGCGTCATTCGGTGATGCGGTTTCGGCTGCCACGCGCTGAAACCCACCTCGCGCAGGTGTGAACGCCCTCACAGATCCAGCCTGCGCTCGACTCGTCCGCGCCCACCCGGCGACCAACCGTCGTGGACGGCGGGTGCAAGTCCTTGCCGACAAAAACGCAGTACGCGCGTACTTTTTGGCAAAGGCGAGGCTCGTGTTCACATGATCAGCTTCGCAAAATTTGCAAAAGCTCGCCAAAAGCTTGCCCGATTTTGCACACGAAAGGGATTGGACCTGCACGTTTGTTCTGTGGCACCCTTGTCACAGGCACCACCGGACAGCGTTGATTTGTTCGCACAATTTGCGGCTGAGCAACGTGACACGGGCACTGTCTCTCAGCACCGGCCCGGGCGCCACCGGGTCGCAGCAGGACAACGAAAGCGAAGTAGGCATGAGCAACGTCGGAAAGCCACGTACCGCCGCGGAGATCCAGCAGGACTGGGACACCAACCCGCGTTGGAAGGGCGTCACGCGCGATTACACCGCCGAGCAGGTCGCACAGCTCCAGGGCTCGGTCGTCGAGGAGCAGACCCTCGCCCGCCGCGGCGCCGAGATCCTCTGGGAGGGTGTCAACGCCGGAGACGGCAGCTACATCAACGCGCTCGGCGCGCTGACCGGTAACCAGGCCGTCCAGCAGGTTCGCGCCGGCCTGAAGGCCGTGTACCTGTCCGGTTGGCAGGTCGCCGGTGATGCGAACCTGTCGGGCCACACCTACCCCGACCAGTCGCTGTACCCCGCGAACTCGGTGCCGTCGGTCGTCCGTCGCATCAACAACGCGCTGCTGCGTGCCGACGAGATCGCCCGCGTCGAGGGTGACGACTCGGTGGACAACTGGGTCGTGCCGATCGTGGCCGACGGCGAGGCCGGCTTCGGTGGCGCCCTCAACGTCTACGAGCTGCAGAAGGCCATGATCGCCGCGGGTGCCGCCGGTACCCACTGGGAGGATCAGCTCGCCTCGGAGAAGAAGTGCGGCCACCTCGGTGGCAAGGTGCTGATCCCCACCCAGCAGCACGTCCGCACGCTGAACTCGGCACGTCTCGCCGCCGACGTCGCGGGTGTCCCGACCGTGGTCATCGCGCGCACCGACGCCGAGGCCGCCACCCTGATCACCTCCGACGTCGACGACCGCGACAAGCAGTTCGTGACCGGTGAGCGCACCGCCGAGGGCTACTACCACGTGAAGAACGGCATCGAGCCGTGCATCGCCCGTGCGAAGTCCTACGCGCCGTACGCCGACATGATCTGGATGGAGACCGGCACCCCGGACCTCGAGCTGGCCCGCAAGTTCGCGGAGTCGGTCAAGGCGGAGTTCCCCGACCAGCTGCTCTCGTACAACTGCAGCCCGTCGTTCAACTGGAGCAAGCACCTCGACGACAGCACCATCGCCAAGTTCCAGAACGAGCTCGGCGCCATGGGCTTCACCTTCCAGTTCATCACGCTGGCCGGCTTCCACTCGCTCAACTACGGCATGTTCGACCTTGCCTACGGTTACGCCCGCGAGCAGATGACCGCGTTCGTCGACCTGCAGAACCGTGAGTTCAAGGCCGCCGACGAGCGTGGCTTCACCGCAGTCAAGCACCAGCGTGAGGTCGGCGCAGGCTACTTCGACAACATCGCCACCACCGTCGACCCGACCAGCTCCACCACCGCGCTGAAGGGTTCGACCGAAGAGGGCCAGTTCCACTGAGAACTGATTCAGCGGCCTGACAGTCGTTGCCTGACAAGACATCCGGGGTGGGCAGGGTGATCCTCTGCCCACCCCGGGTTCGTCGGTATCCGGGCCGGATCGACAAAGACTTTTCAGCACAGAATTCTTCAGATTCGAGGAGCCGACAATGGCCAGCCAGAAGATCTCTCGCGTCGGCGTGATCGGCGCCGGTCAGATGGGTGGTGGCATCGCCGAGGTGTGTGCCCGCGCGCACGCCGACGTCCTCGTCTACGAGTCCACGCGGGAGCTGGCCGCCGCCGGCCGCACCCGAATCCTGCGGTCGCTCGATCGCGGCGTGTCCAGCGGCAAACTGACCGAGCGTGAGCGCGAGCAGGCTGCCTGGCGTCTCCGATTCACCTCGGACCTCGGAGACTTCGCCGATCGACAGCTGGTCTGCGAGGCGGTCGTCGAGGACGAGGCCGTCAAGACCGAGATCTTCACACAGCTCGACAAGGTCGTCACCGATCCCGAAGCGGTGCTGGCGTCCAACACGTCGTCGATCCCGATCATGAAGCTGGGCATGGCAACCGCGAATGCCCACCGTGTGATCGGTATGCACTTCTTCAATCCGGTGCCGGTGCTCCCGCTGGTCGAGCTCGTCACCACGCTGATGACCACGCCGGAGGTCACCGAACGTGCCGAGGCGTTCGCCCACGACATCCTGGGCAAGCAGGTGGTCCGGTCGGCGGATCGCTCCGGTTTCGTCGTCAACGCGCTCCTCGTGCCATACCTGCTCTCGTCGATCCGCATGGTGGAGAGCGGTTTCGCGACCGTCGAGGACATCGACAAGGCGATGGTGCTCGGGTGTGCCCACCCCATGGGTCCGCTGAAGCTCACCGACCTCGTCGGCCTCGACACGGTGAAGGCCATCGCGGACAAGATGTACGAGGAGTTCAAGGAGCCGCTCTACTCGCCGCCGCCGCTACTGCTGCGCATGGTGGAGGCCGGTCGCCTCGGCAAGAAGTCCGGCCACGGCTTCTACCAATACGAAACCAAATAACCTCCCTCTCCCTCCCCACCCTCACCCGCAGCCGCGACGGTTCCCGTCATCCGCGACCCCGAATACCCGTCGCGGATGACGGAAACCGTCGCGGCTGCGGGTTGGGGTGATGCGGGGAAGGGGTGATGTGGGCCACCAGTGCTAGCAGGATGCTTGCATTTGCTAGCAGATCGTGGATACTGGTTGTCGGAACCAAATGAATGGCCCGACGCGCCATCGAATTCACGGCGCGGTCGAACGATCCGAGACCGTTGATTGTTCGATATCTTCTGTGCCACAGCGTATTTGGTGACCACACAATCTGAACCACAATTGATGGAGGAGTCGCTGTGAGTGAATCGACACGCACGCTGGCCAACCCGATCTACGCTGCCGTCGGAGCAGGCGACTACGTCGTCACGCAGTTCAACGGCATCATCTCGCAGCTGCGCGAGCGCACCGAGTCGGCATCGGAGAGCGCTCAGGCGCGCTTCGAAGAGACCCGAGGCACTGCTCAGGCGCGTTTCGAGGAGACCAAGAACCGGATCAACGCGCTGCCCGAGGACGTGCCCGCCGGCATCGAGGAACTGCGCGGCAAGATCAGCTCGGAGGAGCTGCGCAAGACTGCCGAGGGTTACCTCGAGTCCGCCACGGACTTCTACAACTCTCTCGCCGAGCGTGGCGAGGAGACCGTCGAGCGTCTGCGCCAGCAGCCTGTCGTGCAGGAGAACCTCGACCGCGCAGGCAAGGTCTACAGCGATGCAGTGGACCTGACCGAGGACACCCTCGGCGTCGTGTCGTCGCAGACCCGCGTTGTCGGTGAGCGTGCCGCCAAGCTGGCCGGCCGCGTGAGCAACCGGGTCGAGGACGTCGCGGCCGACATCGAAGGCGCGGGACAGGCCATCAAGTCCGGAACTGCCGATGCGGCCGACGAGATCGGCGGCGCCGCAGGGACTGTCGAGGCCAAGGGTCGTACGGCCAACGCCTCGCCGGCGAAGAAGGTCGCCGCTGCGAAGAAGGCACCGGCCAAGAAGGCCCCCGCCAAGAAGGCACCGGCCAAGAAGGCCACCAACTGATCTGAGGGCGTCGCGCACTCATCGACTTCGGTCCCGCTCACCCTGCCGGGTGGGCGGGACCGAAGCGTATGGGACGAGTTGGTCGGCCGGTTCAGGGCGGCGGCGAGTGGATGGTCAGCAGGGCCGTGGCGCCATGTGTGCTGCGGTAGGTGTGCTCGACGTCGCTGGTCCACTGCAATGTTTCCCCTGGCCCCGCATGCAGCTCGCCACCTGCGCGTCCGGCCTCGAGTTCGCCGGTCACCACATGGACGTTCTCGGTGACCCCCGGGCCGTGAGCCGGGGAGGTGCGGACGCCTCCGGGTAGGACACGAAGCCAGACCACCTCGGTGGTCGCGCCGTCCGGGTGGTGCTCGACGTGCAGGATCTGAGCGTGCAGGAACTCGCCGCTGCCCTCGGTCCCGGCATCTTCGCCGAGGAGTGCGGTCAGCGGGACGCCGAGTGGTCCGGCCACCGCATAGAGTGTGTCGAGGGTTGGATTACGTTGTCCCGCTTCGATCTCAGACAGTGAGCCCTTGCCGATCGCGGCGCGCCGGGCGAGTTCGGACAGGGAGAACCCACGGTCGGTGCGCAGGGCGGCGATACGACTCCCGACGGCTTGTCGGCGCTGTTCGATGGTCACTGTCCTGGATTCTCCCACCTGAGCGGCCAACGTTCTGTTTACAGAACGATTGAGGTAGCCTCACTCCGGTGACCATCACAGCACAACCCGGATTGCAGCAGCCGATCGTCGCAGGCATCGTCACTGCCCTCGTCGGGTTCACGTCGTCGTTCGCGGTGGTCACGGCCGGATTGCGTGCTGTCGGTGCATCGGACGTGCAGGCGGCGTCGGGACTCTTGGCTCTGACGGTTGTCTTCGGTGTCGGGATCATCGTGCTCAGCGTGCGGACCCGCGCGCCCATCACGCTTGCCTGGTCGACCCCGGGCGCGGCGATGCTGGTCAGCATGGGTGCGTCGTACGAAGCGGGGTGGCAGGCCGCCGTCGGTGCGTTCCTCGTCGTCGGGGTGTTGATCCTGGTGACCGGGCTGGTGCCGGCATTGGGAGACCTGATCTCCCGTATACCGACACCGATCGCGCAGGCCATGCTCGCCGGCGTGCTGCTGACGCTTTGTCTCGCGCCGATGCATTCGCTGGTGGACGCCCCCGCGCTGGCCATACCCGTACTGGCGGTCTGGCTGGTCGCGACGCGATGGCTGACCCGCTGGGCGCTGCCGCTCGCACTGGTGACCGCACTGGTGGTGATCGGCATCCACCTCGCGGTCGACGGTGGGGACGGATTGAGCTCGGCGAACTGGTTTCCCACCTTGTCGGTCACGGTCCCGTCCTTCGACGTGGCAGCGATCATCGGTATCGCGGTGCCGCTGTTCATCGTGACCATGGCGTCGCAGAACATCCCGGGCGTCGCGGTCCTCAACTCCTTCGGCTACGTGACGCCATGGCGGGCCGCCATGTCCGTCACAGGGGTCGGCACGCTCGTCGCGGCGCCTTTCGGTGGACACGCCATCAACCTTGCCGCGCTGTCGGCGGCGCTGGCCGCAGGGGAGGAGGCCGGGCCCGATCGTGGACGGCGCTGGGTGGCCGGTGTGTCGGCCGGGGTCACGTACCTCGTACTGGCCGGATTGTCGGGCGTCCTGGTGACGATCGCGACCCTCGCACCCGGTGGACTCGTGGAAGCGGTTGCCGGACTGGCACTTCTGGGAACATTCGCCAGCGCGATCGTCGGCGCGTTCACGGCGGTGCAGACGCGTGTGCCCGCCACCCTGACCTTTGTCGCCGCCGCGTCCGGGGTCACCTTCTTCGGGATCGGGGGTGCGTTCTGGGGGCTCGTGATCGGGTTGGTCGCGTATGGGGTGTTACGGGCCGGTCGGTCGAACACAGATGCGGCGTGAGTGGGGGCTCACGACAACAACTGTCGCGACGGCCCGCTCACGCCGCATCTGTGTACGTCTCAGCCGACAGACTCGGCCGGTTCGGCGGTCGGCGGGAAAAGGGGGCCGCCGCCGAATGCGGCCCGATGCGAGTCGGGTGGTGTGCCGTCGTTGTTGGTCAGGCCGTATCGGGCGCCGAGTTCGGCGGTCACCAATGTCTGCCCGTTGCGGTCGGGCAGGCCGGGATCACTTGCCAGAGCGTCGATCACACGCCCCACGAACTCCGGATCCTCGGCGCGCCGCAACGAGAACCCGGCGAACTCGTCCACCCCGAGGGAGAGCAGGAGTTCGGTTCTGATCAGACCGAGCCACAGGGACACCGCGGTGACGCCGGTCCCTGAGAGTTCGTGGCCCATGTCGAAAGACATCTTGTCGAGGGCCGACTTGCTCATCCCGTACAGCACCGAATGCAGGTGCCCGCGCGAACCGAAGGACGAGATGGAGGCGATCAGTCCGCTGCCCCGCGCCACCATCATCCGGGCCGCATGGACGGACGCGACGTAGTGCGCGCGGAGTCCGACGTCGATCAGGGTGTCCCAGTCGTCGACGGGACGTTCCCAGAACCGGTCGGAGAATCCGCCGAAACCGCGCGGGGCGGCCCAGGCGTTGTTGACGAGCAGGTCGAGTCCTTCGGTGTCGCGCTCGATGTCGGCGAAGACTCCGGCGACCGCTTCGTCGTCGGTGTGGTCGCAGGTCAACGCGATGGTCCCGTCCGGTCCGGTCCCGTGCCGCGACGTCACGTACACGGTCCAGCCTGCCGCCACCAGCGCCGAGGCCACACCCTGTCCGACCCCGCGGCTGCCTCCGGTGACCAGTGCGGTTCGGCTCATTTGTCCTCGATTCCGTTGTCGATGGCAGGGGAGACAGGCGGCTCCGGAAGGGGCGGTGGCGCCGCGACGAAGGCTTCCCGAGATCCGTTGACCGCGGCGATGCCGACGATGGAACTCCACGACAGCATCGTCAGGTAGTCGATCAGGTCGCCGACCGGGATGGAGCGTTCGGTCATCCACCAGTCGACCGCCCGCTGGATCGCACCCACCAGGGCGTTGGACCACACCTCGGCGCCCGAGGTGTCGGCATCGCGCTCGGTCATCCGCAACATGAGGGCGGCGGTCATCAGCTGCGCGACGAGCTTCTCCGAGTCGGCGGTGGCCGCCGACGACGGCGGGCTCGTCAATGCGAACTTGTAGAGATTCGGTTCGTCGGCGACTGCGTTCACGTAGACGCCGATGGCGGTCCGGGTGAGCGTGTACTCGTCGACGTCGTCGGTGATCGCCTCGGTCAGGCGCGGCAGCAACATCGTCTCGAAGAAACGCACCGCGGTGGCCACGCCGAGATCACTCTTGTCGGTGAAGTACCGGTAGAGAACGGTTTTGGAGACACCGATGTGCGCGGCGATCTCGTCCATCCCGACCTCGGCGCCGAGCGTGCGTACCGCGTCGATGGTGCCGTCGGTCAGTTCGGTGCGTCGTGCCGCCTTGTGCTTCTCCCAGCGTTGCCTGCGGCCGTCGGGCTTGGCCACGCCCTCGGTGACGGTGCTGATCAGTGCGTGCTCGAGGCCCCGGGTCACATTCGTGGCGGCGGCCACTGCGGCACGGGCGGCCGCGGCTGGACTGGGGCGATTGGCCATCACCTGGCTAGCGTAGTGGGTCGCGGGTAAAACTGGTCCAATGGCATCAACAGTCATTTCGGGCGTATCCGGTGAACCCGGGCGGCCGCCCGAGGTCGAGCCGCCGCAGACCTCTCTCGGTTTCGGCGCCGATTCGGCCGGCGATGCCGGACGCCGTCGCGACCTTCGCAAGATGAAGGTCGTCGCGACGGGCTTCCTCGTCTTCGCGGCCGCCGTCTATCTGTTCGCTCGCTACCTCGAACACCGGGACGGCGCCGACGTCGCGGCCTGGGTCGGCTACGTGCGCGCGGCGTCGGAGGCCGGCATGGTCGGCGCACTCGCCGACTGGTTCGCCGTCACCGCGCTGTTCAAGCATCCGCTGGGCCTGCCGATCCCACACACCGCGCTGATCCGGAAGAAAAAGGACGACATCGGCGATCAGCTCGGCGGATTCATCGAAGAGAACTTCATGACCCCCGACGTCATCGAGCACCGTGCGACCAGTCTGGAGTTGCCGCGGCGCCTGTCGAGCTGGCTCGCGGATCCGGCCAACGCGCCCCGGGTGTCGGACGAGGCCGCGCGGATGATCTCGCTTGCCGCGGAGATGCTGCGCGACGAGGACATCGAGCAGCTCATCGAGCACGCGATCACGTGGGCGGGAGAACCGGAATGGGCACAGCCGCTCGGCCGGATCCTCGAGCAGCTCATCGCCGAGGATCGGCTCGAGCCGGTGTTCCAGCTGGCGTGTGACCGCGCCCATGAGTGGGCGCTGGGCAGCCAGGATCTGATCGACCGCGTCGTCGACCAGGATGTCGGGCCGTCCTGGAAACCGAAGTTCGTCAACGCCATGCTCGGCGACAAGATCTACCGCGAGCTCGTCGACTTCACCTACAAGGTGCGCACCGAGCCGGACCACCAGCTGCGCCGTTCGATGCATCAGTTCGTCGAACAGTTCGCCGACGACCTGCAACACGATCCAGAGATGATCGCCCGGTTCGAATCCATCAAGCACGAGCTGATCGGACGCGACGAGGTCTCCGATGCGGCGTCGACCGCCTGGAAGACGGGCAAGGCGGTGATCGAGCAGATGCTGACCGACCCGAACAGCACACTGCGGAACTCGTTGTCGGACGCGGCGATCCAGCTGGCCGTTCGCATCCGCGACGACCGGCCGTTGCAGGAGAAGATGAACGGTTGGGTGGCGCGGGCGGCCCGGCACGTGGCGGTCAACTACTCGCAGGAGATCATCTCGGTGATCACCGAGACCGTGCGCGGCTGGGACGCCGACGAGACCAGCCGCAAGATCGAACTACAGGTCGGTCGCGACCTCCAGTTCATCCGGATCAACGGCACTGTCGTCGGCGCGCTCGCCGGTCTCGCGATCTACACCGTCTCGGTACTGATCTTCGGGTAGCCCGCTCTGGTGGTTAGCTCTGTGCTTGCACTAGCTAGCACTCCCGCCGATACTGGTGGGGAGGAACCGAACGGGAGTGTGATGAGACCGCACGAGAACGACCTGCCCGAGCCGGCCGAGGGTGGGGAACCACCGGCCGACGACGACAGTTCGGCCGGGCCGGTCGAAGCGGTCGAGGCGGTGGCCACCGCCGCACAGGATGCGGTGGCGACGGCAGCACAGGACATCGGCGGCTTCATCCGGGCGCAGCGCGTCGCGGCCGAGGTGTCGCTGCGGCAACTGGCCGAGCGCGCGGGCGTGAGCAATCCGTATCTGAGTCAGATCGAGCGGGGACTCCGCAAGCCGTCGGCCGACGTCCTCGCCCAGATCGCCAAGGGCCTGCGAGTGTCCGCCGAGGTCCTCTACGTGCGCGCAGGGATCCTCGAGGAGCGGCCGGCGGGGCCGGTGCGCGACGCGCTGCTCGCCGACGACTCGATCAGCGAACGCCAGAAGCAGATGTTGCTCGAGATCTACGAGTCGTTCCGACGAGAGAACACCGACGTCAAGGAGTGAAGCCATGCCGGAGAACCCGATGAGCACCGTGATCGAGCAGGTGGCAGCCCTGCTGACCGACCTCCGTGAGCGCAGCGAGGCTGCCGGCGACGAGGCCCAGAGACGACTCGGCGACGCGCAGAGCAAGGCGCAGGCCCGGGTCGACGAGACGCGGGATTCGGCTCTGGCGCTGTTCGAGGAGGCACGGACGAAACTGTCCTCGCTCCCGGTCGAATTGCCCACCGAGATCGAGGACCTCCGCGCCCGGTTCACCCCGGAGGAACTCCGCAAGGTGGCCGAGGCCTACCTCGCTGTGGCGGCCGGCCTGCTCACCGCACTGTCCGAGCGTGGTGAAGAAGTGGTCGAGCGGCTCAAGGCGCAGCCGCTCGTCGAAGAGAACCTGCCCAAGTTGGAGAAGGTGTACAACGACGCCGTCGGTCTGACCGAGGATGCGCTCGGCAGCGTCTCGGGTCAGACCCGAGCTGTCGGTGAGCGCGCCGCCGCACTTGCGGGGTTGACCGGCGGGAAGGCGGACGAGGTGGTCCTCGAGCCGTCGAGGAAGTCCGCGGCAGCCAAGAAGGCGCCGCCCAAGAAGGTGGCAGCCAAGACGACGCCTGCGAAGAAGACGGCAGCCAAAAAAGCGCCTGCGAAGAAGGCCGCGGCCGAGAAAGCGCCTGCGAAAAAGGCCGCGGGCACGAAGGCCCCCGCGAAAAAGGCCCCCGTCAAGAAGGCTCCCGCCAAGAAGGCGGCTCCTGCCAAAGCAACCCCGGCGGCCACCAAGAACGCCGCGGCAAGAAAAGGCCCGGCCAAGAAGGCTCTTGCCGAGAAGGCCCCGGCCAAGAAGACCGCCGCGAAGAAGGCGTGACGGGTTCGTCCCAATCGGGGACCGCACGACATGTCTAAGGTGGGGGCGTGGACCTTCTGAGTGTGATGGCCTACGGGCAAAACCTGATCCTGCTGGCCTTGACCGTGATCGCCGGCGTCGCGTCGGCAGTTGCATTGCTGCATGCGGCTCTCCAGCGGTCCGATGCGTTTCCCGCCGTGGACAGGCAGAGCAAGGTCATCTGGGTGGCGATCCTCGCGGCCGCGACCTTGTTCATCTGGCTGTTCGGCGCGGTGAACTTCCTCGGTCTGATCGGGGTGGTGGCCATGCTCGTCTATCTCGTCGACGTGCGACCGCGCATCGACGACATCCAGGGCAAGCGGTGGTTCAGCAAGAAGGCGTGACGGATCCCTCCCGGCAACTCGCGGCCGGTCGTTAGGGTCATCGGTCGCGACTGAATACACTGGCGAAATGGCCGAGTATCGGATCAACGACCTGGCTGAGGCGTCCGGGGTCAGCGTGCGCAACATCCGCGTCTACCAAGACCGCGGGTTGCTTCCTGCGCCGGTCATCCGCGGGCGCACCGGGTGGTACTCCGATGAGCACCTCGTCCGGTTGAACCTCATCTCCCGCATGCTCGAACGCGGGTACACCTTCGCCACCATCAGCGAGCTGCTGCACGCGGCGCATTACGGGATGCGGGTGGAGCAGATCCTGCGCGGCACCCCGAAGGGCGGTCGGTTCCGCAACTTCAAGCGCGCGGCGACCATCACCATCACCGAGTTGCGCAAGACCTTGAACGCCACCGACCGGTCGATCGCGCTGAGTCAGAAGCTGGGACTGCTGGCGAAGGACGGCGCACATTACGCGATCCGCAATCCCGAGCTGCTCGAAGGCGCGGAGACCCTGGTCAAGGCCGGCGTCGACATCGACGTCCTGCTCGACCGCTGGGTCCGCGTCCAGGACGATCTGGAGGACGTCGCGAAGAGCTTCGTCTCGATCATCACCGACAAGTATTTCGACGAGAACCTGCCCGATCTGGGTGAGGAGCAGGTCAGCAAGATGGCCGAGTTGATCCAGACCGTCCGGCCGATGGCGCACGAGATCGTCGAGTCGACCTTTCGGCAGGCGCTCGACAAACAGATCTCGGTGGCGATCGGTGAGGCCAGCACGTACTTCGACGCATCGGCCGTGGACGGGGAGCCGGTCGGACCGGCAGCGGCAGCGGCAGTCGATCGCGACGACGACGCCGGCGCCGTGGAGGCCGGCGAGCAGACCGGGGAGACACGGACCGTCGCCGACCGCACGGACTGAGTTCGGCAGCACGAGGGGAAGATGATGAACAGACGATCACTGGCAATCGGCGCGGGGGCGGTTGCGGCTGCGGGCGCGGGCGTGATCGCAGTAGGCGTCGGGACGATCTTCGCAGGCCTGGCACGTGACGCGTTCCGTGCCGAACGTGCCGTCGACGACGGCCCCGACGATCTGCTCGCGGCGCCCACCGTCGAGCCCGAACGCATCCCGGTCGAGGCGGTCGGCGACGTCCGCCTGAACGTCGAGCGTTACGGCCCGTCGGAGGCCGCCGACGGCGACATCATCGTGATGGTGCATGGCTGGACCTGCAACATCGCGTACTGGTACCCGCAGATCAACCACCTGGCACGCACCCATGACGTGGTGGCATACGACCAGCGCGGCCATGGCACGAGTCAACTCGGCCGGACTCGGCCGACCATCGCGATGCTGGGACAGGACCTCGACGCGGTGCTGTCGTCGGTGGTCCCGGAGGGCCGCCGCGCGATCCTCGTCGGGCACAGCATGGGTGGCATGACGATCATGTCCTGGGCAGCGCAACACCCCGAGAAGGTGGGCCGGCTCGTGTCGGGAGTCGTGCTGACCTCCACCGCGGCCAAGGCCGTGATGCAGAACCATCTGCTGATCCCGGTCGATCTACCGCGCTACACCAAACCCTTCGAGTCGGCCGTGAGCAAGTTGTTCACCTCGACGCCCATGCCGATCCCTCGCACCCCCTACGGTTCGAGGTTCTCGCACTACATCGCGCTGGGCCCGAACGCGCGGAAGGCCCATGTCGACTTCGTCGACGAGATGATCGCGACCTGCCCGCCGCGGTCGCGGGCCGGCTGGGGTTCGGCGATGGGCAAGTTGGACGTGACCGCGGGGCTCGACGCGCTGTCGGTGCCGACCACCGTCGTCGTCGGTACCGACGATCGGCTGACTCCGCCGGTGCACGCCGAGCAGATGGCGGATGTGTTGCGGCGCAACGGAAGTCTTCGTGACCTGATCGTCCTCGACGGTGTCGGGCACATGTCGAGTATCGAGGCGGACGTGCGATTCAACCAGATCCTCGACGACATCGTGGCGGCATCCGTGCGAGCGTCGAGTTCGGTGGGCTGACCGCGCGGGTCAGATCGAACAGTTCACCAGGACGGGCTCGGGGTGCAGCGTCACCCCGAACGCTTCCTGAACGCCTGCACGGACGTCACGCGCGAGGCCGAGTAGTTCATCGGTGGTGGCATCACCGCGATTGGTCAGTGCGAGAGTGTGTTTCGTGGACAGTCGGACCGGGGACGAAGGACCGGGATACCCGCGCGCGTACCCGGCGCGCTCGATCAGCCAGCCTGCCGACAGCTTCACGCCATCGTCCGCCGGATAGGTGGGGACGGTGATGTCGCGGCCGACACGGTCGTGGATGCGATCGAGGGTGCCGACCTCATCCGCGGGGAGGATGGGGTTGGTGAAGAACGATCCGGCGCTCCACGTGTCGTGGTCGTCCGGATCGAGCACCATTCCCTTGCCGCGGCGCAGGGCGAGCACCTGCTCGCGGACGTCGCCGGCATCCGCGCGTTCGCCCGCATCGACGCCGAGTGCGGCCGACAACTCGCGATATCGCAGCGGCTGACTGATGCGATCGTCGTTGAGCCAGAAGGAGACCGCGACGACGACGTGGTCGTCGCGATGTTTGAGACTGCTGGTGCGGTAACCCAATCCGAGTTCCGTCGGCGCCGCCCACCGCAGTTGCCCCGCGCGGCGATCGAACACCTGCACGGATCGCAGCAGATCGGCAACCTCCACGCCGTATGCGCCGACATTCTGCACCGGGGTGGCGCCGGCGGCGCCGGGAATGCCCGAAAGGCATTCCAGCCCACCGAAACCCTGTTCGATGGTGGTGGCCACGAGGGTGTCCCAGTCCACACCGGCGTCGGCGGTGACATACGCGCGGCCCGATTCCCGGCCGGAACCGAACTCGATGCGAGAGCTCCGGATGAGGACTGCCGTGCCGTCGAAACCGTCGTCGGAGATCACCAGATTCGAGCCGCCGCCGATCAGCAGGGTGCGTTCGGCGCGGGCGTCGAGGGCAGTGATCTCGTCGACCAGGCTGCGGGTGTCGGGGCAGCGCACGACCGCGCGCGCCGGACCGCCGAGGCGCAGTGTGGTGAGCTCGGCGAGGCGGGTGCCGTGAGCTGTCGGTGCTGGTCGGTTCACCCCTGAGTCGGTCACCCGAGTAACCGTAGCGGCATTTCGGTGGTCCGGTACTCTCCCCCTCATGGCCAGCACGATGGAGCACGCGGTGTCCTACCCCTTCGGAGTACAGCGGCTCTGGGAGGTCCTCTCGACCGAGCAGTACTGGCGCGATCTCCTCGAGGCGATCAACTCGAGTCACGGCAAACTCGAGTCGTTCGAGTTCGTCGACGACACCATCACGGTCGCCATGCAGCAGGGCGTACCAGAGGAGAAGCTGCCGTCCATCGTCACCAAGGTGCGACCCGGCGATCTCGAGATCCCGCGCCGCAGCACCTTCACGCTCGCCGGCGATCAGATCACCGGCGAGATCACGGCCACGGTTGCGGGGGCGCCTGCCAAGGTCGACGGCACCCTGGTCGTGAGTGGCGACCCGGCGTCGGCGACCTACCGGGCCGACGTCGAGGTCGGTGTCCCGTTTGTCGGCGGCAAGATCGAGAAGGCCATCATCGACCAGCTCGTCGAGCTGCTGGACTCCGAGCGCGAGCAGACGGTGACTTGGGAAGCAACGAATCGGTAACGTAGCCTGGTCGCCATGGCACGACGGCTCAGCTACTCGGCGCGCTTCACCCATCCTGCGGAGACGCTCTATCAAGCGCAGAACACCCGGCAGTACTGGGAGGACATGATGGCGGGCTTCCAGATGATCTCGCCGCACTGCGAGGTCGAGTCCTTCACCTCTGACGAGACCGGTATGAAGGTCGTCCTCAAGCAGACGATCGGTCGCGACCAGCTCCCACCGCTCGCACAGACCGTCCTGATGAAGGACATGGTCATCACCCGCGAGGAGTCGTTCGGTGTGTTCGATCCGGACAACACCAAGGGCAACTACAGCGCCTCCATCCCTGCCGGGCCGGGAAGTCTCAACGGCTGGCAGGAGCTCTTCCCCACCGAGACCGGTTGCACCATCCGCAAGACCAGCGAGGTCAAGGTCTTCATCCCGTTCGTCAACGGCAAGCTCGAGCAGCTGATGCTGGTGAATCTGGTTGACCTGTTCCGGGCCGAGGCCGAATACGCGGCCGACTGGGTCACGAAAAACCTCTGATCGCATGCCGTCGGGCCCACGGTCGCGGGGCCCTCCGGTCGGATCACACGCGGCACCACCAACATCAACCGTCTGCGCCGGGTCGATCGGTGGATGACCCACGATGCGGCCATCGTGCGGGCCCTCGACGCACCGCGACCGGTCGTCGTCGACCTCGGTTACGGCGCCCGTCCCGATACCGCGGTGGAGATGGCGCGGCGTCTGCGGACGGTCGCTCCCGACCTGGAGATGGTCGGCCTCGAGATCGATCCCGAACGCGTCGTCGCACCTCGCGATGGCGTTCGGTTCGCGCTCGGAGGTTTCGAGCTGGCGGGACTCGCCCCGAATCTCGTCCGGGCCTTCAACGTCCTGCGCCAATACGACGAGGGCGAGGTGCGGGCGGCATGGGCGCAGATGCGGGCGGCCCTCGCACCGGGCGGGCTCATCGTCGAGGGCACCTGCGATGAGATCGGCCGTCGATGCTGCTGGGTGCTACTGGATGCGGACGGACCGCGAACGCTGACGCTGTGCTGGTCGCCCGAGCACACGGGCCATCCCTCCGACCTCGCCGAGCGGTTGCCCAAGGTGCTGATCCACCGCAACGTGCCCGGCGAAGGCGTCCACCGGCTCCTGCAACTCGCCGATCGGTGCTGGGACGTGGCCGCGACGCACGCAGCCTACGGACCGCGGATTCGCTGGCGGCAGGCGCTCACGCTGCTTCGGGCACAGGGGATCGATGTCGCGATTCCCCGGGGCCGCAGCGTCGACAACGTCCTGACGGTGCCGTGGTCGGAGGTCGCACCGAGGTAGGCGACCTCGTCGTCGTACGTTCGAACGGATGCCGCGGCGGAGCCGTTTGAACAGATGCCGCGGCGGAGCCGTTCGAACAGATGGTTGTCACCGCGGTGCCGGTGGCTACCCTGGTGCCCATGCGAATTGCGATGGCGCAGATCACATCGGGTACCGACCCGACCGCCAACCTGGAGTTGGTCGAGTCGGCGGCCCACACGGCGTCGGACGGCGGGGCGGATCTGGTGGTGCTGCCCGAGGCGACGATGTGCCGTTTCGGCGTGCCGCTCGGCCCGGTGGCCGAACCCCTCGACGGACCGTGGGCGACGGCGGTGTCGGAGATCGCGGCGCGACACGAGATCACGGTGATCGCGGGGATGTTCACCCCGGCTGGGGATCGTGTGCGCAACACGCTGGTGATCGCCCGGCCAGACGGCACCCGGCTCTCCTACGACAAGATCCATCTGTACGACGCGTTCGGTTTCGCCGAGTCCCGCACCGTCGCACCGGGTGAGGAGCCGCTCACCTTCGAGGTCGGAGGCGTCACCGTCGGTGTCGCGACCTGCTACGACATCCGCTTTCCGGCCTTGTTCACCGAGCTGGCATCGCGCGGGGCGCAACTCATCGTGGTGCCGGCGTCGTGGGGCGCCGGGCCGGGCAAGGTCCACCAGTGGGAGGTGCTCGCGACCGCACGCGCGCTGGATTCGACGTCGTTCATCGCCGCGGTCGGACAAGCGCTGCCTGCGGATTCGTCGGTTCGCGAGTCGTCTGCGCCCACCGGCACAGGACACAGCCAACTCACAGATCCCTTCGGTAGCGTGGTCGCAGCGTACGACGGAGGCGTGCATATCGGCGTCCACGACATCGATACTCGCGCAGTGGAGAAGGCCCGAAGCACCCTGGCCGTTCTCACCAATCAACGGCCTATCCGACCGGCCTCGGCACCTATCACAACTGAGGACCTCACGACATGACCGACAGCGAGAACAGCCACAACGAGAACCCCGACGCGGCGAAGCCCGGCAGCGAGCAACCCGGTGGCGAGCAACCCGGTGGCGAGCAACCCGGCAGCGAGCGGCCCGCGGCTGGGCAGCCTGTGGGTGAGCAGCCCGTGGGTCAGCAGCCCGGCGACGCGGGCCCGCAACCGACCGATACCGGTGAGCACACGACACAGTTCGCCCCGCCGTCGACCGAGGAGGCCCCCGCGCCTACTCCCAGGTCGGCCGCACCGGGACCACCCGATTCGAGGATCAGGGCGAGACGACGGGATTCGGCCCCTCCGACGGATTCGCCCCCATCCCGCCGAACGCCGATCCCGGCGTGGTGACCACAGCGCCCGCACGGCGTAAACGCAGCACCGGCAAGATCATCGCAGCGTCGTCGGCGGCGCTGGTCATCCTGCTCGTCATCGCTGCCGTCGGCAGCGAGCTGTACTTGCGTAACAAGGCCACCGACTGCATGCAGAGTGCCTTCTCTGACCTCACCGGGACGGAAACGTCGGTGTCGTTGAGCCGAAAGCCGATGCTGCTGCAAGGTTTTGGCAACGACATCCCGTTCGTGCAGATCGACACGGCCGACAAGCCCGGAGAGATGCGCCTGCACGCACGAGCCGAGGGCATCAAGGGAGACGGCGACAGCTCCACCATCCACTCGCTTGTCGGTACCGGATTCGTCCCGTTCGACCGCGTGGTCGCGATGAGCAAATCCATGACATCAGGCGCCGACTCGTCGGCGTCGGGTGCCGGCCAGTCGGGCGCGGCGGGATTGATGCAGGGAGCCACCATCGACTCCATGACCGGCAATGCCGCCGACGGGACGATCCAGGTGGACTCGTCGGTGCAACTCGCGTTCCTGCCGATCCCGGTCTCGACGACGATCAAACCGGTTCTGCAGGACGGGCACGTGCACTTCGAGGTCGTCAAGGCCAACGCGTTCATCTTCGGTATCCCCGCGGACTTCGCCCAGCAGGTCGTCGACAGTGTGACCGAGTCGCTCTTCGGGCAGCTCAATCAGGTGACCGTGAAGAACCTGAAGGTGACCGACCAGGGCGTCGACTTCGCCGTCGACGGTGACGACGTGAAGCTCGACGGGCAGGTCGGCGGCGGATCGGGCGACTGCAAGGCGGCCTGACGCCTCACCGCCGACAGCAACCGGTATCTCGTCGACAGCAACCGGTATCTCGCCGACAGCAACCCGAATCCCGTCGACAGCACCACCTCTGGGCCTCGACGACGATATTCAGATCCCCTGATTGCGTACCGGTGCGCGACCGCGGTGCCGGGGGATGTTGCTCTCGGTGAGATCCGTGTTGCTCTCGAAGGGATTCCGGTTGCCGTCGGCGAGAGCGGGCCGGGCGACTGTGATGCGCGGCCCGACTCGTCGCGCTCCGGCGTGCGCCCGGGGTCGGGACCTGCGGCGACGTCCACGCCGCCGTCTCGTCGGTACGCTGGGGGATGTCCGATTTTACCGGTCTGGTGGGGTGCCGACGGCTCCCGAGCTGACGGGTGAGGTGTACCCAGACGGAGGAAAATATGAGCGCACTGATCCTGATCGCTCTCGTGGTGTTGGTGGTCGTGGGCATCGTGGTGATGTCCCAGCAGCGATCGGGTGCCAACGCGGCGCGCTCGCTCGACGACGCCAAGGCAGACGCCCGCCAGGCGATCGAACGTCTCGGCGGCCAAGTCTTCATGCTGGTCGGCGACGGTCCCGCGTCGAAGCAGGCGCTTGCCGACGCGGGCGAGCGGTACAACGCCGCCGGATCGCAGATCGAGCAGGCCAACAGTGTCGCCCAGGCACAACTGGCCAAACAGACCGCGATCGAGGGTCTCTACTACGCACGGGCCGCGCGCACCGCGATGAACCTCGATCCCGGTCCTCCCATCCCGGAACTCGAAGGCCAGAAGAGCGCGGGCGCGGTCACCGAGGACCGCACCGTCGACTTCGAAGGCCGGCAGGTGGAGGCATCGCCCGGCCCGTCATCGAGGACGCCGAACTACTACCCCGGCGGTCGCGTCGCGGGTCGTCCGGTGCCCGCGGGTTGGTACTCCGAGCCATGGTGGAAGCCGGCGCTGGTCGCAGGTGCGTGGGGCATCGGTTCGATGTTCCTGTTCTCCGCGATGTTCTCCGGCATGGCCGGTGTCAACTACGACGCCAACGCCTTCGAGAGCGGTGCCGGTGACGGTTCCGACGCCGGGGCACTCGACGGCGGAGGCGACGGTGGCGACGGAGGCGGTGACTTCGGCGGCGATGGCGGCGACGGCGGAGGTGGGTTCTTCGACGGTGGTGGTGACGGCGGAGGCGGGTTCTTCGACGGTGGCGGCGACTTCGGCGGATTCGACTTCTGAGAGGACCCTTCGTGACGCTCGCAAGCTCGCTCCTCAGGGAGCGGGTGACGCTCGCAAGCTCGCTCGTCTTTTCTGTTTCCTGAGGAGCGAAGCGTCACGAAGGATCAGGTGAACACCACGGTCTTCCGGCCGTGCACGAGCACGCGGTCCTCGAGGTGCCACCGCAAACCACGCGACAGCACCAGCGTCTCGATGTCGCGGCCCTGACGCACCATGTCGGCCACGGTGTCGCTGTGGTCGACGCGGATGACGTCCTGTTCGATGATCGGGCCCGCGTCGAGGTCGGCGGTCACGTAGTGGCAGGTCGCGCCGATCAGCTTCACACCGCGTGCGAACGCCTGATGATAGGGGCGCGCACCGATGAAACTGGGCAAGAAGCTGTGATGGATGTTGATGGCCCGACCCGACCACGCGTCGCACAACTGCGGCGGCAGGATCTGCATGAAGCGCGCGAGCACCACGGCATCCGGGTCGTAGCCCTCGACGACGCGGCGCACCTCGTCGAAAGCGGCGGCCTTGTTGTCCGGCGCGAACGGCACGTGGTGAAACGGCACGTCGAAACGTGTGACCAGATCCTCGAGGTCGCGGTGATTGCCGACCACGGCGGAGACATCGGCCGGTAGCTCGCCCCGGTGGGCGCGGCCCAGCAGATCGACGAGGCAGTGGGTTTCCTTGCTGACCAGCAACACCACCGACTTCGGGGCCCCGGTGTCGGTGAGCCTCCATTCGGTGCCGGGCCCCAGCTCGGCCGCCACCTCGTCGGCGAACCGGGTCCGCATCTCGTCGACACCCATCGCCACCGATTCGGCGCGCACGGTCTGACGGGTGAAGAACCAACCCGTCTCGGCATCGGAGTGATACCCGGCCTCGGTGATCCAGCCGCCGATCTCGGCCAGGAAGCCGGAGATCCGCGCGACGATGCCGGTGCGGTCCGGGCAACCGAGCGTCAGGACGTACCGATGTTCGGGCTCGGCTCGGTCGGCGGTTGTCGGTGCGGGGGATGTCTCGGGTACTGCCACATCTGTCAGTGTGCCAAGCTCGTCTGTGTGACCACCAGCGACCTGACCCGCCGCGACGTCGCGGCCATCATCGACCACACCCTGCTCAAGCCCGAGGCGACCCGCGCCGCGGCCGAGTCGACGGTCGCGGAGGCCGCGGAACTCGGCGTCTACGCGGTCTGCCTGTCGCCGTCGATGCTGCCGATCGACACCGGAGACCAGAAGACCTGTGTGGTCGCCGGGTTCCCGTCTGGCAAGCATCACTCACTGGTCAAGGCCTCCGAGGCGCGGCTGGCCGTGGACACCGGGGCCGACGAGGTCGACATGGTGATCGACGTGGGCGCGGCTGCGGACGGCCGGTTCGACGAGGTGTTCGCCGACGTTCTGACCGTGCGGGAGGCGGTCGGCGAGGGCATCGTCCTGAAGGTCATCATCGAGTCCGCGGCCTTGCTGGAGCTGGCCGGCCCGGACACCGTCACCGAGGTGTGCCGCCGCGCGGTGCAGGCGGGGGCAGCGATGGTCAAGACCTCCACCGGTTTTCACCCGTCCGGCGGCGCGAGCGTCGAGGCGGTGCGGTTGATGCGCGCCGCGGTCGGCGACCGGGTCGGCGTCAAGGCGAGTGGCGGAATCCGGACCGCGGAGTTCGCGGCCGAGCTCATCGCGGCCGGTGCCACACGGCTCGGCCTCTCGTCGTCCCGGACCGTGCTCGACGGCTTCCCGGCCTGATCCACCCAGCGTTCGTCCCCCGCAGACACGTTCGTCCCCCGCTTGCGTTCGGAGGACGAACGCAAGCGGGGGACGAACTGCGTGGTGATGACTAGACGTCCACCGAGGCGGCGCGGCGAGCCTCGACCGCGGCGCGGGCGTCGTCGACGATCAGGTCCGCGTTGACGGCTGCGCCTGCGTTCACGCCGGCGCCCATCGACACTGCGACCGTCGCGGCGAGGTCGGCGACGTTGCCTGCCGCCCACACGCCCGGGACGTCGGTCATTCCCATCGGACCGGTTGCGACGTACTGACCGCCCATCGGGTGATCGGCAAGCGACCCGCCGAGTCGGGTGAAGAGTTCCGACCGGACGACGAATCGCGGCGCGACCACGACGGCGTCGCGCTCCACCTCGGAGCCGTCGGCCAGCACCACCGCGCGCACCGCGTCGTCGGCGATGTCGAGACGGTCGACGAGGCCGTCGACGACGGTCACCCCCAGCGCCGAGAGTTGTTCGGCCTCGTCGGCTCCGATGTCGGGGATGGTGTGCGTGAACAAGGTGACGTCGTCGCTGAGCTGGCGGAACATCAGCGTCTGGTGCACCGACATCGGGCTGGTGCCGAGTATCCCGATCCGGCGACCGCGGACCTCGTACCCGTGGCAATACGGGCAGTGCAGCACCGACGATCCCCAGAGTTCCTGCACGCCGGGGACTTCCGGCAGTTCGTCGACGAGGCCCGACGCGAGGACGATCCGTCGGGCGGTGATGACGGTGCCATCGTCGAGGGTGAGGTCGAAGCCGCCGTTCGCGTCACGCGTGCCGTCGAGCACTTCCGCGGTGCGGATGTCGACTCCGTAGCCGCGGGCCTCGGCGCGACCCTTCTCGAGCAGTTCGAGGGGAGGGATGCCCTCGTGACCGAGGACGTTGTGTGCTCCGTCGGCGGGTGCGTTCCGGGGGCGGTTCGAGTCGAGGACCACGACGGATCGCAGCGACCGTGCCAGGGTGGTCGCGGCACTCAGTCCCGCCGGTCCGCCGCCCACGATGGCGACGTCGAAGTGGTTGCTGTTCATGGTTGTTCTCGCTTTCGACTAGGTCTGTCTAGGAGTTCTCGGGCCGCCGCGCGATCCAGGCGATGCGGCTGCTGCGGACGACCAGGTCGTCGCGTCGACGCAGGGAGCTGGGGTCGTCGTCGCTCAGGATGCGGTCGACGGCGGCCAGGTCTTCGGTGGTGGCGACATCGGCGAGACCAGAGCGCACCCGGGACAGCCACTCGACCGCGTAGTCGGTGGCCGCGGCCGGGGGATTGTCGAGATCGGTGTCGATGTCGCGGGTTTCAACGATCTCGAATCCGGCCGCGGTGATGGTCGGCGCCCAGTCGGGTCGTTCGTTCCATCCGCCGTTCCACCCGCGTCCCAGGATCGCCGCACGCAGTCGCAACTCCATCTCACCGTCGGCGGAGCCCGCCGGCAGGAAGGTCGGCGGGTCCGCGATCTCGATGACGGCGAGGACCCCGCCCGGGCGCAGGGCCTGCAATGCCGAGCGGAGCAGCCCTTCCGCGTCGGCGAAGTGATGGAGTGTCGACGAAGCCCACACGACGTCGACGTCGGTGATCTCGTCAGGGAGTGCGGTGTCGAGGTCGGCGGCCACGGTCCGTATCTGACCGTCGAGTCCGGCCTGTCGCGCTGATCCGGCGACCCGCTCGAGTAACTCGGCCGAGTTGTCGAGCGCGACGATCTGCGACGCCGGGAAACGCCGGGCGAGTGCCAGGGTTCCGGTGCCGGTCCCGGAGCCGAGATCGAGGATGGTCCGGGGCTCGTTCACCCGTGCGGCGATCCGGGCGGCGACCTCGTCGAGGTAGTGGCCGTTCACAGCGGCGTCGAGGTCGAGGACCCGGGCCATCGTGTCGACATCGGGATGGCCGCCGTGTCCGTGCTGGTGTCCGTGACCGTGCTGGTGTCCGTGTGCGTCCCCGGGCGCGCGGTGATGAGTGTCGTGGGAGTGCGTCATATGTTCGAGGGTAGCGCCGTCATGCGTGATACGCATATAGTCTTGCGTATGGAGCAAGAAATTGATGCCGTCGTCCGCCAGCGCATCCGTGGTCTCCGTATGGCGAAGGGCTGGACGCTCGACTCGATGGCCGCGCGCTGTTTCCTCAGTCCGTCGACCCTGAGTCGGATCGAGACGGGTCATCGGCGAGTCGCGCTGGATCAGCTGGTTCCGATCGCCCGTGCGCTCGGCACCTCACTCGATCAGCTCGTCGAACCGGTCGGCGACGAGGACGTGGTGATCCGGCCCGAGCCGCACACGTCGGCGGGCATGACCATGTGGAAGCTCTCGCGTGACGGTGCGCCGGGCGGGGTGACGGTGGCGAAGATGCGGATCACGCCCGAGCATCACGTGAATCCCGATCATCTGGGCGTGCATCCGGGTCGCGAATGGTTCACGGTGATCACCGGGACGATCCGGCTGCATCTGGGCGAGCGGGTGATCCTCGTGCCCCCGGGGCAGGCGGCCGAATTCTCCACGATGGTTCCGCACGGGATGACGGCGGTCGACGGGCCCGCCGAGATCGTGTCGATCCTGGACCATGACGGTGAGCGGGCGCATATGCCCGGGTGAGGACACCGCCGGGTCAGTCGGGCGGATGAACCCGAAACGTGAACTCGGCGACATCACAGCAGGCAGGCCGGGTTTTCACAATTTTCATCGGTACGCTGGACACGTTATGAGCGCGCACCCTCCCCTCACCCGTCGAGCCGTCCTCGCCGCGGCCGGTCTCGGCGCCGTCGGCGTGGCCGCGGCAGCCTGTTCCACCGGCAAGTCCGGCAGCGCCGACGACGCGAAGCCCGATGCACCCACGGTCCACGTGGTCTACACTCCCGCACTGGATTCCGACGACGCCCCCAATCCGACCGCGACCGTTTCGGTGAAAGCCGAGAACGGTGTGCTCAATCCCGACGTCAAGCTTCTCAACCCCAACGGGAAAGCTGTCGCAGGCACGATGTCGGAGGATCGGAAGACCTTCACCATCAGCGAACCGCTGGGTTACGGCTCGCAGTACACATGGCACGGCAGCGCGGTCGGTTACGACCGGGTGAGCACGCAGGTCACCGGCTCCTTCACCACGCTGTCGCCGGAGTCCCAGATGAACGTGGTGGTCAACATCGGGGACGGCCAGGAGGTCGGGATCGCGGCGCCGATCATCCTGAAGTTCAACGGCACCGTCGAGGACAAGGAAACCGTCGAGAAGGCCCTCACTGTCACCACCGAACCACGCACCGAGGGGGCATGGGCGTGGCTCGGTGAGGACAACGGTTCACGAGCGCACTGGCGGACCAAGGAGTACTACGCGCCGGGCACCAAGGTGCACATGTCGGCCAAGCTGTACGGCGTCGACCACGGCGGTGGGGCATATGGTGCCGCCGACGTGACAAGTGATTTCGTCATCGGCAGATCGCAGGTCGTGAAGGCCGAGGCCTCCTCGCATCAGATCGTCGTGGTGCGCGACGGAGGTGTGTTGATGACCCTGCCGTGCAGCTACGGCGGCGGGGACCTGGACCGCAACGTCACACGGTCGGGTATCCATGTGGTGACGGAGAAGTACGAGGACTTCTTCATGAGCAACCCGGCCGCGGGGTACTTCAACATCCGCGAGCGTTTTGCCGTGCGGATCTCCAACAACGGCGAGTTCATCCACGCGAACCCGGAAACTGTTGGTGTGCAAGGTTCGTCGAATGTGACGAACGGTTGTATCAACCTGTCGCTGGAGAATGCGCAACGCTACTTCGAGTCGGCGATCTACGGGGATCCCGTCGAGGTCACGGGCACCCGCATCGCACTCTCCGAGGCCGACGGCGACATCTTCGACTGGATATTCGACTGGGACTCGTGGACCGGGATGTCGGCCATCAAGGGCGACCCGTCTCAGGTCACCGCCCCCGCGACGCCGTCGGGTGCGCCGACGTCGAATGCGCCGGCGCCGGCACCGCCCGGCTGACCCGCGGCAGCGAACTGTCGTTCAGCCGGTCTTGACGTTGCGCCGGGCCGATGCCTGGTCGCGCGGCTTGATGATGATCTGGTCGAGGTCGACATGTGGCGGTCGCGACGCCACGAAGCCGATCACCTCGGCCACGTCGTCCGCGCTGAGCGGGGTGAGGCCCTCGTACACGGCGTCCGCCCGCTCCTTGTCGCCCTCGAATCGGACGAGGGAGAAGTCCGTCTCCACCATGCCGGGCGCGATCTCGGTGAGACGCACGGGCTTTCCCAGCAACTCGAAACGCAGGGTGCGGTGCATCATCGCCTGTGCGTGCTTGGCCGAGGTGTATCCGGCTCCGTTGTCGTAGGGTTCGATCGCAGCGATCGACGTGATCGTCACGATGAGTCCGTCTCCGGATGCGATGAGCGCCGGGATCAGGGCCTTGGTCATGCGCAGGGTGCCGAGGACGTTGGTCTCCCACATCCACCGCCAGTCGTCGAGGTCGGCGGTCGCCACCGGGTCGAGTCCCTTGGCACCGCCCGCGTTGTTCACCAGTACGTGGACCTTGTCCAGGCCGGCCACAAAGGCATCCACCGAGTTCTCGTCGGTCACATCGAGTTGTCGGCCGGTGCCACCGATCTCGGCCGCGAGCTCGTCGACCAGCTCGGTCCGTCGCGCCCCGAGCACCACGTGATAGCCCTGACCGGCGAGCTCTCGAGCGGTCGCGGCGCCGATACCCGAACTCGCACCGGTGACCACCGCGACCTTCTGCCCGGACTCCGACGAACCTGCTTGTGCCGTGCTGGTACTCATGGGTTCAGCTTAGCGACGCGCACCCATTGCTAGATTCAGTGCATGTCGTCCACCGGAGTAGTGCCAGCGGCGCTGCAGGTGGGCTCGGTACCGGCGGCCGCGGTTTTGCAGGCGGTCCGTGTGAACGCCCCGGTCACCCGCGATCACCTGTCGGCGGCCACGTCACTCTCGCCGGCCACCATCAACAGGCAGGTCACGATCCTCGCGCGACTCGGACTCGTCGTCGAGCGGCCCGATCTGGTCGACCCGGGCGGTATCGGCCGGCCGAAGAATCCGCTGACCCTCGACAGGGACAAGTTGTGCGTCGCGGGCATGCACATCGGTGCCCGCCGGACACTGCTGGCGATCGCCGACCTCGGCGGGAGGACGCTCTACAGTCACGCCGTACGAACCCCGCACGACGAGTCCGCGGTCGGCGATCTCTGCCGTCAGTTGCGTGAGCTCGCCGCGCGCTTCGGGGGCCGTCGATTGCTGTGGGCCGGTGTCGCGTCGGGCGGCCTGGTCGACGCCGCGACCGGAATCGTCGACCACCCGGTGCTCGGTTGGCGCCGGGTGCCCGTCGGATCGATGTTGTCGTCCGAACTGGGGGTGCCGGTCTCGGTGTGCGAGCACGTGCAGGCGATGGCCGCGGCCGAACTGCTCCTGACCTACCCGCGAGAGTTCGACGGCACGGGACTGTTCTTCTACGCCCGGGAGACCGTCGGCATGGCGATGACGATCGACGGCAAGGTGCACATGCCGGTCCGGGGTGCCGGAACCATCGGGCATCTGCCCGTGCACGCATCGGTCCTCGCGGATGGGCCGACCGCAACGCTGCAACAGGTGATCGGCAGTGGACCGACCCGGCGGGCCGCGCAACGGTGGGGGATCGCTGAGGATTCCGCACTCATCGCCGACGACCGCGCCGACGTCCTCGGCGCCACCGTCGCGATGCTGCGCGACGTCCTCAACCCGGACTCGATCGTGGTGTCCGGCGACGCGTTCGCCGCGCACTCCGACGGTCTCGCGCCGGTGCAGGCCGCCTTCGACAAGGCTTCCACGATCAGTCGGCCGCTGGAGATCGCGCCGTCCCGCTTCGGGATTCGCGTACAGGAGAGCGCAGCGGTCGTCGTGGCGCTCAGCGTGATCTACGCCGATCCGGTCGGCGCGACGGCGGCGGACTGAGGAGTCGGACGGTCCCGCCCGGCCGGCGGATCGTCGATGACTTACCGTGGTTTCATGACCACATCCCCACGTGACGTCGCGGCCTCCCTCGAGGTCTATGTCTCTGCCGCCACCGAGTTGGAGATGCAGATAGCCGTCGCGCGGCTACCCGGTCTCACGATGACCGAGTCGTTGACGGTCACCATCGACGGGGATCCGGTCGAGCCGGAGGAGATCGTGGGCGAGCACGGCAGTCGTATCCATCGCCTGCAGATCGAGTCCGGTCTGTTGTCGGTCGAGTACTCGGCCTCGGTCACCACGCCGGCCGATCCGATTCCGGTGGGTATCACCGACCGCTCGATCTATCTGCGGCCCAGCCGATATGCCGAATGTGACAAGTTCTTCGGTTTCGTGGCAGGGCAGTTCGACCTCAGTCTGCCGCCGCGCGAACTGCTCACCCAGGTGACCTCGTTCGTACAGAACCGGCTGAGTTACATACCGGGGGCGAGTGATCCGATCGACGGCGCTGCGGACACCCTGCTCGCCGGGGCGGGCGTATGCCGGGACTACGCGCACCTCGTCGTCGCTCTGCTGCGCGCGCTCAACATCCCGGCACGCCTGGTCGCCGTCTACGCTCCCGGCTGCGACCCGATGGACTTCCACGCGGTGGCCGAGGCCATCATCGACGACGAATGGGTGGTGGTGGACGCCACCCGGCTCGCGCCACGGCAGAGCCTGGTGCGGATCTCCACCGGCCGCGATGCCGCCGACACAGCGTTCCTCGACAACCACCGTGGCACGATCAATCTCAATTACTACAAGGTCACCGCGACCGTGCGGGGCGACCTGCCGGTGGACACCGGAGAGCAACGCATCCGTATCGGCTGATGCCGGAGTGACGCCGATCGACGAGGTCCGGTACCCGCTCGGCGGATCGGGACGGCCGGTCAACCCTTGTCCGACAACCATTCCCGACGACGGCCGGTGACGAACTCGAGAACGGTCGCCACGTCGTCGGTGTCTTCGATCCGGTACGCCGCCGCGGTGTCGCCTGCGCCGACCTTGATGCTGACGTCGCCGTCGGATCGCAGGTGTGCGAACGCCTTCTCGTCGGTGACGTCGTCGCCGAGGTAGATCACCACGTCGGCGTCGAATCGATCGCGGAGTACGTCGAGAGCATGGCCCTTGCTGGTCTCGATGACGGCGAGTTCGATGACGGCCTTGCCCTCGGTCACCTCGACCCCGGACCACGCGGCCGGGCCGGATCGGGTGCGCCGCAGTGCGGTCTCGGCGTCCGCGGGTGTCGCATTGCGCACGTGGATGACCGCGCTCGCGGGCTTGGTCTCCACCATGGCGCCAGGGTAATCGACTGCGATGGAACGTAGTTCGTCGATGATCCGGGCGAGGAGCGCGCGGTGCTCGTCGGTGATCTCGGCGGCGAAGCCGGATTCGAACTCGCTGCCGTGACTGCCCACGAGGGTCACCGGTTCCGAGAGCCCCGACAGCTTGGCGAGCACCGAGAGCGCGCGTCCGGAGATGACGGCGGCTGCGGTGGCGGGCAGGTGGGCGGCCGCCTCGATCGCTGCCACCGATGCCGGATCGGGAACGGCGTCTTCCGGACGGGAGACCAGCGGCGAGACGCACCCGTCGTAGTCGGATGCCACCAGCAGGCGGCGCGACTGCGCGGCGCGCAGCAGCGCCTCGCGCAGGTCGGCCGGAATCCCGGTCGCGCTCATCTGTCCCGGCCGGACGATTCTGAACCGCCCTCGACGAGGTGGACGCCACGGTTGGCGTCGGCGGCCGTCTCCGACAACGACGACAGGGTACCCAGGAAGCTCTCCGCCCATTTCGTCACGTTGTGGGTGAGGACCTGGCGTCTGAGTGCGCGCATCCGTCGTCGTCCCTCGTCCTCGGTCTGCTCGACGGCGGCGACGATCGCATCCTTGACGCCGTCGAGATCGTAGGGATTCGCCTGATAGGCGGACCTCAATTCCGCTGCGGCGCCGGTGAACTCGCTGAGCACCAGGGCGCCCCCGAGGTCGCTGCGGCAGGCGACGTACTCCTTGGCGACCAGGTTCATCCCGTCACGCAGCGGCGTCACGAGCATCACGTCGGCGGCGACGAAGAAGGCGATCAGTTCGTCGCGGGGGACCGGACGGTGCAGGTACTGGATCACCGGCTGGCCGACGCTGCCGTAGGTGCCGTTGATGTTGCCGACGAGCTGCTCGATGCCTGCCCTCATCCGGACATAACTGTCCACGCGCTCCCGGCTCGGGGTGGCCAACTGCACCATCACGGTCTGTTCGGGGTCGATCCGCTTCTCCGCCAGCAGTTCCGACAGTGCCTTGAGTCGAACGTCGATGCCCTTGGTGTAGTCGAGCCGGTCGACACCGAGCATGATCGTCTTCGGGTTGCCGAGTTCCTCTCGGATCTCCGCCGCCCGCTTGCGGATCTCCTTGGACCGGGAGTTGGCGTCGAGGTCGCCGGAATCGATGGAGATCGGGAAGGCGCCCACCCGCACGGTGCGGAATCCGACCTGCACCACGCCGAAGCGGGACCGCACGCCGACCGAACCCTTGCTGGTGGCCTGCCCGGCCAGCCGACGGGCGAGGAAGAGGAAGTTCTGGGCGCCCCCGGGCAGATGGAACCCGATGAGGTCGGCACCGAGCAGACCTTCGACGATCTCGGTTCGCCAGGGGAGTTGCATGAACAGTTCGACCGGTGGGAACGGGATGTGCAGAAAGAACCCGATCTTGAGGTCCGGCCGCAGCATCCGCAGCATCTTCGGGACGAGCTGTAGCTGGTAGTCCTGGATCCACACGATCGCACCCTCGGCCGCCGCCTTGGCGGTCGCCTCGGCGAACCGGCGGTTCACCTCCACGTAGGCGTTCCACCATTCGCGGTGGTACTCGGGTTTGACGATGACGTCGTGGTAGAGCGGCCACAGGGTGGCGTTGGAGAAGCCCTCGTAGTATTCGGCGATCTCCTGTGTCGACAACGGGACCGCGTGGATCTCGACGCCCTCGATGTCCGGGTTGTCGTCGGAGTCGGCGATGCCGGACCAGCCAACCCACGCCCCGGTCTGCGCTCGCAGGATCGGCTCGAGCGCGGTGACCAGACCGCCGGGGCTGCGCTTCCAGTTGACCGTGCCGTCGGGCAACACTTCTTTGTCGACGGGGAGACGATTCGCGACGACGACGAAATGTGCGTCACCCTTGGGATGTTCGGCGGTGGTCCCGCCACTCGAGACGTGCCCGGACTCCGCCACGGTGCTAGGCGTTCTCGCCCGGCGCGATCCCCAACATCGACAGGAGCATCCGGCATTCGTCGGCGTCGGTCGCGTAGGCGGCGACGACGCGGCGCGCCGAGTTGGCGGTCTCGTCGGCTACCGGCTCCAACTCGTCGTCGGGGATGTCGGTGGTCTTCGCAGGCATGTTTCCCTCTTGCTTCGCAATCGTGTGTCCAGCTGTGGGTGGCTGGCGGCGCCGCGCCTGATGTGGTGGGCGCGACACCCGATTCTACCTGCTCGGTCGCGGTCGGTCCGTGATGACCTGGCGACGTCGGTCACCGATCGGGAAGCGCCCGTGTGCCCGGTTGCGCCGGAGCATCGCCATCCAGGCGGGACGGACCGCCAGTTGAGGTCGGCGGAGCGAGCGTGCGATGAACTCACCGAGGGTCACTCCCGCGGCCAGTGCACAGCCGATCGCGAGGGCGCTGGTGATCCACGTGAATCCGTTGACGGTCTGTTCGTTCAGGATTCCGTAGAGACCGCGATAGACGGCCAGACCCGGTAGCAGTGGTGTGATGCCCGCGACCGCGACGACCAGCGGCGGGGTGAGTGCACGGCGGGCCATGAGGCCACCGAGGAAGCCGACGAGGGCGGCCGCTATGCCGTTGGCGACGACGTCACCGACCGAGGTGAAGGTGGCCACCGCGACCACGGCCGCACCGATCGCCCCGCCCACGAAGGCGACCGGAAGGGCTTGTTTCTCGGCGTAGCTGGCCAGCGCGTAGGCAAATGCCGCGACCGCCCCGGCGAAGATGCGGGAGGGGAGCTCGACCGCGGGAAACGTGGTGTCCGGGGTGATCGTCGGCAGGTAGATGCCCGCGTGCTCGAACAGCTGGATCGCGATACCGACACCCGCGATGAGCCCACCGGTCATGAGCAGCAGTTCGAAGAATCGGGCCACACCGGTGATCGGCGCCCCCGTGATCGCGTCCTGTACGGAACCGACGAGGGACAGACCGGAGAGCAGTACCACGATCCCGGCCGCGATGACGAAGGACGGACTCAGATCGAAGTTCAGGCGTTCGGAGAGGCCGAAGGTGACCGCGGCCGGCACCACCGCGATGACGCCGCCGGTGAACTGCTGGAAGAACACCGGGGTGCCGATGCGGTTGAGCCTGCGATTCACGAGGATGACGGCGACGGTACTGACGAAGGCCAGCAACGCGCCCAGCAATCCGCCGCCCAGCAACACGGAGATGCCGCCCGCCATCAGACCCCACGCGGACGTGGCGATCCAGTGGGGTAGGGATGCGGTGCCGTGATGATCTCGTCGACCATCCGGTGTGCGGTGGCCGGGGTGAGGGCCATGTCGCGGATGCGTCGCACCAGCCGGTCGATCTCGGCGAGTCGGGTGAAGTCCATCGAGCGGTAGTAGACCTGTTCCATCGTCGTGATCGGCGGCAGCGTCGCACCGCGCCGCGCGCTCACCACGATGGTGTTGTAGGTGACGTCCACGTCGACGTCCTCGAGTCCGTACACGCCTGCGACGAACTCGATCTGGCGTTGCGTATCCGTCGCGGCGGTCCCCGAATCCAGCAGCACCGCCCCGATTTTCGTCGCCAGATCCAGGACCTCGGTGATGGCGGCGACGTCGAACCGGTCGATCGGCTTGCGCGGCGACACCATGATGCTGCCGGGCTCGATGGTGTCGATGGTGGCCTGGCGGCCACCGACGAGGTGGATGGGGTTCAGGTACCCCAATGCGCGGCCGATATACTCGCGCACGCAGGCCTCCTTAGCTCAGTGGTAGAGCACTCGCCTTGTAAGCGAGCGGTCGTCAGTTCAATCCTGACAGGGGGCTCCATCAGGTCTCGGCGACAAGCCCGAAGGACAACGCTTCTCGGCGGGGCGGCGTTCCCATTTGTGACGAGACTCATCCGTCGCCTGGGGCCGGGCGTCAGATCACGCACCGGAATCCCATATGCGATGTCGCCGAGTCGTCGGATTGTGCCGATCTCGCGGCCGGCCGGTACCGCCGGCAGTACTCCGGGGCGCAGATGTGGGAACCACCCTTGGTGACCCGCATGACCTGCGGCGACGTCGTCGGCGCCAGGAGGTCGGGGCGGCCGTCCGCGGTCACCGATCCGTCGGCCGGGAGGACGTGACGCGGAACGTAGACGTCGGTGCAGCGCTCCCAGACATTTCCGATCATGTCGAGCAGGCCGAAGCCGTTCGGCGGGAAGGCGCCCACGGGAGAAGTGGTGCCCCAGCCGTCGTTCCGAAAGGGGAACTGACCCTTCCACGTGTTCGCCATCTCCCGGTCGCCGGGCCGGAACTCGTCCCCCCACGCGAAGGTTCGTCCGTCGAGACCGCCGCGCGCCGCGAATTCCCACTCCGCCTCGGTCGGCAGACGGCGACCCGCCCATTGTGTGTAGGCCGTGGCATCCCGGTAGGCGATGTGCGTAACCGGGTGATCGGGCCGGTCGTCGACCGTGGAGGCACCGCCTTCCGGGGCGCGCCACGACGCGCCCGGTTGCCATCGCCACCACTGCCGCCAGTCGCGCAGATCCACCGGGCCCGTCGTGGGGGTGAAGACCAACGAGCCGGGGACCAGTTCGGCCGGGTCGGCTCCCGGGAAGTCGTCTGAGTCGATCGGCTCCTCGGCGACCGTCACATAGCCGGTCGCCTCGACGAACTCGGCGTACTGCGCATTCGTGACCGGATGGCGCTCGATCGCGAACGGGGCGACGACACGTTCGTGCTGCGGTTGTTCCTCGGGGTAATCCTGGTCCGAACCCATTCGGAACAGACCGCCGGGCAGCGGGATCAGATCGGTGAGCGGCACCCTCTCGAGCCTAGGGCTTGTCGAGGAGTGTGCGGCCTCATGTGGGCGCTCTCACCGGCACGGTGCCGCGAAAAGGGACACCATGGACAGATGCCCACAGATGAACGACCCGTCGTCGCCACCGGTCATGGTCCCGTTCGCGGGAGAACCGACTCGGGGGTGGACGTCTGGAAGGGCATCCGATACGCGGCGCCTCCGGTCGGCGATCTGCGATGGCGCCGTGCCCGTCCCGCGGCACCGCACCACGACGTCGTCGAGGCGACCGAGTTCGGAGCCGTCTGCCCGCAGGAGCGCAATCCGGCGATCATGCTCCGCAAGGACGTACGGATGGACGAGGACTGCCTGTTCCTCGATGTGTGGTCGCCGCGCGGCGCCGCTGCCGGAGAGGCACGGTGTCCGGTGATGGTCTGGCTGCACGGTGGTGCCTACGTGTTCGGTAGCGGCAGTCAGCCGCTCTACGACGCCACCCAGCTCGTCACCGGCGGCGACGTCGTGGTGGTCACCCTCAACTACCGGGTCGGGGCGCTCGGGTTCGCCGATCTCACCTCGTTCAACCGGCCCGACGACCCGCGCTTCGAGTCGAACGCCGCGCTCAGTGACGTCCTGCTCGCGATGGCCTGGGTGCGCGACAACATCGCCGGCTTCGGCGGCGACCCCGACAACGTGACCGTGTTCGGCGAGTCTGCCGGCGCAGGCCTGGTGACCACACTGCTCACGATGCCGGCCGCCGACGGCCTGTTCCACAAGGCGATCGCCGAGAGTTCCCCGGCCACCTCGATGTACGACCACGAACGTTCGGCCGGTATCGCCGGCCGGTTCCTCGATGCGATCGGCATCGGCCCGGATGACCTCGCCGAGCTCGACACCGTCGGCGTCGACCGGATCACGGCGGCCACCATGGCCGCGTTCACGGCGGTTCCGCTCGACAGCCCCGGCACCATCGCGTTCGCCCCGGTGATCGACGGTGACCTGGTGCCGCGCCACCCGATGGACGTGTTCCGGGCGGGTCGGTCCACCTCGGTGCCCCTGCTCATCGGCACCAACAAGGACGAGGCATCGGCGTTCAAGTGGATGAAGTCGCCGTTGATGCCGATCACCCCCGCCGACATCGAGCGCATGTTCGCGGCGATGATGACCGAATACCCGGACGTCGCATTGCCGGCGCGCGCACAGATCACCTCGGCCTACTCGGGGATGCGTCCCAAGGTCGCCGGTCTCGGGGTGGCGCGTGACATCGCGTTCCGGATGCCAACCCTGTGGCTGGCAGAGTCGCACAGCCGCCACGCGCCGGTCTTCCTCTATCGCTTCGACTGGGCGACGCGCATGCTGCGGGCGCTCCGGGTGGGAGCGACCCACGCAACCGAATTGCCCTATGTGTGGGGCAATCTGGTCGCGGGTCCGGCGGACATCACCTTCAAGCTCGGCGGCCGCAAGACCGGGGAGGAGATCTCGCGCCGCATGCAGAGCCGCTGGACCGAGTTCGCCCATCGCGGCGACCCGGGCGCGGGCGCGCAGCCGGCCTGGCCGGCGTTCGAGGAGACGGTCCGGTCGACCCTCGTCATCGACGAGACCGATCGTGTCGTCGACGACCTCGATGCCGAGATCCGGCGCGCGTGGGGCGACGAGGTACTCGGCTTTCGCTAGTCGGATCGCCGTCCAGGCTGGGTCAGACGGCCGTCCGTCCGCCGTCGACAGGCATCACCGCGCCGTGGATGAAGGCCGCCGACGGACCGGCCAGATAACAGATGGTCTCCGCGATGTCGTCGGGGCCGGCGACCCGCCGGGCAGGCGCGGACCGGGCGAGTTTCTCGAGTCCGGCCTCGCCCCAGACCTCGGCGGTGCCCTCGGTGAGGGTCGGGCCCGGTGCGACCGCGTTGACGCGCACGCCTCGGGGTCCGAACTCGGCCGCCCACGACTTGGTCAGCAAGTTGAGGGCTGCCTTGCTCGAGCCGTAGACCGCGGAGCCGGCGGTGCCGAAGGAGGCCACCATGGTGCTCACGTTGACGATGACACCGTCGCCGCGCTCGGCCATCGCCGGTGCCAGCGCGCCGACGAGGTAGAACGGCGCCTTGACGTTGGTGGCGAAACACGCGTCGAACACGTCCTCGGTGATCGACGTCGTGGGTCCCAGCGGTCCGATGGCGGCATTGTTGATCAGGATGTCCACCCGGCCGGCCGCCGCGATCGCCTGCTCGGCCAGGGCCCGGCAGCCCGCGGCATCGGTGAGATCGGCGGCCACGAAGTCGGCGGTCCCGCCGGCATCGTGGATCGCGTCGGCCACGGCCCGGCCCCGGTCGCGGTCCCGCCCGCTTGCCACGACATGTGCCCCGCGTGCCGCGAGCAGCATCGCCGTCGCGCGTCCGATACCGCTCGTCGCGCCGGTGACCAGCGCGACCCGTCCCTGAAATGTCATGTGTCTCACCGTATAGCGGGAGTCGGCGACCGGGGACGGGCAAACAGATTGCCACTGTCGAATCCGTGATGTGCGTTGGTGGAGACGGCTCGCAGTGCCGTGGGACCGGAAGTTGTCCGCTGGACCATGTCGGCGCGCGCGATTCCTCGTCGACCGCATACATTGGAACACTGCAGACATTCATCACGACTTCCGCGTGGTGCGGGGGAAGGGCGGTCGACGACATGGGCCGGAAAATCATCGAGGGGTCACAGAAGCGATCGGGGCGCGCCGGGCGGCGGCTGATCGGGGCGGCTCTGGCCGGAGCGGCAATGGCGGGCGCACTCGCGCTGGCCGCGGCGCCCGCGGAGGCGGCGCCGCTGCCGACGATCGAGCCGACGGTCGAGAACGCCGCGCCGACGCTCGACAACATCAAGCTGGGCATCGATCGGGCGATGGCCACCAACCCGGAGCTGGGCCCAGCCGGGAAGCTGGCGCTGTCCCTGTTCCCCAAGTACTGACCTCCACCGAGGCAACACCTTCGAGCCCCGCCGGGCAACCGGCGGGGCTCGATGTGTCTGCCGGGGGGCGTCGGAGCAACGACGTAGGATCTGCCCATGTCGCGAGTTCGCCTGAACGGTTCGTCTGCCCTGCACGACGGAGGCTTCGCCTACAGCTCGACCGTCACGCCCGGTCCATTGCTGTTCACCGCCGGGATCAGTCCGCTCACCACCGATGGCGATGTCGACTCCCCGGGTGACGTCGTCGGCCAGACCCGCAAGTGCCTGGAGAACCTGACCGTGGTCCTCGGCGAGCAGAACGCGTCGATGTCGGATGTCGCCAAGTTGACCGTCTACGTCGCGGAGCGGTTGCAGGCCGACCTCACGGTCGCCTGGGATGCGGTCGTCGAACGGTTCGACGGCGTCGTCCCACCGGCGATGATGATGGGCGTCACCGTCCTGCCGTACGACGAACAGGTGGTCGAGCTCGAGGCGATCGCCGCGCTGCCCGCGTGATGGCTGTCCGCCCGGCGATCACCGACGCGCAGCGTCGCGCCCGTCTGGTCCGTCGTCATCGTCTCGCCGCCGGAGCCGAGGCGTCATCGGTGACCGATCTCGCGGACGCGCTCGTCGGCTACCACGCAACCACCCCGTCGACCGTGTATCTCTCCGCGTGGGCCCGCATCCCGGGATTCCTGCCGAAGGAGATGGACACGGCGCTGTACGACGATCGCACCCTGATCAAGCAGCTCGCGATGCGTCGCACGCTGTTCGTGTTCACCCGACCTGTCCTCGCCGCCGCCGTGGGCGCGGTCGGCCCACGGGTCACCGCGTCGGAACGGACGAACATGCTCCGCGACCTCCGGCGTAGTCCCGGCTTCGATGATCCGGATGCCTGGATCGACGTCGCGCATGCGGCCGTTGACGACGACCTCGCCGACGGTGCGTCGCGTACCTCGACGCAACTGCGCGAACGTCTGCCCGCGCTCGACGGTTACGTGATCCAGGGCGTCGGCACGAAGTGGGAGGCGCGGACACCGATGGGTCCCCGGGTGCTCAACATGATGAGCGCGGCCGGCGACATCGTGCGCGGGCCGAACTTCGCCGGCCGCGACCCGGACGAGGAGTCCCGGTGGCATGTGTCGAGGCCGTCGTGGTCGTCGATGACCGCATGGCTCGGTGAGCCGTTGCCGCTCGTGACGGTCGAAGACGGGCACAAGGCCATGATCGAGCACTGGTTGCGCTCGTTTGGGCCGGGCACCGAGACCGACCTCGTCTGGTGGCTGGGGTCGACGAAAGGTGCGGTGCGTACGGCTCTTGCCGCTCTCGACGTCGTCGAGGTCGACCTCGAGCGCGGGGAGATCGGGTACGTCCTCGCCGACGACATCCCTGGTGACGTGGCGGCCGACGAGCCTGCCGATCCGGTTGCCTGTCTGCTCCCCGAACTGGATCCCACCACGATGGGTTGGAAGCAACGCGACTTCTATCTCGGGCGCCACGGTGAGCAGGTCTTCGACCGCAACGGCAACGGCGGACAGACCGCGTGGTGGGACGGTCGGATCGTGGGCGGTTGGCGCCAACGCAAGGACGACGGCCGGATCGAGGTCCATCCGCTCGAGAAGCTGCCCCGAGCCGCCACCCGTGCCCTCGCGGAGCGGGCGGCCCAGCTCGAGGAGTGGCTCGGTGAGGTGCGCCCCTCGCCTGGCTACCCCGCCCCGTTCATGCGTGCTTGATCCGAGCGCTGGATCTCGCGCCTGCGACATGCATCGCCGCAGGTCGGCATTCACAGAAATCTCCCAGCGATGATCCAGACTCATGGCAGCCTGGTGGGGGAAGGTGATGCCATGAGCGAAGCTGCGAAGGGTCAGGGCGCCGGTCAGGGCGCGAAGGTGCTCGTCGTCGACGACGAGGAGAACATCCGCGAACTGCTGTCGGTCTCGCTCAAATTCCAGGGCTACGAGGTGTCGACCGCCGAGAACGGTCCGGCGGCGATCGATCGCTGCCGGACCTTCAAACCCGACGTGCTGGTCCTCGACGTCATGATGCCCGGGATGGACGGGTTCGGCCTGCTCCGGCGTCTGCGTGCCGACGGCGTGGCCGCCCCGGCGTTGTTCTTGTCGGCACGGGACTCGGTCGAGGACAAGATCAACGGTCTCACCATCGGCGGCGACGACTACGTCACCAAGCCGTTCTCCCTCGAAGAGGTCGTCGCGCGGCTGCAGGTGCTGCTGAGACGCAGCGGTTTCGATGAGCACGCGAAGGAATCGGCACGGATCACCTTCGCCGACATCGAGCTCGACGACGAGACCCACGAGGTGTGGAAGGCGGGTGACCTCGTGTCGCTGTCGCCGACCGAGTTCACCCTGCTCCGCTACTTCATGGTGAACGCGGGCACCGTGCTGTCCAAGCCGCGGATCCTCGACCACGTGTGGAACTACGACTTCGGTGGCGAGGTGAACGTTGTCGAATCGTATGTGTCCTACCTTCGGCGCAAACTCGACACCGGCGACAAGCGGCTCATCCACACTCTCCGCGGCGTGGGTTACGTGATGCGTGAGCCACGCGGGTGACAGGCGCGCCCACCGTTGATTCCGGCGGCCGGCGGCCTGCGTCGCCGGTGTCCGGCGAGACCCGCGCGCCCAAGACGGGCATTCCGCTGCGCTTGTCCCTGGTCGGCTTGACCCTGGTCCTGGTGGTCTTGGGACTGCTTGCCTCCGGCCTGGCGGTGACCTCGGCGATGAAGCAGGATCTGCTCTCCCGCACCGACGACGGGCTCACCAATGCCGTGCAGACATGGGCACGTCCGCGCGACCCGGCGTCGGCCCCGGCACAGGGGATGCCACCCGGGCCGCGTCGCCCGCCGTCGCAGTACTACTCGATGATCACCATCGGGAACGGCGACACGATCATCAACAACGACTTCTCCGACGAGCCCGACCTCGCCGGTCTGCCCTCCGGGAACGCGGGGCCGACAACCGTCAAGTCCGCCGACGGCGACGGCCCGGAGTGGCGGGTGGTGAAGGCGTCCACGCCGTTCGGTGAGTCCGTGGTCGCGACCCCGCTCGGAGACGTCCATGCGACGCTGTCCCGTCTGATGTGGCTGCAGCTCGGGATCGGCGTCCTCGTGGTGCTCGCGATCGGGGTGCTGAGCTATCTGCTGGTGCGGTCCAGTCTGCGGCCGCTGCGTCGTGTCGAGGAGACCGCTCATGCGATCGCCGCGGGCAATCTGAACATGCGGGTGCCATCCGCGCCGCCCAACACCGAGGTCGGAAGTCTGTCCGGGTCGCTGAACGCGATGCTCGGGCAGATCCAGCGCGCGTTCGCGCGGACCGCCGCGTCGGAACAGCAGGCACGCGCCTCCGAGGAGAAGATGCGGCGGTTCATCGCCGACGCCAGCCATGAGCTGCGGACCCCGCTCACATCGATCAAGGGGTTCGCCGAGCTGTACAAACAGGGTGCGGTCCCGGATGCGACGGATGCGATGGGCCGCATCGACGCGGAGGCCGGCCGGATGGGTCTGCTCGTCGAGGACCTGTTGATGCTGGCGCGCCTCGATGCGCACCGGCCGATCGCACACCAGCCGGTCGACGTCCTGATGCTGGCCACCGACGCGGTGCACAGTGCGAAAGCGGCTGCACCGCAGCGTCCGATCCGGATCGAGGTGGGGGACGCGACAGAACCGCCGGTGGTCTCCGGGGACGCGCCGCGTCTGCTGCAGGTGGTGCGGAATCTGATCAACAACGCGATCGCCCACACGCCCGCCGAGGCGTCGATCACCGTCGGCGTCGGGGTCGACCAGTCCAATGGTCACGACGACGTGCTGCTCACGGTCACCGACACCGGACAAGGACTCACCCCCGACGAGGCGTCCCACGTCTTCGAGCGCTTCTATCGCGGCGACTCGTCCCGTCACCGAGGGGACAGCGGCGGAGGTAGCGGCCTCGGGCTGTCCATCGTGGCTGCTCTGGTCGATGCGCATCGCGGCACGGTCGGCGTGGATTCGACACCCGGCGAGGGTTCGACGTTCTGGGTGCGGCTGCCGCGACTCGACGACTGAGCGCAGACCGATGACTAATCGGCCTACGGGTGGTCAGTATGGGAAGAGGACGAAAGGAGCTCTCCATGTCTGATGCCCTGCCACCCGTGGTCGACGACCAGACCTGGCGCGATGCGCTGTCCGATCTACGGGCGCGGGAGAAGGCTGCGACCCGCGAGCTCGACGCCATCGCCGCACAGCGCCGACGCCTACCCATGGTCGAGATGGGCGATTACACACTGATCGGACCGGACGGCCCGATCCGCCTCGTCGACATCTTCGCCGGCCGCTCTCAGCTCATCGTCTACAACCACATGTGGTCGAACGGGGCCGAGTTCCAGTGTGGCGGTTGCACCAGCTTCACCTCGCAGTTCACCCGACTCGACTTCCTCGACAACTACGACGCCCGGTTCGTCATCGTCACCAACGGGCCGATCGACGAGGCGTTGGCGTACAAGGCGAAGGTCGGCAACGCGATGGAGTGGTACTCGTCGGCCGAGAGTTCGTTCGGCGCGGATGTCGATGCCGCCCCGGGTGAGGGATTCGGCGTCAACGTGTTCCTGCGCGACGGCGACACCGTCTACCGCACGTGGCACACGGCCGGGCGCGGAGTCGAGCAACTCGGCCACACCTTCCCGTTGATCGACGCGCTGCCGCGTGGCCGCCGCGAGGAGTGGCAGGACCTTCCCGACGGGTGGCCGAGGACACCGACATATTCGGGCTGGCTCGATTCACCGGACATCGCACGCCTCTACGGCCCCTGACCCCCGCACCCCCCGGCACCCCCCCGCAGCCGCGACGGTTCCCTTCATCCGCGACCCCAAAAACCCGTCGCGGATGACGGGAACCGTCGCGGGTACGTCAGATGAGGCGTCGCAGAGCAGCGAACTCGCGGACGTCGTCGCGGAACGTGTCGAGGCTGACCAGTGTGTACATACCGTCGATCTGACGATCCGCCCACAGTTGGTGGATTCGTCGGAGATCGGATTGGCGCGACTTCCAGCCGATGCCGTCGATCACCGCGAGGACGAGCTGCTTGGGAGGCGCACCTCGGCCATCTCCTCGATCTCCCGGACCGCATCGGTGAGCTTGCTGCCGGTCGAATCGAAACCCTTTGCCGCGACGACGATGTCGGCGGTTTCGGGATCTCCGATGATCAGGTCGGCCGGCGCGGTGCGGCCGTTGCGTCCGGTGAACCGGGACCGCGTGACGTAGTCGAGGCCGAGATCGCTCGCGATGGCCTCGATCTCGTCCTCGATGTGGCGTCCGGAGGCCCCGGCCCGCGTGGCGGTCACCCGACTGCCGGCGCGTGCCACCAGGATGTCGGCGAACGAGTAGGTGCGTTCGAGCTGGGTGCGCAGCATCCGGACGAGGTCGAACTCGGTGTCGAGCCAGGTGATCAGGTCGACCGGCTGGGATCGAGCGACGCCGTGCCAGCCGGTGGTGCCGAAACGATCGCGCAGTACGTTCTTCAACTTCTCCTGCGACAGACCGACGGCCAGCCCGAGCACGGGGACGTCCGAGGGATTTTCGCGCACCCAGGCCGCCAGCCCCGCGACGTCGGTGTCCAGCATCTCGCCCAGGCTGCCGGTGGCCTGGATGATCCGTTCCGCCTCCGGTGTCGACGCGGTCGGATCGACGTGAGAGGTCAACCGCCCCAGCGTCTTCAGATAGTCGTCGAACGATCCGGCGTCACTCATCGCGCAGAGAACATCTCGTCGTATCAGTCCCGTCCGATGAAGAGGTACTCGCTCACGTCGCGCCGGGTCGCGGCGACATGTGTGCCGAAGCTGTACTTGTGATCGATGGCGACCACCTCCACCGACGGCTTGACCTTGCCGAGCAGATCGATGATCCGGTCGGCGCCGGGTAGCGCGTTGGACGAGTACGACAACACGATCGCGCCCGACGTCTCGAAGTGCTCGAATGTCCGGACCAGCGCGTCCTCGATGGTGTGCTTGTAGGCGAAGGGCGTGTAGCGCTTGGTGAGCTTCTTGGTCTTGGTGTGCTCCATGATCGTCATCCCGCGCCAGTATGCGCTGAGCCCCTCCAGGAAGTGATAGCGCTTGATGTAGTCGTTGTCGTCGGTGGGCGGGGCATACGGCGGGTCGAGGTAGACGAGGTCGGGAGCCGAGTCCAGGCTCGAGACGTCGAGGTCGAAGATGTCCCCGCTCACACTGCGATTCGACTGCCCGTTGCTGAACACGGTCGCGTTGTACTCGTCCACCGCGCGGAGCCGGAAGTGGTCGCGCAGCGACATCCGCAGGTCACGGCGTCCGTCGGCATAGCGGGACGAATCGGTGAAGGTGAACACGCCGCGCGGCTGCTTGCGCGCGGCCGACAACACGAGTGCCGAGATGGCGAGGTCGCGCCGATATCCGCGGAGCCGATCGATGTGTGACCAGGCCGAGTCGAGAAAGGCGCGGTCCTCGGCGGTGAAATAGAGGCCGTCGAAGGTGCTCTGGATGAAGTCCCGGTCATCGGCGGGCGGGCCGCAGATCTCCTCGACGACGTCCGGTTCCAGGTGCACGCTCGAATTTGCGACCGTGGCCCTGGTGATGATGTGCGGAAAGTTCAGGAAATCGTTGCTGACGACCTGGAAACCCTGACGCTTGAGCAGATACGACACGACGCCCGACCCGGAGAACGCGTCGACCGCTGTGGTGCCACCGATCTCGGCGAAAGTCCGTTCGAGGTGGGGGAGGAGCCGGTATTTCGAGCCCATGTACCGCAACCGCGGAAACCGCTGGGCCATCGCCACGACGTCCGTCGAGGCGACGGTGCGGGTGCGGATGAACTCTGGTCGACTCACAGGAAAAGAATGTCATGGACGTCCGACAGGTCACCGACAACACACGGGCGCCGCAATGTGCGGGGGTCCTACACTGTGCGCATGGCATCGGTCTTCAGCATGATCATCAACGGAGAACTGCCCGGGCGATTCGTGTGGCAGGACGGTCAGGCCGTCGCATTCCTCACCATCAACCCGGTGACCCCGGGGCACGTGCTGGTGGTGCCCCGCGAGGAGGTCGACCACTGGGAGCAGATGGACACGGCCGCCTACGCGCACCTCGCCGACGTCTCGCAGAAGGTCGGCCGCGCGGTCAAGCAGGCCTTCGGGGTGTCGCGGGTCGGCACGATGATCGCCGGTCTCGAGGTACCGCATGTGCACATCCACGTCTTCCCGCTCGAGAGCATGGACGCCTTCGACCTCGGCAACGCGGAGAAGGAGCCGGACCCGGCCGAACTCGACGCCGCGGCAGAGAAGATCCGCACCGCCCTGCGCGACACGGGCTACAGCGAGTACGTCGTCGACGCCTGAGGCGCGAGTTACGCCGTTCGGTGGATGAGCAAGGGGAGGACGGCGGTGGCGCCGGCCTCCCGCAGCTCCGCCGCGGCGAGGGTGATCGGCCACCCCGACGACGTCTCGTCGACGACCAGCAGTACGTGCTGTCCCTCGACGTCGGGTATCGCGCCGAGATGATCACGCCAATACACCGCCTCGGTGGCGCCGGTCGCGTCCCGGCCCGGTCCGTCGCCTGAACGTACCGGCACCGTCAGCCGCGGACGTCGCCCTACCTCGCACAGGTGATCGGCGACCTTCTCGGCCAGCACGGTCCCGGTCAGCCGCAGCGACGCGATGACGTCCGGCCGGGTACCGACGTCGCGGACCCACGACGACAAGGTCGCGACGGCGGCGTCGCCGAGATCGGTCAGCGCCTGTGTGTCACCCCGGCGGGCGCCGGCCAGCAGATCCACCCACTCCGGGGCATCGGCGTGTGCCAGGACGCGTCCGGGCTCGGCCGCGAGTCCCGCGGGAATTCGGCCGCGCGTCCCGAAAGCACCGCCCGGCCACATCTTTCGTGGTTCCAGTGTCAGCGCGGATCGTCGCAACGACCCGGTGATCGTCCGGACGAGCTCCGGTGAGACCTCCGGCGACAACGGCTCGGTCAGACGTCCCCGGCACACCGAGCATCGACCACACCTGCCGGCGGCCGGGTCGTCGAGCGACGACGTCAGCAGTTGCATCAGGCATTCCCGCCCGGCGACATAGGCGCGCATGATGTCCGCCTCGCGACGTCGGACGTCGAGCACACCGTCGTAGTGCTCGTGGTCGTAGGACCAGGGCGCGCCCGTCGATTCCCAGCCGTCCTGGCCGCGTTCGGTCGCACGGTCCACCGCCAGCTGCTTGAGCATCAATTCCACACGGCCCCTGCGGAACCCGGTCGACGCCTCGAGCTGCGGCACCGACACCGGACCGTCCGCGGCACCGAGCGTGTCGAGCAGGACGCGCATCCGGTCGGGGTCGGGGATGGTGGCGGTGGCGAAGTGGTCCCAGATCGCATCGTCGGCCCGGGATGCCAGCAACATCACCACCGCGTCGTCGAGCGCGCGTCCCGCACGACCGACCTGCTGGTAATAGGACACCGGCGACGGTGGCGACCCGACGTGCACCACGAACCCGAGGTCGGGTTTGTCATAGCCCATCCCGAGCGCCGAGGTCGCCACCAGCGCCTTGACCTCGTTGCGCAGCAAGGCATCTTCGAGTTGGTGACGACGGTCGCCGTCGAGCTGCCCGGTGTACGCGGCGACGGGGTGGTCCGCACCGTGGACGGCGGTGATGGCGTCGACGAGCCGGTCGGCATCCGCGACCGTCAGCACGTAGATGATGCCCGAGCCGGGCAGGCTCGGCAGGTACTGCGCCACCCAGCCGTATCGATCGATCGGCGAGAGTCCGTCGATCACGTTGAGGTGCAGAGAGCTACGGGCCAGCGAGCCGCGCAGGACCAAGGTGTGATCGCCCAGCTGGGCCGCGACGTCGTCGGTGACCCGGGCGTTCGCGGTGGCCGTGGTCGCCAACACGGGTGTCTGCGGGTTCAGCGTCTGCAGCACGTCCGACACCCGCCGATAATCGGGACGGAAATCGTGACCCCAGTCCGAGATCGCGTGCGCCTCGTCGATCACCAGCAGACCCAGGCGTCCGGCCAGCGCATCGAGGACCCGACGACCGAACCCAGGGTTCGCCAGCCGTTCCGGCGACACCAGCAGAACGTCGAGCTCACCGGACCGCAATTGTTCCTCGATCGCCGACCAGTCGTCGAAGTTCGACGAGTTGAGCGTCGACGCCCGGAGCCCCGCCCGTTCGGCGGCGGTCACCTGATCGCGCATCAACGACAGGAGGGGCGAGACGATCAGCGTGGGCCCGCCGCCGCTGTCACGGATGATCGCCGTCGCCGCCCAGTACACCGCCGACTTTCCCCACCCGGTCGCCTGCACCACCAGGACCCGCGCACCGGCGCCGGGTTTGATCGGCCCGCTCGCTCCGCTCCCGGCGCCGGCTGTGATCGGCCCGCTCGCTTCGCTCCCGGCGCCGGGTTCGATCGGCCCGCTCGCTCCGCTCCCGGCGCCGGCTGTGATCGGCCCGCTCGCTCCGCTCCCGGCGCCGGGTTCGATCGGCCCGCTCCCGGCGCCGGGCAACGTCACCAGCGACGACACCGCCGTGAGCTGATCCTCCCGAAGGCGTGCGTCGGGGCCGGCCAGGCTCTCGATCACCCGGTCGGCGGCCCGCTGCTGGTCGGGAGTCAGAGTCGCGGTGTCGGAGGACATGACGCCAACCTATCGGTCCGTTCCGACAGCGGCCCGGCGCCGGGCACTCCCGTGGTGAAGGCGCAGCGCAACCGGCGTCGACGCTCACAGGAACCTGACAGCGTCGACGCAGAGTGGGCGAAGTTTGGCAGCTGATTCTTGCGTCATGACAACAGACGCCCTCCCGATGGCCGCCTCGCCGTCGATGATCGTCGCCGACAGTTCGACGCCGGCGCCCGTTCTCGACATCGTCGTGCCCGTCTACAACGAACAGGCCGACATCGCCGGATCGGTTCGACGCCTGCGCGATCATCTGCGCACGCACGTGCCCTACCCGTCGCGTATCACCGTCGCCGACAACGCCAGCACCGACTCGACGCTCGCTATCGCCGCCCGGCTCGCCGGAGAGATCGACGGCCTACGCGTGGTCCACCTCGATCAAAAGGGTCGTGGACGTGCCCTCAACGCGGTGTGGCGGGCCAGCGACGCCGAGATCGTCGCCTACTGCGACGTCGACCTCTCCACCGACCTCAACGCGTTGATGCCACTGATCGCACCGCTGGTGTCCGGGCATTCCGACATCGCCATCGGCACACGCCTGTCGCGCTCGTCACGGGTGGTCCGCGGCCCGAAGCGCGAGTTCATCTCCCGCTCGTACAACCTCATCCTGCGCACCACGATGCGTGCGAAGTTCTCCGACGCGCAGTGCGGCTTCAAGGCGATGCGCACCGACATCGCCCGGCAGGTGCTGCCGTACGTGGCGGACACCGGCTGGTTCTTCGACACCGAACTCCTGGTACTCGCCGAGCGGATCGGACTGCGGATCGCCGAGGTCCCGGTCGACTGGGTCGACGACCCGAACAGCACGGTCGACATCGTCTCGACGGCGGTCGCGGACCTGAAGGGGTGTGCCCGCGTCGGGTACGCACTCACCACCGGGCGGTTGCCGATCGCCGAGCTGCGCGACACGATCGGACGTGATCGTGCTCCCGGTCCGCAGCTCGACGGCGTGCCGTTCGGCCTGGTCGGCCAGTTGGCCCGGTTCTGCGTGATCGGCGTCGCGTCCACCATCGCCTACGCGGTGCTCTACCTGTTGCTGCACTCGTTCCTGGGGGCGCAGGTGTCGAACTTCGTCGCCCTGGCCGTCACCGCGGTCCTCAACACCGCAGCCAACCGACGCTTCAGTTTCGGCATCTCGGGCCGCGACGGTGCCTTCCGCCACCAGCTGTTCGGGCTCGGTGTGTTCGTCTTCGGCTGGCTGGTCACCTCGGGAGCCCTGGTCGCACTGCACGCCTTCGCCCCGGACGCGACCAAGCATCTGGAGCTGGTGGTCCTCGTGGTGGCCAACCTGGTCGCGACGATGACCCGTTTCGTCGGACTGCGGTGGGTGTTCCGCGGACACCTGGCCGACTCGAACCCCGCCCCTATCGCCGAAGGGACAGCCGAATGACCACCATCGTCGACAGGCCCGCGTCCGCCTCCGTTCCGCCCGACGCCACCGCGTCCGGGCGGAACGCCCGCGTGTGGCGACGTCTCTCGCTCGCCGTGCTGTTGATCGGCACCGGGGTGCTCTACATCGTGAACCTGTCGGCCAACGGTTGGGCCAACTCCTTCTACTCGGCGGCGATCCAGGCCGGCTCGGAATCGTGGAAGGCGTGGTTCTTCGGTTCGTCGGACATGGCCAACTCCATCACCGTCGACAAACCTCCGGCCGCACTGTGGATCCCAGGGATCTCGGTGCGGATCTTCGGACTCAATTCGTGGGCCATCCTGATCCCCGAGGCGCTGATGGGTGTCGCGGCGGTCGCGCTGCTCTACGTCATCACGAAGAAGTACTTCGGTCATTGGGCAGGCATCCTGGCCGGTGCGACACTCGCGGTCACGCCGGTCGCGGCACTCATGTTCCGCTTCGACAATCCGGAAGCGCTGCTGATCCTGCTGATGGTCGCGGCGGTCTGGGCGACGCTGCGGGCCGTCGAGGACGGCCGGCTCCGCTGGATGATCATGACCGGTGTGTTGGTCGGCTTCGGCTTTCTCACCAAACAATTGCAGGTGATGCTGATCGTGCCGCCACTGGCGATCACGTATCTCGCGTTCGGCCGACACACCTGGATCAAGCGTCTCGGCCATCTCTGCGGAGCACTGGGCGCGATGATCGTGAGCGCCGGGTGGTGGATCCTCGCCGTCGAACTGTGGCCGGCGTCGTCGCGCCCCTGGATCGGTGGCTCGCAGAACAACTCGATCCTCGAACTCACATTCGGCTACAACGGTTTCGGGCGCCTCAACGGCAACGAGACCGGCAGCGTCGTGCCCGGCGGTGGCGGCGGTGATGGTGCGGGCGGCCCGATGAGCGCCTACGCCGGAGCGATGGGCGGCCCGCCCGGTGGAGGACCGGGTGGCGGTGGACCAGGTGGCGGGGGACCGGGTGGCGGTATGTGGGGTGAGACGGGCTGGCTCCGGATGTTCGAGCCGGCCCAGGGTGGTCAGATCGCCTGGCTGATCCCCACTGCCCTCGTTCTCGGCGTCGCCGCGCTGGTCGTCATCGGCAGGGCTCGGCGCACCGACCTGCGGCGCGCCTACCTGTCCGTGTGGGGACTCTGGCTGCTGGTCACCATGGCGGTGTTCAGCTTCATGGCCGGCATCTTCCACAGCTACTACACCGCAGCCCTGGCTCCGGCCGTCGCTGCCGTGGTGGCCGGTGGTGGCGCCGTGTGCTGGTCGGCCCGTGACCGGATCTGGGTGCGGATCGCCCTGGCCGCCGCCGTCTGGATCGCGGCCATCTGGGGCTTCACGCTGCTGGACCGCTCACCCGACTTCGTGCCGTGGCTGCGTTGGATGGTGCTGATCGTCGGGGTCGTCGCCGGTGCCGCCATGCTCGTCGCGCATCGGCCCTACCTGTCGGCGCTGGCCGTGGTCACCGCGCTCGCCGCGGCACTGGCCGGCCCGGTCGCCTACACGATCGATACCGTGTCGACGGCGAAGGAGGGCTCGATCATCACGGCGGGTCCGCGGGTGGACGGCGAGTTCGGCCCGGGCGGAGGCGGTCCCGGTGGTCATCACCGAGGGGGTGCCATGCGGGGGGTCACGCGAGGTGGCATGCCGGGCGGTATGGGCATGCCCGGCGCAGCGGCCGGTCCCGGTGGGATGTCGGCGGAGGGTGGCCCCGGAGGGATGGGCGGCCCCGGCGGCCTGCTGAACGGTTCGCGTCCGAGCGAGGCACTCGTCGCCATGTTGCGCACCGACGCCGACCAGTTCACCTGGGTGGCCGCGGCGGTCGGCTCCAACGAGGCCTCGGGTTATCAACTGGAGTCCGGTCACTCGGTGATGCCGATCGGCGGGTTCAACGGTACCGACCCTTCTCCGACGCTCGAGCAGTTCCAGAAACTGGTGGCCGAGAAGAAGATCCACTACTTCATCGGTGGCGGTCGTGGATTCGGCAGCTCGGACACGACACAGCCGTCCGCGCAGATCGCCGCATGGGTGAAGGAGACCTTCACCGCCACGACTGTCGACGGCACCACCGTCTACGACCTGACGGCGACCACCGGCTGACCGGACACGGCCACGCCGAAAACCTCATCCGTCGTCACCCACCTCTGCCCCGTGGAAGGTCTGTGACGACGGGTGAGGTTTCCGTGTTCCCGCCGCGCGCTCGTCGTCGCTCTGGCCGTGGATGTCGTTAGAGTTTCGACCGTGAGCTTCACGATCGGACACCCCCTACGGCGGATGACCGGACGCGACCCCCATGAAGAGGGCCGCGCCGCCACCAGTCTCGAGTTGTTCTACGACCTCGTCTTCGTGGTCGCCTTCTCCACCGCGGGAACGCAGGTCGCCCATCAGCTCGCCGAAGGTCATTATCAGACGGCGATCTTCGCCTATCTGCTGTGCACGTTCGCGGCGATCTGGGCGTGGATCAACTTCGCCTGGTTCGCTTCGGCATTCGATACCGACGACTGGTTCTTCCGCGTGGTGACCCTGGTCCAGATGGTCGGAGTCGCGATCATCGCCCTCGGTATCCCGCCCGTCTTCGAGTCCCTCGCCCAGCACGACCACGTCGACAACCGGGTCCTGGTGATCGGGTACATCGTGATGCGCGTCGGGATGGTCGCGCAGTGGGTGCGAGTCGCGGTACAGAGCGAGCTGCATCGGCGATCCGCTCTTCTCTATGCCGGGATGACGCTGGTGGCGCAGATCGGCTGGGTCGGCGTGCTGATCGCCGACATGTCACCGCTGGCGACGCTGTTCGCGATGCTCGCATGCGTCGCGGTGGAGCTCGTCGGTCCGTTCCTGGGCGAACGCACCACCACGGGCACGCCCTGGCATCCGCACCACATCGCCGAGCGCTACTCGCTGTTGACCATCATCACCCTCGGCGAGGGTGTGGTCGGAACCGTGGCGGTGCTCGGCGCCGTGGTCGAGGTGGAGGGCTGGTCGGTGGAGACGGCGGTGCTCGGCCTGGCCGGGATGGGCGTCACCTTCGCGATGTGGTGGATGTACTTCATCGTGCCCGTCGGCGACGCCCTGCAGGCGCATCGGGAGAAGAGTTTCGGGTGGGGGTACGGACACATCCTGATCTTCATGGCTGCCGCCGCCGTCGGGGCAGGCCTGCACGTGGCGGCGCTCTACATCGAGCACGAGACCCATATCGGCCCCGGTGCGGTGGTCGCCACGCTTGCCGTGCCGCTGGGCGTCTACTGCCTCGGTCTGCTCGCGATGTACGACTATCTCCTGCCGTTCGACCCGATGAGCATGGTTCTCGCGCTGGGTGCGGTCGCCGTCCTCGCTGCCGGCGTCTGGCTGGCCGCGACAGGTGTGTCGGTGGTGTTCGCGGTGGTCGTCACGGCCCTCGCGCCGGTCATGATCGTCGTCATCGACGAGATCATGGGAGTGCCGCGACGGGCCGAGGCATTGGCGGCGATCGGGATGCGGGGCACCGACCGCTCCTGATCGGTCGGTGCACCCGCCACCGCCCCGCCGACCGGCCATACGTCCGCCTATTAGAGTCGACACCGTGCGCGTACTCGTGATCGGCTCGGGCGGCCGCGAACATGCCCTGCTCATCGGATTGTCGGCGGACCCCTCGGTGACCGGGCTGCACGTCGCCCCCGGTAACGCCGGGACGGCCGCGATCGCCACCAACCACGATGTCGACGTCGCGTCCGCGGAGGCGGTTGTGGCGTTGGCGACGAGCATCGCCGCCGACCTCGTCGTCATCGGACCCGAGGTGCCGTTGGTCCTCGGTGTCGCGGATGCGTTGCGCGACGCCGGTTTCGCCACCTTCGGTCCGAGTGCCGCGGCGGCGCAGATCGAGGGATCGAAGGCCTTCGCCAAGGACGTCATGGCGGCTGCGGGGGTGCGTACCGCCCACAGCGAGATCGTCGACAACCCCGCCAAGCTCGACGCGGCGCTCAACCGGTTCGGCCCGACGTGGGTGGTCAAGGACGACGGATTGGCTGCAGGCAAGGGTGTCGTGGTGACCGCCGATCGGCTGACCGCCCGCGACCACGCGGCCGAGCTGCTGGAGAACGGCCACCCGGTCTTGCTGGAGAGCTTTCTCGACGGCCCCGAGGTGTCACTCTTCTCGCTGGTCGACGGCGAGACCGTGGTGCCACTGCTGCCCGCGCAGGATCACAAGCGGGTCGGCGACGACGACGCGGGCCCCAACACCGGCGGTATGGGCGCGTACACGCCGCTGCCTTGGCTGCCCGCCGAGGTGACCCAGCAGATCGTCGACGACGTGGTCAAACCCGTCGCCGCGGAACTCGCCCGACGGGGGACACCGTTCTCCGGTTTGCTCTATGCGGGCCTCGCGATCGGCAAGGACGGCCCGTCCGTCGTCGAGTTCAACTGCCGGTTCGGTGACCCCGAGACGCAGGCGGTCCTCGCGCTGCTGAGATCCCCACTGGGACAAGCGCTCAACGCGACCGCGACGGGGACGCTCGACCAGTTGCCGCCTCTGCAATGGACCGACGGCGCCGCTGTCACGGTCGTGGTCGCGGCCGAGAACTATCCGGGCAAGCCGCGCACCGGCGACGTGATCACCGGCGCCGACGGCGACGGCGTCCTGCATGCCGGTACCGCGCGCGACGCCGACGGCGCGGTCGTGTCGGCCGGCGGCCGGGTGCTCGCCGTGGTCGGCACCGGTGCCGACCTCGCGGAGGCCCGGACGCAGGCCTATGACCGTATCGCGAGCATCAAACTGCCCGGCTCGCATTACCGCACCGACATCGGCAAAGCCGCCCTCGACGGCCGCATCACCCTCTGAACCACCCACCCACACCTCCCACCCCACCTCCACCCCACACACCCCACCCCGCAGCCGCGACGGTTTCCGTCATCCGCGACCCCAAATGCCGTCGCGGATGACGGAAACCGTCGCGGCTGCGGGGTAGGTCTTCGGGGTGGGAGAGGTGCGTGGAGTGGGGAGTGGGGAGTGGGTCACCGGGCGAGGTTGCGACCCAGGAACTCGACCTGTTCTGGCAGCACACTGCGCCAGTAGCGATTGGTGTGACCGCCGGCCGACGTCCCGAATGCGGCCGGCGGGTGCAGCCCGGCCGCCCACTGCCTCGTGTAGGTGAAGAACTGGTCCGACGACCCGATCGAGATCAGCAGCGGGATCTTGGCGAACGCGGCTTGCTGGCCGAAAAGCGAATTGGCCTTGTAATCCTCGAGCGAGTCGAAGGCGCGGGGCGGATAGTTGCGCGGATCTGCCCACAGCGCCGGTGAGGCGACGGCAACTGCGGCGACCCGGGGCGCACCGAGCAGCGCGCCCAGCCGGAGCGCTCCGTATCCGCCCATGGACCAGCCGAACAGACCGATCCGGTCGGTCGACAGATCGAGTTCTGGGTTCGACGCCAGCATCGGCAGGAACTCGTCGAGAATCATCCCCGCACCGTCGGTGCCGTCGGCGCGTGGATGGTAGTAGTTGCGCGCGGCGTCGGCCGCGGCGAGGGCGAACGGGGCATTCCCGGCATCGACGTACTTCTGCAGGACGTTCTGCATCTCGAGTTTCGACGAGAAGATGGACTTCTCGTTGGTGTTCAGTGCATGCAGCACGACGACGACGGGAAGCCGACCCGACACACCGCTCGGCCGGGCCACGGCCCATCGGGTCTGGCGCCCGCCCATCTTCTCGGAGACGAAACTCCCGGTCACCAGCGGCGGGCCACTCGCGATCTTGGGTGGGCTGGTCTCCGACGGCAGCTCGTCGTCGGCGGCGCGGGTCTCGAGCTTGCGCGGCTCGACCGCGGTGGGCTCGTCGCCCGAGCACGCCGCGAGTCCGCCGATCACGGCGGCGCCCAGTCCTCCGGCCAGCACCGAACGCCGGCTGACCCGACCGAGACGGAACTCGGTCGGGTCAGCCGGGTGCATCGGTGAGTCGTTGTGCGGCTTCATCGACTCCACAGATTACTGGTGCGGGATCGGTGGTTCGAAACACGCCGGACGCGCCACGCCGAGGTGTGACGGATGTGGCGCGACGGGCCGATCAGGCCACCCGACGACGGTCGTAGGTGCGCATGGCGGCGACATACGAGACGACGGCGATCCCGACGCTCCACGCGAGCGCGGCGACCGCGGTGCCGGTTCCGATCGCGGTGCCGCTGAGCAGCCCGCGCAACGTCTCGGCGACCGGGGTGAACGGCTGATACTCGGCGAACTGCCGGAGACCGGCAGGCATCGACTCGGTCGGCACGAACCCACTGCCCAGGAACGGCAGCAAGGTCAGGAACATCGGGGTGTTGCTGGCGGTCTCGACACTCTTCGCCGACAGGCCGAGATACACCGCCAGCCAGATCAGCGCCACCGAGAACAGGGCCAACATGCCGAGTGCCGCCAGCCACTCGATCGGCGTCGCCGACGGGCGGAACCCCAGGGCGATGGCGACGACGAGTACCACGATGAGACTGGCGAGCGTCTGGAGCAGGCTCCCGATCACGTGCCCGGTGAGCACCGATGATCGGCTGATGGCCATCGTCCGGAATCGTGCGATGATGCCCGACGTCATGTCCATGGCGACGGAGATCGAGGTGCCCTGCACCGCGGCCGCCACCGTGATCAGCAGGACACCGGGTACGACGTAGTCGAGGTAGGCGGCTCGTCCCGTGTTGCCGGAGGGGGTGACCATGTCGGCGCCCAACTGCCCGCCGAACACATAGACGAACAGCAACAGGAACACGATCGGCATGCCGACCAGCAGAACCGTCATCGACGGATAGCGGACGATGCGCCGCAGGCTTCGGCGCAGCATCGTCGCGGAGTCCTCGACGGCGTAGGTGAGTGTGGACATCAGGCTGCTCCTCGATGCGGGGTGGGGGTGATGCCGGGTCGGGGCTCGGTGCGACCGGTCAAGGCGAAGAAGACGTCGTCGAGGCTGGCCGTGTGCACCGAGACGTCGACGAGGTCGAGCTGTTCGGACTCGATGCGCCCCAGCGCTTCTCGCAAGGACCGAACCGTGTCGTCCGTCGACAGATCCAGTCGGCGCGCACCGGCGACGGCGCCCGCGTCGGGAAACACCGCCCGCGCGCGCTCGAAGGTCTCCTCGTCGGCGAAGACGAGGCGGATCGATGAGCCCGGGACGAGGTTCTTCAGTTCGGATGGCGTGCCCTGGGCGACGATCGAACCCCGGTCGAGGACGGCGACGCGATCGGCGAGACGATCGGCCTCCTCGAGGTACTGCGTGGTCAGGAAGATCGTCACCCCGTCGCTCGCCAGACCGGAGATGGTGTCCCACAGGGTCCGCCGGCTGCGCGGGTCGAGACCGGTGGTCGGTTCGTCGAGAAATATCACCTCCGGTGTCGACACCAGCGTCATGGCGAGATCGAGACGTCGGCGCATGCCCCCGGAGTACGTGGACACCGCCCGGTCGGCAGCGTCGACGAGGTCGAAATCAGCCAGCAATCCATCCACCCGTGCGCGTCCGGGACCGCGGCCGAGGTGGTTGAGCGCGGCCATCAGCTGGAGGTTCTCCCGGCCGGTGAGCAGGTCGTCGAGGGCGGCGAACTGCCCGGTCACGCCGATGATGGATCGGATCCCGTTCGGGTCGACGGCCAGATCGTGACCGCCGACGACGACGTGTCCGGCATCGGCCTCGATCAGGGTCGACAGGATGTTCACGGTGGTGGTCTTGCCGGAACCGTTGGGCCCCAACAGCGCGAAGACCTCACCGCGCAGGACGCTCAGGTCGAGGCCGTCGAGGACTAGCTTGTCGTCGTATCGTTTCACCAACCCGCCGGCCTCGATCGCCGTCTGCCGCCTGTTTTGCGTGGTCATGTCCGGTCTCCGTTCTCGCCGGCTGTCGCCTCGGCGTTCGGGTCGTAGAGGTCACCCGAGGCGACCAGTGCTGCACGGTGCTTCTTCCATTCCTCGTAGAGGGCAGGCATCCGGTCGACGAGGAAGTCGGCGAGGGCAGCGGTCTCGGACAGCGCCGCGCGACGTTCCGCGGTCGCGTTGCCGATGACCTCGAGGCCTTCGCGGGCGAGTTCGGCCAACTCCTCGTACTCGCTCATGTCGAAACCGAGCGAGCGCGGCGTCGACAAGTCGACGGCGATGCGGTCCATCCGTTCGCCGCGCGTCCGGGTGCGTCTGACGACGCCCAGGTTCTCGAGGTTCTCGATCGCGCCACTGATCGCGCTGCGGCTGGCGAGCAGAGCTTCGCTCAGTTCGGCGATGCTCTGTCCTGGTGGGTCGCAGACGGACAGGTAACCGATGACCCGTCCGACCATCGGGGAAAGCTGAACCGCCGCGCGTAATAGCGCGCCATGTGATCGGCGAAGGTGAGCTGTGCGTCATCGGGCATGGACCAACTATGCACCGATGACTGAGATAACACAAATATGTGTCATCTCAGTCATCGAAGTGAGCCGCGGGTCGGGGCTCGGTGGTCGAGGGTCGTCAGGACAGCGCCGCGATGGCGGCCTGCAGTTTCTCGGACGCGGCGGCCGCAACGTCCCGAAGGCCCGGCGCATCGGTGACGGTGACCATGATGTCCGGGTTCATCGCCTCGACGATCACGTTCCCCGCAGTGGCGGTGTCGTCGCGGACGACGACATTGCACGGCAGCAGCAGCCCGATCTGCCGATCGACGTCGAGTGCGCCGTGGGCCAACGGAGGGTTGCAGGCGCCCAGGATCAAGTAGTTCTCCATGTCCTGGTCGAGTTTCTGCTTAAGTGTCGCCGTCACGTCGATCTCGGTGAGCACGCCGAAGCCCTGCTCGGACAGCGCTTCTCGCGTGCGTGCCACGGCGTCGTCGAACGTGGTCTGCAATGTGGTGGCGTAGGCGAGCTGCATCGGTCTCATCTCCTGTGCGTCGTGGTCATCGGTGACGGGTTGAATCGAGTGGTCATGCGAGGGCGAGGAAGAGCTTCTCGAGCTGCTCCTCGGTCATCGGCTCGGTGTTCTCGGCCTGCTCGCCGGTGAGGCATTCGCGCAGGCCGGTTGCCACGATCTTGAAGCCTGCCCTGTCCAGCGCGCGTGAGACCGCCGCCAGTTGGGTGACGACGTCCTTGCAGTCGCGGCCCTGCTCGATCATCGTGATGACTCCGGCGAGCTGCCCGTGGGCGCGACGCAATCTGTTGAGTACCACGGTGATCGACTCTTCATCGCCTACCATGCCGGTCCTTCTTTCGGTGCGGTTGTCTGACCCATTGTATACCCCTTGGGGTATGTGTCGTCGTCAGTGACCGAAGGAGATCGCGGGAAGGATGCGGCGCAGCCATGCCGGACTCCACCACGCGCCGTGGCCGGTGAGTCGTAGCAGGACGGGCAGTAGCACCAATCGGATCAGCGTGGCGTCCAACAGGACGGCGACGCCCAGGATGATGCCCATCTCCTTCGGTGGCAACGGCTGTGCGAGCGCGAAGGTGAAGAACACTGCGACCATCACGGCTGCGGCAGCGAAGATGATCCGCCCGGAGTGGGCGAGCCCGTCGATGTGCGCTACCTTCGGGTCGTTCGAGCGTTCGTAGTGCTCCTTCGCCGTCGCGAGCAGGAAGACGGTGTAGTCCATCGCGATCGCGAAGATCATCGCGAAGAAGAACACCGGACCCCAGCCGTCCAGGAAGCCCTGCGCTTGGAAGCCGAGCAGCCCGGACCCGTGACCGTCCTGGAAGATCAGGCGCGCGACCCCGAATGCGGCGGCGGTGGACAGCAGGCTCACCACCGTACCCAGTAGCGCGATCAACGGCGCTTGCAGTGCGATCAACAGCAGCAGGAATCCGAGGGTGAGGATCACTGCGACCACGATGGGGAACCAATCGTTCAAGGCTTGCTGAAGATCGATGTTCTCGGCGGGTGCGCCGCCGACGAGCGCGTCGGCCGGCAGTGATCCGCGCAGATCCGCAACGATGTCGTTCATCAGTGGATCGGATGGATCGACGTCCGGAATCGCCTGCAGCATTGCGTATCCCGAATCGTCGGCAGCCGGTTGCGGGGGAGTGACCGCGGCGACACCCGGTACCGTCGATGCGGCGGCCGAGGTTTGGTCCGCCTGTGCCTGCGGGACAACGATCTGCAGGGCGCCGGGCGCGCCTTCGCCCATCGACTCCTGGACGACCTCATAGCCCTGGCGGACCGGTGCGTCCTCGGGCACCACGCTGATCGAGGGCATGGCGACCTTGATCCCGATGACCGGCAACGCCAACGCGATCAGGATCGCGAGCGAGGCGAGCGCGAACGGCCACGGATGGCGATGCAGCAGGTTGCCCCATGCGGCGAACGTCGGCGACCGATGTTTCTGGCGTTTCGCCCAGGGCAACGAGACTGCGTTGACTCTGGTGCCGAGAGCGCCGAGCGCTGCGGGCAACAACGTCATGGTTGCGGCCAGGACGAAGACCACTGCCACCATGATGCCTACTGCCATCGTCCGTACTGCCGGGGCGGGCACCAAGAGGACAGCGGACAGGCTCACCAGAACAGTGAGGCCGGACAGCAGGACGGCCTTGCCCGCGGTGTCCATCGTCTCTGCGGTGGCGGCGACCGGATCAGTGCGTTCGGCCAGCGCGGCCCTGAAGCGCGACACGACGAACAGGGCGTAGTCGATGCCGAGTGCGAGCGCGAACATCATGGCAAAGTTCATGGCCCACACCGAAATCGGCGTGACCATGTTGAGCACCACGAGTGCGCCGGCAGAGGCCACGAGACCGGCGATGGTCAACAGCAGCGGAAGACCCGCGGCCACCAATGATCCGAACGCGATCACCATGATCGCCAGCGTGATCGGCCACGAGACCATCTCGGCCTTGATCATGGCCTCGTGATTGGCCTTGTTGAAGTCGCTCCACAACGCAGACGCGCCGGTCGGATAGACGTCGATTCCGTTGCCGGACAAGGCGGTCAGATCGTTCTTGTGATCGTCGACCGCCTTCACCATGTCGTCGGCCGTGCCCGCGGCGCCGACCAGGACGATTCCGGTGTGCCCGTCTTGGCTGATCGTCATCCCCTGTTGCGGTGGGACGACGTCGCCGAACCGGTTGTCCGACGCGGCGAGGCGGGTGATCTCGTCGATCGTCTGTTGCACCTCGGGGCTGGAGATCTGTTGGGAATCCGCGTGGATCACCACCTGCACGGCGGCGGAGGAGCTCCCGCCGAAGTGCTCCTGCGCGAGGTCGCGCACCGCCACTGACTCTGAGCCGTTGGCCTGCCAGCCCGCGCCGGCCAGGGAATCGAACACCGACGGTGCCACGGCGCCGAGGCAGATCACGAGCAGTGTCCAGGTCGCGAACACCCAGCGTCGATGGGTCGCGGTCCAGTTGCCGAGCCATCCGAGGCGGCCCGGCCGACTCCGGTCGGCTCTCTCCTCTGCGTGTGCGGTAGTTGTCACAACCTTGCCCTCCCATATACCCCAGGGGGTATCGAATCTCGTGAGCGGAACAATACCCCACGGGGTATATAGACGGCAAGGTATGGCCCGTGACCTCTGGCTTACCGCCCGGCCGCTTCGCGCTGCGTGGTCGAGCGCGGTCGCCATGCAGGAGGGCGCTGCATACCTCTGGCCGGATCTCTCGCCGGATTTCTGGACCGGAAACCCGAGTCCCCGGCTCATCGAAGACATCGATGTCGGGTGCCACTTCGGTCGGCCGCGGAGTGACCGCTGACCTGCGGCGGTGTCCGCCGATACCCTGAATTCGTCGACCGCGTAGCGGCTTTTGCCAAAGCAACCCGTTGCAGGTAATGCCTTTGGCAGCATGTTTCCATGACGTCGGCGGCCACCCCGAAGGGACTGCGACGGCGGTCCCGCCTGATCGAGGCCGCCGGCGCATTGCTGCTCGAAGGGGGATTCGACGCCGTGCGCCATCGCGCCGTCGCGGATCGTGCGCAATTGCCCCTCGCGTCGACCACGTACTACTTCGGGTCCCTGGAGGATCTGATGGCCGAGGCGGCTGCCCACGTGTGCCGCAACGACGAGGACTGCATCGCTGCGCGTCGAGATGCCCTGCCCCGACGACGACGTGGCGGGCAGGCCACCGCCGACGCCCTCGCCGAGGTGTTCATCGGCCCCGACACGACCATCCAGACACTGTCCGCGCGGTACGAGACGATCGCCTTGGCCGCCCGCTATCCGCGGTTGCGTGAGGTCGTGATCGACCGCCGGGTCCTGCTGGCGGAGATGCATTCCGATGTGTTGCAGAAGTCCTTCCGGCTCGCCGAACCGATGCATGTCCGGCAACTGATCGCCGTGGAGGACGGGGCCGTCGTCGGGGCGCTCGGTCAGCGGCAGGGCAGTCCGTATGCGGCCGCGAGGGAAGCGCTGCACGAGGTCATCGAGGTTCTCGCGCCGCGTGAATGACAAACGAACGTACGAGTGGAGGGGACATGGTGTCGAAGCGACAAACGGTGGGGCGACGCGGGACGGCCACACTGTCCGCCCTTCTCGCGACGGCGCTCTCGATCGTGGGGTTGGCGGTGGCGTCGCCGGGGTCGGCAGGTGCCGCCCCGGTGGGCAAGGTCGACGCGGGCGTGCCGTTCTCGTCGGTGGTCTATGGCACCGGATGCCTCTACAACCTGACCGTCGACGTCAACACGTCGGGTCCGGTCACCTTCTGGGAACGCGCGCAGGGCTACCCGGAACGGTTCATCGGTGCGGCGCAGGCCGACGGGGCCATCGCGACGGTTCGATGGGTGCCGCGGCGGATCGGAAATCGGTTGTTGTACGCCAAACAGGGCGGCGTCCAGGGGCCGGTGACGGTCCTGCGTGTGCACCAGGGCTACGGCTCGGGTTGGGCGTGTTTCGCGCTCTGAGCTGATCGGGTCCCGTCGTGACCGCCCGGGTCCGGATTCGGTCGGCGGCGCGCGCGACTACACTGTCCACGTGTCGAAGCCTGCCATCTCCAACGTTCTGGCCAGTCGTTATGCGTCCGCCGACCTCGCGGAACTCTGGTCGTCGCGTCACAAGATCGCTCTCGAGCGCCAACTGTGGATCGCTGTGCTCAAGGCCCAGCGCGATCTGGGTATCGACGTACCCGACGGTGCGATCGCCGACTACGAGAAGGTCGTCGACCAGATCGACCTCGACTCGATCGCCGAACGTGAACGGGTCACCCGCCACGACGTGAAGGCGCGGATCGAGGAGTTCAACGCGCTCGCCGGTCACGAGCAGATCCACAAGGGCATGACCAGCCGTGACCTCACCGAGAACGTCGAGCAGCTGCAGATACTGCGCTCACTCGAACACGTGCATGCTCATGGTGTCGCGGTGCTCGCTCGCACCGCCGAGCGGGCCGCCCAGTATTCGACGGTGGTCATGGCCGGGCGTAGCCACAACGTGGCCGCTCAGGCGACGACGCTCGGCAAGCGGTTCGCCAGCGCGGCCGACGAACTGATGATCGCGCTGACCCGTCTGCGTGAGCTCATCGACCGCTATCCGCTGCGCGGCATCAAGGGGCCGATGGGGACCTCGCAGGACATGCTCGACCTCCTCGGCGGCGACGCCACGAAACTCGCCGACCTCGAGGCGCGGGTCGCCGATCACCTCGGGTTCGCGCGCTCCCTGACCTCGGTGGGCCAGATCTACCCGAGGTCCCTCGACCACGATGTGGTGTCGGCGCTGGTCCAGATGGCGGCGGGACCGTCGTCGTTGGCTCACACCATCCGGTTGATGGCCGGTCACGAACTGGTGACCGAAGGGTTCCAGCCGGGCCAGGTCGGCAGCTCGGCCATGCCGCACAAGATGAACACCCGCAGCTGCGAGCGTGTCAACGGACTCCAGGTCATCCTGCGCGGCTACGGTTCGATGGCAGCCGAGCTCGCGGGAGCGCAATGGAACGAGGGCGATGTCTTCTGTTCTGTGGTCCGCCGCGTCGCACTCCCGGATGCCTTTTTCGCCATCGACGGCCTCATGGAGACCTTCCTGACCGTGCTCGCCGAGTTCGGTGCCTATCCGGCGGTGATCGCGAACGAGCTCGACCGCTACCTGCCGTTCCTCGCCACCACCAAGGTGCTGATGGCTTCGATACGGGCCGGGGTCGGCCGCGAGGCCGCACACGAGGCGATCAAGGAGAACGCGGTCGCGGTCGCGCTTGCCATGCGTGAGCAGGGCCGTGAACCCGATCTGCTCGACCGGCTGGCCGGCGATGACCGCATTCCGCTCGATCGTGCGCAGCTCGACGAGCTCCTCGCCGACAAGACGGTGTTCGTCGGTGCGGCCGAGCAACAGGTGGCCGACGTCGTCGCCGCTGCGGAGAAGGTCATCGCCGACTACCCGGATGCGGCCGGTTACACGCCCGCGCCGATTCTCTGACCCTTCGAGGCTCGCTTCGCTCGCACCTCAGGGATCGGTCCCCTGTGCCCTGAGGAGGGAGCGAAGCGACCGTCACGAAGGGCGCTCCGCGTGCCCCAGATCCCAGTCGGGCAGTGCGGTGTCGCGGATGAGGCGCTTGAGCGTCACCACATCGGGAAACCCGCCGTCGCGTGTACGTTCCCAGACCTGCTCTCCGTCGACCTCGATGTGGAAGACACCCCCGGTGCCGGGGACCAGGGTCACCGCACCCAACTCGGTGCCGAATGTGCTGAGCAGTTCGCTCGCCATCCACGAGGCCCGCAGCAACCAGTTGCATCGGGTGCAGTAGGTGATGGAGATCAGCGGACCGGCCATGCGATGCAGGATGTCATACCTCTAGGGTCGAAGCCATGCGTCCTGAACTGCAGTCGTACACCCACCTGGCGTCGGGGAAGGTTCGCGAGATCTATGAGATCGACGCGAACACCCTCCTCCTCGTCGCCTCGGACCGGATCTCGGCGTACGACCACATCCTGAGCCCGGCGATCCCGGACAAGGGCCGCATCCTCACCGCGATGAGCTTCTACTGGTTCGACGTGCTCGGTGTCGCCAACCACCTGGCCGGCGGTCCGACCGACGAACGTATCCCGGCCGAGTGCGTGGGACGCTCCATGGTGGTCCGCAAGCTGCCGATGGTGCAGGTCGAGTGCGTGGCTCGCGGATACCTCACCGGTTCCGGTCTGCTCGATTACCGCGCGACGGGCTCGGTGTGCGGGGTGGAACTCCCGGCAGGTCTCGACGAGGCCAGCGAGCTGCCCCAGCCGATCTTCACGCCGGCAACCAAGGCGGCCCAAGGCGACCACGACGAGAACATCAGCTTCGAGAGGGTGGTCGAGCAGGAAGGCGCCGAACGCGCCGAGCAACTGCGTGCGACGACCCTCGACATCTATCGACGTGGCTCTGCCATCGCTGCCGAGCGCGGGATCATCCTGGCCGACACCAAGTTCGAGTTCGGACTGGGCGGCGACGGCGAGCTCGTGCTGGCCGACGAAGTGCTGACGCCGGATTCGTCACGTTACTGGGAGGCGGCGACCTACCGGCCCGGCGAGGTACAGCCGAGCTTCGACAAGCAGATCGTCCGGAACTGGCTGACGGGCCCGGACTCCGGCTGGGATCGCGCGGCCGACCAGCCACCCCCGTCATTGCCGGAATCAGTGGTGGATCGAACCCGCACACGGTATATCGAGGCCTACGAGTGGATTTCGCAGAGATCCTTCGCCGACTGGCCGGATCACGAGTAGGAGATGATGGTGAAGTCCGACGTCACCGCCCCGGTGGCCAAAAAGGTACCGAGCGAACGTGTGCACCATGGTGACACCTTCGTCGACGATTACGAATGGCTCCGGGACAAGGAAGATCCCGAGGTCATCGCCTACCTCGAGGCGCAGAATGCGTTCACCGAGTCGCACACCGCGCAGCTCGACGGATTGCGTAAACAGATCTTCGGCGAGATCAAGAGTCGCACACAGGAAACCGACATGTCGGTGCCGAGTCGTCGTGGCCGCTACTGGTACTACGCCCGAACCGAAGAGGGCAAGCAGTACGCGATCCGATGCCGGTGCCCGATCTCGGCCGACGACGACTGGACCCCGCCGGAGGTGGTCGCGGATGCGGCGCTTCCCGGTGAGGAGATACTTCTCGACGCCAACGTCGAGGCCGAGGGCCACGACTTCTTCAGTCTCGGGGCACTCTCCGTCAGCGACGACGGTGACTGGCTGGCATACAGCACCGATACCGTCGGCGACGAACGATACCTCTTGCGGTTCAAGAACCTTCGTACCGGCGAGCTCCTCGACGACCAGATCGCCGATACCGCGGGCGGCGCGGTCTGGTCGTCGGATGCCCAGCATGTCTTCTATCAGACTGTCGACGAGGCGTGGCGTCCGGACACGGTGTGGCGCCACGACATGGGCGCGGGTTCTGACGACGTCCGGGTCTTCCACGAGCCGGACGAACGGTTCTGGGTGGGTATGGGTTCCACGCGAAGCGACAAGTACCTGATGATCGGCGTGGGTTCCAAGATCACCTCCGAGGTGTACGTGCTGCCCGCCGACGATCCGACCGGAGAGTTCCGCAGTGTCGCACCGCGGGTCGAGGGAGTCGAGTACAGCGTCGAGCATGCCGTGATCGCCGGTGAAGACCACTACGTGATCGTCCACAACGACATTCGAGACGGGGTGAAGGCAGAGAACTTCGCCATCGACATCGCGCCGGTCGACGACCCGTCTGCCCGGCGCGAGCTGATAGCGCACGATCCGGAGCGACGGATCGAGGATCTCGACGCGTTCCGCGACTACCTGGTGCTGTCGTACCGATACGCGGCACTTCCGAAGCTGGCCATCGCCGATCTACGCGACATCGACGGAATCCCGGATGCCGCAGACTTCCACGAGGTCGTGTTCGATCAGGAGCTCTCTTCTGCTGGACTCGGCGGCAACCCGGAATGGGTCACCCCGAAATTGCGTATCGGCTACGCGAGCTTCATCGAGCCGACCGAGTTGCTCGATCTCGACGTGGCCACCGGGGAACGGACCCTGTTGAAGCGGCAGCCGGTTCTCGGCGGTTACGACGCGGCAGATTACGTGCAGTCGCGCGAGTGGGCGACCGCGGCCGACGGGACGAAGATCCCGCTGTCGATCGTGCGGCGCAAGGGCGTCGACGAGAACCGGCCGGCGCCGTTGCTGCTGTACGGCTACGGGTCGTACGAGATGAGCATCGATCCGTCGTTTTCGGTGTCCCGGCTGTCGATGCTCGACCGCGGTGTCGTGTTCGTCCTCGCGCACATCCGCGGGGGCGGCGAGATGGGTCGCTATTGGTACGACAACGGCAAGACGCTCACCAAGAAGAACACCTTCACCGACTTCGTCGATGCGGCACGGTATCTGGTCGACGAGGGTTGGACCACGCCGAAACAGATGGTGGCCGAGGGTGGTTCGGCAGGCGGCCTCCTGATGGGGGCGGTCGCGAACCTGGCACCGGAGCTCTTCAACGGCATTCTCGCATCGGTGCCGTTCGTCGACGCGCTGACGTCGATTCTCGACCCCTCACTACCTCTCACGGTGATCGAATGGGACGAGTGGGGAGATCCGCTCCACGACCCGGATGTCTACGCCTACATGAAGACCTATTCGCCGTACGAGAACGTCGGTGCCAAGGCGTATCCGCCGATCCTGGCCCTCACCTCGCTGAACGACACCCGGGTGCTGTTCACCGAGGCGGCGAAATGGGTTGCCCGTCTTCAGGAATTGAGCACCTCCGACAACCTGGTGTTGCTCAAGACCGAGATGTCGGCAGGCCATGGTGGCGTCAGCGGCCGGTACAAGCAGTGGGAAGAGGTCGCCTTCGAGTTGGCGTGGATCCTCCAGCAGACGGGCGCTTTCGTCCCGTCGGCGGACTAGTCGGCGGCCCGCCGACCGGGCGCAGGATACCGTCGACCGGGCGCAGATGAATGTCGAGCGGGCGCAACACCGAAGTGTTGCGCCCGCTCGACGACAATCTGTGTCCGCTCGACGGCGTCAGTGCATGACGATCGGCGCGCGATCCATGTCCTCTTCGGTCAGCGGCGACGCGATCTTCTTGCGGGGCAGGAAGAACGCCGGGATCAGCGTGAGCGCGATCAAGATCGTCCCGACGACGAACGTCGAACCGAAGGCGTTCGCAGCGGACTCGAAGAACGACGGCGGGACCGCCGCGGCCGGCACGTCCGCGGGGAGCTTGTCCGGTGCGGTGTTCGACACGATGGCGAGCATGCCTTCCGGTGCGTTCTTGAGATTCGTCGCCAGGATGACCGCGATGACGGCCGAACCGATCGACGAGGCGGTCTGCTGGACCACGTTGACCAGCGTCGAGCCGTCGGGCACCTGAGTGTTGGTCAGCGTCGCCAGGGCGGCGGTCATGATCGGCATCATCGTCATGCCCATGCCGAGTCCCTGGACGAAGAGTGCGCCGCACAGGATGAGGTACGACGTCTCGGCGCCGACGAACACGAAGGTTCCCATACCCAGGAACATCAGCACGATGCCGGCGAGCACGAACTTTCCGGGACCGATCTTGTCGGTCATCCGGCCTGCGATCGGCATGGTCAACATCGCGCCGATGCCCTGCGGAGCCAGCAACAGACCCGCGGAGAGGGTCGTCTCGCCGCGCACCCCGATGAAGTACTGCGGGAACAGGAGTGACGCACCGAAGAACGCGATCATGAACAGCGTCATCGAGATCACGGCGATCGTGAGCGTGGGGTTTCGGAACAGGCGCAGGTCCAGCAACGGCTTGTCGCTGTGCAGCGCGTGCCAGATGAACCCGGCGATCAGGATCGCGCCGATGATCGCCGGTACCAGGACCTTCGCCGAGATGAACGTGCCTGCCTCACTGCTCGACGAGATGCCGTAGAGGAACAGCGCCAGACCCGGGGAGAGCAGCAGGAGGCCGACGAAGTCGATGGACGGTCGCGAGGTCTCCTCGTCGTTGCGCAGAGCGAACCACGAGTAGATGATCGCGACGATGCCGATCGGCACATTGATCAGGAACACCCAGTGCCACGAGGCCTTTTCGATGAGCAGGCCGCCCAGGATGGGTCCGGCGATGGGGCCGAGGAGCATCGGGATACCGAGCACGGCCATCACGGAACCGACCCGCTCGGGACCGGCTGCCTTGGTCAGGATCATCATGCCGATCGGCATCAGCAGGCCGCCGCCGAGACCCTGGACGACACGGAACGCGACCAGCGAACCGATGTTCCAGGCCAGGGCACACAGGGCCGAACCGATCACGAACAGCACCAACGAGGTGAGATAGACCTTCTTGGTGCCGAAACGTGCTGCGGCCCAGCTGGACAGCGGGATCACTGCGGCCAGGGCCAGCGTGTAGCCGGTCATGGTCCAGGCCGCTCCCGCGGCGTCGGTCCCGAACTCCTGCTGGAAGGTGTTCTGCGCCACCGACACCACGGTGACGTCGAGGATCGACATGATCGCGCCGAGCACGACCACGCCGGCGACGATCAGGATGTGCCGGTCGAGTTTGGTGTCCGGCGGGCCCGCGTGCGCGTGCGCGGGCGTTGACGATGAGGTCATGAGTCGGCTTTCTGTGAACTGTCCGGAGAGGGGGCGGGGGCGGAATCCGGAGTCGGATCTCCGATCCCGGCGAAGTAGTCGACCTCGTTGTCGACGATGGGGTTCAGGGCGCCACACAGGCCTCGGCGCAACGGCTCGGGGAGTCGGTCGACGAAGCCTCGGATGAGGTCTTGTTTGATGCTCAGCTGCGAGTCGACGATCTGCCGGCCGTCGGCGGTCAGCGACACCCGCTTGACCCGCCGGTCGGCAGTGTCTTCGCGACGGTCGACGAGCCCGGCGCCGACGAGTTTGTCGACGGTCCTGCCGGCGGCCGCGAGCGACAGATTGACCTGATCGGCGATCTCGTGGACCGACATGCACTCGACGCCGTCACCGTGTGCGCCCAACGCGAACAGGACGCGCAGTTGGGAGAACGTGAGCTCGGTCGCGGCGAGTGTGTCCATGGTGAGTGCCTTGCCCATGCACGCGAGCCGGTCGAGGAAGCCGGTCAGCATGTCACAGGCCACGTCGACAGACCCCGCGGGCGCGGGGGACGAGTCGCGGATCTGTGTCGGTGTTTCGGCCACGCAAATAAAACTAACGCCTACGCAACTATTTCGGAAACGCAAGTAACCGTGAGATCGGACATAGCGGCCGTCTCGCAGTGACGGGGGTCATACCGCCGGCGATCGCCTCCTCCCGACTCCGGGCTGCGATAGCGTCGAAGAGATGAGCAACGTCAAAGACATTCCCGTGAAGGCGCTCGACGGCAGCGCGCTCGATCTCTCCGCCCTCCCCGGACCGATGCTGGTCGTCAACGTCGCGAGCAAGTGCGGCCTGACCCCGCAATACACGGGTCTCGAGGAGATCGCGAAGACCTATGGGGAGCGCGGCCTGACCGTCGTCGGCATGCCGTGCAACCAGTTCATGGGCCAGGAGCCCGGTACCGCCGAGGAGATCGCCACCTTCTGTTCCACCAGCTACGGCGTCACCTTTCCGCTCCTGGAGAAGGCCGACGTCAAGGGTGAGGACCAGCACCCGCTGTACGCGGAGCTGACCAAGACGGCCGACGCCGACGGTGAGGCGGGCGACGTGCAGTGGAACTTCGAGAAGTTCCTCGTCGGCGCCGACGGGACCGTGATCAACCGCTTCCGTCCCCGCACCGAACCGAACGACCCGGCGGTGATCTCCGCCATCGAAGCGGCTCTCTGACCTGACGACGTCGATCGGGCGCAGAGTTCCGCCGACCGGGCCAGGCCGGCGCCGGATCGACGTCGAACTGCGCCCGGTCGGCGTGAAGCTGCGCCCGGTCGCCGGTTGCGGTAACCCCGGTCGGCACAGGTGCGGACGCCGTGTGGCCACAGTCCACCCGGTAAGGTGATCGCTGATAGCGCACCAGCGAGAACGGAGCAAGTGCCCATGGCGCGAGTGGTGGTCGATGTGATGCCGAAGGCCGAGATCCTCGACCCGCAAGGGCAGGCGATCGTGGGAGCTCTGGGTCGGCTGGGATTCTCCGGGGTCGCCGATGTCCGGCAGGGCAAGCGATTCGAACTCGAGGTCGACGACTCGGTCGACGATGTGACGCTCGAACGCATCGCGGAGGAGTTGCTCACCAACACGGTGATCGAGAACTTCAACGTCTCGCGTGTCACGGACTGAGGGCGACTCATGACTGCTCGAATCGGGGTCATCACCTTTCCCGGGACGCTCGACGATGTCGACGCGGTGCGTGCGGCACGGCTGGCCGGTGCCGAGCCGGTGGAGCTGTGGCATGGCGACGCCGATCTGCAGAATGTCGACGCGGTGATCGTGCCCGGCGGCTTCTCCTACGGTGACTACCTGCGTGCCGGCGCCATCGCCCGTTTTGCGCCGGTGATGGGATCCGTGGTGGAGGCGGCCACCAAGGGGATGCCGGTCCTCGGGATCTGCAACGGTTTCCAGGTGCTCTGCGAGGCGGGTCTGCTGCCCGGAGCACTCACCCGCAACGAGGGCCTGCATTTCATCTGTCGCGACGAATGGCTGAAGGTCGAGTCGAACACCACGACGTGGACCAGCCGCTTCGAGCGGGGCGCGGAGATCCTGATTCCCCTCAAGTCGGGTGAAGGCCGCTTCGTCGCACCGCAGAGCAAGCTCGAGGAACTCGAGGGTGAGGGCCGTATCGTGTTCAGCTACTCGGGCGGCAACCCCAACGGCTCCGCGCTCGACATCGCGGGGATCTCCAGCGCCGACGGCCGCATCGTGGGCCTCATGCCGCACCCCGAACATGCGACCGAAGCGCTGACCGGACCCAGCGACGACGGCCTCGGGCTCTTCTACTCGGTGATCGATTCCGTGCTCGCCGCCGCCTGATGACCTCCCTGGTCGTGACGGGCATCGGTCTCGTCACGCTCTGGTCGTGCCTCGTCTCACCGCGTCTGCGAGCGCGGGTCGGTGGGCGCAGGCTGCCGCTGACATCAGCATCTGTAGGAGGTGCCCGTTGATCACGACCACTGCCACCGCCGAGGGCCTCGGCGACTTCATCGACGCCTCGCCGTCGCCGTTCCATGTGTGTGCCACCGTCGCAGCCGAATTGGAGGCCGCGGGGTACACACGACTGCACGAGCACGAGCCGTGGGCGGCCCCGTCGGGCCGGAACTACGTGATCCGTGGCGGTTCCATCATCGCGTGGGACGGCGGCGACGGCAATGCATTTCGTATCGTCGGCGGGCACACCGACAGCCCGAATCTGCGCATCAAACAGCGACCGGACCGGAAATCGGCCGGGCTCGGGATGGTGCCGCTCGAGCCGTACGGCGGGGCCTGGCTGAACTCCTGGCTGGACCGTGACCTGGGGTTGTCGGGGCGGCTCGCGCACCGCATCGGATCCGCCGTCGAGCATGTGCTGGTGCACGTGACCGAACCCGTGATCAGGGTGCCGCAGTTGGCGATCCACCTATCCGAGGATCGCAAGGGGGTCACACTCGACCCGCAGCGGCATGTGGACGGGATCTGGTCGGTGAGTGCGGAGGTGCCCGACGTTCTGCAATGGGTCGCCTCGTACGCGGGCCTCGAGCCGTCGTCGGTGCTCGGCTGGGAGTTGATGACCCACGACGTCACGCCGTCCCGGCTCATCGGCCCGCGCGACGAGCTGCTCAGTGCTCCGCGCCTCGACAACCAGGGCACGTGTTATGCCGGATTGCGTGCGCTGCTCGACTCGGAGTCCTCCACCGAGACCCGGATGGTGGCACTGTTCGACCACGAGGAGGTCGGCAGTGGCTCCGAGCGCGGTGCCGCTTCCGACTTCCTGGCGACGATCTGCGAGCGGATCACGTTGGCGCGCGGCGGTTCCCGAAGCGATTACCTGCAAGCGATGGCGGCGAGTGTCTGCGTCTCCGGTGACATGGCCCATGCCACCCACCCCAACTACCCGGACCGGCACGAGCCGTCACACCGGATCTCGGTCAACGGGGGTCCGGTGCTCAAGGTCAACCAGAATCTGCGGTACGCCTCGGATGCGGTGGGCGAGGCGGTGTTCGCGATCGCGTGCGATTCGGCGGGAGTGCCGATGCAGCGCTACACCCACCGGGCCGACCTCCCGTGCGGGTCGACGATCGGCCCCATCACCGCCGCGCGCACCGGGCTGACCACCATCGACGTCGGAGCGCCGCAGCTGGCCATGCACAGCGCGCGTGAACTCATGGGTGCCGACGACGTGCCGATGTATTCGGCTGCGCTACAGGCCTTCCTGAGCGGTCAGTAGCTGCGGGCGAAGCCCAGCACATCGTCGACGTAGGCCATCGAGTTGTTGTACTTGAGGATCGCGGACACCTGTTCGGAGGTGCTGCGCAGATCTTGGTGGCCGTCGCAGAGGTAGCGGGCGGTGGTGAGCGCGGCGTCGTAGATGTTCTGCGGGTCGCTCTGGCCGTCGCCGTTGCCATCGGCACCGTAGTGCTCCCACGTGGACGGCAGGAACTGCATCGGACCGACGGCGCGGTCGTAGGTGGAGTCGCCGTCGAGGCGCCCTCCGTCGGTGTCGGAGATGACCTCGTTCGCGGCCAGGGTCCCGTCGAGCGTCGGACCGTAGATCGGCGTGCGCAGCTCGCCCGTGGTGGGGTCGACGTCGCCGTTGTTGGCGTGGTGTGACTCGACTTTGCCGATGCCCGCGATGACCGACCAGGGGATCCCGCAGGCGGGGTTGGTCTTGGCCATGATGTCGGCCGCTCTGCGGTACGCGTCGTAGTTCGTGGCCGGCACCTGACCGTCGGCCACCACCGCGGGAGGAGGGGGCGGTATGGGCGGTGGGAGCGGATCGGGCGTCCGGAACGTCGCGGCCACTCGTTGGACCGTGGCCTCTGGATCACCGGTGATCGGCTGGGTGGTGACCTCGGTGGACAATGCGGTCGCCTTGGGGGTGGTGGAGTGGCCCACCCCGGTGGCGCTTGCGGCGATGACGCCGATGGGGACGATCGCGGCCGCGAGGAACGGGGCGCGGACCTTCCAGACCTCCCGGCGAGCATGGCTGGTGGGTGTACGCGACGGGGGCGGCATGACCGGCACGATCGGCACGGTCGGGGCGTCGTGCATGGCGGGTTCGTGCTCGACGGACGGACGAGAAGGCATCGTGAACGACGACGCACCGAGACCGGATGCGGAATGCTTCCCCAAGACTAATCAACCTCGCGAACAACACATCGGTGGACTGCTTACCCGGTGTGGTCCCCCCATCAGCGACCATCGACCGTCGCCGACCGTACACCAATTCGTACGCGCGCCGTTATCTTGCCGTTACCAAATCTGAGATGTTCCTGAAAGCGCTCGAGGTGGCCCTGTTCAGAGGTTCGAAGGCTCTACGGGTGTGACGCCACGCACAGGAGTCGCGATCGCATTCAGTGGGGACGCAGCACCGTGATCGAGGTGCCCTCGTGAAGGACGATGTGGCCGTCGACCGCCTCGGTGGTGCCGATCACGGACCTCGTCCACGCGATCCCTCCCGTCGTGGTGTCCACGGCCGTGATCTGGTCCGGGTCGGCGAAGATCAGGGTGGTTCCCGAAGACCCGACACAGGAGAGGTTGTCGATGTTGGTCTCGGGCTTGTCGAACGCGGGTGCGTCCATCCGGCCGACCCGCTTGCCGTCGGCGAGGGTGTAGAAGACGCGGCTCCGATCCTTGAGCGCGAGCGCGACCTCGGTGCCGCACGGTTTGGTGTTCGCCTTCGACAACTCGGGATCGGTGATCTGCCACAGGGCGTCCTTGCGCGCCGGATCGCGGATCTCGTAGCGGCCCTGGGTGGCCTGGACCTGCCCGTCCCCGGTACCGGTCAGGACCGGCAGCGACGAGGGGCCGCCGAGTACCCGGAGACTCTCGGACACCGAGACCGGCGGGGTCGCGACGTTGCCACCGGTCACCGCATATGTCTCCACGCGCTCGTGTCCGAACTCGTTGTACTGCACCGTGATGCCCGTGTCGAACGATGTGACGTCGCACTGGCTGCACGACAGGCGGTCGGCGCCGGTGGTCGGATCGAGGACGAACCGTCCGCCGTCCGCGGTGCTGATGATCAGCACGCCGTCGGAGAGGGTACGAGCCTGCGCCGACGCGGCGAAGGTGCGCGACCAGATCTCATGGCCGACCGGATCGCGCATGGTCACGCGGTAACCGGCCTGATCGATACGGAGATAGTCTGTTCCGACGCCGACGACGTGCTCGGTGTCGTCGAGGTCGGTTCTCGAGGTGGGCGCGCCGCTGTCATCGATCAGGTAGAAGCCGTCGGGTACCCGGCCGAGCTTGATCGCGCAACCGACCTGGCCGAGATCGTTGAGCCCACAGCCGCCGAGCCCGGTCACCACCGGCTCATTCCACAACGGTGAACCGGACCGCGCGTTCACCAGGACGAAAGCCCGCCCGAGCCCGGACGGATACGCGAGAAGCCATTCGTCACGCCACGTGTCGACCACCTCGATGCCTGCGTCGGCACGGTAGCCGGGCAAGGTGTCACTCGACTGCGTCCACGCGACATCGGGTTCCGCAGCGTAGTCGCGCAGGTGTCCGTCGCGGTATTCCGTCGAACTCTCCATCGGCGTCCCCATCGCCAGGACCACGCCGACCGAGGCGACCATGACTCCCACCAGGAGCATCGTCACCGTGCCGATGCCGAAGGGGAGACGGCGCGCGGTAGCGGCGAACGACGATCGGATGGACATGGCCATCAGTGAACCATGAGGCCCGCCGCGGCCGTGACCTCGTGGTCATCGGCCATCTGCGCACGAAAGGAGGCCGGGCTCATTCCGCGCCTGCGCTTGAATGCGGCGCTGAATGCGAAGGGACTGCCGTAGCCGATCTGGCGGGCTATCGAACTCAGCGATCGGGTGGGATCTGCCAACAGATCCGCAGCCAGCGACAGCCGCCATTCGGTGAGATAGGTCATCGGCGGTTCGCCGACGAGGTCGGTGAACCGCCGGGCCATCGCCGCACGCGACACCCCGGTTGCCGAGGCCAGCGCGGCCACCGTCCACTGATGATCGATGTTGTTGTGGAGCAACCGAAGTGCGTGACCCACCACCGGATCGGTGTGCGCGCGGTACCACTGGGCCGCACGAGCGTGTCCGGAGTCCATCGATTGGCGCAGGCCGGTGATCAGCACCAGGTCGAGGAGCCGGTTCAGTACGGCTTCCTGTGCGGGGGCATCGCGGACGATCTCGGCCTCCATCAGGGAGACCAGCGGGTGGCCGAGCATGGGCACCGTCGTGAACCGGCCGAGGGCGTCCAGTAGTCGCTGGCTGACCTCCCCGATCGAGTAGGTGCCGACGAGCATGATCGCATCGGCCGCAGAATCGTCGGAACAGTTGCCCCACGAACGGACGCCGAAGCACATGTCCTGCGCCACGCTGTGCGTCCCGGTGGGATCGAAACAGTCACCGTTCGCGTCGATCCGGGCGACCCATGGGTGGGCGGGGTCGTCGGCCATCGTGTACGGATGCGTGCCCCGGATGAGCGCGACGTCGCCGGCCGTGACCGGATGTCGCGTTCCGTCGTCGTAGGTGAGTGTCGAGGTCCCGCGGGTGACGGCGACGACGGTCAGTGGGGCGGTGTCCTCGATACGCACCGCCCATGGGGCACTCATCGCCATCCGCAGCATCATCGGGCTCTGTGCGCGGGGACCGTTGAGCAGACTGCCGAGTGCATCCATGTTGTCGAGTATAGGGCGGTCCGAGACGATTGCGTATGTTTCAGAGCCAATCAACTATGGATCGTCTCGCCGGGACGCGATGAACTGAATGCATGAACCAGAACGCAACACACCCAGAACCTGCACCCGTCCTCGTCATCGGGGCGGCCGGGAAAACCGGACGTCTCGTTGCCGACCTGCTCGAGAGGCGCGGCCGACCCGTACGCCGAGCCAGTCGGTCCAGCGCGACGCGATTCGATTGGACCGAACGCGCCACGTGGGCCCCGGCCCTCGCCGGCGCCGGCGCCGTCTACATCTCGTATCAGCCGGACCTCATCGTGCCGGAGGCCACCGACGACATCGCCGAACTGGTCCGTCTCGCGGATCTGGCCGGGGTCGCGCGGACGGTGCTGCTCGCCGGCCGTGGTGAGCCGGAGGCGCACGAGGCGGGACGCATCGTGCACGCGGGCCGCGCGGATTCGACGGTCCTGTCGTGCGCGTGGTTCGATCAGAACTTCTCGGAAGGTGGCTTCGCGCCGGAAATCGCCGAGGGCTCACTGACTTTGCCGGTCGGCGAGGTGGGTGAACCCTTCGTGGACACCCGTGACATCGCCGAGGTGGCGGTGGCGGCTCTCCTCGACGAGACGCGACAGGGTGTCAATCCCCATGCCGGCCAGACATACGAGTTGACCGGGCCGCGCCTGCTGACATTTGCCGGGGCGGTCGCCGAGATCGGTGCCGCGCGTGGACAGCAGGTGGCGTTCACCGCTGTCGGTGCACAGGAATATCGCGAGCTGCTCGCCGGATTCGGGGTCCCGCGGGCGGAGGTCGATCTGTTGTCCTCGCTGTTCGGCACCTTGTTCGACGGCCGCAACGCCCGGGTATCCGGTGACGTCGCCCGCATCCTCGGGCGTCCGCCGACCGATTTCGGCACCTACGCGAACGCGGTCTTCGGTCAGGCGGTGGCGTGATGAGTCAGCTCCGCGATGGCATTCTGGTCCTGACGGTGACCGCCATGGGTTGCAGTGCCGGCTTGCTGGCTGCGTTCGCTTACGCGGTGATGCCCGGCCTGAACCGCGCCGGTGCTCAGGTCGCCGTGGTCGCGATGCAACGCATCAACGTCGCGATCCTCAACCCCGTGTTCGGCGTGATCTTCTTCGGCGGCCTGGTGTTCGGGGCACTGGGCATCGCGATGTGGTGGCAGGACGCGCTGCGATGGTGGTTGATCGTCGCGGTCGGTCTCTATCTCGTCGCCCTGCTCATCACGATGGGGATCAACGTCCCCCTCAACGATCGGCTCGACAGCGCAGGGGCGGTACACGTGACCGACGCACCCACGGTCTGGGCAGAGTTCGTGCGACCGTGGGTGCGGTGGAACATCATTCGGGCGCTCGCGGCGGTCGGCGGGTTCGCGGTGCTCGTCGCCGGGTTGGTGCAGACGCGTGCCTGACGCCATCGGCTCGAGATCAGAACAGTTGGCCGAGATAGAACTCGGCACCCTGATCGTCGGCGCACAAGGCCATGATCCCGTAGGCCTGACCGGCGGGTTCGGTGATCACCCGACCGCCCGCGTCGCGGACACGTTCGACTGCGGCGTCCATGTCCGAGACATTCCACATCGGTACGGCGCTCGACTTGTCGGAACCGCCGGCCACGCCGATCTGCGGTCGCACGTCGTCGACCTCCCAGCCGTCGTCGATCCGGCCGCCGTGGAACGTCCAGCCGAGGACCGCGCCGTAGAACGTACGGAAGCGCGAACTGTCCGCGGTGTGCACGGTCAGATACGACATCTCGCCGACCCCGCGGGGATGCTGCTCGGGCCGTCGCTCGGCGCGCGCGGCGACATGGACCGAGAAGGCGACCCCCGCATCGTCGATGGCGTCGATGACTCGGGTGCCGTCGCGTGCGACCTCCGTGACCTCGTTCGCCCGGCCGCCCGCGGCGACGATCGCATCGCGCGCGGCGTCGAAATCGTCGACCGCATAGACGCAGTAGAGGGTGTTGGTTCCGTAATCGCCTGCTGCCGAGATGCCCAGGCGGTGACCGAGATTGGTGACCTGTCGGGTCTCGTGGTCGAACTCCCAGCCGAGCACCGTGCCGTAGAACTGTGCAGCACGGTCGACGTCGGGGGTCTGCAGCGACATGTAGACGATGTCACCGGTGTGGATGTGGTCGACGACCCCCGCGTCCGACTTCGACGGCCCGGTCAGCATCCACCGGTGACCGAATGGGTCCACGATGGTTCCACTTCGGGTGCCGTAGCCCTCGTACGGCTCTCGGGTCACCGCGGCGCCGCCGCGTTGGGCGGTGGCCACCGCGACGTCGGCATCGTCGACCGGCAGCATCAGACTGACCGACACCCGACCGGCCTGCGGACCGGTGAGGCCGATGTCCTCGAACTCGTCGGCGAGATAGATGACGCCGTCGCCGATCTCGAGTTCTGCGTGACCGATACGTCCGTCGTCCATGACGATCGGCTCACCACGAAGGCGGGCTCCGAGATGGGTGGTGTACCAGTCGAGGGCGGCCCGCGCGTCGGCGACGGTCAGGTAGGGCAGTGCGCCCGGGCGTTCGACGGTGGACGTGTTCGACGACGCAGGCGTACGCGTTTCGATGGTCGGGGTGCTCATGACAACTCCTGTCGGAAGGGTGGCCCGCGTTCGAGTCGGTCCCGCAAGGTGCGGGCGAACGACTCGTCGGGGTCGATCGGGTCGGACCAGCCCGGGTTGTCGGCGGCCCGCAGCGCGACGAACGGATCGGACGGCGCGGCGCGGCCGCGGTGCTCCGTGCTGTTGTGCTCGCTCATGCGTGACCTCCTCTCCCGGCCTTTCCCGGTTGCCCGGTGTGGGATTCGGTTTCCGGATAGGCCGCGCGGAAGGCCCGCTTGGCCCGGGTGAGCAGCGCCTCGGTGGCGCCGACGGTCCGGTCGAGGTGCGCGGCGCACTCGCCGACCGGCAGATCGTCGACGTAACGCAGGGTCAGGACCGCCCGGTGGGTGGGCGACAACCGGGCGAGCGTGTAGTGCGCGAGCATCCGATCGAGGTGCACTTCCCAGTGGTCGTCGACCGGTTCCGGCAGCTCCTCGACGGGTTCCGGTGTCCGCTGCATGGCGCGCCAATGGTCGGCGAGCTTGTGTCGGGCCACCCCGATCAGCCACGGGGTGGTGGGACGGGCCTCGTCGTCGCGGCGCACGGTGTCCATCGCCGCCAGGAAGGTCTCCGAGGTCAGATCCTCGGCCACCCGGCGGTCCGCACACCGTCGCAGCAGGTAGCCGTACACGGCCGGCAGTGCATCGTCGTACACCGCCAGCAGTGCCGGCGCCCCACCCGGGGGTGGTTCGTCGGACCCGCCCGGGGGCGGACCATCATGTTCGCCGCTCACACCTTCATCGTCGTTCGTGACGGGGGAAACCCGACGCCTGATCGTCGAATTTTCTCGGACGAATCTCTCGGCGGCCTCGTTCACGTGGTTCGGCGCGGTTCGGCTCGGTTCACGCGGGCCGTCGACGACCCGCGTGTCCCGAATCGGCCCGCGCCACCCGAACCGACCCGCGCGATCAGATCCTTGCCGCCGTGGCCGCGACGGCGTCGGCGACCGCTCGCGGTGCGTCGAGCGAGACGAACGTGCGTGCGCCCGGGACGGCGATGAATTGTGCGTTCGGGAAGACGGCCGCAAAGCGTCGACCGTGCTCGGGAGTGAAGCACCGATCGTCCGACCCCCACACCATGGTGACCGGCAGGTCGACCCGCGACATCCGAGGGGTGACGGCGGCGAGCTCCGCCGGATCGACCTGCCCGAGAAACGCGATCAGATCGTCGCGAATGCGGGCATCGGTGCGCAGCGGCTCGAACACGGATCGGGTCAGATCCGGGTCGGGATCGGTGACGAGGAGCCCGACGCCCAGCGGCGAATGGCGTAGTGCGCGCCAGCGCATCGACTCGATCAACGGCTTGAGCAGCATCCGCTGACGCAACAGCGCGAACAGCAGGCGGAACGGTTGTGGTGGGAACAGGTCGAAGGCGTCGCAATTGGTGAAGACGAGTGCACGTACGAATTCAGGGTCGGCGTCGAGCGCGAACTGGGTGATCGCGCCGCCGGTGTCGTTGGCCACCAGGGTCGCCTGGGAGAGTCCGAGTTCGGCGACGAACTCGCGCACGAGTGTCGCGGCGCCCCGGGGACTGCGATCGACTTCCGGTCCCCATGGGATGTGATGTGATCCGAGCGGCAAGGTCGGTGTGTAGCAGCGGTATCCGGACTCGGCGAGAATCTCTGCGACCGGGCTCCACAGTCGATGATCGACAGCCACGCCGTGGACGAACACGACGGGTGGATGTGCGGAATCCTCGGGCCCGTGGGCGACGTACTCGATGGTGCCCGAGGGGAGGTCGATGGTCGTGGTCGTCGTCGTAATCATGGATTCGTCGCCTCTCGGTTAGGCTGATCGTGAACTTACGAACACCTGGTATGAAAGTTACGTGCACCCTGTATGAAAGTCAATCGTCGTACGCAGGCCGAACGAACCGCGGCCACCCGGGCCGCGCTCATCGGGGCGGGCCGCGAACTGTTCGGTCGGCACGGCTACGCCGCCGTTGGAACCCAGACCGTCGTCGACGCCGCCGGGGTGACCCGCGGAGCGCTGTATCACCAGTTCGACGACAAGAAGGGGCTGTTCACCGCGGTCTACGACCACGTCGAGCAGGACATCACCGCCGAGGTGGCCGACCGCGTGGGAGAGCTGGCGCTCACCGACCCGCTCTCGGCCCTGATGGCGGGTGTGCGGGTCTTCTTGGAGCGGGTCACCGATCCGGCCGTCCATCAGATCTCGTTGGTCGACGCACCTTCGGTGCTGGGGTGGAGCGAGTGGCGAGCTCGCGGTGAGGACTTCGGCTTCGCGCTCATCGAGGGCATTCTGCGAGCGGCGATCGCCCTCGGTCAGATCGACGACCAGCCCGTCCGGCCGATTGCGCATGTCGCGATCGGCGCGCTCGACGAGTCGGCCCTGTACGTGGCCGCCGCCGACGACAAGAGTGCCGCGACGGCCGAGGTGCTCGCCGTGTTGGACCGGATCATCGACTCGTTCAGGGTGTGACGACGGATCGGCTCGCTTGGCGCGGGTCGATCCCGGTTGCGCGGGCCCGGTCGGAGAACGCGGGCCGTCGACGACCCGCGTGAGCCCCGACGACCTGCGTGAGCCCCGACGGCCCGCGTGAGCGCTCTGTGCAGGGCGATCGGGTGCGTTCGCTCTCGGCGTAGCGTCCATGGAACAGAGCGCCTACGTGCACGGTTGTAGTGCGCAGACCCCCGGCGTGACCATCACGGATATCGTTTCCGACCGACGTTAACGGTAGCTGCACTCCAAGCGACCACTAGAGTGGAGGCAGGCTGGTCGTCATGTATACGGACACCGCTGCAGTTGTCGACGCTGTGGTTGTCACCGACGGCCGGGGCGCTAGCTAACGAGGGAGAACAATGTTCGAACGGTTCACCGACCGCGCACGTCGTGTCGTCGTCCTGGCGCAAGAAGAAGCGCGGATGCTCAACCACAACTACATCGGCACCGAGCACATCCTCCTGGGTCTCATCCACGAGGGTGAAGGTGTCGCCGCCAAGGCACTCGAATCGCTCGGGATCTCGCTCGAGGGTGTTCGCAGCCAGGTCGAGGAGATCATCGGCCAGGGCCAGCAGGCGCCGTCGGGACACATCCCGTTCACGCCGCGTGCCAAGAAGGTCCTGGAGCTCTCGCTGCGCGAGGCGCTGCAACTCGGCCATAACTACATCGGCACGGAGCACATCCTCCTCGGCCTCATCCGAGAGGGCGAGGGCGTGGCCGCACAGGTGCTGGTGAAGCTCGGCGCCGACCTCAACCGGGTCCGCCAGCAGGTCATCCAGCTGCTCTCGGGCTACCAGGGCAAGGAGCCGCAGGAGGCCGGGACCGGCGGACGCAGCAGCGAGGCGGGCACCCCGTCGACGTCGCTGGTCCTCGACCAGTTCGGCCGCAACCTGACGGCAGCGGCCGCCGAGGCCAAACTCGACCCGGTCATCGGGCGCGAGAAAGAGATCGAGCGGGTCATGCAGGTGCTGTCACGACGCACCAAGAACAACCCGGTGCTGATCGGCGAGCCCGGCGTCGGCAAGACCGCCGTCGTCGAGGGCCTCGCCCAGGCGATCGTCAACGGCCAGGTGCCCGAGACGCTGAAGGACAAGCAGCTCTACACCCTCGACCTCGGGTCGCTGGTGGCGGGCAGCCGGTACCGCGGTGACTTCGAGGAACGCCTCAAGAAGGTGCTCAAGGAGATCAACACCCGCGGCGACATCATCCTGTTCATCGACGAGCTCCACACGCTGGTCGGTGCGGGTGCCGCCGAGGGCGCGATCGACGCCGCGTCGATCCTCAAGCCGAAGCTCGCCCGCGGCGAGCTGCAGACCATCGGCGCCACCACCCTCGACGAGTACCGCAAGTACATCGAGAAGGACGCGGCGCTCGAGCGCCGGTTCCAGCCGGTCCAGGTCGGCGAGCCGTCGGTCGAGCACACCATCGAGATCCTCAAGGGTCTGCGCGACCGCTACGAGTCGCATCACCGCGTCTCCATCACCGACGGTGCGCTGGTCGCGGCTGCGACGCTGGCCGATCGCTACATCAACGACCGGTTCCTGCCGGACAAGGCGATCGACCTCATCGACGAGGCGGGCGCGCGTATGCGTATCCGCCGGATGACCGCGCCGCCAGATCTCCGCGAGTTCGACGAGCGTATCGCCGACGCCCGCAAGGAGAAGGAATCGGCGATCGACGCACAGGACTTCGAGAAGGCCGCCAATCTCCGCGACAAGGAGAAGCAGCTGGTCGCCGAGCGGGCCGAGCGTGAGAAGCAATGGCGCAGCGGTGACATGGACGTCGTGGCCGAGGTCGACGACGAGCAGATCGCCGAGGTGCTGGGCAACTGGACCGGTATCCCGGTGTTCAAGCTCACCGAGGAGGAGACCACCCGTCTGCTCCGCATGGAGGACGAGCTGCACAAGCGGATCATCGGTCAGGAAGACGCCGTCAAGGCGGTGTCCAAGGCCATCCGTCGTACGCGTGCCGGTCTGAAGGACCCGAAGCGTCCGTCGGGCTCGTTCATCTTTGCCGGCCCGTCCGGTGTCGGTAAGACCGAGCTCTCCAAGGCCCTGGCGAACTTCCTGTTCGGCGAGGACGACGCCCTGATCCAGATCGACATGGGTGAGTTCCACGACCGGTTCACCGCCTCGCGTCTGTTCGGTGCGCCTCCCGGGTACGTCGGATACGAAGAGGGCGGCCAGCTCACCGAGAAGGTGCGCCGCAAGCCGTTCTCCGTGGTGCTGTTCGACGAGATCGAGAAGGCCCACTCGGAGATCTACAACACCCTGTTGCAGGTCCTCGAAGACGGTCGGCTCACCGACGGTCAGGGTCGCACGGTCGACTTCAAGAACACCGTGCTGATCTTCACCTCGAACCTCGGCACGAGCGACATCTCGAAGGCCGTCGGGCTGGGCTTCACCAGTGGTGACGACTCGCAGTCGAACTACGAGCGGATGAAGCTCAAGGTCAACGACGAGCTCAAGAAGCACTTCCGTCCGGAGTTCCTCAACCGTATCGACGACGTGATCGTGTTCCACCAGCTCACGCGTCAGGAGATCATCGAGATGGTCGACCTGATGATCACCCGCGTCGAGACCCAGCTGAAGAACAAGGACATGGCCATCGAGCTCACCGACAAGGCGAAGGGCCTGCTGGCCAAGCGCGGTTTCGATCCGGTGCTCGGTGCCCGGCCGCTGCGCCGCACCATCCAGCGTGAGATCGAGGATCAGCTCTCGGAGAAGATCCTGTTCAACGAGATCCATGCAGGCCAGATCATCCTGGTCGACGTCGAGGGCTGGGACGGCGAAGATGACGGCGAGGACGCCAAGTTCGTCTTCACCGGCTCGGAGAAGCCGCGTGAGGTTCCCGACGCACCGGCCGAACTGACCGGCGCCGGCGACAGCAAGGGCGAAACGAGCTAGCCGCTCTCACAACCGAACACAGCGGGCCGTCGCGACACTGTCGCGGCGGCCCGCTGCATGTCCGGCTTGCGGGATGTGGTCGGCCCTTCGTGACACTCCGTTCCTCAGCGGGAACACATGTCTGGTCCCTGAGGAGCGTCGCGAGGTACGAGCGATGCGTCACGAAGGGCAAGCGCCGCGAGTCATCACAGGGCCGCGATCTTCTCCTCCAGCACACGACGTTGATCGCCGTTCGCAGTCAGATCACGTGCGCGTTCCAGTTCGCCGCGCGCCTCGGCTCTCCGACCGAGCCGTGTCAGCAACTCCCCGCGGACACTCGGCAACAGGTGCGACCCGCGCAGTGCCGTGCCGTCGAGTTCGTCGTCGAGCAAGTCCAGTGCCGCCCCTGGGCCCGATGCCATCGAGATCGCGACGATCTTGTTGAGCGTGACCACAGGATTTCGGGTCAGTTGCTCCAGTGCCTCGTACAACACGACGATCTGCGGCCAATCGGTTGTCTCGACGTCCGGCGCCGACGCGTGGCAGGCGGCGATGGCTGCCTGCAGGGCGTAGGGCCCGCGTCCACGCCCCAGCGCATCCCGCGTTCGAGTGCGGTCAGCCCGCGATCGATCTGACCGCGATCCCATCGACGACGGTCCTGAGCGGCGAGCAACACGGGCCGCCCGTCGGTGCCCACCCGGGCCGCGAATCGGGCGGCCTGTAGCTCCATCAACGCGAGCAGCCCATGGACCTCGGGCTCTCGAGGCAGGAGAGCGGCGAGGACCCGGCCGAGCCGCACCGCTTCCTGCGCGAGGTCGCGGCGCATCCAGGTCTCACCCGCGGTCGCGGCATACCCTTCGGTGAAGACGAGATAGATGACGCCGAGCACCCCGGACAGACGTCCGCGCCACTCTGCCGGCTCGGGCACCTCGTACGGCACCCGGGCCGCCGACAGCGTCTTCTTGGCGCGCACGATCCGTTGCTGCATCGTGGGCACCGAGGTGAGGAACAGTCGGGCGAGTTCCTCGGTGCTGAGCCCGCCGACGACCCGCAACGTCAACGCCACCTGCGCGTCGCGTTTCAGAACCGGGTGGCATGCGGTGAACACCAGCTTCAGGACATCGTCGCGGACCGGTTCCCATTCTTCTTCGGTGACGGTGCCGAGGTCGCGCGCGATGGCCTGGTAGCGCTCGTCGAGCCGTTCCGCGCGCCTCCATCCGTCGATGGCGCGCCGCTTGGCGACAGCCGTCAGCCAGGCGCCCGCATTGCGCGGGACACCTGACCGCGGCCACTGTTCCAGGGCCTCGGCCACCGCTTCCTGTGCCAGGTCCTCGGCGAGGCCGACGTCGCCGACCACGCGCGCGAGTGTCGCGACGATGCGGGTCCCCTCGATCCGCCAGACCGCGTCGACGGTCCGACGGATCTCCCCCTCGATCACTCTGCCGCGAGCTGCTCGCGCCAGCCCTTCTCCTTCTGGATGTATTCGTTGTCCTCGAACTCGGCGAAGTCGGTCTCGTCGGTCACCCGCCGGACCTCGAGTTTGGATCCGCGCCCGAGGGGCGCCTTCTTGGCCCACTCGACGGCCTCTTCACGACTGGACACCTGCAGAATCCAGAATCCGTTGAACAGTTCGTGGATCTCGCCGTACGGGCCGTCGGTGACAAGCGGTTCGTCGTCGTCGGAGAAGGCCACGACAAAACCCTCGGACGGGTCGCTGAGGCCGTCGCCGCCCGCGAGGACACCGGCGTTGATCATCTCCTCGTTGAAGCGGCCCATCGCATTGATGATCTCCGTGAAGTCGACGTCCGCAGAGGCAGTCGCGGCTTCTTCGGTTGCTCGCATGATCAGCATGTACTTCATCGTCTTGCCTTTCGTCTGGGGCCACGGGTCGGGGCCCTCTACCCATGCGTCGAACGGGGATGCGCCAGATCGACACGTTCGCCAGATTTTGTTTTCGCCGGGGCTAGTATCGCGGACGTGACTTCAGAACAAACCTCGTCCGGCTTGTCCGCTGCCGAGCCGGAGGCCGTGATCACCATCGAGCGTGACGCCGAGATCGCGGTGATCCGACTCAACCGACCCGATCGGCTCAATGCCTTCACCTACCAGATGGGGGAGGAGATCAAGGCCGCCCTGGACAGGTGCGATGCCGACGACTCGATCCGGGCGGTGGTCATCACGGGCAACGGACGCGCCTTCTGCGCCGGTGCAGATCTCGGTGGCGGTGCCACCACCTTCGAACTCGAGGCGCCTGCCCCCGGCGAGATCCCGGCCGATTCCGGTGGGCAGCTGACCCTGCGGATCTTCGAATCGCTGAAGCCGGTCGTCATGGCGATCAACGGAGCGGCCGCGGGTGTCGGCGTCACGATGACGTTGGCCGCCGACGTCCGCATCGCTTCCGAGGATGCGAAGTTCGGTTTCGTGTTCGCCCAGCGAGGCCTGGTCCCCGAGGCGTGCTCCACGTGGTTCCTGCCGCGACTGGTCGGCCTGCCCACCGCACTGCAGTGGACGATGGGCGCCAAGATGGTGCCGGTGGCGCAAGCCTACGAGCGTGGCCTGGTGCAACAGGTGGTGCCCAAGGAGGATGTGCTGGCCACCGCGATCGAGGTGGCCAGGGACATGACGGCAGGCACCGCGCCGGTGTCGGTCGCGCTCACCCGACAGTTGTTGTGGCGGATGGCCGGTGCGCCGAGCCCCCGGGACGCCCACGAGGCCGATTCGAAGGCCATCTACTACCGCGGCACCATGCCCGACGTCGCCGAGGGGGTCACGTCGTTCCTCGAGAAGCGTCCCGCAACCTTCACCGATCGGGTGTCGACCGATTTGCCGCAGATCTTCTGATCCACGGACGCGCACAACGTCTTCGATGCACTCGGCGGGGTATGTGCGCCGGCTGTGTGGCGTTGTGTGAGACTGTCCGTCATGAGGCGTGAACTCGTGACCCGCGCGGCGACGATCGCCGCGTCCGTGGCCGCCGTGGCCGCCGTCGTGGTTCCCGGCACCGCCATCACCGAGACGGTCAGCCCGCCGGTGACGGCCAATGCCGCGGGATCCGGCCACACACCCAAGACGTATGTGGCACTGGGCAGTTCCTACGCCGCCGGGCCTGAGCTCTCGTCGACACCACGCACGCCCTGCATGCGGTCGACGGACAACTACCCGCACCGGGTTGCCGAGGCGCGGGGGCTGCGTCTGGTCGACGTGACCTGCTCCGGGGCCACGACCTTCGACATAGTCGACCGTGCGCAGCGTGGCAAGACCAGCGAGCCCCAGATCGCCGCGGTCACCCCGAAGACCGCGCTGGTGACCATCACGACCGGTGGAAACGACCTCCGCTACATCGGCCGACTGACCGCCCAAAGCTGCGGCAACGCCGTCCAACCCGCGGCGGCAGCGATGGCCGAACGCGTCTGCGGCGGTGGACGACTCCCTTCACCCGAGCCCGCTCCGGCCGCTTACCGCGAGGTGGAGCGAACCATCGCCCGAACCGTCGAGGCGATACGGGCGCGGGCACCGCGGGCCCGGATCGTCCTGGTCGACTATCCGCCGGTGATCGGGGACGCGGCGACGTCATGTGCCGGCCTACCGCTCACCTACGCCGAACGCGTGCAGACCAAACGCGTCTTCGACGGACTGGCGCAGGCCACCGCCCGCGCCGCGCGGTCCACCGGAGCCGTCCTCGTGACTGCCTCGAAAGCCGGTGCCGCGCACGCTGTCTGTTCGCAGCACCCGTGGGTGTACGGGTTCGAACGCGGGATCTTCTACCATCCCAACTCGGCGGGCAAGGCCGCGCAGGCGCGGTTGATACTCAGAGCGCTGCAGTAGCGGCCCGGCGCTGACGCCAGAACACCAGACAGGCGGAGGCCAGCAGAAGAGCCCCGGTCGCGACGATGAGATCGCCGACCAGCGCAGTGAACACGACCCTCAGCAGCACACCAAGGGCGATGGCGACGGTCGCCACCGCGATCGATCGTCCGGCATTCTGCGTACGCCAATCGATGGTGCTGCGCCCGGTGGTGATCAGGCTGATCGGACTGCGGCGCAGCACCTCCACGATGAAGATCGTCACGGCGACCGTGCCGACGTATGCGACCAGGATCAGCGGCCAGGTCGGAAGATCCCGATGCTCGGCGATGATGGGCATCAGTTCGCTCAACGCCAGCGCGTGTGCCAGATAGATGCCGAACGAGCGGTCGGCGGCGGTCCGCATGAAGTTGTCGGGTATGGAGCCCTTGGTGCGGCGGTCCTGCCAGACCGTCCCCAGGCAATACAGGATGATGATGATCGCGATGTAGGCGAATGTGTTGTGCAGCATGAACACATTGGTGGCCCGGAAGATGGTCTCGCCGATGTTCGTCTCGTGCAGGTAGTAGAGCAAGGTGATCGCGATGACGACGAACGCGCCCGCGATCAACGGTAGGCGCCAACGGATCATGAAGCGTTGGAAGGCCGGGTAATGCATCGCCGCCACACATCCGGCGAACACGAAGAACTGATACGGCAGGATCGTCGCGACGAGATGCGTCCACAGGGTTTGCTGCGGTCCGTGGGTGAAGAAGTCGAGGGGAGGCCGGACCATCATGTACATCAACGTGGCCTGCGCCGCGAAGCTGACGAGTAGGAGATAGCGGTGATATCCCCACGTCTTGCGCAGCACGATGAGGACGAGCGGGAACACCGCGTATATCTGCATGCTCACCGACAAGAAGTACAAGTGGTACCACGCATTACCGGTGACCAGGTCATAGCCGATGCTCTTGAGTGACGTCGCGACGGAGTCGGGCGAATCGACCAGGTCGCCCAGGCCGGTCATGCCGCCTGCGCGATAGTGGCCGTACACCCAGTAGAAGAGGCTCCACACCACGAATGGCAACCCGATCAGCTTGTACCGGCGCCGCCAGAAGGTGAGCGGCTTCAGTTCACGGTCGCGGTATTGATAGGTGAGGACGAAGCCGGTCAGCGCGAAGAACGAGTACCTGGTGTAGCGCAGCAGAAGTCCGAGGGCTCCGGCGCCGACGTCGGTGCCCGTCGCGATTCCGAGGAGGACGTGGTCGAGGATGACCGCGGCGAATGTCACCAAACGGACAAAATCGATCTGGTAGAGGTGTTTGTCGCGCGGCTTCTGGGGAGCTGCTTCTACGGGTGTCGCGAATCGTGTTGCGACACTGTCCGTTTCGTCCGGATTCTGCGGAGGCTCGGGTGGTTGTGTCTGTTGATCCTGCGTAACGATGCCCCGGCCTCCCGCTTCACTCCGGTCACCAAGGACACCAGATGTCCAAGGGACCCCGCGCAGAGGGTACTCGGTCAACCTGAGAGTTCCCGGCGCCCCCGCGGACGGTGCGGACCGGTGGTTCGGTGAAGCACCCCGCACCGGAGGAGGCGGTGGGTTAGCGTCAGTCTCGATACCGCCGATGAGCGGCCCGCGACCTTGCAGAGGAGCTACGAATGACCGAAACGTTCACGGCAACCGCTGCCGACGGGACCCCGCTGCTCGGGCGACGGTGGACGCCGGAGGGCGATGTCCGCGCCGCAGTCGTGCTGGTGCACGGCATGGGCGAGCACTCACAGCGCTACACAGAGACCGCCGCGTCGCTCGTCGATGCCGGTTTTGTCGTCTACGCCTATGATCACCGCGGTCATGGCGGGTCGGTGTTGTCCGGACGTGAACCGGGTGACCTCGGCCCCGACGGGTGGCAGCGACTCGTCGCCGACATCGGTGTCGTCGTCGACGTCGTGCACGCCGAGTGCCCCGCATCACCCCTGGTGCTGATCGCCCACAGCATGGGTTCGTTCGCCGCCCAGCAGTTTCTCCTCGATCACAGTGACCGCGTCGACGCCGTGGTGTTGAGTGGAACCGCCGCGCTGGACGGTCTCGAGCCGGCTCTCGATCTCGACGCCGAGATCGATCTGTCGGGATTCAATGCTCCCTTCGAGCCGTCCCGCACCGACTACGACTGGCTCACTCGCGACGACGCGATCGTGGATGCCTATGTCGCCGATGCCCTCTGTGGTTTCGGGCTCGACGCCGCCTCCGGCAAGGACATGTTCGTGCGTGCCAGGGCACTCACCGATCCGGAACGGGTGGGTGGGATGGCTTCGTCGTTGCCGATCCTCATCGCGGTCGGTGACCTCGATCCCGTCAACGGGGGACTGGCCCTGGTGGACCTGCTCGTCGCTCACTACCGTGCGGGCGGTCTGACGGACGTCTCGGTCAAGGTGTATCCCGGTGCGCGACACGAGATCCTCAACGAGATCAACCGCGACGAGGTGCGCCGCGATCTCATCGAATGGATCGACGGCGCGCTGACTCGGCGATGCTGACCGCCGTTGTTCACGCGGGCAGCGGCAGCGCATCTCGGGCGCGCAGCAGCAAGGTCATCCGGCCGATCTCGTCGCCTTCGTCGCTGATCATCGTCAAAGCCAGTTGCCTTGTCGCCGAGCTGCTCCGGGGATCGTTGTGGGCTGCGGTGGCCATCTCCACGCCGCCGCGATGATGCCGGATCATCAGCTGCAAAAAGAGGATCTCTGCGGCGCGACCACGCGCGGCCGAGAGGCGGCCGAGCTCGTCGACACTCGCCATCCCCGGCATCGGCGGGCCGTCACCTGACGGCGCGGTGTGGTGGTGGCCCTGCGGCCGGTCCATCCACGACATCGGGTGGTCCGATGTGACCGGCAATCCGAACCATGTCAGCCACCCGCGCATCGTCGACGTCTCGGCGGTCTGTGCCACCACGATCCGGTCGGCCAGACCGCGGATCTCGGGCGCGACGTCGGGAGAAAGGCTCTGGGACATGAGGATCGCCTGGTCGTGATGGGCCGACATGTCCTGGGCGAAGCCGACGTCGGTGACGCTCGGGCGGCGCGACGCATCGTCGTCGTCGCGGGTGCTCTGCCACCCCACGCCGGCCACCGCCCCGATCGCGACGAGCAGGACCGCGAGGCCACCGGCGGCGACCGCGCGGATGGTCGCGGTCATCCGATCGTCGAGAGTTGGTCGGCGGGCGGCGTATAGACCTTCGGGCTCAGGGCGAGCGCGTAGAAACCGCCGTCGGCGCAGGTCGTCCAGAGTTCGTTGCCGTGGAACTCCGGCGGCGAGAGGCACCAGTCGGTCGACATGTCGCCGCCGACCACCATGCCGCTGCGGGGACCGATCATGTCGCCGAGTTCGACCTTTCCGTTCGCGATCGACATGCCCAGACTCAGGAATTCGACAGCCGGTACGCCGATGATCGACCCCAGCACGTGCGGCGAGTTGGGTGCATCGGCGACGGTGGCGCCCTTACGGGCCGGCGGATTGAAGTAGGCGATCTCCGTGATCTTCGAGAAGTCGCGGATGTCGAAGACACGGATGCCGGAGGATTCCCATCCACACGCCAGCGTGGTGGGGTTCGTGGGCCGATCGACGGCGCAGTAGTGCGGATTGCTGCTGAACAGCGACCCGCCCATCGACGACCGCAGGTTGCGGTCGAGGTTCTCGGGCAGGTTGATCTCGAGCTTGATCTGCGCGACATACCTCGGCCTGTCGACCTTGCTCACGTCGAAGATCTTGACGCCACCGGACCCGCCCTCGTCGGCGGTGATGATGTGGGGCCGCGACCGGTAGGTGACCGGGATGGAATGCTGATTGAGTTGGCCGTCGGGCCACAGGTAGGCGGCGAGATGGGGGACCTGTGGATATGGCGCGCGGCGCTGTACGGCGCTGATGTCGAGCACGGTGATCCCCGCCATGTTCGAGAGGTACATCCGGTTCCCGTCGGGGGAGATCCCGAAACCGTGCCCGAGCAAGCTGTGCAGGCCTTGCCAGATCACCCGGGGCCGAGCCGGGTTCGACACGTCGATCGCCGACAGGTGGCCGGGCGACAGACCGGAGGCCCAGTAGGTCCGGCCGTCCGGCGAGAATCCACCCTCGTGGGAGGTGAACGGCAACGGTGTGGCGATCCCCGGTCCGCCGGCGTTGAGGAGTCGGGGATGTGCGCAGTCGGAGATGTCGTAAATGGCGAAGAGGCCACCGCCCCATAGCAGCGGAACTGCCGTCGCCGCAAGGAGTTTCCGCTTCCGGTTGACCTTCAACGTCTCCCAGGTGCCGCCGCGCATCGCGGGATCGGTGAGCGAGCCGACGACCCGCGGGTGCCGGGGATCGGCCGCGTCGACGACCTGCACACCCGGCTGCTTCATGAAGTTGTCGCCGGGGAACAGGCTGCCGGTGTAGCTGCAATGGTCATAGGTGGCCGAGACGATCCCGCCGCCGGCGCCACGCACCCCGCCGAGTTCGGACAGGTTGCATCGGTAGCCTCGGGTGCTGCGACCAGAGTTGCGGTCCTCGGCGGTGACCTCGCCCTGGAGGCCACGTTCGGGAAGCGATCCGGGACCGCACTCGGCCTGTGGGACCGACTTATCCGAGATGTCCGGGAAGTAGTGGGTCGCAGCGGTGGCGGGCGCGGCGCCGAGTGCGGTGGCGAGAACAACGCCCACCGTGAGGACGGCCGATGCGGTGACGTGTCGTCGACCACCCCGCAGACGTGAGAACAACGCACGGCCCGACATGTAGCCCCCCAGGATCGACCGACCTCCGTGTGTCGATCACCCTAGAGGTTTCGTCGTCGATGTCTCAGTGGTTTCCGGTAACCGACTCGGTAGGAGGGTCGGTTGGGGTCATGCGCACGGAGTGTTCCCGGCGATGACGCCACATCAGGACGCCGAGCCCGGCCGCCACGAAACATGCCGCGGCGCCGACGGCCAACCCCACGCGGGGTCCTGCGGATTCACTGATCGCGCCGATCATCGGCCCACCGATCGGGGTGGAGCCCATGAATGCCACCGACCACAGCGACATCACCCTGCCCCGCATCCGGGGGTCGGCGTTGAGTTGCAGCGTTGCGTTTCCCGTGGACATGAACGTCACACTCAGCCACCCGACAAAGAACAGGGCCGCTATCGCCACCGGCAGATTGGGCGCCACCGCGGTGATCGCGATGGTGACCCCGAACCCGGCGGCCGCGATCGTCAGCGGGCGGAGCCCGGTGGTCCCGCGGGCGGCCACGAGGAGACCGCCGACCACCGCGCCGACTCCCATCGCCGAGGTCATGAATCCGAGTGCCTGGGGCCCGCCGTCGAAGGTCTCCTTGGCAGCGGCCGGCAACGACACCTGGAACTCGTAGGCGAGCGTGCCGACCAGAGCCATCATCACCAGCGGAATCCACAGCGCCGGCGAACCGGCCACATACCGTAGCCCCTCCCGGAGCTGCCCTCGGGCGCGGACGATGGGCTCCTCGTGTTCGATCGCCGCGGTGTTCATCACGATCAGGGAGACGACCACCGCGACGAAGCTTCCGGCGTTGACGGCGAAACACCAGCCCGCGCCGACCGCGGCGAGCAGCACACCGGCGACGGCGGGTCCGACGGCGCGGGCGGCGTTGACCATGACCGAGTTCAGCGTCACCGCGTTGCGGATCAACGACTCACCGACGATCTGGTGGATGAAGGCCTGGCGGGCCGGGTTCTCGAATGCGTTGTTGAGTCCGAGGAGCAGGGCGAGCACCGCGACATGCCAGATCTGTACCCACCCCGCGAGGGTCAAGACAGCGAGCACCGCGGCGAGTACACCCATCACCGACTGCAGGATGATCATCAGCCGACGTCGGTCGACTCGGTCAGCGATCACTCCCGCGTACGGGCCGAGCAGCAGGATCGGCAACGCCTGCAGTGCGACGATGACACCCAGGATCGATGCCGACCCGCTGAGCGTGAGTACCAGCCAGGCCTGCGCGGTGGCCTGCATCCAGGTACCGACGAGAGACAGTGCCTGTCCGCCGAAATACAGCCGGTAGTTCGGGTTGGACAGTGAGGCGAACGCGCCGCGAGGGGCAGCGGCGGGGCCTGCGGATGGCCGTGTGCCCGTGTCACACACCTCGGACATACGGTCTTCGGTCATCGTCCTCCATCGTATGCCGCGCGGTCAGACGCCCTGCCGTCCGGTCCGTCGGCCGCCCGGCCTCACACGGCCGTCCCCACCCACCTCGTCGCATCCCGTCCCGTCCAGTTGGCGAGTCGCTCGGTCGGTCCGGCCTCTGGCCGAGGTTCGACGACAGGGCCGAACGGGACCTCGGCATCACCGCGGATCGCCGCCGGGATGAACTGCTGCGCGACGGCCAGCACGGGTTCCACGGATGAGCCATCGGCCTCGGCGGGTTGCCCGGTGGCGACTGCGAGGTCCCAGCCGTGCACAAAGGTCTCGCTGACATAGCCCCAGAGGGCGGCGGCACCGGGGACCTCACCCCAGGGCACCCGGACCATGGCCCCGAGTGTGGCGTCGTCGGACCACAGGTCCAGGGCACGTGTGACAACCGCGGCGTAGCCCTCCGCATCGTGAGAGTCCGCGATCCGCGGCACCGCGAACGCGTCACCACCCTCCGCCAGGACGACGGCGCGTTGTGCGCTCGCCGTCAGGTGTGCCGCAAGGGTGCGGACATCGAAGTCGTCGCACGGTGTCGGGGAGTCGAGTTGATCGTCGGTGACAGCGGTGAGCAGGTTGATCACCCAGGTGGTGGCGGCCGCGTAGGCGGGTCGCGGATCGGCGGGCTGGTTCTCGGTCATGATCGTTCCTTTGTCGATGGGCTGGTGACGCCCAGTCAAACGCACAAACATGACATCTTCTGTCATGTTTTAGGAGGAAGATCTTCGGTGTGCGTGCCGAACGTCTGATCGCAGTACTCATGCTCCTGAAGAAGCACGGCCGGATGACCGCGGCGGCGATCGCTGCCGAGCTTGGGGTCTCCGAGCGCACCGTGTTGCGCGACATCGACTCGCTGTCGTTGTCGGGCGTACCGGTGTACGCCGAGCGCGGGCGTGGCGGTGGGTTCACGCTGTTGCCCGGGTACCGCACCGATCTCACCGGACTGACGGTCGACGAGGCGACGTCACTGCTCGCCGGGAGCGGGCGCATGGCGACGCCGGCTTTCGCCAGTGCCATGCGGAAGGTCGCCGCGGCCGTGCCGGATGCCTACCGGGACCGCGCGGTGCGCGCAGCGCAGCGGGTGTTGGTCAGGCCGGAGGGATTTGTCCGCGCTCCTCAGGAGTTGGACTCGTTGAGTCAGGTTGCGCAGGCGGTCTTCGACGGGCGGCGGATGCGCATGACGTATCGGCGTCCGGGCGTCGAACCGCGCGAGCGGGTGGTGGACCCGATAGGACTCATCGTGGCCGGCGACACCTGGTACCTGGTTGCGAATTCGCGAGGCGCAGAACGAATGTACCGGGTGTCGCGTATGAGCGACGTCGAGGTCCTCGATGAGCGCGCCGACCGGTCCGAGGACGTCGACCTCGATGACATCTGGCAGCGAAGGCGGTCCGAGTTCCGAGCATCCTTCGACGCGGTCGATGTGGTCATCGATTGTGCGGCAGACGATGTCGAGAACCTGGGGCGTCACACGTCGGTGCTCTCTGTCGATGTCCTCGATTCGGAAGGTGGCACGCGGCTGAGTCTTCGGTTCGAGGACCGGCGTCACGCGGTCAGGGCTTTGTGGGCCGCGTGCTACGACAGTGACTGTGAGGTGGTGGATCCGGCGTGGGTGCGCGACGCCCTGGCCGCTCGGGCGACTGCGGTGGCGGGTCGGCATGCCACTCCACGTGAGCGTCGCGGATGACCGCCTCATCAGCGCGTTCGGCGGCCGAGCGCCCGCTCCGATCCTCTAGTGGCGCCGTCCGGCGCCCACCGGAGCGTCGACGATGCGTTCGTCGACGTCGGTGATCCCATCGTCGCTGGCGGTGTAGGTGTCGGTGTCGGACGCCCCCGGTTCGATGTCGATGGTGCGGCGCAACGGCTTGTTCGGCAGGAAAGCGACCGCGATGAGGGTCACGATCGCGACGAAGGCGGCGATCAGGAAGATGCGGCCGGTGGCATCGCCGTAGGCGTGCTGCACGACCTCTCGCACGGGTGTGGGCAGCGCGTCGAGGTCGAGGTCGCCGCTACCTCCCGAGCCGGCCGGAATGCCCAACTTGGACAACCCTTCGGACGTCAACTCGCCGACCCTGGTGGCCAATATGGAGCCCAGCACGGACACGCCGACAGCCCCACCGAACGTGCGGAAGAATGCGACGCTGCTCGATGCGGCGCCGATGTCCTTGACGCTCACCGTGTTCTGCACCGCGAGCACCACGTTCTGCATCAGCATGCCCAGGCCGAGGCCCAGGACGAGGATGTAGGTGGAGATGAGCCACAGGCTCGTCGCGTGATCGATGGTGGCGAGCAGTCCGAACCCGATCACGATCAGCACGCCGCCGGTCACCACGAATCGCTTCCAATTTCCCGTGCGAGCGATCAACTGACCAGAGCCGACGGAGGCGGTCAGCAAACCGACCACCATCGGGATGGTGAGGATGCCCGCCATGGTGGGCGAGAAGTCACGCGCGGTCTGGAAGTACTGGGCGAGGAAGGTTGTCGCGCCGAACATGCCGACGCCCACCGCGATCGACGCGATGATGGCCAGCCCGGTCGTCCGCTCGGTGACGATGCGCAGCGGGATGATGGGGGCCTTCGCGTTGGCCTCGATCCAGATGGTTGCGGCCAGGAGCAGGACACCGGCACCCACATACAGAGCCGATTCGGCCGACAACCAGTCGTAGTATCCGGCCTTGCCGGCGAAGGAGACCCAGATGAGCAGGATCGACACACCGGCGGTGAGGGTGATGGCCCCGAACCAGTCGATGGACACATTGTCCTGACGTACGGTCGGCAGTTTGAGGGTCTTCTGTAGGAGGATCAACGCGATGACTGCCAGTGGCACGCAGACGAAGAAGCACCAGCGCCAACCGAGCGGGCTGTCGGCGATGAGGCCACCGACGATCGGACCGCCCGACATCGCGACGGCCATGACCGCACCCATGTATCCGGAGTAGCGACCCCGCTCACGTGGCGAGACGATGCTGCCGATGATGGCCACCACCAGTGCGGTCAATCCGCCCATCCCGAGTCCCTGAATGACACGGGCAGTCAGCAAGACCGGAACGCTGTGGGCGAACCCGGCGACCACTGAGCCCGCCACAAAGATGACGATGGCCGTCTGGACTAGCACCTTCTTGTTGAACAGGTCGGCCAACTTGCCCCAGATCGGCGTCGAGGCGGCATTGGCCAGCAGGGCCGATGTGATGACCCATGCGTAGGCCGTCTGCGAACCCTTGAGATCGCCGATGATCGTGGGCAGTGCGGTGGCGACGATTGTCGAACTCAACAGAGCAGTGAACAGTGCGGCCAGCAGACCCGTCATCGCCTCGAGGATCTGGCGGTGGGTCATCACGCCGGCCTCGGGCGCCGTCGGCGCGATGGTGGTCTCAGACATTGACCGGGTCACTTTCTCTTGATGGTGGCTTCTGTTGTTGCGCATGTCGGTGCAGCGAGTGGCGCAACTTCGTGATCGTCTCGACCGCCGCTGTCACCTCGGCCCCGTCCCAGTCGGCGAGCGCGTTCTCGAGGGTCCGTGCACGTGAGCGGTGCGCCCGCTCGAGCAGTTCGTGTCCTTCGTCGGTCAGTTCGATCAACGATGCGCGACCGTCGGTCTGGTCGGGTCGCCGAACGACGTAACCCGCAGCCACCAGCTCGGAGATGTGTCTGCTCAGCCCGGATGGCGTGATCGACAACTCGCCGGCCAACGCCACCTGCCTGCAGGGCTGGCAGCCGCTCAATGCCACCAGGACGATCAGTGCGCCGGGCAACAGCCCGCGTGATTCCTCGGTCGGCGACAGTGCGCCACGGATGGCATGCCCCATCAGATAGAACTCTTCGAGCAGGCAGCCGATGGCTTGTGGGCGGCCGGACATGTTGCGCACCTCGATCCGCACCAGTTAGTTGAACTGTGCAACCATAACAGCAAAGGTTGCGTTGCTCAACTAAGTGATGTGTGCGAGTGGTCAGGTCGACGCGCCGAGTAGGCGGCCGGGGACTGCAGGGAGTTGCTACGTGTGGTCGCCGACAGGCGGTTGCAGCATCGGAACCAAGAACTGCCGCGCGATGGCGGCGAGCTGCTCGTCATCGCCGAGGTCGATGATCTGGCTCGGCACGGTGAGGAACGATGCCGAGATGCGCACCATCATCTCGGCCGCCATCTCGGTGTCGAGGTCGGCGGAGACGGTGCCCGCCTGTTGTTCGCTACGAAGCTGCCCGGCGACGAATCCGCGCACGGTGGCCAGCAGACTGCCATTGTCGCCGATTCCGATGATCGAGCCGATCAGCAAGGAAGGTTCGGTTTCGAGGAGCCCGCCGATGAGGGGATTGTCGGAGATGGCGCGCAGTGAGCTGACGAAGCCGGCCACCACGCGGTCGCCGACGGTGTCGGCCCCGGCGATGTCGTCGAGGAACCGGGCGAAGTAGCGGCGGAACTCGCGGATCACCACCTGCTCGACCAGCGTGTCCTTCGTGTCGAACTTCCGATAGATGGTGATCCGGGTGACCCCGGCCCGACGCGCGACCTCTTCCAACGACGATCGCTGAATTCCCATGCGGCAGAACTGGTCATATGCGGCGTCGAGAATCCGGGTCCGTGTCGGATCGTCACGGTCGCCATCGTCCTCGTCCTGCGAGATCAACCCGATGTAGGCGCGTTCGAGGAGCGATTTGGAGGGCGCCGCCGCCGGCGGACGTGGTTGCACGAATTCCCTCCTCTATGGCCGCATTTGCCGGTCAGCGTATCGATTTGTACCGGCGTCCCGCCCCTTGTGATGCGGACCACAGCCATGGTATCAATGTTACAGAGTTACAGTCACTGTTACATCGCGTCATCGAGTCGGGCGTTGAACGGGAGTAGAGCGAATGGAAGATCTGAACAGGCGAACGCTGCTGAAAACCGGGGGTACGTTGGGGGCTCTCGGTGCCGCGGCGGTTGTCGCTCCGGCGACACCGTGGACATGGTCCCCGGCGAACTCGGTTCCGGGGGTCGGTAGCGGGATGGATCCCAAGGGCGTGTGGGACCCGGAAGCCGACGCGGTGGTCGCCGCGCTGCTGGATCGCGGTGAGGTTCCGAAGGTGAACAAGTTGCTGCGGTCGTGGACGAAGAACGGACAGCCGCTGCCGGCCGGCCTGCCCGGGGAACTGCGGGACTTCATGGAACACGCCCGGCAGTTGCCATCGTGGACCGATCGCGAGAAGCTCGCGACCGCAGTGCGTTTCAACCAGAAGCGCGGCACGTATCTCGGTGTGCTGTACGGCTTTGCGAGCGGCATGATGAGCACCGTCATCCCCAAGGAGGCGCGAGCCGTCTACTACTCCAAGGGCGGTGCGGATATGAAGGACCGCATCACGAAGACGGCCAAGCTCGGTTACGACATCGGTTCTCTCAACGCCTATCAGCCTGACGGCGAGATGATCGTGACCTGCGTCAAGACGCGGATGGCGCATGCGGCCGTCCGTCATCTTCTCCCTCAGTCGCCACACTGGGTGCATTCGGCGCCGGAGAAGAAGCCGATCAGCCAGGCCGACATCATGGTCACCTGGCACAGTCTGCCGACCACGGTATGGCGCAACCTGCAGAAATGGAATGTGCCCATCGCACCCGACGAGTCGGAGGGCTTCCTGCACTCGTGGCAGGTCAGCGCGCACATGCTCGGTGTGGAAGATCAGTACATTCCGAAGTCATGGAACGCTGCCGATTCGCAGGCGAAGCAGGTGTTGGACCCGATCCTGGCGCCCACACCTGAGGGCAAGAAACTCGCCGACATCCTGCTCGGCCTCGGGTTCAATCTCGACCTCTCCCTGCTCTCGAGGGGTGTGCTGGGGGCGTTGACCAGATTCATGCTCGGGGACAAGATCGCCGACTGGCTCGACATCCCCAGGGAGCCGGTGTGGAGTCCGCTGCTGGAAACCGCGTGGGGGCCGTATGTCGCGGTTCGCGAGGGCGCGCTCAACGTCGGTGTGCCCAAGGAGGCCTACTGGCTCTTCGACGAATTCCTGCGACAGTTCGTGCTGTTCTACATGTCCGAACTGCGCATGCCGATCAACATCGAGATCCCGGTGATCAACAACCCGAAGTACGGCTGAGCGGATCGACGATCAGGCGGCCGCCGGCAACCTCCACGAGTGATGGGAGGTCGCCGACTGCCGCGTGTCGATGAGCCTGCCTGTCGGTGACGCGGCGGGGCAGGAGCGCTGACCGCTGGACGTCGTTCGCCCGTCGCTACCCTGACGATCGTGAAAGACACCTCCGACGTGAATGATGCCCCTGATGTGAAAGTCGGCTCCGGACTCACCTACGCAGACGATCTGCAGATCGGTGAGCGATACCCGCTCGGCACCCACACGATCACCGAGGCGGAGGTCGTCGAATACGCCACCGCGTGGGACCCCCAGGGTTTCCACATCGACAAAGAAATCGCCGACGCCGGCGCATACGGCGGCATCATCGCGAGCGGGATACACACGCTGGCCATCTACCAGCGCTTGGCAGTCTCGGGCGTGTTCGGGAATTGGAGTGTGATCGCCGGTAAGAGCCTGACCGACGTGCGGTTCCTGCGGCCGGTCCGGCCGGGTGACACTCTCACCGGTTCGATCACGGTCGACGACGTCGCTTTTGACGACCGCGGGCGGGCGCTCGTGACCACGTCGGCCCGGCTGGCCAATCAACGTGCCGAGGAGGTGCTGAGCCTCGTGGTCGAGGCTTTCGTCCGGGCGCGACCATGAACCTCGTCGCACTCCGAACGCAGACGTCCACCTGCGCTGTACTCCCTTACTAGGATATGCAAGTATCTGTGGGGATATCCGACGACGTTCGAGGAGTAGGCGATGGTGGATGAACCATCGGTGCTGTCCACGGTGGACGGCCGACTGGCGACACTGACACTGAACCGGCCCAAATCGATCAACGCCCTCGACCATCCGATGGTCACGGTGATGGACGAGTTGTTGCGCGGTTGGGCGGGGGACGACGACGTCGCGGCCGTGGTGCTCGTCGGTGCGGGCGAGCGTGGTCTGTGTGCGGGTGGCGACATCGTCGCGATCCACCGTGACGCAGCGGCTCTCAGCGGTGACCCGGTCGCCGATGACGCCGCGGCCGCAGCGTGCGCATCCGCGGAGTTCTGGCGTGACGAGTACCGACTCAACGCCGACATCGCGCGCTACCCGAAGCCGTATGTGGCGATCATGGACGGCATCGTGATGGGTGGGGGCGTCGGCATCTCCGCTCACGCGAACACCCGGATCGTCACCGACCGCACGCGTCTTGCCATGCCCGAGGTGGGGATCGGGTTCGTTCCGGACGTCGGAGGGACGCACCTGCTCGCACGGGTCCCCGACAATCTCGGCATCTACGCCGGGCTGACCGCGAGTCACCTGTCGGGTGCCGATGCGATCGCGCTCGGCCTCGCCGACCACTTCGTGCCCGCCGACGACCTGGACGCGTTCCGGGCCGCCATCGAGGGGACGTCAGTGGCGGAGGCGCTCGCGAAATATGCGCAGCAACCGCCTGCCTCGAAGGTCGACGCACAGCGCACCTGGATTCGGGACGCATTCGCCGCCGACACCGTTGCCGAGATCATCGAGCGATGCCGCGCGGTCGGTACCGAAGACGCCGACAAGGTGGCTGCATCGATCGCGGCGAAGAGCCCGCTCGCGCTGGCCGTGACGCTGCGATCACTGCGTGACGAGAAGCCGACCCTGAGCGAGACCCTCGTCCGCGAGTACCGCGTCTCGCTGCGCAGCCTGCTCAATCCCGACATGGCCGAGGGTATCCGCGCCCAGGTGATCGACAAGGATCGCTCACCGTCGTGGCGTCATCCCGATCACTCTGCGGTGACCGCAGCGGAGGTCGACGAGTTCTTCGCGCCGCTACCGGGCGAGCTGGAATTGACCATCAACCCGGCACCACAGGAGGATTCGAATGTCTGACCTGGAGACAATCGTCGTCGAACAGGACGGTCGAGTAGGCATCATCACGCTCAACCGACCCGAGGCACTGAATGCCCTCAACACCACCCTTATGAACGAGGTGGTCACTGCGGCAACTGATTTCGACCATGATCCCGCCATCGGCGCCATCGTGATCACCGGCTCGGAGCGCGCCTTCGCAGCCGGCGCCGACATCAAGGAGATGTCGTCCAAGTCCTACAGCGACGTGGTGACGGAATCCTTCTTCGGCGCCTGGGACGAGCTTTCGCGCCTGCGCACGCCGATTGTCGCGGCAGTCACGGGTTACGCGCTCGGAGGAGGCTGCGAACTCGCGATGCTCTGCGACATCCTGATCGCGGGGGACAACGCAGTCTTCGGGCAGCCGGAGATCAATCTCGGCGTCATCCCGGGAATCGGTGGGTCGCAACGACTCACGCGCGCCGTCGGCAAGGCGAAGGCGATGGACATGATCCTCACGGGCCGCAACATGAAGATCGACGAGGCCGATCGGCTCGGACTGGTGTCGCGGGTGGTCGCGGCGGAGGATTGTCTCGGCACCGCGAAAGAGGTCGCGGCAACCATCGCTTCCAAGTCGTTCATCGCTGCGTCGCTGGCGAAGGACGCCGTCAACCGGGCATTCGAATCGGGTCTCGCCGAGGGCGTCCGGGCCGAGCGGGCGTTGTTCTACTCGACGTTTGCCACCGATGACCAGACCGAAGGTATGGCTGCCTTCGTCGAGAAGCGCGACCCGATGTTCACGCACAGCTGAGGTGCTTTCACCCCTCGAAGATCCGGCGCAGCGCCGGAGTCACCTGATGGTGGCCGGCGACCGGGTCGCAACGTCCGTGTGCGAGTAGGGCAAGGTCGCGCCCGAGGTCGACCTCATGCTCACCCGAGACGTCGAGCAGGACATCGAGCCGTGGCGGTGTCGTGGCGATATCGCGTGGGTCCGGACCGGCGATGCGGAAGCCCATGTCACACCGTGCCATAACACCGGGGTGTCGATTGCGATGTTGGTGCACCGACGGTGAGACGATGGTCGGATGAGCCATGAGGTGACGTCAGAGGGCGCAGGGGATTCCTCGGATGTCGAGGTCGATCGGGGTGGGCGCCCGGCGAGTACCAGTCCGCGCGAACTCGCCGCGGCCGCGCAGCGCCTGTTCCTGCGTGACGGGTTCGAACAGACGACGGTGGAAGACATTGCGGCCGCGGTCGGCGTCAGCCGTCGGACATTCTTCCGGTACTTCGCGACCAAGGCCGACGTGGTGTGGGTGGAGTCGGACGCCGAACTCGACCATTTCCGCGCGATGATCGCGGAGTCGGCGCCGTCGATGAATCCGGTCGACGTGGTCGAGGGCGCCTTCATCGCGGCGATCGACCACGGTCTCGCGGAGGACGAGTGGGCCCGGCATCGAGCGGAATTGATCCTGCGGGCAGCGGCGGTCCAGGCGCAGGCCGGTGCCGTCTATCGGCGATGGCGTACCGTCATCGCCGATTTCGTCGCGGAACGTACCGGGGGCCGGCCCGATGACGAGTATCCGTTGGCCGTCGCGTATGCCGCCATGGCCGCGTCGTCGGCGGGCCATGAGCGGTGGTTGGCCGACCCCTCCGCCCGGCTGGCCGAGAGTCTCCGGCCGATGTTCGCCCTCATGGTTCCGCGTGGCCCGGACGTCACAACTGACTAACAAGCCTGCTCGAGGACTTGGGACGACGATCGCCCGACAGCTAGCATCTGTGACAGATGTGACTTTTGTGGCTGAAGGGAATAGTGGTGGACACACGACGGGGTCCTCGATGGGGTGCGTGGATCGGCGCCGTGGCCACGGTCGCCGTCGCGCTCACGATGGGCTCGGCGGCCGCGTCCGCCGCGCCCGTGCCCGACCCCGCCGTGTCCCGGATCGAAACGGTCATCCACGACACCAAGCAGCAGGTCACCGCCATCGTGTATTCGGCGTCGATGCGTCGCATGATCCCGATCACGGTCCTGCGTCCGCGCGACACGAGTAAGCCTCGCCCGACCTTCTACCTGCTCAACGGAGCGGGCGGGGGTGAGGACTCCGCGACCTGGGCGGCCAAGACCGACTACGTGAAATTCTTCGCGGACAAGAACGTCAACGTCGTGACACCGATCGGTGGCGCCTTCTCGTATTACACCGATTGGCAGCGCGACGATCCGGTCCTGGGGCGCAACAAATGGCAGACGTTCCTCGCCAAGGAACTGCCGCCCCTGATCGACAAGGAATTCGGCACGACGAAGGTCAACGCGATCGCCGGTATCTCGATGGCCGGCACCTCGGTGCTGAACCTCGCGATCGCCGCGCCACGCCTCTATCGTTCGGTCGCCGCGTACAGCGGCTGCGCGCGGACCAGTGACCCATTGGGGCAGGCCTACATTCGCATGGTCGTCGCCGACCGCGGACAAGCGAATCTGGACAACATGTGGGGACCGGTCGGTGGGCCGGGCTGGCGGGAGAACGATCCATACCTCAACGCCGCCAAGCTGCGCAGCACCAAGGTGTACATGACTGCCGGCACCGGTCTGCCCGGACCATATGACCGCCCCGAAGCACGTCTGGTGCAAGGCAATCCGCTGACCTTGGCCAACCAGGTGGTCCTCGGCGGTGTCATCGAGGCCGCGGTCAACTCCTGCACCCAGCAGATGGCTGCGCGACTGCGGGGGCTTCGCGTCCCGATGACGACGATCTCGCGCCCCACCGGCACGCACTCCTGGGAGTACTGGGAGTCGGACCTGCGGCGTACCTGGCCGATGATCTCCGCCGACCTGAATCGCACAGCGGCCCCGGTCCAGAAGCCGGCGCCCGCATAGCCCGTGCCCGATCGACGGTGTGGTCGATGGGTTCGTCGGTGGCGGCGGGCGCGGCCACCCGGGGGAACTAGTCCGCGCGGTCCTTGAGGAGGAGGCGGACGGTCAACTCGAGACGGTTGGTGACGTCGGTCGCCGAAGCGCGACGGGTCAGCCACTGCACGAGATTCGACATCCAGACGTCGGAGAGCACGCGGGCGATCGCCAGATCGTCTTCGCCCGGCTCACCGCTGCCGACCATTGCGCCCGCGAGCAGGCGATCGATGATGCCCGCAACCTGATCGACCTCGGCTGTCGCCGATGCGTCGGCGAACATGAACGCCCTCGTCATGGCCTCGGTGAGCAGCGGGTCGCGCTGCATCGCGTACGTGATCATGTCGAGGACATGCCGTAGACGTTCGACGGCGGTGTCGCCGCGCAGCTGCGACCGGTCGACGCGTGCCTCGACCCGCTCGAACTCCCGCGCCAGGGCCGTCACCAGCAGATGGACCTTCGACGGGAAGTACCGGTAGAGCGTCCCGACGGCGACGTCGGCTTTGTCGGCGACGGTCCGCATCTGGACGGCGTCATAGCCGCCCTTGGATGCCAGCGCCAGCGTGGCGTCGAGGATCCGCCGGCGTCGCTCGCGCTGAGCCGACGAGCCGGTTTCGGTTCCTCCCGACGCAGTGCCGGCCGTCGGGGCGGAGGTTGCCGCCGTGTCGACGGAGGCGCTTGCCGGTGCAGAACGTGCCATGTGGTCGAAGACATCCTCACGTGTTTCGGTTCTTGAAGGGCGCCTACCGGTTGGCAACCACCCATGGCATATTAGAACAGGTTCTAATTGCCCGTCACAACCTGACATACAGAGGAATAGCGTGACAATCGCCACGTCAAGCGAACAGATCGCCGTCTGTGACGCGATCGCAACCTGGGCGCAGGGTGTCCAGACCACCGAACTGGTCCGCGCCGATATCGACAAACCGGCGGACCAATGGACCGGGCTGCTCGCCCAACTCGCCGAATTCGGCGTGTTCGCGGCAGCGCTGCCCGAGGAACACGGGGGTTTCGGCGCCACCTTCACCGACGTCGCCGCGATGGTCGAGCAGTGCGGCCGCAGCCTCGTGCCGGGGCCGATCGGTCCGATCGTCGCAGCGGCTCTCGGTCTCTCCCGCAGCACCGACGACCGGGCCGCGGGATTGCTCGCCCGGCTCGCGGCGGGCGAGGTGTCCGCGGCCGCCCCGGTGAGCGCCTTCGCGGGCGCCGACGCCCCGGCACTCCGCGACGGAGCGGTCGACCTCGGATCGGTGCCCGGCTATGTCGACGGCTGCGCTCTGCTGATCCCGTTGCGGGGCGCCGACGACGGTCTCGAATGGCGGATTCTCCCGCCTGGCGTCGGCGTGTTCGACGTGACGCCCCAGGCGCCGGTCAGCGGTACCGAGTCGGTGTCACGGGTACGCGTCACCTCGGTCGAACCGTCGAACCTCATCGCCCTCGACGGCCCGGATCTCGTGGCGGGTGTCCTCTCCGCGACTCTCGCCGCCTATCAGAGCGGGGTCGCCCGATGGTCGCTCGACACCGCGGTCGACTACGCGAAGGTCCGCACCCAGTTCGGTGCGCCGATCGGTTCGTTCCAGGCCATCAAACACATCTGCGCAGACATGCTCTGCCGGAGTGAAGAACTCACCGCGGTCGCGTGGGACCTCGCGCGCGCTGTCGACGACGTGCTCGGTGGCGTGGAACCCGAAAGCGCGCAGGCTCAACTCGCGATGAGCCGGTGCGCTGCCGACACGATCGTCGCCGACGCCGCGGTCGCCAACGCCAAGGACTGCGTCCAGGTGCTCGGCGGCATCGGCTTCACTTTTGAGCACGACGCCCACCTCTACCTGCGTTCGGCCATGGGTGCGCGGGCACTCCTCGGCCAGGCCGCCCGCGCTCGTCGTGAGCTGGGACGCCTCGGTCTGCAGGGCGCGCGTCGGGGGTTCGAGATCGACCTGTCCTCGGTCGAGCAGCAGCGTCCTGAAGTGCGCGAAGCGGTTGCGTCGATCAAGGCCGCCGATCCGGGTCGGCAACGTCAGGTGATGGCGGAATCGGGCTATCTCATGCCCCACTGGCCCAAGCCGTATGGCCTGTCGGCCGAGCCGGCACTGCAACTGCTCATCGACGGAGAGTTCGACCGGGCTGGTGTGGTCCGTCCGGATCTGGTGATCGGCGCGTGGGCCATCCCGACGATCCTCGAACACGGCACCGATGCTCAGCGTGACCGATTCGTCGGACCGACACTCGCCGGCGACATCGTCTGGTGCCAGTTGTTCAGCGAACCCGAGGCCGGATCGGATCTCGCCGCCCTGCGGACGAAGGCCACCCGGGTCGACGGCGGCTGGCGGCTGCAGGGGCAGAAGATCTGGACCTCTCAGGCGCACAACGCCACCTGGGGTGTCTGCCTGGCGCGGACAGATCCGGACGCACCTAAGCACAAGGGCATCACATACTTCCTGGTCGACATGGCGTCCGCGGGTATCGACATCAGACCGCTGCGAGAACTCACCGGCCGCGCCAACTTCAACGAGGTCTTCCTCGACGACGTGTTCGTACCCGACGACTGCGTGGTCGGGGAGATCAACGGTGGATGGCGGTTGGCCCGAACCACTCTCGCCAACGAGCGGGTGGCCATGGGCGGATCGGGACTGGGCAAAGAGATGGACGCCCTGCTGCGACAGGTCGTCGGCATGAGCCGGGCGCTCGAGCCCGACGAGATGGCGACGCTCGGTGGCCTGGTCGCAGAGGCTCACGTCGGTCAGGTGATCGATGCCCGCGCGGTCACCCAGCGGTTGGCCGGTCACGATCCCGGTGCGCTGTCGAGTGTGCGAAAGCTGCTTGGCGTCCACCACCGGCAGGGGGTTCCGGAGTTCGCTCTTGACCTACTCGGCACAGACGCCGTGGTGGCCGGGGACGCTTCCGACGTGTTCCTCCAGAACCGGTGCCTGTCGATCGCCGGCGGGACGACGCAGATCCTGCGGACCGCGGCCGCGGAACGAATTCTCGGTTTGCCCCGCGGGTGACCCCGGAAATTCTCCGGATTCGGCATCGAATTGGCAGATGAGGGCCGGTAGCGGACACAACATCGAACCCGTCTGATACAACTAGAACAGGTTCTAATTGTCGCAAGGAGGCAGTGGGGTGGACTTTGCCCTCGACGACACGGCGGTCGCGGTACGCGATGCCGCCGCGGAGGTTTTTGCCCGGCACCAGCCGGACTGGGAGACCAAGTTCGGTCAGCGGGGTTTCGGCGCCGAGGTGACGGGCGCGTTCGACGACGTTCTCTGGCGTTCGATCACCGACGCCGGCCTGATGGCGCTACCGCTCCCGGCAGAGTTCGACGGTGACGACGTCGCCGTGATCGATCTGCTGCCGTTGTTGCGGAAGATGGGGGAGTCCGCGGCGGTGACGCCCGCGCTCGGAACTCTCACGTCGGCGCTCACACTGGGGCACGCGTCGGAGGCCTCCCGCGCCGCGTGGGCACCGACGTTGCAGGGGGCGGCGTGGCACGCGGTGGCGATCGGCGAGCAGGGTGACACCCTGACGCAGACGCCGCGCACCACGATCCGTGACGGACGGCTCACCGGTACCAAGACCGGGGTGCTGCATGCCGACGGTGCGACGGCGCTGGTGGTCTCGACCGACGGCGGTGTCGTGATGGTGGCCGCCGACAAGCCCGGCGTCACCATCACCCGTACCCCGACGTCGAGCGGTTGGGGTGAGTACACGGTGCGTTTCGACGGTGTCGAGATCGCCGAATCCGATGTCCTGACCTCTGATGTCGCGGTGCTGCGCGATCGCTACCGGTTGGTGTTGTCGGCCTACGCCGACGGATTGATGGCCGGCGCGACCCGGCTCACCGCCGATCACGTCACCGGGCGTGACCAGTTCGGCAAGCCGATCGCGCTCTTCCAAGCGGTGGGTCAGCAACTTGCGGACATCTATGTGATCGAGCGGTCGATGGACCTCGCGACCACTGCCGCGGCATGGCGGATGTCCGAAGGGCTCGACGCCACACAGGATCTCGGGATCGCGTGCTATTGGCTCGCGGCAGAGATCCCGGCGACCATGCGCACCATGACCCACCTGCACGGCGGGATCGGCGTGGACGTCACCTACCCCCTGCACCGCTACTTCTCCATCGCCAAGGATCTCGCCCGGCTGATCGGCGGTGCCGATGCCCGTCTGGACGAGGTGGCCGACGACTCGGATGCGCGGCTCGATTCGAAAGCGCAGGCAGCACATGTTCATTGATCTCACGACGGAGCAGAAGGCATTACGTGCCGAACTTCGTGAGTATTTCGCGAACCTGGTCGGCCCCGCCGATGCGGAGGCGATGCTCGTCGAGCGACACGGCGAGACGTACCGCAAGGTGATCCGACAGATGGGCAAAGACGGTTGGCTCGGAGTCGGCTGGCCGAAAGAGTACGGCGGCAAGGGGTTCGGTGAGATCGAGCAGCAGATCTTCACCAACGAGGCGATTCGTGCCGATGTGCCGCTGCCCGCGGTGACGCTGCAGACGGTGGGACCCACGCTGCAGGTGCACGGGACACCGGAACTCAAGGACAAGTTCCTGCCCGACATCCTCGCGGGTGAGGTGCATTTCGCGATCGGGTACACCGAGCCCGAGGCGGGCACCGACCTCGCGTCGCTGACCACGAGCGCGGTGCTCGACGGGGATCACTATGTGGTGAACGGACAGAAGATCTTCACCACCGGCGCGCACGACGCCGACTACATCTGGCTGGCTGTCCGGACCGACAAGGAAGCCCCCAAGCACAAGGGCATCTCGATCCTGATCGTCGACACCAAGGACCCAGGGTTCAGTTGGACGCCGATCATCACCGCCGACGGTGCGCATCACGTGAATGCGACGTATTACAACGATGTGCGTGTCCCGGTGTCGATGCGTGTCGGCGACGAGGGCGGCGGATGGAAACTGATCACGACGCAGCTCAATCACGAGCGGGTCATGCTCGGCCCGGCCGGGCGGATCGACGGACTCGCGGCCCGCATCAGGGACTGGTCTCGGCAGCCCGGGTCCGACGGCACAGTGATCGCGAAGCATCCCGATGTGCGGCGCGCGCTCGCCGAGATCGAGGCTTACGCACGGATCAACGAACTGCTCAACTGGCAGGTTGCCTCCACCGGAGAGGCGATCTCGATGGCCGATGCCGCAGCGACCAAGGTGTTCGCCACCGAACGACTGCAGCACATCGGACGCCTGATCAACGAGATCGTCGGTCGCTATGGCGATTTCACAGATCCAGAGACCGCGGCGCTGGTCGAATGGCTGGACGTTCAGCAGAAACGCAACGTGGTGATCACCTTCGGCGGCGGTGTCAACGAGGTGATGCGCGACATGATCGCGACGTCCGGACTGGGATTGCCGAGGGCCAAGCGATGAGCGCGCCGAACTCGGTGAGCGCCGAAGACATCCGCACCCGGGCCGACGCCATCAAGGCGGACGGTCGCAGCGCCCCCGTCACCGGACGCGATCCGATCAATCAGCCGATGATCAACAACTGGGTCGAGGCGATGGGGGACGAGAATCCCATCTACGTCGACGAATCGTCGGCGCGTGCGGCCGGCCATCCGGGCGTTGTCGCTCCGCCGGCAATGGCCCAGGTCTGGACGATGCGTGGCCTGCACGGTCAGCGCACCACCGATGACCCGTTGGGCCGCGCCAGTGAACTGTTCGACGACGCGGGGTACACCTCGGTCGTCGCGACCAACTGCGACACCGTTTATCACCGTTACACCAAACCGGGCGAAGAGGTCAGCCTGTCGGCAGAGCTCGTCGATGTGGTGGGCCCCAAGAACACCGCACTCGGCGAGGGATGGTTCTTCACCACCCGCAACGTGTGGTCGGTGGGCGACGAGGTGGTCGCCGAGATGTCGTTCCGCATCCTGAAGTTCCGCCCACCGTCGGCAGAGACGGAGGCAGATGTCTCGGCCGCCGTGCCCGACGACCTCGATCCGACTCGCATGCTCAAGCCGAGCGCCTCCCGGGACACCGCATTCTTCTGGGATGGGGTCGCGCAGCACGAGTTGCGCGTGCAGAAGGTGGCCGACGGGTCGCTGCGACATCCGCCCATTCCGGCCACGTGGAAACCGCGCCGACCGGACGGGGTCGTCCCGGAGACGGATTACGTGGTCGCGACGGGTCGCGGGACCGTCTACAGCTACGTGGTCCATCACGCGCCCAAGGTCCCCGGACGCCAACTGCCCTTTGTGGTGGCCCTCGTCGAACTCGACGAAGGGGTGCGCATGCTGGGCGAACTCCGCGGCATCGCGCCCGACGAGGTGCGGGTCGGGTTGCCGGTCGAGGCGATCTACCTCGACTTCCCGGCCGACGCGGGCGCGGACGCGTGGACCCTGTACGCATTCACACCCGTCGACGAGGAGGGGAAGCCGTGACGGCTCTTGCGCCGCAACCGGTGCGCGTGGCAGACACGCTGCCGCCACTTAAGATCGAGGCCACGCCGACGTTCGTCGTCGCGACCGCCCTGGCCACCCGCGACTTCCAGGACGTGCATCACGACCGTGATCTGGCGCAGGCCAAGGGTTCCAAGGACATCTTTGTCAACATCCTCACCGACACGGGTCTGGTGGAACGCTTTGTCACGGACTGGGCGGGCCCGACCGCCCGGATTCGGTCGATCTCGTTGAAACTCGGCGTGCCGTGGTACGCCTACGACTCGGTCACCTTCGCCGGCGAGGTCACCGACGTCACCGACGGCGTGATCACCGTCGCGGTCACCGGGACCAATTCCCTGGGCAAGCACGTGATCTCGACGGTCACGCTCACCCACGGACAGACCACGGAAGGAAGGGCGTGATGGCCGGGCTCTCCGGACAGGCCGCGATCGCGGGCATCGGCGCCACCGAGTTCTCCAAGGATTCCGGGCGCAGCGAACTACGTCTGGCCGCCGAGGCGGTTTCCGCCGCGGTTGCCGACGCCGGGTTGACGCCCGCCGATGTCGACGGCCTGGTCTCGTTCACGATGGACACCAACGCGGAGATCGCGGTCGCCAGGTCGGTGGGCATCAAGGAGATGACCTACTTCTCCCGTATCCACTATGGGGGCGGGGCGGCATGCGCCACAGTGCAGCAGGCCGCGATGGCCGTTGCGACCGGCGTTGCCGACGTGGTGGTCGCCTACCGGGCCTTCAACGAACGGTCCGGCCTCCGATTCGGCCAGGTCAACAGCGCCGTCGCGAATCAGGAGAATTCGTCGGGGACAGACAACGCGTTCTCCTATCCGCACGGGTTGTCCACGCCTGCGGCGTTCGTAGCCATGGTCGCCCAGCGCTACATGCACGAATACGGCGCGACCAGTGAGGATTTCGGACGGATCGCAGTGGTCGACCGCAAGCATGCCGCGGTCAACCCCAACGCGTTCTTCCACGGCAAGCCGATCACGCTGGAAGACCACCAATCGTCCCGCTACATCGCCGAGCCGCTGCACCTGCTCGACTGCTGCCAGGAATCCGACGGTGGGGTGGCGATCGTGGTGGTGTCGGCCGAGCGTGCTCGCGACCTTCCCCAGGTACCTGCGGTGATCTCCGCGGCGGCCGCCGGTAGCGCCGACGACCAGTTCATCATGTCGAGCTATTACCGGGACGATCTCGCCGGGCTTCCGGAGATGGGGCTGGTCGGCCGTCAGTTGTGGAAGCAGTCCGGGCTCGGCCCGTCCGACATGGACATGGCCATCCTGTACGACCACTTCACCCCCTACACCCTGATGCAACTCGAAGAGCTGGGGTTCTGCGGGCGTGGAGAGGCAAAGGATTTCGTGCGTCGCCCCGGCGCACTCGAGGTCGGCGGCGAGCTCCCCTGAACACACATGGGGGACAACTCGGTGAGGCCTACATCCATGGGATGAACGGGATCGCCGAGGCGGTCCGGCAGATACGTGGCGATTCGGTCAACCAGGTCGAGAATGCCGACAATGTCGTGGTCACCGCGGGTACAGGGGTCCCCACCAGCGGTCTGGTGCTCACGCGGTCTCAGGTCAACTAGGCGAGTTCAGCAAAGGGAGAAAGACATGAAGTTCAATCTGGCCGACGTGTTCGAAACGGTCGCCGATTCGGTGCCCGAGCGCATCGCGTTGAGCTACCAGGGGCGGCAGATCGACTACGCCGAACTCGACGGCCTGGCCAACCAGGTCGCACACCTGTTGTCCGGGGCGGGGATCGGCGCCCACGACAACGTCTCGCTGTTCCTGAAGAACAGTGTCGAGCACGTGACGAGCCTCCTGGGTCTGCTCAAGATCCGTGCCGTACCGGTGAACATCAATTACCGCTACACCAACCCCGAGCTCCAGTACATCTTTGACAACTCGGATTCGCGGGCGATCATCGTCGAGTTGCCGGAGCATCAGCGCAGTGTGGCCGCGCTATTGCCCGAGTTGCCCTCGGTCCGTACCGTTCTGGTGATCGGCGAGGTCGAGAACGAACTCTCCGATGCGGCGGTGGATCTGCCGGGGGACCGGTCGGTGGAGATCGTCTCGTTCGCCGACGCGGAGACCAAGTCCGCCGAGCGCGACTTCGAGGCCCGCAACGGTGAAGAGCTGTACCTCCTCTACACCGGCGGGACGACGGGTTATCCCAAGGGCGTCATGTGGCAGCACGACGACTTCTTCCGCAAGCCGCTGTCGGGAGGTAACCCGTACGGCGAGGCGCGTAAAGACCTGGCCGAGATCGCCACCGCGGTCAAGGATTTCCCGTCGATCGCCTTCCTTCTCGCCGCGCCGCTGATGCACGGTGCCGCGTCGTACTCGCTGTTCACCTTCTTCACCCTCGGTGGTCGGCTCGTCATCGAGCGCGACTTCGATCCGGTCGCGATCGTCTCCACGGTGGAGGCCGAGAAGGTCCAGATCATCCTGATCGTCGGCGACGCGATGGGTATGCCGCTGGTCGAGGAGTTCGAACGCAGGGTCGGAGAGGTCGACCTGTCGTCGCTGTTCTCGGTCACGTCGGGGGGCGCCATCTGGTCGCAGCATGTGCGTGACCGGTTCCTGGCGGTGAAGTCGGACCTGGTGCTGCGCGACAACTTCGGCGCCTCGGAGTCGGGCAACGACGGCGAGATCATGATGGACGAGAACGGAAATCTTCGCGTCCCGCCGACCGATCGGATGATGGTGGTCGACGAGTCGCTCAACAAGATCGAGCCCGGTTCCGGCGATGTCGGCTACATCGCGCGCATCGGCAATGTGCCGCTGGGCTATTACAAGGACGAGGCGAAGACCGCGAAGACCTTCCCGACCTTGCCGGACGGCACGCGGATCTCGATCCTCGGCGACATGGGCACGGTGGAGGCCGACGGCACGATCGTGTTCCTCGGCCGCGGCTCACAGTGCATCAACACCGGCGGCGAGAAGGTGTACGCCGAGGAGGTCGAGGCTGAACTGCACGCTCACCCCGCGGTCGCCGACGCGTTGGTCGTGCCGGTGCCCGACGAGCGTTACGGTCAGCGCGTGGCAGCTGTCATCCAGGTGGCCGACGGTGCGATCGAACCGACCATCGAGGAGATCCAGGAGCACTGCCGGAAGACGCTCGCGCGGTACAAGGTTCCGCGCACCGTGGTGTACGTCGACGAGGTCAAGCGCACCCCGGCGGGCAAGGCCGATTACCGGTGGGCCAAGAACGCCGCCGCCGATGCCAGTGAGACCGCCGCCGCTGCCACGTAGTCGGCCCTTTCGAACACGGCCTATCCGCCGACCGGGCGCAGCCCGAGAGAACGCATCGACAGGTTGCGCACGGTCGGCGGTTTCTTGTGCCCGCTCGGCGGGGTCAGTTGAGCTGCACACTGATCCAGAGCGCGACGACGGCGGCCAGCAGGGTGGGCGGCACCGACAACAGTCCGAGCTGCAGGTAGCGCCGTGACGGCGGCGGTAAGGCCTGGCGATGCATCACGTCGCGCCACAGTAGGGTCGCCAACGATCCGAAGTAGGCGAGGTTCGGCCCGATGTTGACGCCCAGGAGAACGGCGAGCACCAGCGTCGGCTGATGGGCGACCAGCGGTACGAGGAGCAGGGTGGCCGGCAGGTTGTTGAGCAGGTTGGCCAGGACGGCAGCCAACGCCGCGACGGCGAGCAGTGCGAAGAAGCCTGTACCGGAGGGGATCAGCGTGGCCACGGCGTCGCCCAGCGGGCCGTCGCGAACCGGCAGGATGACCACGCCGAGAGCCGCGACGAACGCCAGGAACGGGATGTTGGCTGCCCGGATCAGGCGGACCGTGCCTGCGCGAGGGGTCGACACCAGCGATGGCACGGCCATCAACACGGCGCCCACCGTGGCGACGCCGACCAACGGGATGTCGAGCGGCTCGGCGACCAGGAATCCGATGAGCAGGAGCGCCAGACACGTCAGGGTCCAGCGCGGCGGGCGCGGATCATCGGGCTCTGAGTCGCCGGCGACTTCGGCCGGCGCCGGTCGCACACCGAGGTCTCTTGCGAAGAAGACCCGGAAGATGAAGTATTCCACCAGAATCGCGACCACCCAGGGAGCCGCCATCGTGGCGGTGAAGCCCAGGAAGGTCAGCCCGGTGGCCGAGAAGGCGATGAGGTTGGTCAGGTTCGACACCGGCATCAGCGTCGAGGCACTGTTCGCCAGGTGCGCGCTGGCGTAACCGACCGGCGCGACCCGGGCTCCGATGCGTCGCGCAGTGTCGACGGCGAGCGGTGTCAGCAGGACGACGGTGGCGTCGAGACTGAGTATCGCGGTGACGATCGCCGCTGCCGCGAACACGATGCGCAACAGACGGTTCGGTGAATCCCTGCTCCACCGGGACATCAGCGAACCCACCCACGCGAAGACGCCGGTGCGCGCACACACATCCGCGACGACGAGCATTGCCGCCAGAAACCCGATGGTCGGCGCCATGAAGGCGAGTTCGTCTCGCGCATCCGGCCACCGGGCCGATCCCAGCGTCAACACGAGGACCGCGGCGGGCACCGCGACGACGGCGGGAGACAGGCGGCGCGCGGTCATCGTGAACGCGATGACGGCGATCAGGAGGATGGTCGACAGCACCGCGCCGAACGTGCTGTCGGCCGAGATCATGGGCGAGCCGGCCGCATTCAGCCGCCCGGCCTGGTGTCGACGATCTCCTGGTCGGTGTCATCGTCGAGTTCGTCTGCGGTCTCGAGGCCGGGATCGCCGGTGTGTTCGGCTGACTCCTCGGTGATGCGCAGGGGCGTCAGCCAGAGCAGCAGGAACGAAATGGCGACGATCACGGATCCGAGCACGATGTAGGCCTGGCTCAGCGGGGCCATGAACGCCTCGCGGGCGCCGTCGAGGATGCGGGCGGCCAGTGGCCCCGCCTGTCCGGCGAGCCGGTCGGCGACAGCACTGGCCTCGGCGAGGGATCGGCGCACGGTCTCGGCCACGACGTCGGCCTGGGCGATGAGCGCCTGCCCACCGGCAGTGTCGCCGGCCGCGGTTCGTTGCTGCCCCGCCTCGACCATCTGTTCGCGTGTCGCGTCGGCCACGGGACCTATTCGCGACGACCATCCGGCCGCCACGATGCTTCCCGCCAACGCGATTCCGATGGCCGCACCGACCTCGCGGGCGGTGTCGTTGACGGCGGAACCGATGCCCTGGTTGTCCAACGGGGTGTTGGACATGATCGCGGTGGTCGATGTCGCGTTCGCCAGGCCGATCCCGGTGGAGAAGATGCCGAGAATCCATGCCACCGACAAGTAGTCGTCGTAGTCGATGGCTCCCATGAGAACGATGCCGATCCCGGAGAGCAGGACGCCGCCGCTGATGAAGTACTTCACCGCTTGGAAGCGGACGGCCATCCAGTTGCCGACGAGTGAGAAGATGCCGACGCCCACGACGAACGGCAGCAGCGCCAGGGCGGATTTCAGCGCCGAGTACCCGAAGACCAACTGGAGTTGCTGCAGCAGCAGATAGAACATTCCGAAGGAACCCAGGAACTGAATCGCGACCGAGAGCGACCCCGATGCGAAGGCGCGATTGGTGAACAGTCGGATGTCGAGCAGGGGCGACTCCCGCCGCAACTCGATGATGCAGAACATCCCGACCAACAGGATGCCTCCGACGAGGCAGGCCAGAACGACCGGATCATCCCAACCGCGGTGCGGCGCTTCGAGGAGACCGAACACGATGGCTGTCACGGCCAGCACGGAGGACGTGGTGCCGAGATAGTCGAACGCGCCGGGATTGCGGTCTCGCGAGGTGCCGATGGTGAAGCACAACGCCGCCGATATCACCGACGATGCGGCGAAGGTTATGAAGATCGAGTGCCACGAGAAGAATTCGAGCAGTACGCCGGTCACCAGGAAGCCTGCGATGGCGCCACCACCTGCGACCGCAGCCCAGATGCTGACAGCCATCGCGCGCCGCGACTCCGGCACGCCGGAGGTGATCAACGAGAGGGTGGTCGGCATGATGAGCGCGGCAGCAGCGCCGGCAAGGCAGCGAGTCGCGATCAACTCGGTGGGGCTGCTCACCCAGATGGCGATCAGGGATGCGATGCCGAAGATCACGAGACCGACGATCAGCACGCCGCGTCGACCGAGGCGATCCCCGATGGCCCCTGCCGGCAGCAGTAGCGCCGCCAGGGCCAGTGTGTATCCGTCGACGATCCAGGTCATCTGACCGGCATCGGCGCCCACGTCGATCGAGATGTCCGGTAGTGCCGTGTTCAGCGCGGCCATTGCCGCCACGACCATGCTCACTGCGGCGCAGGCGATGGCGATCAGCCACGCGGCCTGCATGTCGTCTCGACTCATCTTCAGGCGCATCGCTTCACCTCATCAGTTTCCCGGCCGTGGTGTTGCAGTTTCGTAATCGAGACACGCGGTGTCGGCGACATCAACCTGAGCGCAACATGTGACACATTTATCACTGCAGTAACAAAACCCCGGCGATGATCGGCCGCTCGGTCGATGATGACCCGGACAACCGAAAGTGGGAGATCATGGCGTCATCCCGTGTCGCCTCTTCACAAGGTACCGACTACTCGCCTGTGCGCGTGCACGTATGGCGCGTGCTGTCCATGGTGGCGGCGTTGGTCGCGGTGGTCGTCAGCCTGCTCGTGATCGTCACCTCTGCCGCCTGAGACACGATACGCGCGCCGCCGAGAACTTCTCGGCGACGCGCGCGGCGGTGGGGTGAATCAGCGTGCGTGCTTCTCGATTGCGGCGCCGACACGAGGAAGCGCCGCGATTACATAGCTTTTGGCCTTGCCTCGCAACGAGTTGTATGCCTTCGCCAACGACGGCTTCGCGGTCGCGGCCTGATCGTCTGTGACGGTCAGCAGTGCTTCGGCCGCGGTGTCACCATTGGCGACGAGGTGATCCCCGAAGGAAACACCTGCCGGCTTCGAATCCCACAGCGGTGCAAGCGCCGACAAGAAGTCGGGGAGCATCTTGTCGGTCGCCGATGCGGCGATTCCCGGCTTGACCTTCTGCGCGGCCGCATAGGCCGTCTTGACGGCCGCGCCGCCGAGTCCCTTCTGGTCGGACACCTCTGCATCGATCACCTCGACAAGGTCGGCGACCACGGCGGGGCGATCGTTGTCGAGCAGGGACTGCAGCGAATCACTCATGAGTTCTCCTCGCGGAATGCCCGGCGGCCGGGCAGTATCGACGGCGGTTGTCCGCGTCGAGATTACTGCCCGGCCGGCCGGGTTGGGGTCACGCGCACCGTGCTGTGGCGCAGACCACTCGAACTCCTCGATCAGTACTTCTCGGACTGTCCTCCGTCGATCGGGATGACGGTCGCGTTGATGAACGACGATTCGTCGGAGAGAAGGAACGCCACCAGGTGGCCGACCTCCTCCGGCCGGCCGAAACGCTTCATCGGATTGACGCTCACGAACTGGCGCCCGGCCTCTTCCCAGTTCTCCGGGTCCAGCTGCTTGAGGGACCCCTCGACCATCGGCGTCATGATCGCCCCCGGTGCGATGGCCTTGACGGACACGCCGTACTGCCCGTATTCGATACCCGAATTGCGGGTCAGACCGACCACTCCGTGCTTTGCGGCCGCATATCCCGACTGGTTGCCGACGCCGCGGATGCCGCCGACCGACGCCGTGTTCACGACGCTGCCCGATCCCTGCTTCTTCATGACCGCGAGCACGTGCTTCAGGCCGAGGAACACCCCACGCAGGTTGATCGAGAGAACCTTGTCGAACTCATCGGTGCCGAAGTCCTCGGTGAGATTCTGTTTGCCCTCGATGCCGGCGTTGTTGAAGAACCCGTCGATCCGACCGAATGTCTCGAGCGTCTGGGCGACGTAGCGCTCGACGGCATCTTCGTCGGCCACGTCGGCGACGATCTGGATCACCTTCGCGTCGCCGGTGATCTCCGCGATCGCTGTCGCGGTCTCGGCGAGGCCCTTCTCGCTGACGTCGACCAGGGCCAGGTCGGCGCCTTCGCCTGCGACCTGGGTGGCGGCAGCCCTGCCGAGCCCCGAGCCTGCGCCGGTGATCAGCACTACCTTGTCGCGGAATCGGTCAGTCATGGTGCGAACCCTCTTTCGTCGAAAGGCCGGCCCGTCCCGTTGGCGGGTCGTACTGTCTTATTAACGAGACTAACCGTTCCGTTATTCCGCGAGAGAAAGAGTGAGATGAGTGAGGGTGAGGGTCGGCGGGGTCGTGGGCGGCCACGCGATGAGCGACTCGACGAGAGAATTCTGGGTGCCACCCGGGAGCTCATCGACGAGGTCGGGTACCACCAGGTCACGATGGAGGCGATCGCCGCCCGGGCGCAGGTGGGTAAGGCGTCGCTGTATCGGCGATGGCCGACGAAGGCGGCCGTCATCACCGATGCCTTCGCCACCGAGCTCGTCGCACCTTCGGCGCCCGACACGGGTTCGGTCGGGGAGGACGCCCTCAGGTTCCTACGCGACCTCAGGCAGACGCTGACCCTGCTGGGCGGGCCGTCGGTGGTCGCCGGAGCAGTCGCCGAGCGTGGCGAAGCGGGACAGGCCGAACTACGCGAGATCCTGCGCTCATGGTCCGGTCCCGGCGCCGAGTTGCTGCGGCGTGGGATCGGGCGGGATGAGCTGGCCGCCTCGACACCTGTCGACGTCGTCGTCGACGGGTGGGCCGGATACCTTCTCTATCGGGTCGTGTTCGCCCGCGTGGTGCCGTCCGACGACGAGCTCCGTGCACTCGTCAGCCTGCTCCCGACCACATGACTTCGCTGTCGACCGCCGCGTCAGCGCGCGACGGTGAGGACCACGTTCCCCAGTGCCGGCGCGCCGTCACGGTCGGCGACGGTCGCCGTGACGAGAAGCTGCTCGCCTTCGTCCCAGACGTTCACGTCCAGCGTCTCGCCGGGAAACACCACTCCGGCGAACGACGCCGAGTAGTCGCCGACCGCGGTGACGTCGCCACCGAAGACTGCGTCGGTGATTGCGCGGCACACCGTGCCGTAGGTGCACAGTCCGTGCAGGATGGGTCGCGGAAAACCCGCTGCCGCAGCGAAGTCGGGGTCCGAATGCAGCGGGTTACGGTCTCCGCACAGGCGGTAGAGCAGTGCCTGTTGCGGCAGCGTCGATACCGAGATCCGGTGATCGGCCGCGCGATCCGGGTAGGCGACCTTGGTCGACGTCCCGCGTTCTCCGCCGAACCCGCCTTCGCCTTTCGCGAATATCGACGAACGCGCCGTCCACAGCGGTTCGCCCGTGTCGTCCACGGCAACGGACTCCTGGATGATCACGGCAGCGGCGCCCTTGTCCTGGACCTCCACGATCTTCGTCCGGGTCGTGGCCTTCCCGGCCGCGGGGATCGGCCGGTGCGCCGTGATCTGCTGGCTCCCGTGCACCACCTTCGCCAGGTCGATGTCGACGCCCGGGAACGACACCTTGGGGGCCTCGGTCGCGTGGAAGGATGCGGCAACCGTCGCGAACGACGGCAACACCTTGGGCGCCACGTCGTCGACGTACGCGAGTCCGGCGGCGTCCATCGGGTCGGCTGCGGCGCCGACGGCGAGGTGATAGAGCGCGACGTCGGACGCCGACCATTCGAAGGAGACCTCGCCGAGGTCGGCGCCGACGGCAACAGATGGGTCGATGGGCACGGTGATCAGACTCCTGTGGTGCTCGTGGACGGGGCTGCGGTCTGGGCCTTCGCCGCCGCATCGAGGGCGGCGAGGTATCCGAAGACCAGCGCGGGGCCGATGGTCGCGCCCGGACCGGCGTAGGTGTGACCCATCACGGGCGCGCTGGTGTTGCCCGCTGCGTACAGGCCGTCGATGACCGAACCGTCGGCGCGTAGCGCCCGGCCCGACGCGTCGGTGTCGATGCCACCCTTGGTGCCGAGATCGCCCGGGACCATCTTGACCGCATAGAAAGGCGCCTTCGTCAGCGCGCCGAGGCTCGGATTGGGTTTGTTGGTGATGTCGCCGTAGTAGTGGTCGTAGCCGCTCTTGCCGCGGCCGAAATCGGCGTCCACGCCCGAGCGTGCGAAACCGTTGAACCGTTCGGTGGTGGCCGTCAGAGCGTCGGCGGGCAAGCCTGTCTTCTCCGCGAGTTCGGCGATGGTGTCGGCCTTGACCACCACTCCTGACTCCAGCCACTTCTTCGGAAGCGGCTGGCGTGCACTGATTCCCGCGAACATGTAGCGGTTGCGGCACGTCTGGTCGAAGATCAGCCAGGACGGCACGTTCTCGCCCGGTCCCTCGCCATTGCCGTAGTCGCCGCCGTACATCTGGTGCACTGCCTCCACATAGGGCAGCGACTCGTTCATGAACCGCTCGCCGCGCTCGTTGACGATGAAGGTGCCCGGCACCGAGCGCTCCGACAGCGCGAACCAGGGTCCGCGCGGCAGCGGGATCGTGGGGCCCCACCAGGCATCGTCCATGAGCGAGACCGACGCGCCCGCCTTGAGGCCGGCGTTGATGCCGTCACCGGTGTTCGACGGGGCGCCGGTGGTCCAGTCGCTGCCGATCGGCTCACGCTGGTACTTCTGCCGCATCTCGGCATTGTTCTCGAAGCCGCCGCAGGCCAGGATCACCCCGTGACGGGCATGGATCGGGAACTGGGTGCCCTCGGACTCGGCGATCACCCCGACGACCCGGCCGTCGTCGGTGAGCAGATCGGTGAGGCCGGTGTTGAGACGCAGCGGTACGCCCAGCTGTCGAACGCCCAGCAGGAGTTCGGCCGCGAGAGCGGCGCCCATCGCGATGAGCTTCTTCCCGCGCGAACGGGCCCAGAAGAACCTGCTGCCCACCTTGGCCATCCGCAGCGGTCCGCGCCAGTGCCGTAGGCCGGTGTTGAGCCAGCGGTAGTCCGACTGCAACACCACCATGTTCAGCGGGGCCTTGGTGTATTGCGGGTGCAGGGTCTTGAGGTCGTCGCCCAGTTTGCGGGCATCGAACGGGCGCGGCTCGACGGATCGGCCGCCGAGACGGCCACCGGGCGCCTCGGGGTAGTAGTCGGAGTAGTTCTTCACCCATTCGAGGTCGAGCGGGGCATTCTTCATCAGAAAGTCCAGCGCCTCGGGGCCGCGGTCGATGTATGCGTCGATGCGCTCAGCAGGCGCGTGTTCACCGATGATCGCGTGCACGTACTCGCGGGCCTTCTCGGTGGTGTCGTCGACACCGTCCCGCTTCAGCACCGAGTTGTTCGGGATCCAGACACCTCCGCCGGAGCGTGATGTCGATCCGCCCCAGTACGGGGACTTCTCGATGATCACGGTCTTCAGGCCGCTCGCGGCGGCGGTGATGGCCGCGCTCAGGCCGGCCGCCCCGGCACCGACGACGACGACGTCGTAGGTCTCGCCCTCTGCCTTCGGTGCTGTGGTGTTCTGTTCTGCAGGATCGGTCGCGCCGGCCATGGAAGTCCCTTCGTGCGCCGCGGGGTGCAACATGTTCTCTCTAGGAATTAGAACACGTTGCAGAAATGGTACGCCAGAGGAGGCTCGCAACGTCGCGCAGTGACCAGCGCGGGCAGTGGTCACTGCGCGACGACGATCGATGTGTCAGAGGGCGTGTGTCAGCAGGGGGCGAGCGACCCGAGGTCGAGGGGGAGCGCACCGGCCCCGCAGTCGGCCACATCCGGCAGTTGGGGATTGCCGATCCACTCGACGATCCGCCATCCCTTCGTCGGGTTGCCTTTCATGACGACGCGACCGACGTTGCGCAGCGGGTCGGTCTGGAGCTTCTGTGCATAGTCGGCGCCGTTGGACGCAGTCATCATCGACCAGACCATGATCATTCCCCCGTGGGCGAAGATGACCGGGTTCTTCTTGCCTGCGGCGACCACCGAGGCGAGTGAATCGTCGACGCGCTTCTTGAACTCGTAGCCGTTCTCCGCACCCGGGATCCGGGCCGCGAGGTCGCCGCGCAACCACTTCGACGGCGCGGCGAAGTATGTGTCCCGGGCGTCGGATTCGGGCTGGCCCTCGTAGTCGCCCGCCAGGATCTCGTGGAAACCGGGCTTCACGACGATCGGGAGGCGATGGCGCAAGGCCGTCGGCCGCGCGGTCTGCTGGGTGCGGACCATCCGAGAGGCGTAGACGCCGTCGAATCTCTGGTCGGATAGCAGTTCTGCCACCTGCCGCGCCTGCTTGCGCCCCAGGTCGGTGAGATCGGGCCCCGGTGTGGTCGTATCGATCTTTCCCGACGCGTTGCCTTCGGATTCGCCGTGCCGCACGAACGTGAGGGTCATCTCCCGGGCCGTGGGTGCGGCCTGAACGGGTGCGGCGACGAGGCCGACCATGGTCAAAGCGGCAATGACGACGGCGAAGAAGGCCGCCATCCTTACATTCCAACAGCGCATTTCTGCTGTCCTCCCTGTTTCGTTGATTCTGTTGTGACGACGGACCGTAGCACCAGAGTTGTTTCCTCCGTGGCTATTTCGGAATGCCGCTGGCCGCGACCGCGGATCATGCGCGAGTGCAGAGATGTTCCATCTGTCTTGTGGATCAGAATCGGATTCGGGCACGCGGGCTCGTGGGCCGTGCCTGACATGCCAGGACATAACCGGCCTGCAGATCGTCCTCGTCCAGCACGCCGGTGTCGGCCATCGTCACGTCGCCGTCGACGACGACACACGCGCACGTTCCGCACTGGCCTTCGCGGCACGAGTAGGGAACCTCGAGTCCGTGGGCGAGCATCGCCTCCACGAGGTTCTGCGACCGCGGCCAGGTGATGATGTGCGTGGCCCCGTCGGCATCGACGTGCGCGGTGGTCGCGTCGAGGTCGTCGTGCTCCGCGGTGGCAACCGATGGGGGCCCGGCGAACGGGTCGCCGCGCAGCGATGCGAAGACCTCGGTGTGCACGCGGGAGCGGGGTATGTCGAGTCTCGCCATCGCATCGCGAACGGTCGCCATGAATCCGGCAGGTCCGCAGATGTAGGAGTGTCGGTCGGCGTACGGCTCGGCGAGCCCGGCCAGCTGCTCGGCAGTGGGGCGCTCTCGGACGGATTCGAGCCAGTGGATCACCGACAGCCGGTCGGGATGTCGGGTGGCGAGGGCGCGTAGCTGCTCGGCGAAGATGATCGAGTCTGCGTCGCGGTTGGCGTAGATGAGGGTCAGGCGCCCGCTCCCCGTCGCGAGGGTGGATTTGAGGATGGAGAAGAGCGGGGTGATACCGCTTCCGGCGCCCCAGAGCAGGAGGTCGTCATCGGGCGAGGGCGGGGTGAAAGTGCCGGAGGGCGGGAGTGATTCGACAACATCGCCGGCGGACACGTTGTCGCACAACCAGTTGGAACCATACCCTTCCGAAGTGCGTTTGACCGTGACCATCAACGCGTCATCGCTGGCCGGACAACTGGCCAGCGAGTAGCACCGCGCCACCGACCCGGTTCGGTCACTGGGGATGCGAAGGGTCAGGAACTGCCCGGGACGGTAGACGAAGTCGTGCGCACGGCCGGCGGGGACTTCGAGCACGATGGTCTTCGCGTCGTGCGTCTCGTCGACGACCCGGGAGACCCGGACCGATGCGGAACGTGGCGGGGCCACGCGGGTGGCTACCGTGGTCATGACGACCTCCTTCGTTGCGATCACGTCATGGTGTGCGGTCGGCCTACCCAGTTGAGCGGCGGATTCTGTTGGTCGGGAGAGATCTCGGCCCTCGCCCACTGAGTGGGAGACCGGGAGTATCTGGTGGTCACCGCGGCCTTATGGTCGCGCCCATGCACAGGTTTCACGGGAGAGCACGATGAATCGCATGCGTGATCAGGTCGTCCTGGTCACCGGGGCGGCCAAGGGTATGGGCAGAAGCCACTGCGTACGGCTCGCCGAGGAGGGGGCGAGCGTCATCGCGGTCGACCTCGACGACTCGGCCGACGATCTGGCCGGCACGGTACACGAGGTCGACTGGGTGGGCGGGCGATGCGTTCCCGCCCACGCCGACATCCGTGACTTCGAGAGCCTCGCCGCCGCTGTACGCGGTGGTATCGGTGAGTTCGGTCGACTCGACGCCGTGGTCGCCAACGCGGGTGTCTACCCGGAAGCGCGGCCCTCGTGGGAGATCGATGATGACGACTGGCGACGGGTCATCGACGTCAATCTGACCGGTGCGTGGCACACGGTGAAAGCAACGGTGCCACTGATGAACTCGGGTGGGTCGGTGGTGATCATCGGATCGACCAACGGGCTCAAGGGGATGGCGGGAACCGCGCATTACTGTGCGAGCAAGCATGGGGTGGTTGGGCTGACACAGACCCTGGCGAACGAACTGGGCCCGAGTGGAATCCGGGTGAATGCTGTCCATCCGGGATCGGTGGGAACATCGATGATCCTCAACGAACGGGTTTTCGCGAAGCTGCGTCCCGACCTCGACGCACCTGCCGAGGACGACGCGGCGGTCGCGCTCGCCTCCCGCAATCTCTTGGGCGTCCCGTGGGTCAGCCCGGTCGACGTCAGCAACGCGGTGCTCTTCCTGCTGTCCTCGGAGGCGCGCTTTGTGACCGGCACCAGCGTCGTGGTCGACGCCGGCCTCGTGGCGAAGGTCTCGTGATGGGCCGCGTGGCAGGGCGCGTGGCCCTGGTGACCGGCGCGGCCCGGGGCATCGGGCGAGCACAGGTTCTGCGGTTCGCCGAGGAGGGCGCCGACGTCATCGCGCTCGACATCTGCCGGTCCGTGGATACCACCGTGACACCGCCATCGACCCCGACGACCTCGCCGAGGTGGCGTTGCTCGCCGAGAAGTTCGGGTCGCGGGTGACCTCCGCCGTCGTCGATGTCCGCGATGGTGAATCCCTCCGCGGCATCGTCGACGCTGCTGTTGCTGATCTCGGTGGTCTCGACATCGTGTGCGCCACAGCGGGTATCACCTCGAAGGGTGCGGCGGCCGAACTGGATGACGACGCGTGGAACACGATGATCGACGTCAATCTCACGGGGGTGTGGCAGACGTGCAAGGCCGCCGCGCCGCACCTCATCGAGCAGGGTGGCGGTGCGATGATCCTGACAAGCTCCATCGCAGGGCTACGTGGACTCTCCGGTGTTGCCCACTACGTGTCGGCCAAGCACGGTGTGGTCGGGCTCATGCGGTCGCTGGCACATGAATTGGCGCCGTACAGCATTCGAGTGAATTCGGTGCATCCGACCAACGTCGACACGCCGATGATCCAGAACCCGATGGTCCGTCAGGCCTTCCGGCCAGACCTGGAGAACCCCACCCGCGAGGAGTTCGCTGCGGCAGCCCAGACGATGAACATGCTGCCGGTCCCGTGGATCGAACCGGTCGACGTCGCGAACGCCGCGTTGTTCCTCGCGTCCGACGAGGCGCGATACATCACCGCGGTCACACTGCCCGTGGATGCAGGGTCGACGCAACGCTGACGCCGAGAATCTCGTTCTGACCGACGACGTGGTCCCGCACAGCGGGACCACGTCGTCGCTTGCGTTGACACCTGCCGATCCGATTCGGTTGCAGTGCAGATCTTTTCGTGACGAACACGAGAGGTCTGATTCTGTCCCGGATAACGGGAACCTCGGCTGGTGTAGGCGGTCCGGTGCCAGTGTGATGTGACTGGCGCCACATCCTGTGGTTGTCGATCACTTCGAATCGACCCGAGCTCTGCGGGTCGGTGTCCATGGAAGGTATGCGATGCCTGTACAACCCACTCCGAGCGAGGGCTCGAGCGTCACGCGTGGCGCGGCGACATCCGACGACCAGCGGGTCTGGACGCCCCGGCTCGTGCTCGGTCTCGCGTCCATCGTGCTGTTGCTGGAGGTTCTGGCAATCAGCTATCTGATGATCTCGACGGCACTACCGTTCATCGTCACCCACTATCAGACAACGCAGGGGGCCTGGCTGCTCACCGCGTTCCTGCTCACCGGCGCCGTCACCGCGCCTGTCATCGGTCGGCTCTCGGACATGTTCGGTAAGCGCCGCCTCTTGCTGGGCTGTGTCGCGCTTGCCGCGGCCGGGTGCCTGTTGTCGGCGATCGCGCCTTCGTACGGCGTGATGATCGCCGGCCGTGCACTGGCCGGATTTCTGGTCCCGTGTCTGTTTCTCGGCTACTCGCTGATCCGAGACGTGTTCCCGCCAAAGGCTGTTGCACTTGCGGTCAGCATCGCGACAACCGGCATGGGCCTGGTGGCCGTGCCGGCGCCGTTCCTGACCGGTTGGCTGATCGATGATTTCGGATTCCGCAGCATCTTCTGGTTTCTCTTCGCCGTGGTGGTCGCGATCGGGTTCGCGATTCTCGTCACCGTCGACGAGTCGCCGCTGAGGGTGAGGACAACCGTCGATCTGGTGGGCGCGGTGCTGCTCGGCGCGGGTCTCGCCGGAGTGTTGATCGGCGTCAGTTTCGGGCCGTCCTGGGGCTGGACCGCATCGTCGACCCTCACCTATCTCCTCGGTGGGGCGGCGTTGCTCGTCGCCTGGCTGGTGTCGGCGAGAACGGTTGCCGCACCATTGGTGGATCTGGACGTGCTGCGACGTCGTCCCGTGTATCTCACGACCATCAGCGCCGGCGTCGCTTATGGGATCTCCGGGCTGTTCGCGGTTCTGCTGCCGATGATGGTGATGGTGCCCGGAATGCTGGGCCTCGGGTACGGCTGGGGTCTGTCGGCAGAGGACTTTGCGCTGTTCCAGCTGCCTATGGTGATCGCGATTGTGACCGGCGGTCTCCTCGTCGGTGTGTTGGTGAGCCGCGGTATCGCTCCCCGGTTGCTCATGCTCGCGGGCCTCTCGCTGATGGCTCTCGGCATGCTCGTGGTGGCGTTCAACCATTCGGAGAAGTCGACGATCATCCTGGGAGCGGTGGTCCTCGGTCTGGGACAGGGTATGTCGTATGCGGCCGTTCCGAACCTGGTGATCGAGGCCGTGTCGCCCACGATGCAGGCCAGTACGGCCAGCATCGTCGCCGTGAGTCAGAGCATCTTCCCGGCGGTGCTGTCGGTGGTTGCGTTCACGGTGTTGAACAACTCGCACGTCGCGATGGTCGCGGAAGGCGCCACGTTCTATGACTCGGACGGATTCGAGCTGGCCTTCGTGATCGGTGCGATCGTGTCTGTCGTGGGCGCGCTGACCGCATTGGCCATGCCACGACGGGCACGTGATGAAATCGCCGAGACCACCGGGCTTCTGGGCGCTGCCTGACCGGCGACGATCTGATCGGAGATGACGTCCATACGGTGTCGCGTATCGCGCACCACCATGGTCGGATCGGAAGATCCTGAGCTCGGTGGCCGTCGGTACGCGACACCGTTTGGTGCCGCCCGATTCATGCACTATTGAGTTCTCAAGGGACAGATGCGGTCCCGGCCGGGGCCGGGTGCGTGGGGAAGATATGCGGATCAGCGTGTCGAGTCAGGTGGGCGGGTGTCCCGGGGTCACGCCGAGATCGGCGGGATCACGCAGCCGAAGGCAGGTTGTCGAGATTCAGAGTGCGTCGGTTGTGAGCCGGTATCGGTTGCCGTTTGGGGTCCACGGCGGCCGGTGGTATCAACCAGGGGTGTTTGTCGAGTCCCATCACCACGTCCCAGCCGTTGTGGTGGACGTCGGCGTGGCAGGACGGGCAGAGTAAGCAGCCGTTTTCCAGACAGGTTTCACCACCGTCGGCCCAGTGATGCAGATGGTGTGCATGCGCACGGGATGCCGGTGCACCGCATTTGATGCAGCACTTGTCGCGCTCATGCAGGGCTCTCCGTATCGGCCGCGGGAAGAGTCGTTTCTCCCGGCTGATATCGAGGGGCACCTTCTCCCCGTCCACGATCATGGTGGTGATGGTGCCGTCGCAGGTGAGGGTATGCAGCGTGGCTTCGGTGATCGAGCCCATGAACTCCAGCTCCGCCTGCGCGGGTCTCTGCGCCGGCACGGTGATCAGTGTTTGGGTCCGGGGTGCTGATGCGCAGTCGGTGCCGCGGGCGGCGATGTCGAGCAGCGTCTCCAGTGCATCGGCCTGGCGGCGTTCGGTCGACCGCGCGTCCGGTGACCCGTCGGGTTCCGGCCGGGGTTTTGCGAGTTCTTCGATGGCGGCATGGAACTTTTCACCGACCTCGACGTCGAGGTCGGCGCGGACTTGCAGGCGACCATCGGTATCGATGGATTTCGAGAGCGCATTCAGATCACGGTCTTCGGCCGCAGGGATCCCGCCGGTGTCGTCGGCCTGCTGATTACCGAGAGTACGAGCACGTTTGGCGATCTGGGTCGGTGTGGCGCCGGAGAAGAACTGGCCGAGAAGATCTGTCACAAGAGTCAGACGCGTCGCGTCGTCGATCGGTTCCGCAGATCGCGAAGCAGCGTGGGCAACCCCTTTGACTATGGCGTCGACGTGTTCGCCGGAGATCGCCCCGTCGATGGCATGCGCATGCAGTGTCGGCAACGATGACGACGACGCGGCGACGCGTTGTAGCCGGGCGGCGAAGGCGGGGGCGAGTCCCATGACGATTAGTAGTTCGGTCATCTTGCGGCCGTGGTCTTCGGCGACCCCGAGGCGGTCGAGGTGGCCGGTCACGGTTACCATGCGGTGTTCGAGCAGGTTTCGCATTACGATCAGCGCACTCATGGTGTCGAACGCCGATGGCTTCGTCAGATCCGAAATGTCGTCGAAGTGCAGGTCGCGCAGTGAATCGATGACGGTATTGACCGTGGTCATGAGTTCCCCCGAAGTTCTCATGCCATTCAATGTATTCGAACTGGTGTTCGAAGTCAAGCAGATTGTTGGCGATAGTGCAGAGAATTGTCCGGGGTACGGGGAGCTCGATACGAGCTCGAAAGGCGCCTCGCCCTACTCGATCGGCGTGACGACGTGCGGCGGGGGCCTACTTGATGGCTCAGAGCGCCGCATTCTCAACGCCTTTCGGCGGCAGCGGTGCCGGCCCGTCGACCGAAGAAGGTGCCGTCGCCCAGTGAGGTGCCGCTGATGTAGCCCCAGGAGTGCAGACCCGACGTCGCGCGCCCGGCCGCGAAGAGCCCTGGTATCGCCTCTCCGTCGAGATCCAGAACCATGCCGTCGACCGTGGTGCACACGCCCCCGAGGGTGAAGACCTCTGCTCCGCCGCCACCTGCCGCACCGTATTCCGGTGGGGCGATGCCCCTGCGGACGTCGATGGCGGCAAACGGAGCCCGCAATGGGCGCAACCACCGGGCGGACTTGTGGAAGTAGGGATCGATGCCTGCACCTGCATACCGGTTGTATTCGGCCACTGTGTTCTGTAGCGCGCCCTCTGGCATACCGATCTCGTGTTCGAGTTCCGCGACGGTCTCGGCGACAAAATGCGGTGCCACACCCCACCTCTCGTTCTCCGGGACCTCGTCATATCCTTGTTCGTCGAGGATCACCCAGACCCGGAGTCCGTGTTCGAACAGCGCGGCTTGGCCGACGAGGCCGGGATAGACGTCCTCGTTGATGAAACGCCTGCCCAGCTCGTCCACGATCATCCCGCGGACCATCATCCCGGGGATCAGAGAGATGCCGACCTGTCCGGCCGACATGTGTCGGATCGCGGCTCCGGCGGCTTGTGCCATCCGGATCCCGCGGCCGTCGTCGCCGCCGTCACTGTTGACTCCCAGACCCACCAGCTGCGGCGCATGGTGCGCGACCATCTCGGTGTTGTCGGCGAAGCCACCGGTCGTGATGACGACGCCGCGACGCGCTCGGTAGGTGACGGTCTCGCCGAAGTGTCCTGCGGTCACACCGACGACGTGGTCACCCTCGACGATGAGTCGTCGGACCGAGGTATCGGTGTGGACCGCGACTGCCGACGACGCGATCGCGTCGCCGAGAACCGCCATCAGAACCTTTCCGCCGAAGCCGTCCGACGTCACCCGGTGCCCGCGTGGCGCCGGCGTCGCCAGGTCGCAGAAGGGGTGAGCGTTCTCGCCCATCCACATCAGACCGTCGTCGGTCGGCGGCACCCAGGTCGGAGAGTCCCACAGCGATGGCTTGAACGGAACACCTTGTGCCACCAGCCATTCGTAGTGCTCGACGCTGTTCTCGCAGTATTGCCTGATCTTCTCTGCGTCGGCGTCCGGTCCGAGCGCGGCGAGCAGGAATTTCGTCATTTCCTCAGCCGTGTCCGCGAATCCGCATGCCTGCTGGATCGCGGTGCCGCCGCCGAGGTAGATCTCTCCGCCGGACAGGGCTGCCGATCCGCCGCCACCGCTCTGCCGCTCGAGGAGGACGGTCTCGGCGCCGGCGGCCTCTGCCGCGAGGGCGGCCGCCGCACCGGCGCAGCCGAATCCGACCACCAGCACATCCGTCTCATAGGTGAATGCATCGACGTCGGATGCAGCGAGCGGACGGACGGTGCTGGCTGAGGTTGACATGTGCTTCTCCTGGCGTTGGTCGGGCTCTGGTCAGTTGATGGCGCGAAGACGTCGAATGCCGCCTCTCCTGGGGATGTGACGGCATTCGGGATCGTCGCGTGCGCTTCTCGTCATCGACGGGTGTCGCCATGGTCCTCTCGTCGGAGGAATGCCGACACCGCACTCTCGAACGCTGACTTCTGCTCGATCATCGCCCAGTGTCCGCACCGCGGAAACACGTGCAGCTCGGCGTTCGGGATCGTCCGCATCGGGAGGAGCGCCATGTCCAACGGGCTCACCCGGTCGTCGCGGCCCCAGGTCAGCAGGGTCGGCGCGGTGACCTTGTGCATGGTCGCCCAGGGCGCAGGGGAGTCGGAGTTCTCCATCGCGGCGATCATCGCGGCGAATGCGGTGGACCCGTACATGCGTCGAGCACTCTCGAGGGTCCCGGGCTCGGTGGCCTGTGCCCACCGTTCTTCGACGAGCTCGTCGGTGATCAAGTCGGGGTCGTAGACCATCGAGTGCAGCCAGCGCACGAGCCGCTCCCGGTTGGGATCATCGGTGAACTCCTGCAGGAGCCGGATGCCCTCGCTCGGTCCGGGGCTGAAGAGATTCTTGCCGATGCCGCCGATCGTCACCAGCTTCCGGACCTTGTCCGGATGAGCGGCCGCGTAACTGAGCGCGACGCCTCCGCCCATCGAGTTCCCGATGACGGCGACGTTCGGCAGGTCCAGCGCGTCCACGAACTCCTCTACCGCGGAGAGCGCGGTGATCATCGGATGCCCGCCGAAGTCGTCACTGACTCCGAAACCTGGGAATTCCACGACGAGACAACGGAAATGCGCGGCGAAAAACGGCAGGTTGCCGCGGAAATTGCGTAGGCCGGTGACGCCTGGCCCGGACCCGTGTAGAAGGAGTAGGTCCGGCCCCTCGCCGGCCTCGTGGTATCGGAGTACACCTCGCGCAGTGGCGATCTCGTGTGCGCTCATCTCAACGGCCGACGCGGGGCCCATCAGCGTCATGATCACTGCCCCATCGTGTAAGCGACGGTGGGACCTGCGGTCCAGCCGCCGTCGACGGCGAGCTCTGCGCCGGTCATGTACGTGGAGTCGTCGGACAGGAGAAATGCGACGGCACCGGCGATCTCGTCCGCGACCCCGACTCGGCCCATCGGGGTGTTGGGATACTTGCCATCGCCGGTCTCGATGCCGATCGGCGAGGTCATGGGAGTGTAGGTCATCCCGGGATGAACAGAGTTGACGCGGATGCGATCGGTGGCGAGCTCTACCGCGGTGATCTTGGTCAGGCCTCGGACACCCCACTTCGACGCGCCATAGCCGCTGGTGAGCGGCAATCCGGTGAGTCCGGCTGCCGACGAGATGTTGACGATCGACCCGCCGCCCCCGGCTCGCATGGGGGCGATGGCGGCGCGGATACCGTTGAACACGCCGACCAGGTTGATGTCGAGCACCTGCCGAAAGTTCTCGAGCGAATCCTGCTCGACGAAAGCACCGGTCGAGATCCCGGCGTTGTTCACGATTCCGGTCAGGGAACCGAATTCGCGCTCGGCATGAGCCACCGCCTCGGCCCACTGGTCGGGGTCGGTCACGTCGAGGTGGACATGGCGGGCACCGTCGCCGAGGTCCTCGGCGGTCTGCTTGCACACGTCGTCGAGGATGTCGCCGATCACCACCTTGCCGCCGCGCTCGACGATGCGCTGCGCGAAGGCAGCCCCGAGACCGCGGGCGCCGCCGCTGACGACGATCACCTTCCCGGCCAATTGTGTGCCGGCCGGCGCTGACGTTGGACTCACGATGTCACTCTCCTGGGGTGGTCGGATCGGGTCGGTGGGGGTGGGGTAGCCCGCGCGTCGGTTCGACTCGGCGGCTGTCGGTCGCCAATCGCCCACTGCGGGCTGCTTCTTCGATGGTCTCGCGGAGTGCCGGGCAGGTCGGGATGGCATTCACGTTCTCGCCGGCGGCCGCGAAGCGGGCGAACTCGGGACAGGCGTGCTTCGCGTCGTCGAGCCACTGGATGCTGGTGTGGCTCGGACTGAACTTCTCCACGAGGACGGTTGTTTCGCAAGCGCCACAGATCAATTCCTGCATCTCGCGACCTCACCGGCCGGACGCGGCGCGACGGGCCGCGACATAGCCGAAGACCATGGCGGGGCCGATGGTCGCGCCGGCGCCTGCATAGTCGTTGCCCATCACGGACGCCGACGTGTTGCCGGTCGCGAAGAGCCCGTCGATGACGGTCCCGTCATCTCGCAGCACCTGCGCGTCGGCGTTGTAGACGAGGCCGCCCTTGGTGCCGAGATCACCGGCACGCATTCGGAGCGCATAGAAGGGACCGCGATCGAGAACGTCGAGCGTGGGGTGCTCGAGACTCGGGTCGCCGTAATAGTTGTCATATGCGCTGTCGCCGCGGCCGTGATCGAGATCCTTGCCATCGCGGGCGAAACCGTTGTAGCGCTCCACCGTCGACGCGAGGGCGGACGGATCGATGCCGATCGCGACGGCGAGTTCCTTCACGGTCGTGGCACTCACCAGCAGACCGCTCTGTGTCCAGTCGTCGGGGAAGGACTGTCCGGGCATGATGCCGCCGACCGGATATCGATTCTTCGCGGTGCGGTCGAAGATGAACCACGCCGGCTCGTGACCGCCGGCCAACTGGGCGTGCACGAACGTGACGTACGGTGCCGCCTCGTTGGTGAACCGGTGACCAGAGTGGTCGACGATGATCGATCGCGGGATCGATCGCTCCGACACCAGTACCTGGTTGATGCCGTCGGGACGTTGGAACGACGGCATCCACCAGGCGTCGTCCATGAGGTCGACCGCGGCGCCGACGTCGACGCCCGCGACGATCCCGTCTCCCGTGTTGTCCTTCGAGGCGGCGCTGTAGTCGTCCTGTCCCCCGGGTGGCAGGTGCTGCTTGCGCATCTCATCGTTGTGCTCGAATCCTCCGGTGGCCAGTAGAACTCCCGCACGGGCGCGAATCCGGACCTGCTCTCCGCGATGCTCGGCGACGACCCCGATCACCGCGCCGGACTCGTCGGTGATGAGCGACTGCAGTGGTGTGTCGAGATGCAGAGGTACGCCCGCATCTTTCATTGCGAGTCGGAGCCGGGCGACGAGTGCTCGGCCGAGCGTGTCCATGTGGCGCCGCAGGAGCACCGCCTTGACTGCCCGCAACCCCGTCAGCAACGCGGTCCGCCTGCCCTTCCAGGTGCGCATCACCATGTTGAGCGCGACAAAGTCCTTGGACGTGATGAACAGGCCGGGAGGAGTTGCCAGGGCAGCCGGGCGCAATCGTTGCTCGTCCTCGCCGAGTTGCTTGAGGTCGACGGCCAAGGGCTCGATCGACCGGCCTTCCGGGCGACCGCCGGGACGCTCCGGGTGATAGTCCGAGTAGCCGGTACACCACTGGAAACGCATGTGCGCGCTGGTCTTTTCCAGGAACTCGACCATCCGGGGTCCCTCGTCGATGAAGGTGTCGACGTTGGCGGAGGGCACGCGATCGCCCACGACGGCATCGAGATAGGCGCGGACACTCTCGCGTGAGTCGATGATCCCTTCACGACGGAGCGTGGGGTTGTTCGGAATCCAGACTCCGCCGCCCGACAATGCCGTGCTCCCGCCGAAGAACGAGGCCTTCTCGATGACGAGGGTGTCGAGTCCACGGGCGGCAGCGGCCAGCGCACCGGTGAGCCCACCTGCGCCGCTCCCGACGACGACGAAGTCGACCTCGCGATCCCACTTCGGTTCTGGTGTGGTCATGAGCGGTCCCCCCCCTTTATCGGTTCTTGATGGTCAGGTCGTCGGGCGACCAGATCGCGCGCATGCTGGTGATCTGCGCGTCGTCGTCGAACGTCATGATGTCGATGGGTTCGACGACGATGATCTGGTCGGGAGTACGTGTGGTGACGCGGAAGTGGAATGCGGCGGTGTGCCCGGACACGCGCAGCGTGAGGAGCTCGGTGTCACAGTCGGCGCCACTGAGCGCCCCGTAGAATTCCTCGATCGCGGTTCGACCGGTACGGATCTCGGAACCGACGGGGTCTTCGACGGTGGCGTCGTGGGCGTACAGGGCGGCGACATCCGCGGCGGCACCGCTCCCGATGGCGGCGAGGTACTGCATGACACGGGAGCGGATCAGGTCAGTGGGATTCAACGGTTCTCCTCGGGATCGTCTTTGTCGTCGCGCAGGTCTGCGCGTTGGCGAAGCATGTCGAGTACGGCGAGATGGCTGAACAGGACCGATGCTCCGATCGGGTTTCCACCACCCGGGTAGACGGTTCCGCTGACCGCGGCCATCGTGTTGCCCGCGGCGTAGAGGCCGGGTATCCGACGACCCGACCCGTCCAGCGCGGCGCCGGCTGTATCGGTGCGCACTCCGCCTTTGGTGCCGAGGTCGGAGATGCCGAAAGCCGCTGCGTGAAAGGGCGGCTGGTCGATCGGCGTCATCGGTGACGAGCCGCCGGAGAACGCGCGGTCATAGGCCTCGTCGCCGCGCCCGAAGTCGGGGTCGACGCCGTCGGCGACGAACTTGTTGAACCGCTCGACCGTGGCCACGAGGCCTGCCGGGTCGACACCGATACGGGCGGCGAGTTCCTCGAGGGTGTCGGCGGTGTGCCACAGGCCGGCGGACTCGTAGTCGTCGCTGTCCACCATGGACACGTTGGATGCCTTGACCGGCGGCACGACACCGTCGGTGTCGTCGTACACCATCCAGAACGGAAGCGACAGTGCACCCTTGTCGATCTCCCCGATGACGGCGCGGCCCAGCCGGTCGTATGGCGCGGACTCGTTGACGAATCGTTCTCCGTCCTGGTTCACGAAGATGCCGCCGGTGAACCAGAGTGCGAACGCCGAACGCCCGTCCGGATGCGTCATCCCGGGTGACCACCAGGCTTGATCCATCAGATCGAGATCGGCACCCGCGGCGGTCGCCGCCTCATGCGCTCGACCGAGATTTCCCCAGGGCCCCATCGTGTCCCGTGCCACCCCCGGGACACCGTAGCGATTCCGCATCTCGTCGTTCTGCTCGAAGCCGCCGGCCGCGAGCAGTACGCCCCGGCGGGTGCGGATCGCGTGGCGCGCGCCATCGCGTTCGACGACCGCACCGGTCACCGCACCGTCCTCGACGACGAGTTCGACGAGGGGTGAGTCGAGGTGAAGCGACGCATCGGGGAACCCGGCGATGGCCTTGAGGAATCGGCCGATCAGTGCCTGACCGCCGATCAAGAGGTCCGGCAGTGGTACCCCCAACCGATCTGTGTCGAGCGGCCCGCGCAGCGAGTCGCGCAGATCGCCGAGCTCCGAGGCCGGCAGGGGCGCCGGAATGATGTGGCGCTGACCGTCGAGTCGTGCGCCCGGCGCGTTTCCGAAGTAGTCGGGCCACGGGAACATCTCGAAGGCGAACGCGGGATCGCTCTCCAGGTACTCCACCACGTCGGGGCCGCGACGGACGTAGGTCTCCTGGAGGTCGGCAGGGGTGCGGTCACCGACCACCGCATGGAAGTACTCGAGTGCCGTGTCGACGGTGTCGTCGGTGCCCGCTCGGCGCAGCACCGGGTTGCACGGGAACCACATCCCGCCACCGCCGGAGTACGCGGTGGTTCCCCCGAACTTGTCGGTGGCCTCGACCACGGCCACGCGTAGTCCCTCACGTGCCGCGGTATAGGCGCCGGCGAGTCCGCCGCCCGATCCCGCGACCAGCACATCTACTTCGTCGTCCCAGTGCATGCTGTCCCCTTCCGTGAACAGTGCCGACGCTAGGCGAGGACCGGCGCCTGCGGAGTCGCGTTGTCCCGATCATCGGGAGGCGATGTGACCGGCGGTGACCGGAGACGACTGTGCCGATCAGCGGGAGAGGCACTGGCCTGCGACGGGTTCGCGATCCTAGCGTCGGCGGCAGTGAACGTACCGATCGGAAGGCGAATTCCCGTGGAGAGCCCGAACTCATCAGACACCACACCTGTGCGTACCGTCGACGTCGTCGTGGTCGGCGCGGGTATCGCGGGACTGTATGCGCTGCAGCGATTCAGAAGTGACGGCTACACCGTCGCAGTTTTCGAGGCCGGCGGCGGGATCGGCGGGGTGTGGTATTGGAACCGCTATCCGGGCGCACGGTGTGACGTGGAGAGCGTGGACTACTCGTATTCGTTCGACGACCGACTGCAGCAGGAGTGGAACTGGAGCGAGAAGTACGCGACGCAGCCCGAGATCCTGCGATACCTCGATCATGTCGCGGATCGATTCGATCTGCGACGCGACATCACCCTGAACACCCGCGTGATCGACATGACGCTCGACGACACGACGCTCCGCTGGCTCGTGCGGACCGATACCGGGGAGGAGGTGTCGGCAAGATTCTGCGTGCTCGCGCTCGGGCCGCTGTCGAGTGCGAACATCCCGCAGATTCCCGGTCTGGCGTCATTCGAGGGCGACGTCCACCACACCTCGTCGTGGCCGCACGACGGCATCGACTTCAGCGGACGCCGGGTCGGCGTGATCGGGACGGGATCGTCGGGAATACAGGCGATCCCGCATATCGCCGAGACGGCCGCAGAACTTCATGTCTTCCAGCGCACACCGAACTACAGCATCCCGGCGGGCAACGCGCCCCTCGACGACGCGACTCGTGCGGCGCACAAGGCCGACTACCCCGAGCGTCGTCGGCGGTCGATGGACAGCGGAGGTGGCTCGCCGCACCAGCCGCATCCACGGTCGGCATTGGAAGTATCCGAGGACGAACGTCGCGACGCCTATGAAAAGCGTTGGCTCCTGGGCGGAGTCCTGTTCAGCAAGACCTTTCCCGATCAGCTGACCGAGCTCGAGGCGAACCGAACCGCACAAGAGTTCTGGGAACGAAAGATCCGTGCGGTCATCGACGACCCGGCGGTCGCCGACATCCTGATCCCTCGCGATCATCCGATCGGCGCGAAGCGGATCTGTACCGACGACAACTACTTCCAGACGTTCAACCGTCCCAACGTCCACATCGTCGACGTGCGGACCACACCGATCGAGAGGATCACGCCGTCGGGCATCGAGGTCGGCGATCGCGAGATCGCCGTGGACTCCTTGGTGCTGGCAACCGGATTCGATGCCATGACCGGCTCGGTGGAACGTATCAACATCGTCGGGCGTGGTGGTGAGACCCTCAAGCAGACGTGGAGCGAGGGGCCGCGAACCTATCTCGGTCTGGGTGTCGCCGGTTTCCCCAATCTCTTCAACCTGACCGGGCCGGGCAGCCCCTCCGTTCTGGCGAACATGGTGCTGCACTCGGAACTTCACGTCGACTGGGTGGCCGATGCGATGGCCGCACTCGATGCGATGGGGGCCGATGCCATCGAGGCACGGCCGGATGCCGTCGACGAGTGGGTGCGCGAATGCTCGGAACGTGCGGCGCGAACGCTGATGCCCGAGGCGAACTCGTGGTATCTGGGCGCGAACATCCCTGGGAAGCCTCGGGTTTTCATGCCGTTCGTCGGCGGATTCGGTGTCTATCGACAGATCATCGGCGATGTCGCGGCGGATGGCTATCGCGGATTCGAGATGATCCGACGCCACCCCACCTCCGACTGACGCCTTCGCGGCCGCGCCGGCGCTCCCCGTCCGATCGAGGCGGGGAGCGCTCGGTCGTGCGGTCACCCGGCGAGATCGTCGAAGGTGCCGAATCCGCCGCGGAAGAAGAGCAACGGGCCCTTGGCTTCCTGGGCCGAGAGCGCGGTGATGCGCGCGACCACGATGGTGTGATCGCCGGCGTCGTGCTCGGAGTCCAGCCGCGCGTCGATGTGCGCCAGCGCGTCGTCGAGGGTGGGAGCGCCGGAGGGGCCCGGACGCCAGCCGATCCCGTCGAACTTCTCGGTCCCGGTCCGCGCGAACTGCCGGCACATCTCCTGCTGGTCGGCGGCGAGAATGTTGATGCAGAACTCGCCGATCGTGCGGATCCGCGGCCAGCTGGTGGAGGTCGCCGAGGGGCAGAACGACATCAGCGGTGGCGCCAGCGAGACCGAGACGACGGACTGGCAGGTGAAGCCGATCGGCGCCGTCCCGTCGTGTGCGGTGATCACCGCCACACCGGTCGCGAAGTTGCTCCATACCCGCCGTAGCCTGCGCTCATCGAGATCGAGCGGCTCCGTCAGCATCTGGTCGTGGCTCATCATTCCTCCGAAAGTTTCCGTGTGACAACAGGATCACTCTCTGCCGCCGGGGACACAACGGCTTGTCCCGGTCAGTGCGCGCCTGTGCGCTCACCGGCGGACGCAGGTTGGTAGCATTTGCCCTGTGACCTCGGAAAAAGTGCGCTTCGAGGACCTGCCCAATCTTCCTCCGACCTCATGGGCGGTCCTCTGCATGCTCGCCTACGAGGAAGAGGTCTCCGGGTACGACATCAAGAAGTGGGCGGACTGGAGTCTGCGGCACTATTACTGGAGTCCGTCGTTCAGTCAGGTCTATTCGGAACTCAAGCGGATCGAGAATCACGGGTACGCCGCTTCTCGGATGGCCGGCGGTGATGGGGGCCGCAATCGGCGTGTCTACAAGATCACCGATGCCGGACGCCGGGCTGTGCGCATATGGGCGCTCGATGCTCCCGTCGACCCGCCGATGCTCAAGCACGGCGCGCTGATGCGGACAGCCTTCGGGCATCTCAGTACTCCGGACACCCTCAAGGCGATGCTCCGTGAACACGTGGACCGAGTGGAGGCGTTGCAGCACAGGATCGCTGTCGACGCGGTCGCGGCCGAGGCTGAACCCGCCTGGGCGTACGCGCGGATCGCGATGCGGTGGGCCGAGCGCTACTACGCCAGCGAACGTGAACTTGCGCTCGAGCTGATCGCCGAGATCGATGCTGCCGACGAGGTTTTCAACGCCGGAAAGCGTGGCGAGAGTTTCCCGAGGCCGCGGCCCGGGCACTGGCGCGAGATCGAAGAACAGGTGAAGGCGACCGAAGACGACGACTGATCGGTCTCAGGTCTGGGCCACCAGCGCCCGAAGGTCTTCCCATGCCCGGGTGCGAGCCGTTTCGCACAGGCTCAGTACAGGCATCGTCATGAAACCGTGGATGGCGCCCGCATGCTCGTGGTGGATCGTCGGCACCCCGGCAGAGGCGAGTGACTGCACGAGGTCGGCACCCTCGGAGGCGAGCGGGTCATGGCCGGCAGTGACCACGAGGGTCGGCGGCAGGCCGGCGAGTTCACCCAGGATCGGTGAGGCGTGGGGATGTGTCCGGTCGTCGAGTTCCGGAACGTATTGATCCCAATACCATTTCATCGCCGTCGCGGTGTTGTAGTGGCCCTCGGCGAATCGGATGTAGGACTCGGTGGTGAAGTTCGCGGACACCACCGGGTAGAGCAGAGCCTGTGCGCGAATCCGCGGCCCACCTTCCTCGCGGGCCATGAGCGACGCGACGGCGGCGAGGTTGCCGCCCGCGCTGTCACCGGCCACGATCAGATGTCCCGCGTCGGCACCGAGGGATGCGGCATTGTCGGACGCCCAGGCGGTGGCCGCGTGGACATCGTGTGCCGCGGCCGGCCACCGGTGTTCGGGTGCGCGGCGGTAGTCGACCGACACCACCACGGCTCCGGTTCCGTTCGCCATCGAACGGCACAGGTCGTCATGGCTGTCGAGATCGCAGAACACGAATCCGCCTCCGTGGGCGAACACGATCAGCGACGGTGCGGGGTCGACGGGATAGCGCGCGGCGGGCCAGTAGATCCGTACCGGGATCTCGCCGGCCGGCCCTGGGATCGTCTGCTCATGGACGCGGGCCACCGGGACGGGATCGGGATCGGGTTGCAATCGTGCACGGATCGCCGCCCGCGCCGCTGCGCCCGTCATCGTCTCCACCCGGGGGAACCCGTCGTTCAGACGAGGGAGGATGGCAGCGACTTCCGGGTCGATCATCGCGCCATGCGGGTCGGCGTGCCGGGGCGCGAAACACCCGAGACCCGGTGCATCCCGACATGCTGATGTCTGCGCTGCAAGGTGGGTACCACCCGACCCGAACCGCCCTCGAGCGTGCGCCAGATCGCCAAGGCGGTCATGCGAACGGGGGCCGCCAGTCGATGATCGAAGTTCATCCGATCCGCGGGACCGCAGACCGAGACCGCGGCGACGGCGTCGTCGAGTTCGCCGATCGGCGCCGCGACGCAGCCGATGCCGGCGAGGGATTCTTCCCGCTCGTAGGCGATCCCGTGCGTGCGGACCTTGACGAGTTCGGTGTCGAGGCGGGAGCGCGTCGAGATGGAATAGCGCGTCTTCTGTATGAGCGGCTCGCCGATGCTGGGCGTCCGATGGTCTGCCCGATCTTCGGAATGCGCGAGGATCGCCTTGCCGACAGCGGTGCAGTGCGCCGGCTGACGACCGCCGACCCGCGTCGGGACGGAGGCCGCGAGGGTGCCGCCGATCTTCTCCAGGTACACCACGTCGGGTCCGTCGAGGATGGCGAGGTGCACCACGAATCCGGTGGTGCGATGCAACTCGTGCAGAAAGGGCAGGGCCGCCTCGTGCAACCGGTCTTGATGGACGGCGATCGATCCGAGTTCCATCAGCCGGATGCCGAGTTCGTAGTCGCGCCCCTGCCGGCGCAACCACCTCAGGGCGACCAGACGCTCGAGCATCCGGTGGGCCGAGGAGCGGGGCAGGCCGGTGCGGCGCACGATCTGGGCGAGAGTGAGTCGCCCCGGTCCGTCGAACGCGTCGAGGACGAGGGAAACACGGTCGAGTACGGCATTCGGAGTGGATGTCTCCATCTCGAGGGTCATGGCACCTCCGTGGGCGGGTGGCGAGTGGCGAGGACGAGAAGATCGGGCTGGGCGTTATGCCTAATAGGCATATGCCTATTAGTAACACATAATGTGCTCGTTGTCACACAGTTGGTCCGCTCCGGCCGTGGTTTCGCCATCCGACGCAGACGAGGCGCCCCACCCGCAGGTGGAGCGCCTCGTGTGCACCACGGAACGCGCGACGGCGCTACATGGCGGCCAGCGGCTCGCTGCCCGACCAGTCGTGACCCCAGTAGCTGTCGGCGGTGATCTCCTCGGCTGTGTAGTGCGTCTCGTCCACCTTCATGCCGTCGGTGCCGAACTCGATGTCCCAACCGCCGGGTGCCCGCACGTAGAAGGACACCATCTTGTCGTTGGTGTGCCGGCCCAGCGTGGACGAGACGGAGAAGCCGTCCTTGACGACCCGGTCGAGGGCTTGGCCGACCGCGTCGAGGGAATCCACCTCGACCATCACGTGGATGAGGCCGGGCGCTCCGCCGTGGGGTGCGGGGCAGAGGGCAAGGCTGTGGTGACGCTCGTTGACGCCGAGGAAGCGAATACGCATCGGGCCGAACTCCGGCGGAGCCGGAAGCCGCATCGCTCCGCGGGGCAGGAAGCCGAGGACGTCGGTGTAGAAGTCGAGTGCACCCACCGGGTCTGTGGTGGGCAGCACGACATGTCCGAGACCCTGGGCGCCGGTGACGAATCTGCCGCCGAACGGGGTGATGATCGGGCTGTGGTCGAGTACGGGTCCATGGAAGATCTCCACGGCCGCACCCGTCGGGTCCGTGAACGAGATGACCTCCTCGACACGCCGGTTCTCGGCCTCCTCGACCGACAGCGGTTTCACCGCCACACCCGCCCGCTCCAGAACGGTCCGCACCCGCGTCAGCGCCGCAGCGTCGCGGACCTCCCAGCCGATCTCGACGACCTCGTCGGTGTTCCCCGGAACGACGACGATGCGCGCAGCACGTTCGTCCATCCGGAGATAGAGGGCATCTTTGTCCGGGCCGCTGCCCTGCGCGAATCCCAGCACGTCGAAGGCGAAGGTACGCCAGCGGTCGATGTCGTTGGTCTGGATCTTGAGATATCCCAGGCCTTTGATCTCTGTCATGTCGATTCCTTTGTCCGTCAGGTTCTTCCGTGGTGGTCGGTCAGATCATCTTCTGGAGTTGCTCGGGCGGGTCGATGCCCAGTGAGCTGAGAGCCGAAGCGTGGTAGACGGTGCTCGGTACGTGGATCGCGTGATTCAGGCCGGCATGCGCGTCGCGCCAGAACCGCTGCAGTGGCTTGTCCATCCGCAGGGCGTTGCCGCCGGACCGCGCGAAGATCTGATCCACGGCCATCACGGCACGCCAGGCCGCACGCACCTGGGTCCGTCGCCCTGCGGCCCGCTGCTCGAACGACACCTCCTTGCCGGCGTCGACGATGTCCCACATGGCGTCGACGGTGGCCAACAATTCCTGCCGCGCGGCGTTGATGTCCGCGGCGGCCTCGCCGACCGCGAACAGGACGTAGGGGTCATCCTTGATGGCGGTGCCCTGGGCGCCGACCCGGTCGCGCTGATAGTCCAGGTGGGCGGCGAGCGCGCCCTCCGCGATGCCGATGACCGCCGCAGAGATGCCCAGCGGGAACATGTTCGACCACGGCATCTTGTAGAGCGTCTCGGTCACGCCGTACTCGCGCTGCGCGGTGCCGTCGATCACCTGGTCGCCGTTCATCACCCGGTACGCAGGGACGAAAGCGTCCTTGACGATGATGTCCTTCGAGCCGGTTCCCTTGAGACCCACCACATTCCATGAATCGTCGACGATCTGGTAGTCGCTGCGGGGCAGGATCATGTGCAGCATCGTCATGGGCTCGGCGATCGCGCCCTCCGCGGTGCCGAGCATCGCTCCGAGGAAGATCCAGTCGCAATGGTCGGTACCCGAGCTGAACTGCCAGCGACCGTTGAAGATATAGCCGCCGTCGACAGGGACGGCGATCCCGGTCGGTGCGTACGGTGACGCCATCCAGGTGTCGTTGTCGGTGCCCCAGACCTCTTCCTGGACCTTCGGGTCGGCAAACGCCAACTGCCACGGGTGGACGCCCACGATCCCGCAGACCCAGCCGGTCGCACCGTCGAGCGAGGCTGCGGCCATGACTGTTTCGGCGAACTCGCGAGGATGCGCTTCGTAACCGCCGTACTTCTTCGGTTGCAGCAGGCGGATCGGGCCGGCCGCCTTGAGCTTCTTGGCCGTCTCGTCGGGGAGTCGGCCGAGTCGTTCGGCCTCGTCGGCCTGGCCGCGGATCTCGTCGGCCAGTGCGGCGATGTTGTCGAGTGCTTCGTTCATGATCGTCCTCGTGCTCGTGGTGGTACTCGGGTGGGTGCGGTAGACCGTCGGCGACCTGACCGGTCAGGCGGGCGCTTGCAGTGTGGTTCCGTTGGCGATGTTCTCGGCGACCTCGGCTTCCCAGCTCTGCACCGCCCGTTCGGTGTCGATCTCGAACTCGAACCGATTGGTCATGTCGTCGGTGACCTCGTCGACGTCGACGTAGAACTGCTCGTACCAGCGACGGAGCTGATACACCGGTCCGTCCTCTTCGGAGAGCAGCGGGTTGTCGATGGGCGCCTTGTTCTTCCAGATCTCGATGTCCTGCTCGAATCCCATCTCGACGCCCTGGGCGAACTGGGCCGCCATGCCGGCGGCCATCTCGTCGGA